>CAZURK010000191.1:6972-29997 GCA_964623055.1 uncultured Pirellulaceae bacterium
CTGTTGGGTGGGCCATGTCTTCGCGGGCCCACCGTGTTGGTGCCCGTGTTCCCGGTGGGCCCGCGAAGACTTGGCCCACCCTACGCCCCTTGCCTCGGGGCAGAATGCAGTTGGAACAAGAACAAAGGATACCATCAGCAAGGTGCAAAAGGTAGTTCCACCGGCTGAGGCCGAATCTCCGGGAAAACTGCTGGCCTCGGGACGCGTATGCCGTGATAATGGTACATGATATGAAGCGAGCATCTTTCCGTGCGATCCTCTGTTTTGTCTTTGTCGTCGCGAGTTGTCGCGCCGCTACTGCCGAACCGCTGACGCATCTGGTTCGCTTGACCAACTCTCGGCTGGTCGAAGATCCGGTGAACGACGGTGATAGCTTCCTGATCGCCACGGGCAAAACCAAGATTCACGTTAGGCTCTACTTCGTCGACTGTCCGGAATTGTCTGTCGATTCGAAAAGCGATGCGCAACGTGTGCGAGACCAAACTCGCTATTTCGGATTGGCCGATGCAGCGCAGACCATTAAGTTCAGCAAGAAGGCGAAGGAGTTTGTCCAGCAAGCATTGGCCAAACCGTTCACCGTCCACACGGCGTATGCGAATGCGGCCGGCCGTGCGTTGCGCGGCCGAGTCTATGCTTTTGTCACCACATCCCGCGGCGAGGATTTGGCGACAATGCTCGTGAAGAACGGCTTGGCACGCAACGTGGGCGTTGGCAGGAAGACGCCAGACGATGTGTCTCGCGATGAGATGAAGGAGAGGCTCAAAGATTTCGAGTCAGCAGCTATGCTGAAACGATTGGGCATCTGGGCCGAGAGCAATCCCGACCGGATCGCAGAGCTTAGGGCCGAACAACGCAAAGAAGACTCGGAATTGGAGCGGTTGCGGAAGGAAGCCGGCGGAGGAGACGGGCCACATAAGCCCCTCGACCTGAACACGGCAAGCATCGAAGAACTCCAAACCGTCAAGGGTATCGGACCCGTGCTAGCCGCGCGGATCGTGGCCGGACGCCCGTACGAGAGCGTGGACGAGTTGACGAAGATCAAAGGTATTGGCGCAAAAACGCTGGAAAAAGTGCGTCCCTATTTCTCTGTGGTCGAGCGCGAGTAGGCGGTGACGGGCGCGTCGTACTTACTGCAGTAGAAAAGGTCATTTGCACTGGCCTTTCGGGCATGTCACGCGGTATACTTCGTTGTGTGTGCCAGTCCTTTCGAAACCAACTGGAGGGAATGATATGAGCTACGCCGACAACCCTTATGCATCGCCGGGGCAAACGTTCGCCGCCCAGGCCGGCGCCGACGAACGGGCGGATTTCATCGCCAAGACGTATATCCATCTGGCCGGGGCGATCGCCGCCTTCGTTGTCCTGGAGGGAATCCTGCTGAATCTGCCTGGTATCGAGAATCTGGTCACCAAGATGACCGCCGGAAGATACAGTTGGATGGTCGTGCTTGGGTTATTCATGGTTGTAAGCTGGATTGCGAATAGTTGGGCCACGTCGGCCGTTTCGCCAGGCAAGCAGTATTGCGGATTGGGGCTTTATGTCGTAGCCCAGGCGTTGATTTTTGTGCCGTTGCTGTACATTGCGAATAGGATCGACACGGGGATCATTCCAACGGCTGCCGTCACCACGCTGCTGCTGTTCGGCGTGCTGACTGGCGTCGTGTTTGTCACGCGGAAGGATTTCTCGTTCCTACGTGGCATCTTGGTATTCGGCGGTTTTGCGGCGTTGGGATTGATTGTGGTCTCTATCGCCTGCGGCTTTTCCCTTGGGCCGATCTTTACCTATGCGATGATTGCCTTTGCGTGCTGCTACATCCTCTACTACACGTCGAATGTGCTGCACCATTACCGTATCGGCCAGCATGTTGCGGCGTCGTTGGCGCTGTTTGCTGCAGTGGCTCTGCTGTTCTGGTATATTGTGCGGTTGTTCCTGGCGTCACGCGACTGAAGTTGTGATACGAGTCGTAACGTGGCTGCCAGTGCAGCGTGACACAGTCTCTCGTTTAACGGCAAGCCGAAGGCGACTGCGGCGGCGGGGACGAAGTCGCCTTCGGCTTGCCGTTAAACGACGCGGTTTCCGTTCGCCTCCGAGGGAGAGTTATCTGATGAAGTTTCGTAGTATCTGCGCATTCTTGCTCGGGGCAGCATTCTTGCTTCCCGCCCTTGCTGCTGGTGGCGAGTGGACTCGTTTCCGAGGGCCCAATGGTACCGGCCAAAGCGACGCCAGCGGCATCCCTACGACCTGGACGGACAAGGACTACAAGTGGCGAGTGAAACTGCCGGGAATCAGTAATTCATCGCCGGTGGTATCGGGCGAACAAGTCTTCGTGACCTCGGCCAACCAGGAGGATGGCACTCGGAGCATCCACTGTCTGAAAACGGCGGATGGCAGTTTGGTCTGGGAGCAGTCATTCGGCGCAGCGACCTTTGACTTGGTCAATTCGACAGCCTACGACACCGCGACGCCGACATTGGATACCGACCATGTCTACATGACGTGGGGCACGCCCGACGAGTATGCTGTGGTGGCGCTTGACCGGGAAAAGGGCCGAGAAGTGTGGCGGCGCGATTTGGGACCGTTCAACGGAGACCACGGGTTTGGCGCCTCGCCCATTCTATTCGCAGACATGGTGATTCTGCCCAACGAGCAGACTGGGCCCAGTTCCGTCGTTGCCCTGGATCGCTTGACGGGAAAGACTCGCTGGCAGGCAGATCGCCGCATGGTCAAGACAGCCTATTCGACCCCGTTTATCTTTCAGGCCGGGGATGGACCGGCTCAACTGATCCTCGCATCCAGTGCTCACGGTGTCAGTAGCCTGAATCCCCAATCCGGGAAGCTGAATTGGGAACTGGCCGATGTGTTTGGCGAAATACGGGTGGTGGGCTCGCCCGTGGTCGCCGCGGGCCTTATCTTCGCACAATGTGGAGGGGGCCGCGGCGGCAGACGGATGATTGCCGTCAAGCCCGGCAATCCCGCTGATGGCACCGAGGCGAAACTAGCATACGAAATCAAGGACTCGTTGCCCTACGTGCCCACTCCGGTCGCGCATGGCGATCTGTTGTTCTTCATCAGCGATAGCGGTGTGGCGAGTTGTATCGATGCTCCCACCGGCGAGCGTCTGTGGCGTGAGCGGGTCGAGGGCAACTATTTCGGGTCACCCGTGTGCATCGGGGGTCGCATCTATTGCATTTCCCGCAGCGGCGAGGTGGTCGTGCTGGCCGCTGCCGACGAATTCAAGATCCTGGGCCGCACCGATTTGGAGGAACCCAGCCACAGTACTCCGGCCGTGGCCGATGGAGTCATGTACTTACGCACCTTGTCACACCTGATGGCGATCGGCGGGCGGTAGGCCGGGAGGACTAATGATCGCGATGGAGGATAAGGCATGATCGATAACGAGCGAAACGTTTCAGGCACTGGAAAGCGACTCGATAACCAACCCAACGACGGTCGGCGCGACTTTTTGAAAAAGGCCGGTACACTTCCCGTGGCGTTGGCCGCCGGTGCGAGTGTGTCTGGTGTTGCCGGGGCGCAGTCCGAGCGTTCGACACTGCCCCAGATCAAGCTCGGCCAGTGCTCGATTTCCCGCTTGATCTGCGGTAACAACTGCTTCGGCGCCGGTTCGCACCTGTCGTGTTTCGTCAATTATGAAATGCGAGAGTACTACACAACCGAGCAGATTCTGAAGACCCTGCGACGGTGCGAACAGGTGGGCATCAACTGCTGGCAATCCGGCCTTGGCAACATCGAAATGTACAGGCAGTTCGTCGACCAAGGCTTGAAGATGCACTATATCGCCATTTCGGCGGGCGACCCGTCGGGTATCCAGAAGCTGAAGGACGGCGGATGTGTCGCAATCGCTCATCATGGCGAAGTGACCGACCGCCTGTTCAAGACGGGCAAAATCGACGACATACACGACTACTTGAAACGGGTGCGGGACGCCGGCTTGCAGGTCGGTGTATCGACGCACATGCCCGCGGTGGTCGATACGATCGAGTCGAAGGGTTGGGATTTGGATTACTACATGACCTGCGTTTACGAGCGTCACCGCACCAAGGACGAGCTGAAGGAACTGCTGGGATACACGCCGATCCCCGAACGAGAAGTCTATCTGGAGGAAGATCCGCCGCGCATGTTCAAGGCCATGCAGCAGACGGATCGGCCCTGCCTGGCCTTCAAGTTCCTTGCCGCAGGTCGCCTTTCGGACCGTCGCCACTGGGTCGAGCAAGCGTTCCGGCAGACATACGACTCGATCAAGCCGATTGATGCTGCCATCGTGGGAATATACGACCGTTACAGTGACCAGCCTGCGGAAAACGCGGCGCTGGTCAGACGATTCGGTACTGTCGCCGCGACCTAATGTGCCGCGACGAGGTTGCGATCCCGTCCCAGTAGCACCAGACGGTACGTGAACCTGCCTTCACCCGTTTTGATGGTCGTGTGGCACTGCTTGCCTGCAAGCAGTGCGCGTGGGATAGACCGTTGAGTGTGGCAAGAGCACGGCTAACAAGTAAGCCGTGCCACACCAAAAAGAATCGTAGTATCTGAAACAGACCGTTACGACGCGTGAACACCGTCTGACACAAGCGGGACAGTCACACTCGCTGGGTACGGCCTGTGCCATCCACAACGCGGAGTTCTGTATGAACACTCGACGAACTTGGCCGGTTCTTCTTCTGCTGACCATCGTTCCCCCGTTGTGCGCCGAGTCGATCTGGATCGAAGGCGAAGACGCGCAGACAAAGCAGACGACGCGGCATTCTTGGTATGACCAGGTGAAGGAGGGTGTGCTGTCGGGCGGGAATTGGATCAGCCATTTCGACGCGCGGAAGCAAGGCTTGGCCGGATATGTATTCGATGCGCCAGTTGCCGACGAGTACACGTTCTGGCTGCGAGCCAATCACGTCAAGTCTTCCTTGTCATATCGCTTGAACGGCGGGCAGTGGCAGGCGATCGACCTTTCGCGGGGCCAACGTGGCGCGATGAATATCGCGGCGGACAACAAACCGGATCTTCGATTCATTTCGTGGTCCAAAGTCGGCAGCGCACGGTTGAAAGCCGGGGAGAACTCCCTGGAGTTTCGCATGGACTCCGGGCCTCAGAACCACGGGGCCATCGACTGCTTCTGTTTAACGACCGACGCCTGGGTGCCGTCGGGAACGACAAAGCCGTCGGTGAAAGCCGGCAGCGCCGGTCCGGCAGACTGGTTCCCAGTGATCTTTGACGATGATCCGTTGTCGCCGGAATCGGTGATTGACATGAGTCATCTGATCGAGGCTCCGGCGGGCCGGAAGGGATTCTTGAACCGCGACGGTGCGCGACTGCGTTTCCAGCAGGCTGATCAACCAGTTAAGTTTTGGGCCATCAACACGTCGCCCGGGGATAAGACACCCGACGAGATGGTTCAGGCGGCGAGGTGGTTTCGCAAGCATGGGATCAATTTAGTGCGGCAGCATACCGTGATCGATGCGGTTGGGTTGCTGGATGCCAACGGTGACTTTGATCCGGATCGCCTGGACCAATACGACCGTTGGTTCGCCGCTCTGAAAGAGCAAGGCATCTACACGACTTGGTCTGTCATTTATCCGCACCACGGACCGTTCCTGCAAGAACACGACGGATACGATCCGGATTACTTCGCGGAATTGGATCGAGGTGACAAGCACCACGATGGGAATCGGCAGGCGATCATTGTAAATGACTTTATCAACCTGGACCGGCGACTGCAGGACATTGCTTTCCGCTATTTCGACAAGCTGTTGAACCATACCAACCGCTATACTCGCCTGAAATACAAAGATGATCCGGCGCTGGCGATTCTGGAGTTCCAGAACGAAAGCAATGTGTTTTTCCACACGCTGAATGCGTTGCGAGGTGACGAGTACCCATTGTTTGCCAAGGCTGTGCGTCGCGTGTTCTTTCAGTTCGTGAAGGACAAGTATGGCGGTCGGGCGGCGGTCGCAAAAGCATGGAACAACCGCTGGGACCGCGACGACAGATGGGAAGCCGGTGAACTGGGGCTGATGGGCGCGTACCATTGGGGCAGCGATGGGCCGCTTCACGAATTCAAGGGCCAACCGCGCCGAGCGGGCGATTACATCGAGTTTCTGGCTCGCCTGCAAAGAGACTACTTCGCTCGGCGCGAGACGGAGGTGCGTGGTGCCGGTTTCCGCGGCGTCACTGTGACTACTGCGTGGAAGTCCGCCGGCCCGGCGGCCAGCATGGCCAATCTCTATGCCGATACGGCCGCGGACATGATCGATCGTCACAACTACTTTGGCGGCGGCGCGGGCAGGCACGTGATCGTCGAGGGCGATGTCAGCAATCAGACGCACTTGGACCAGCCAGGTCGCGGGCTTCTGGGTTTGGCGCTGTTTCAAACGGCGGACCGGCCGTTCGGTATCAGTGAATGGTCGATGATGCCTCCAGCGCCGTTCAAAGCGGAGGCTGCGCCGTTGTACGCTTTCTATGGCATGGGGCTTCAAGGTTGGGACGCGGTCTATCACTTCGCCTGCGGTTCGCATCGCATGGGCGACGGCTGGCCGAATCTGCGCAAATACGTGACGGAGACACCGCACTACCTGGGGCAGTTTCCAGCCTTGGCTTTTGCCGTTCACAACAACCACATCAAGGAAGGCGCAGTGGTAGCCGAACGACGATTGACACGCGACGATGTGTTCGCCGGTAAGGACGTTCTCGGACAAGCGCTGTCGGGAGGCGGCCACGACGAGAAGGAACTGGTCGGCAAGCTGGCGACTCCGCCGGAGGCCGTCGCCATCGGCCGCGTCACAATTGCCTTTGGGAAGGAGTCGGCGCTAAAGCAAAATTTGGTGCCGCATTGGGACCAGCCGGCAAGATCGATAACGTCGACCACGCGCGAACTCGTTTGGCGCTACGGCGATCGTTTTGTCGAAGTGCGTTCGGCCAAGACGCAGGGCGTGATTGGATTTGCACAAGACCGCACGATCGATCTGCCTGCTGTGACTGCCGCGATCCGGACTCCTTTCGTGTCGCTTATCCTCACGCCGCTGGACAACGAACCGTTGGACCGTTCGAAGCACATTCTGATCACCGCGATGGCTCGGGATAAGCAGACGGGCGCGGTGTACAACAGAGATTGGTCACGTCTGGAACAAGCCGGCGGTCCGCCGCTTTTGATGGAACCAGTGCAAGCGTCACTTCGGTTGAAGGGTGACACTCCGGCCCAGGTGCGGGCACTGGATATCTACGGGGTCCCGACCGAGAAGACCATCGACGTCGAATCCGGTGGGAGCTTCTCGATCGACGGAACCCATCAGACCTATTACTACGAAGTCAAACGGTAGGGATACGAGAGAGCAGTTTTCTCGCGTTGGCAGTTTGCCTTCCCAGGTGGACATGCGTAGTATTGCCTTGACGCCCCAAGGATAGCAGGTTCAAGATGCACCGCCGCGCCAGGATGCGCAATCGGCGTAACAGGTTTTCGCGGAAGAGGCCCCACTGATTCGGTCAAACGAATCGCTGGTGTTCGGATTGTGCGGGTGGCACAAGACGCAGTCGCGAAGATCCTCGCCGAATTCTTTGACGGTGGGCACTGCGTAGGGTATGTTCCATCGGGCCAAGATTTGAAGCCACCCAACCCCTCGGCCCCCCCTCGGTTTACTTGACATCCTGAAACGGCGCAGCCGGCGCGCGAGGCTGTTCGCTTCGTCAATCGAAGCGGCGTCTCGCGCGTCCGGCTCCCGCTTTTTCCTTCCGTTGCGGAGAGGTCATGCGAAAGCGTAATGCCGAACTGCGCGCAAAAGCGCGCCTGATCGCCGGTCTCCCCATGGCCCTTGTCGTGGCTCTAGCGATCGCGCTGGTACCTGCCGGCCTTGGCGCCCAGGTGGTGATTCCTGCCGACGCGTTGAGTAACGAAGCGGCCTTCGAGCAGGTGCTGGAGCGTGGATACGAACTAGAATCACAGCGCCGATGGGGCGAGGCCCTGGCGCACTACGAGGATGCGCTGAAGGACCATCCCCGGCGAGGGGACCTGCACGACCGGCTGACTCGCGCAAGGATTCACTACGATCTTGGTCGACGCTACGACGACGACACGTTCCGGGCTTCGGTTGCTCGATTGAACGAGCGTGACGCGTTGGAGATGTACGGCGAGGTCATGCGTAAGATCGAAACTCACTACTACCGGCAGCCGGACTGGCGGCATTTGGCTCGCCGCGGCGTCATGAACGTGGACGTTGCGCTGACCGAGGCATCCTTCCGCAGACACAACGGACTGCTTGCGTCCGAGAACGCCATAGCCGCATTCCGTGACGAGATCACACGCCGCATGGATGCCACCCCGGTGGGGAGCAAGCGGCAGGCCACCGAGGTGGCGCTCAACGTGGCTCGTCTGGCCGATTCGCAATTGGGCCTGGCCCCGGCGGCAATCATCCTTGAGTTCGCCAGCGGCGCCGCTTGCGCTCTGGACCAGTACTCTTGCTTCCTCACGAGCGGCCAGTTGGATGATGTGCACAGTCAGATCGAAGGCAGTTTCGTCGGCCTCGGAATCGAGTTGAAAGCCGACGGTCACGCGCTGGCCATCGTGGGCGTAATCACGGGTAGCCCGGCCGGTCAGGCAGGACTCCGCGCCGGCGATCGAATCGTAGGTGTCGATGGAGTTTCCACGGCGAACGTCTCCACGGACGAAGCCGCCAACATGTTGAAAGGCCGGGAAGGGAGCAGCGTCGAGGTAGCAATCGACGATCGACAGGGCGGGATTCGACGCGTGCAACTCGTGCGACGTCGCGTGGAGGTCCCCAGCATCGAAGGCGCCAGAATCGTCGACACCGAGCGCGGAGTAGGATACATGCGGCTGGGAAGCTTCCAGAAGACCACCAGTCGCGATTTGGATTCCGCCCTGTGGGATCTGCATCGGCAAGGCATGCAGAGTTTGATCGTCGACGTGCGCCGCAATCCCGGCGGTCTGCTCACAGCGGCCGTTGACGCCGCCGACAAATTCCTGTCTTCCGGAAACATCGTCTCTACAAAAGGCCGGAATTCGCACGAGTGTTTCGACTATCGGGCGCATTCGATAGGAACCTGGCGAGTGCCGCTGATCGTGTTGATCGATGGCGATACGGCCAGCGCAAGCGAGATCTTTGCCGGAGCGATTCGTGACCATCGGCGAGGCACGCTTATCGGCCAACGCAGCTACGGAAAAGGGTCCGTTCAGGGGATCTTTTCGCTCAGTACATCCAGGGCCGGTGTTCGATTGACTACCGCCAAATACTCGTTGCCCAGCCAACGCGAAATCAACCGTCGTGGTGTGGATCCCGATTTGGTGGTCCAGATAGGCAACAAGCCCGTGGATGGCGCCCAGACCGAGTTGATTGGAGCAGAAGACGAGACGTTGAACGCTGCGATCCAGTTCGCCCGCACCCGCCTGTCGAGCCGAATGCAGGCCGCGTCCAGGTAGCCGAAGTCGCAAGACTTCGGAGAGTTGCGAAAAGGCCCGAATTCTTGCGAATCCGGCTACCGCGGGTGGTGGCCCCACCTCCGAATTTAAATCCGGCCCAGGGCCGCGTTACCGGTCTGCGTCTCGCGGCGACACGTTCAGACGCAACACGGCCACGTTTCCGAACGGGTGATGCTCTGCCACCCTCGCTCGTACATGATGGGCTTCCCAGCGGCGACATAGCCGGGTCTTTATCTCGCCCACCTGTCCGGGCGTCCCGCTCAGCAGGAACCATGCTTCGCCTGCCGTCGCGATGCGTTTGCGGTCCTCGGCGCTCAGGCTGCCTGCCGCATTGGTCGGCAGCGGTGTCAGCGTTTCGGCATCTCGTTCGATTCGATAGATTCCCAGGGCGGGCAGCAAACAGTATTCCCTTAGTCGACGGTCGCTGCTGTTGTACAACCCGTCCGCTTCGATCAGACCGCTGCGAACAAACACAGGCGCCTTCGTGTTCGACGCTTTGTCATTCAACACGTGAACGGCTGACCGCCAGTTCTGGTTGCGATCGCCAATGACACGGCCGTCATGCCGGTACTGGTTGATCATGTTACCGCTGTGAATCGTCAAGATGACCAGCGCCGCGGCGAATACCGTTCGCGCGACCTTTCCAGGGCAGGACGCATAGCAGAGCGCCGAGAACATGATTGGCGCCAAGGCCGTCACGATGACATATCGCAGAAAGAAGAGGCGAGCCAAGTCTCGTTGGGTAGCCAGCCACGCGATTCCAAGCGGAACGAGCAACCAACAGGCAATCAGAACGAAATGGCGGGCGCCAGCGTGGGGTGAATCTGCCGAGGCGCAGCACCTTGGACACCACCGGCGAACCGCGGGCATCGCCGCTGCCCAGACAAGTAACGGTAGCAGCGGTAGATAATTGCGCAGTGGGACTATCCGCAAAATGGCCGACAACGGCGACTGTGGCACGAACATGGCCCAGTTGCCTCGGCGGCCTGCGATTTCCATCAGGTGCGGCGCCGAGGGTAGAGTGCACACGGCGATAACGGCGAAATCGACCAGCAACTGCCACGGCAGGTACTTCGGACGCCACGTTCTTCGCACGCACAGAAGGACATAGAAGACCAACTCGGCCGCAAAAAGCATCGCCGCGGTGTAGTGCAGATAGAACAACAAGACCCCGAGCGCAATGAAACCCACTCGCTTGATTTTCGTGGGAGCGACCAGCAGGCTGCTGAACAATGCGATGTGAGCCAGTCCGACCAGTTGAACGCAGGCGTAGGGTCTCGCCTCTTGGCCATAGAAGACGCAGTTCCGGTCCAGGCAGGCCAACAACGCAGCGAGCAGTCCCGCCGACCAGCTACCAGTCCACCTCAGGACGACCAGATAGGCCAGCGCGACGAGACCGACGCCGGCGAGGGCCGATGGCAATCGCGTTGCGAGTTCGCTGAGACCGATCGCTTTCGCGACGACCCAGACGAGCGAGAAATACACGGGGCTGTGATTGCCAATGGCCGCCCGTGGTGCGATCTCGCCAGGCACGTCGGCGACGGTCCACGCGGTGTGAAGTTCGTCGAGCCAAAGGCTCTCGTGAACCTGGACCAGCCGTAGATACGCCGCGCAACAGACGATTAGCGCGAGCAGAAGCCAGGGCAATAGCTTCATCATTGGAGGTGGTCTGCATCAAGCTGGAAGAAGACGCCGCCTAGTTTGCCGATCGGCTTCAAGCTGGTATTGACCCTCAGGGTGCCGCCAAGCTTCCGTCTGCGCAGCGCGTAATTGACGCTGAGCGGATCTTGCAGCCTCACTTCTATCATGTGCGTCAACTTCGGCTGGCCGCCGAAACAGCACGTTCCCAAATCTCGTACCATCACAAAGTGCGTGATGTTGTACTGCTGGCCGTCCGGGTAGACATACCCTTTGACAAAGACCTTCTTGCCGTTCAACTCCAGCGCCCTGGGCGAGATTGGCAGGTGCGGGGCCTCAGCGGTCGGTTGCAGATCGCCAAACGATATGCGTGTGTAACCCTCCGGCACTTCGTTCGCATAAACGTAGACGTGGTGCGCCCCGCCGCCGAACAGTAGGATCGCGCCCAGGACCAGACCGATCTTGACCGGTATTCGTCCGGTGAGTTCCTGTGGGTATCGTCTTATGTTCGATAGACCGATGAACCCAAACAACAGGGAAACGGCGGGCAAGAACAGCAACGCAGGCATCCAATAGGACGGAATCGAAGCAAGCGCAAGGATCAGGCAGAGTACGGCTGCTTTGCTGACAGCACGATAGGGTTGGTATTCCTCGTTGTAGACCTTTTCGGTCTCGTACATGCTTGTTGTCATTTCTTCTTCACTATTCTAATCGGACAGGGCGTCAACTAACCACAATACGCCGACCACGTGGAAAGGGTTCGACGGCAGGCGGTTCGGATCGCCCGCTGGCCGCCCCTCCGAAAGAGGGGAGGAGGGTACGAAGGCGACTTCGCCCAATCGCGCCGGCTCGCCCTCCCAGGTGGCTTTGGCCAGGGCCTCACGCGCCATGCGATCGGTCGCCGAACTCTCGTTTCCACTCGGCGAGCCCATGCCGCCACCGAACGGGAAAAAAGTGCTGGCCCGCTTCACCGCGTCCGGATCTATCTTCTTCAGCTCTTCAATGTGCTTCTTCGCCTCGGGCTTTGGGCAGGCACGCAGGTAGTTGATGATCGGTACACGAACCCAACTGGTCTTCTCGTCGGCGTCTTTGAACAATTGGACCAGCCGATCCATCGGCGACCAGTCCTCCCAACGAGCCAAATCAGGAATGATCAGATCCGCCAGTTGCGGGCGGTCGATCATGTGCCGCAGCGCCTCTAGAATGCGTTTTCTGGGGATGATGTCCGTTTCCGTTCCGTGAAACCGTAACGCCATGATCGCGGCGTAGGTATCGGCGTACTCGGCCTCCTTGTTCTTCAGAAACACATCTTCGATCAACGGCATACCCTTGGGGCCGGTCAGGGCGAGATAACAGCCGACCATCGCGTCCAGACCCGCCTTTGCCTTGCGGTCGTCCGATCTGAGCATCTCTTCCAGCATGGGCAAGTCGCCCGGGCCGCCGCAGACGCTCAGCATTACGAAATACAGCCGGCGGTGGCTCGCGGGTATCTCCAGGTCCTTGATCCACCGCACGATCTGGTCGTGATCCATCCTGTCCTTCAACGCGATCACTTCGTCGTACGGGGCCCTGGCGAATTCGTCGTAGGCGTCCTGTCGCAGAAAGTCGTCATCGTCCTCCAAGTAGTCCTGGAAAAACGCCAAACGATCGGCTCCTTTCTTCGGCAAGCCACTCAAACGGCTGATGTATCCTGATGCTTGCTCCGAGACACTGATTGGGGTCGACCAGGCGATTTTGGGTGGATCCACACCCATGATCAGGAACCTCTCCGGGCTCTTGGCGCCGCCGAAGTACACCGTCTCGATCGTTTTCGTGCCGGCCAAGTGTGGTTTGCCCTTGATCACGGTCGTGATCTCGAATGCTCCCTTGGCTATCTCGTCGCCCACGGCGGCTCCGGGTTGCTGGGATGGCGCTTTTGTCAGGCGAGCGATCACGACTGCGTCCATCGAGGCGATTTCCTCACTGAGCGTCTGCGAGACGGCTGAGCAAAACGGACAAGCTCGCGACGTATCAACTATGGCCCCAGACAGCAGGATCGCAATCAGCGGCAGAATGATTCGCAACATCAGCTTGGACTCTCCAAAAAGGCAATACGAGGCGGGCTGCCACACCATCACCCGCCAACGGTACCCAACAAGAAAGGTACCACAATCCACGACAAAGCCAAAGGCGTAATCCGCGGTTAGCCTTCACGCTCACCGGACTCGCGTTTTCAGTTGTCTATCGAAGAAATCGGCCACCATTCGGAAGAGCTTTTCCGGGCTGTCCGTGGCGCCACGGAATCCGTGGTCGCCCTTTTCCACTTTGTACAGCGTGGATTCCACGCCTGCCTTCTGCAGAGCGGCGTGAAGCAACTCGCTTTGGTTGTATGGTACAGCCTGGTCGACTTCACCATGCATGATAAGGACCGGCGGGTCCGATTTACTTGCGTACGTGATCGGATTGGCCTTCGCTGCTTTCTCTTTGTTCTGCTGGATCGAGCCGCCGATGAATCGTGATTCGGGAGACTCGGGGTCGTCGTGATCTATGCGCCCGGGGAAATCGTTCATACGCAAAAATTCGGTGGGGCCGAACCAATCGCAGACTGCTTGCACAGTCGCCGGCGCCTTCTTGCAGACTTCGTGCGTATCGAAGTCCTTCACATCATTGGTCGTGCCAAGCAGTGCGACCAGGTGGCCGCCGGCCGATGAGCCCCAGACGCCGAACCGATCGGGATCGAGGTTGTACTTTGCGGCATTCAGACGCAGGAAGCTGACGGCGGCCTTGCAGTCTTCGATCGCGGCCGGAAAGATCGCTTCGCCGCTCAGGCGATACTCGACGGAAGCCACGGCATATCCTCGCTCCAAAAGCGGCAGCGCGCGCCCGGGATTCTCTTTCGTTCCGCCACGCCATCCGCCGCCGTGAATCCAGATCACCAGTGGCAACGGTTTGTCCGCGTTGGCGGGGAGATACAGGTCGAGCGGCAGCTTCCGGTCGCCCACGGTCGCGTAGGTGATGTCCTTCACAACCTTGACATCCGCCGGAAGGCTAAATCGTCGACCCGCATTCCGATTGATTCCCTGTTCCCTCTTCGGCTTCGGGCGAGCTTGTCCTACCCGCCGGGCCCGGTTCTTCGCGCGGAAGGCGTCGTCCTCGTTGCGTGAGATTCGACCGTCCCCGTCCGCATCGATACGGTTAAGCAGCGCATCAGGAAAGCGACTCGGAAACTCTTGCCGAGTTAGATATCCATCCCCGTCCTTGTCCCAATCGGAGAATGCATTTCGAGGTTGTCCGGTCCGTTTGCGTTCCTGGCCGGGATCTTCTTGGCCACTGGTGTAGCTGGACAGTACGGCACTGACAGCACAGACCAAGAGCGCTCTCTGCAATGTGGCGATGCCCCTTGAGAACATGGAAGTCACCTCCGCTAAGACCTGTATAGGGTAGAAGTTGCTCGTCGATACTTTTGCAGCCAGACCCAGCTAAGAACAGCAAACTCCGCCGTCTCCACCATACTCCGGCGTTGGTACGTGTCCAGCGTGCCATCAGATCGTTTAACCGCTGGGGCCAGCGGCCCGCGCGGGAGTTGAGCCGGAACTGACATCCTTTTCTACGCCCGAGAGAAACGCCACGCAACGTACTCGCCGACGCGCGGCCCGTTGGGCCCGGCGGTTAAACGAGGACTATGCAGCCTGCTTTCACGCAAAACGCGTTCCGGCGTTGCCGCCGGAATCGACATCGTGTCGGTCACTCTTCGTGCGGCTTCACACCGAACCAGAACTGCTGACCACTGATGAACGGTGCCACCATTTCGAAGTTCTCGAACGAGATTCCACCGGGAATCGGGCTGCGGCTGGCCCAATACTTGGTGCGACCGTTTACGCGCACAAACAAGTCTTCGTGCGGGGCTTCACATCGCCAATACTGAACGGCCCGCCGTCCCTGGTATTTCCAGCCTTTGAACGTGAACGGAGCGTAATCCGCGTTCTCTGGTTCGCTCTCGTCGGTTGTCGCCTCAATATAGGCGTGCCCTTCTGGCGTACGCGTCAGTTGCTCCAACGGAAATCGTCTGACCGGCGCGAAGCCGTCGCCATCGTATCGTGGCCAGAGGTCGGTCGATAGGACAAGCCCATCGGAAAGATGCAATCGACGCAGACGCGCATAGTTGCCCATCGTCGCCGTCAGGACGCAAGATCGCATTGGCTTCGAGTCGTGTTGCGCAAAGGAAGCGATCCCGATCTCGAATGGTCGGTCGGAGCGGAAACAGAGCTTGAGATACGGATGGGCGCCGCTGTTGAATCGTTCGACGAGAATGAGCACTTCGAGAGTCTCGACATCGTCCTTGCGCGAGATCACGCCGCGGGCGGGATGGTCGGGCGGGCGAGGTGAAAGATCGTTCAGATTGTCGATGCTCCAAAACCGCTTCCCTCGCACGCCGTCCAGCCCGCTCGGCTCCAATTCCGAATACCCCCGTCGCTCGTGCCCCACGATGATGGGTTCCACGGCAATGAAGTTGACCATGCGACCGGAAGGATGCCCCAGATACGGCGCATAGATTCGCAGCAACCCTCGTGGTCCCGGCATTGGCGCCAGACCGACACGTAGACCGTCAGCGTGTCCCCATATCGGTTGCGCCGGATAGCGCGCCGCCGGGCGCACCCAGAGTCCCTCCACTTCGGGCGGAGCCAGTTCTTTCCAAGCACGCGGCTGAGCGGCAGTCACGGACACGCATGGAAGCAGGCAGCAGAACCACAGAATTCGCATCGTCGATCGTCGGACAAAACCGTGGTAGCGGAATTCGCAAGAATTCCGTGCGTTGGCCTTTGCGTCGGAAGTCTTGCGACTTCTGCTACGGATTTCAAGACACCTTCTGGGTCATTTGATGCCCAGTTCATTCAGCTTATCTTCGGGGACAACGCCCTCGTTCCAGCCACGCTCGGCGTAGTACTCCGCCAGCATCTCCTGCAGCTCGCAGACTTGGCCCTGGGAACCTGCGGCGGTGGAAGGTTCTTCCAGGAACCTGGCGGGAAGCGTATCGCTGCCCTCGCGGAAACCAGCCTGATTGTTGTAGTGCCGCTCCAGATTATAGATACGTTCTCCGGTAGAAACCACGTTATCTGCGCTAAAAGGCTGGCCCGTGAAAGCCGAATACTGCGCGGCATAGTTCTCGGCCGCCTCGGCAAAGGCAGAGAACTTGCAGATGTCCAAGCTGTCCGAGAAGGCCATCACGTCCTGGAGGAGCTTCGTCAGCTTGCCCTTGCCCTTCCACTCCAGAGGATCGCTTTCGCCGCCGATCCCCAGCACCTCACTGGCCGGGGTGTAGGCCCGCAGATGGCAAGCCCCGCGGTTGGATGTGGCATAGGCGACCCCCATGCCCTTAAGGCCGCGCGGATCGTAGGCCGGAATGGCTTGGTCTTTTGCGGTCATGGCGACCTCCGGAACGCCGAAGTGCCGGGCAATCCGGGCCGTTCCCTCGGCCAGAATATCACCCACGCCCTCGCGGCGGGCCATCTTTTCGACCATCGCTACCATGGCGGCTACATCGCCCCACTCCGGCCCTTCTCCCTCGGGTGCCAAACCCCGCTCGGTCACTTCCATGTAACAGGCAAGGCACTGGCCCAACTCGATCGTATCGAAGCCGTATTCGTTGGCTTGGTCGATCATCTTGATCATCGCCGTAACATCACCATTGTCGCAATTGCCCCCAAGCGACCATGCCGATTCGTATTCGACGCTCTCCATATGCAGGCCGGCATAGGGGCCGTCTTTGATTTCCACCTCTTTCTTGCACGCTACAGGACAGGCATGACACGTGGGATTCTTCACCACGTAATTGTCCTTGACGGTCTCGCCGGACAGAGCTTCGGCGTGTTCGAAGTCGCAGAGCTGCGAGTTCCTGGTGGGCAGGGCGCCGATGGTGTTGATGACGTTCATCAAAACGTTGGTGCCGTAGACCGACAGACCGCCTTTCTTGGGCGAAGTGGTATTGTTCTCGTCCAGAATCGCATCCAGAGCCGCCTTGTTCGCAGGCTTCCAGGCATCTGGATCGTTGGGCCGCACGCGATCATCGCGACTTCCGCGAATCACGATCGCCTTCAGTCGTTTGAAGCCGCCCACGGCGCCGGTTCCGCCACGGCCAAAGGACCGCGTATTCTCGTCGATCCAAGCGGCCAAACGGGACAGGTTTTCCCCCGCTTGTCCGATGGTAACAACGCTCAGGTCTGGTTTGCTCTGACCGTCACTGTGGCGATCGGTGAGGATGCGGATCGTCTCCGGCGTGGTCTTGCCCCATAGGTCAGCGGCATCGCGAATTTCGACCGTTCCGTCAGCGATGTATAGGTAGACAGGCGTGCCGCTCTGGCCGCGGACAATCAAGGCGTCGAGGCCCGACCAACGGAGACGCGACCCTGACCAGCCGCCCATATGCGAGTCGACAACAGTTCCGGTCAGCGGGCTCTTGGTGATGCAAGCCCAACGGCCGCTCATCTTCATGTCTGTGCCCGTCAGCGGGCCGACAACGAAAGCCAAGATGTTCTCCGCGGAAAACGGCTCCACGTCCGGGCCGTTATCGTAGACATATTTTACTCCCAGACCCCGAGCACCGATGTACAGCCGTGCGTCTTCGTCACTGACCTTGTCGTACTGGATTTGGCCCGTGCTCAAATCGACCTTAGCCACTATGCCCTGGAATGCATTAGCGCTCATGGTATCCTCCTGCCAGAGATGTTGGTGAAACGGCCCCTCCTGTTCTCCCACAGGAGTTAGACCGCAGGAAGCTTGCCATGCCAACGGATGTGTGCGAAAAACAGGCAAACAGAATGGGCCCACGACGATCGTCGATCCACAGTCCTGGTAGAGGAGTTCCTCGCATGTTACGTCTTCCGCTGCTTATGCTCGTTTGGGTGGGATTGGTTTCAGCCGTGAAAGCGGTCGATGTGGGGGCAACTCGCCCTCAGACGCGTCTGCCGAATATCCTTTGGCTGATCGCAGACAACATTGGGCCCGACCTGGGCTGCTATGGGACACCGTTGGTCCAGACACCGCATTTGGACCAACTGGCCGCACAGGGGGTGCGATACACCGCGGCGTTCAGCACTGTTCCGATATGTGCGCCCAGCCGATCGGCGTTCATGACCGGCATGCACGCGACGACCATCGACGCCCAACACATGCGTTCGCACCGGCACGATAGTTACCATTTGCCCGAGGGGATTCGCCCAATCACACACCGGCTGATCGAAGCCGGTTACCATACCGCTAACATTCGCATGCTGGACGACAAGACGGTGGGCACGTGCAAGATAGATTTGAATTTCGAGGTCGAAGGCCCGGTGCTGCGCCGAACGGAGGCCGATAAGCGTCGCCGACAGCAAGCACAAAAGGCCCCGGAAGGCGGGACGGTTGATTCACGCGTCTTGGACATCGAGAACGAAATCCGCCTGTTCCACACGGACCAGTGGGCCGACCTGAAAGAGCATCAGCCCTTCTTCGCGCACGTCAATTTCCCTATTGCCGAGCGTCCCGGCCGGGAACGTGGCCCCGGGAGCGGATGGGTTGGCTCGAAACACGCTCCGGCCTTCGGCAGTCAGGTGCATCCGACGGTGGTCGATCCCCAAAAAGTGACGCTGCCGCCGTACTATCCGGATCATCCTGTCGCGCGACGAGACTGGGCCGGCTATCTGGATTGTATCTGTGGCCTCGATCGACGCGTCGGAGAAATCCTCGACCGACTAGAGGCCGACGGCATGGCCGACGACACGATTGTCGTCTTTTTCGCCGACCAGGGGCGCATCGAGATCCGCGGGATCGGCTGGTGCTACGACCGGGGCAACCTCGTGCCGCTAATCATCCGCTGGCCAAAGAGTTATCCCCCACCGCCTCAATATCGCGCCGGGGGTATCAACGAGCAGCTTGTCAGCTTGTTGGATCTAACCGCCACAACGCTGTCCTTCGCCGGTCTGAAGAAACCGGCCGGAATGCAGAGCCGCGTATTCCTCGGTCCGAATGCCGATCCGCCGCGCCGCTATGTGTTCACGCACCGCGACAGGCACGACGAGGTGGTACAACGGATCCGCAGTGTCCGGACCAGTCGCTATCGGTACATCCGCAACTACATCCCCGATCGCCCGTTTCTGTTTTTCCATGCCCACAAGGAAGCGATGTATCCCGTGATTCCCCTGCTGCGGAAACTGCACAAGGAAGGCAAGCTGAACGCCGTGCAAAAGACGCTTCTGGCTCCGCGCATGCCCGACGAAGAGCTGTATGACCTGGATAACGACCCTTACGAGATCAACAATCTCGCGGGTTCGGCCGCCCCAGAGCACCGCCGAGTGCTGCAGCAGCTCCGCGACGCATTAGACGGCTGGATCGAAGAGACCAATGATCAGGGAAGGCGACTTGAATCACCGGAACTGGTTCAGCAATGGCTCAAGGTGATGTACGATCGCTGGGGCGGCCCGCCGAAGGAATTCGAGTCGCCTTTCGTTTACGGAGAGCCATATTGGCCGTTGCCAGGGCGCGATCGCTAGACCATGCCACGAAGGCACTGGCCTTGTATTCCGCGGTTATCGCAGTCGCGAGAGCAACATCTCGTGCTGTCTACGCCATCAATGTCAGCCTGAGAAGGTTCAATGCTTGTTTCACTGCAAGCAGCGTCCGTATGTCGGGATGGGCGGCGTACAGTGAGGACTTGGTGACGACGCGCTCTGGACCGGCCAGGGCGAAGTGCACTTTGCCTGGCGGGGATGCGTCGCTGCGGCCCTTGGGAAACGGCCCAATCGCCAGCGCGTAGTCAGAATGGTATTCGTCTCGGCAACTGGTGGCCATGGCCTGCACGATTGCCTCGTCCTGCAAGCTCTCTCCCGCAGTTTGCTCGCTGCCGGCCACTCGCGTCATGACCTCGGGATGTCGCGCAATTGTGCCGCCGAAGTAAGTATTCATCTCCGGGTCCGCCTCGCTGAGCCATTCGGCCAGTATTCCGCCGGATCCACATTCGATGGTTGCCAATGTCTGCCGTTCTTCCTTCAGCATCCGTACAACGACTTCGTGCAGTTCGTCGTCGCCCTCGCCGAACACCAGGTCGCCCAAGCACTCGCGAATCGTTGCCACAGTCGGTTCAATGGCTTCGTCGCACGCCTCGGGGGTCGGGCCTTCGGCGGTGATTCTCAGCGTGATTGTGGCCTTGCTCGCGGTGATACCCACGGTTGGGTCTCGACCGCGCCGAATCAAGTCGGGGAGCATTTTTTCGACCGGGCTTTCGCCCGCGCCGAAGCACCTGATCAGCCGGTGTCGAATGAAACGGCGGTCCTCGCCCAGCCACGAGATGATCGCCGGCTCGACCGTTCCCTGCCACATGTCGCGCAGTTCGGCAGGAACGCCGGGCAGAGCGAACAGCCGCGCCGACCTACGATCGTCGCGTGGCACGTCCATGTCGATGCCCGGCGCCGTACCGTGGGGGTTCGGCACCATGCGGCTGCCCTCGGGGAACATGGCTTGTACAACGTTTCGTTCGGGCATCTGATATCGGCGGCGTGCAAACAATCCTTTGATGTGCTCCAATGCCTCTTGATTCATAACCAACTCGGCACCGACAGCTTGTGAGACTGCCTCGCGAGTCAAATCATCGGCAGTCGGCCCCAAACCACCGCTGCTGATGACCAAGTCGGCGCGGCCCAGCGCGACACGAAACACCTCGACGCCGGCTTCCACGTCATCGCCCACGGTCGTGTGGTACAGGACGCGAATACCCAAATCGTTCAACCGCTGGCTGATCCATTGGCTGTTCGTGTCCAGCCGCTGGCCACTGGTCAATTCATCGCCGATCGCGATAACTTCCGCGTGCATTCAAAGGACTCCACAGGGTTGGGGCTGCTTCCGATCGTCGATCGAACGGACTACACTGACGGGAACACCGCCCGAAGTCTCCCTGCCCGCGATTCGGTCGCATAACAGAGTTTATGGTCGGAGACAAGTTTAATGAAGGCCCAACAACAACTTCCGTTCGGCCTGCTCTTCACAGTGTTCGTGATTGGCGCAACAGCGCAGGCAGGGGAAACGTCCGGTCGGCCGCAATCTTATGATGTTATCGTCGAACGCAATGTGATGGTCCCGATGCGGGACGGGGTGAAGCTGGCGACGGATTTGCATTTTCCTGCGTCGGGCGGCAAACGACTACCTGGCAAGTTGCCCGTGGTGTTGATGCGAACACCGTATGGCAAATCGTCCTGGGGGCCTGACAAGGTGCGGTTCTTTGCCCAACACGGGTATCTTTCCGTTGTGCAGGACTGCCGAGGACGCGGCAAATCGGAAGGCGTCTTCTTTCCTTTCCGTGACGATCCGCAGGATGGGTACGATACCATCGCCTGGCTTGCAGAGCATCCGGCGTCGAACGGCAAGGTTGGAATGCACAGCGTGTCCTACATGGCCTGGGTGCAATTCCACGCAGCAACGCAGAATCCGCTTGCACTCGTCACCATGATCCCGCATCAAGGTCCCATCAATGCTTATCACTACAGCTTGCGATGCGGCGGTGCGCTTCATTTGGGGCTGCTCCG
The DNA here is from genome assembly GCA_964623055.1 of uncultured Pirellulaceae bacterium. Taxonomy (GTDB): domain Bacteria; phylum Planctomycetota; class Planctomycetia; order Pirellulales; family Pirellulaceae; genus JADHUC01. Next base: position 28,579 of record CAZURK010000191.1, read on the forward strand.
ATGGACATTGAGTGTGGCGGCCAGTAGCCAGGAGGCTCGACGGGATCCAACGGCGGCTGCGGGTGTTCGAGCGATGATGGGCAGTCAGAGCTTCCTGCAGTGGGCCGACCGGATCCCGTGGGAACGAGGCAAGACGCCGCTGGCCAAACTGCCCGCATACGAAGATGCGGCGTTTCAGCTCTATTTCGAAAACTACGAGTACAACGATTTTTGGCGACAGCCGGGCTTTGGCATGGACGAGTATTTCGAGTCGTTCCCGGATATGCCAATCCTGTGGGTGACAAGCTGGTTCGACTGGTACCCGCGGACGATCAGCGACGGCTATCAGAAGATGGTCGGCATCGGGCGCGACAACCAGCATTTGTTGATCGGCCCCTGGACGCACAACAACTTCCGCACGACGGTTGGCGATGTGAAATTCGGAAATGAAGGAGGGCGAATATCCAGCTACCAAGACTTCCTTCGCATGGAGCTGGCTTGGTTCGATCGTTGGATGAGGGGCGACGATACGATCGACATCGGGCCGCCCGTCAAGTTCTTCATGATGGGAGGCGGCGATGGCCGGCGCGCCTCCAACGGGCGGCTGAACCACGGCGGCAGATGGATCGAATCGGAAACGTGGCCGCCGCGGGACACGACAAAGGTTCCTTTCTTTCTCCATCAAGGCGGCGAACTGCGTCGGGCAAGGCCCAATGAGAGTCGGGCATCGACCGGATACGCGTACGATCCGAAGAACACGGTTTCCAGCAACGGTCGCTGCATCATTGCATACGGTCCGGCGGCCAGATCCGGATTCGCGGGCATGGGACCGCGCGATCAGACCGACCTTGAGACGCTCCCAGGGCACGGTTATCCAGGCAAGCCCATCGCCGATCGCCCCGATGTGCTGGTGTTTCAGACAGAGCCTCTGAAACATGACGTTCGAATCGCGGGGAACATCAGTGTGACACTCTGGATATCGTCGGACGCCCCGGATACGGACTTCTACATGAAACTTGTGGACGTGTACCCGCCCAACGAGGACTACCCAAACGGCTATGGATTCCCTGTATCTGAAGGGATTCTGCGGGCTCGTTACCGCAATGGCTTTGAGAAACCCGTGTTGATGAAACCGGGTGAGATCTACCTGATCGAGTTTCCCTTGCAGCCCGTCGCAAATCGGTTTGCCGCCGGACATCGTATCCAGATCTATGTCTGCAGCAGCAATTTTCCCAACTTCGACATCAACCGTAACACCGGCGATCCCAACGACCGACGCGAGCGGATCGCCAAGAACACGGTCTATCACGACGCACAACACCCATCCGCGATCATACTGCCGCTTTGCCGGACGGATCAATCGAGTCAATAGAGAGGACGACCAAGTGGGGCGGGGGGGGGGGGGGGGGGGGGGGGGGGGGGGGGGGGGGGGGGGGGGGG
>CAZURK010000192.1:0-29856 GCA_964623055.1 uncultured Pirellulaceae bacterium
CGTCCAGAGAAGAACGAAGGATGCCTGGGCCCATCCCGTGCTCTGCGTCGGTCGGCTCTACCTACGCTACCACGACACGCTGTTCTGCTACGATGTAATGACGCAGTAAGTAAGAAACAGGAGATCAGAAATGAACGAAGCGAAGACCTTTGTGCGAAGTCTGTCAATTCTTGCGGCCGTTGTGCTGGTCGGAAACGCATCTCCTGCGTCGGCAGAGCATGCCGCCCAAGCCCGTTTTCGGGAGTTGGTGCCGTGGGTACCAGAATGTTTGCCGCCCGTCGGCGAGTTGGTCGCGTTCGAGGAGCACGCGCAGTTTGTCTACCTGGCCGGTCGGCTGGCGGGGCCGAAAAGGCCGGAGGCCGCCGAGGACAATCACGGCGCTTGCATTCGCATGATCTTGCTGCGTCCCGCCACGCTGGTTGTTGATATCTGGCCGTTCGACCCGAAACAGCACAATGTGGGCAAACCTGCCATGCGGGCCGAGACTGAATCGCCGTCGCGCAATGGCACGGCGTCCACACGCGTGCTTTGCGTCTATCAATCCCCGGCCGAGCAAACGGAAGTGAACGTGGATACGCGAATCGCCGGTGACCACGGCCGCGAGGTCGCGATCCGAGCGGGCAAGGGCCGGTTTCGCCTGAGCCTTCCACAGCATTTCGGTGAACCCGGTCGGATTGCGGTCGAATCAAACGACGGGCAGACAATACTCCCTCAGCGGCGATTTCCTGACGGCGTGATGCCACTCGGCCCCAATGGGATGCGGCTGCTTGACAGGTGGGACTCGCGCTATCGTGGAAGTTCTCGGCCGCCGTGGGATAAAGGCTTCGCCTCCAGTCATCTCAAGGCGGCGGTAGAAGGTGGTCATGTCAAGCCGGGCCGCGCGGTGGTCCTGGGCTGTGGCACCGGGACGAACGCCATCTATCTCGCGAAGAAGGGATTTGACGTCACGGCCATTGATATCGCCCCGACGGCACTGAATCTTGCGGAACAAAAGGCGAAAAAGGCAAACGTGAAAGTTCGCTGGCTGTTGGCCGATGTGCTCGCACCGCCGGTGGACCTTGCGCCGTTCGATTTCATCTTCGACCGCGGCTGTTATCACGGCGTTCGCCGCGGCAATGCCCAGGGGTACATTCGGGCCGCGAAGCAGTTGTCGCGACGCGGCACGCAGGTCTTGATCATCGCCGGCAACGCCAATGAAGAGCGGCACTACGGCCCTCCACGGGTGAAAGAGGAAGAGCTGCGCGGCGATTTCTCGGCGGAATTCGACTTTGTCAGGCTGGAGACCGTCCGCTTCGACTCGACCGAACCAAACGGGCAAGGAGCCCTCGGCTGGTTGGTGCTTCTTCGCAGAAAGAGTGATGGCCCACAATAGACGCGAAATGGACAATCCTTGGCTACATGTTCCCGCTGATGATTACATGATTCACATGGAACATGAATCAGTGCGCCAAGGCGAGATGATTCGAGGGCACCTTGCAGAATGCTTGAAGCGTTTTGAGCCGGAATCGCTGCTGTATTTGGGTGCGGGAATTGGGAATGGCTTGGAGTGTGCTGCGGCATCGGGGCTAAGAGACATCCTGGCCGTGGATGTGAATCCCGAGTATCTTGCTGTCCTACGCGATCGCTGCAAGGGACTTGCAGCATTGCGGATAAAACAATGCTGCTTTCCGGAAGGATTTGACGAACCGGGGCGTTTTCAGCTCGCCTACGGTGCTCTGTTTTTTGAGTACGTGGATTTGGAGCCGACGCTGATCACGATCGCCTCGCATCTCACTCCAAAAGGACTTCTGGTAGCTCTCTTGCAGCAACCATCCGAACAGGGGCAGATGACCAAGACGGGAGTGACTTCGCTCGAAGCGGTTCTGCCAATAATGTCGCTTCACGCCCCACGTGCATTCACGGAAGAGGCAGGGCGAACTGGTATGTTCCGTCGGGTTTCTACTGAGGAAATGATGAGCCCTTGCGGAAAGCCGTTTTGCGAGGTCACGCTTCAAAGGGCCTAGCGGCGACGGATGCGGCGTCATTCAACACCCTCCGCCCAGGCGCGGGCCTCTCGTACAAATTCGGTGGACGACTCTTCGCCATTCCACGGTGCCTTGTCGACCATGCGAGCGATCGCATTGGCCGCGCACAGGGCGATGGTCAGTTGCTCGTCATCCGGCCGTGTATTCTCGCTCAGAAGGGGAATCAGCCCCTTTGCGTACTCAGGCCCTCGGTAATTGGAGATCCTCGAAATGGCATGTGCCCGCGTCGCGTAGGGCATCGATTGATTCATCGCAATGCGCAGCAACACGTTGGGGAAGTCCTTTGAGATGTGAGCGAGCCCTGCCACCGCTGCCTCGCAACGCGGCCCTTTCAGCATTGCGTTGAACGACCTCTGCACCTCTCGAATTGTCCCAGCCTCTTGGGGAATCGTGGGATCCAGTCTCGCGGATAACGAGCCGACTGTGTCCGCGGCGTAGTAGGCGACGCTGAGAACCGTATAGTCGTCTTCGGGCACCTCATCCACGAGGGACAAGAGTTCGCGGATGGGCCAGGGCTTGGGGGCTTCTTTGAGTATGCAGATCGCGTTGGTCCGAGCACCTTTGCCCATTTTCTTATCGAGTGCAACGGAAAGACACTCCCGGGCCGCGGTCGAGGGATCGAAGTAATTCAGTGCGGACAATGCACTGCCGGCGGCCGAACCGCGGGTCTGTCGGAGCAGGGCGGCGCGGATCTTCTTGAACAGTTGGGATGCCTCCGGATCTCGCGGATCGGCATGCTCCAAGATTCCTGTGATGTGCCAGGCAGCCCACACCGCTTGGCTCTGCCGACCATTCGTGGCCGTACGCCCAACGTCTTCAAAAAGCGGCAGCATCGTCCTGACGTATTTGACGTCGTTCGTTTCTGTGACTGCCACAATAGCAAGTTGAAGCATGTAATCGGGGCATCTCGGGTTTTGAAAGATGTCCGATAGTAGCTGCAGCTTTTCTTGCGGCTCGATTTCCAGCAACGCTCTGAATGCCGCCGAGCGAAACTCATATTTAGCATGTGGTTTAGAGCCTGGAAGGACGATCCTTCGAAGCGCATCTCTCGCAGGCCGGTATTTGAGTTTCCCAAGTCCCGCTATGATTTCTGTGGTCAGCGATTTGATCTCCCAGTCTTCCAAGCTCAAATGGGATCCACGGCCCGGGCCACTGAATCTGAAAGTCTCCAACTGCTTCTGAAGCCGCGCAAGCAGTTGTGGGGCGATATCCGAAATGCCTAATGCTGCCGCTGCATGGACCATAGCCGCTGCAGCCTTGGGATGTTCATCGTCCAGCCCTCGCCGCACTCCGGCCAGGATGTCGGCACTCGTCGCACGGCATCGGGACACGGCTGCCGCAGCTTGATAGCGTACCTCCCATGATTCGTCGCGGAGCCCGGCTGCCAAGACCCGCTTTCCTTCCGGGCCGGGCTGCTTCAACCGGCCGATCAGAAAACAGTACCCTGCCCGTACGTGCGGCGCCTGCCGGGCGTATGCGTTCGCTAACGCAGTGACATTGATGCCTTCGGGCGAGTCACCGAGAACGGTCGCCGCGCATCCCGACCTGGCCGGGCTGGAATGGTGCAGCAATGCCAGTAGCTTATCACGGTGTGGCTTCCAGTTTAGATACCGCAAGTAGTCGGATAATCTAGAGGCATCTTGCTTAGAGACCACAGGAAGCACTTTGTCGAGCAGATCGGGTACATTCTCGTCTACGGCGTAATCAAGGACGAGTTCCAACAGTATGGAGCAATCCTGCTCGTACTGTTCCTTCGCTTTTCGAGCCTTTTCCGCAGCTTTCGGTTCCTCTTCCGACGGTTCCACGTCCTTCTTCGTCGAGGAACGATATGTTTCGGCAGAGTTCCATTTCTCAACCAACCGTTCGATGAGGATTTGGACGGCCTGATGCCCCGCCATCGGGAAGTCCTCCGGATCGAGTCTGCCTTCCCGCAGCCGGCCAGCGGCCTCTCGGAGAACAGCTCCCTTCTCTCGTTTGCTGGCGGTGCTACGAAACGAAGCCGTCCAGCCAGGCGGCGACGGAGCACGAGAGGCGTTCACCTCTTCCCGCCACCTATCGTCATCCATCCCCTCATCCGACGGTCTCGGAAACTCCCGATAACTCAAGACTGCCCCGCGGTGCAGCACCAGGTTCTTCCCGTTGAACAGAACGACGTAGATTGCCTCGGGGCGACCGACGCCCACGTGCAACGTCTTCTGGCGCAGAGGATTATTGAATACCGGGGCAACGCAAGGGAAATCATCGCGTGGCCCCATCCACGTCATACCCACGTAGAAGTGGAACCGTGCCAAGGTCGTGCCGTAATCGCTAATAAGGCGGATTTCCTTACCATCCAACGGCTGTCCTGCCAGTTGCTTGTCTGCGATCGTCGCCAATCGCTCACACAGCCCAGCGAACTCCGGTAGCAGTTGTGCCGCGTTGCCTTCCGGAGAACGCAGAAACGCGCTCATGCAGCGGCGATCGTGGTCGGTCACGCCCTCATCCTTCGCACAACGCCGCGCCATCGCATCCAATGCTTCCCATGCTCTGGCCCGATCGAGCGTACTGGCCGCCTCGATGTCTTTCCCGAGCCCTCGGAAGTACTCCGCCATCGCTTGATCCATGCGAGCGGCCGCATCGCTATTTTCCGCCAGTTCCTCATGGGACGACGCCTCCGGCGCTGGTGACTGCCTTCGTTTCAGCCACTCTTGCCCAGCCGCTGCGAAGTCGGGCTCGCCAGTAACTTGGGACAACACGTCGGCGGCCTGCCGGGCAAGCTGGCCCAACTGCCGATAGAACTTCGGATAAGGCGAGACGTAACCGGGCGGTTCCTCGAACATGCAGCCAAAGGCTCCCGCTTGTTTCGTATGGAGGACCCAGGTGTGCCGCTCTTCGGCCCAGGCCCCCAGGGCCGTCCAAAGCTGCTTGTCCTGCCAGACGGGAGTTCGCAACGCAACGGGGGCCGTCTTCGGCAACGGCTCGTGTATCAGGCTGAGCAATTGCATGGCTCGACCGTGTAGACTGGGTGGCAAGGGGCCGCAATCGGCCTGGCAAACGGCCTCATACGTCGCCGTGTCGGGTTCCATCGCCTTCAACGCCCGGCGGCCCGCGTCACAGGCCAGTGGTCCGGCCGCAAATACGTCCACGCCCGAGGGCAAGAAACGCTTCGCGATGGTCGGCTCAGTCGTGTTCTGGAACAGAATGGCCGAAGGCAACTGGCAGGCACCGAGAACGCGCATTCCCTTGGTCTCTTCTTCGCGGACCGCAAACTGTTCGGGTAACAAGAATTGGTCGTTGATCCGAGGCCCCGGGAGCTTGCTCGCCTCGCGGCGAAAACCACTTAGAATTTCCGGAATCTTCTCCTCGGTGAGCGGCCCCGTGGTCAGCCTCGAGGCCAATTGTGCGTACTGAACAACACCAGGGTCGTCGGTCGGCCCTACCATCGCCTCTGGCGGTGTCGTAAGTTGGCGCTGCAGTCGCTTCAGTTCGACATCGGACTCGATGAGCAATGTCAGATACAGCGCACGGAGCGTCTCCGTCTCCGACTTCAGCCGAAAGGCCGAAGTGGCATACCACCGTCGTGCCACGAAATAGGCCGCAAGTTCCGGTGTCTTCGTGTAGAACCCGGCAGGACGAAAGTTCTCTGGCTGCAATGGCAGGCCGAAAAAGAGTGCAGGCCCTCCCGTCTCCATGGCCTTCAGCGTCCGGTCGACGATGGCCCGCTCGTCGGCCGGTAGGTGCTGTAGGCACGCGGAATCCTGGACAGCCCATCCCACTGCGGCGAAAGCGGCCAGGTCGTAATAGACCAGCTTTGACGGTTCCTTGCGTCCCGCCGCGACTTGGTACAATCGCTCTGAGAAACGGCGCAGGAGCCTCGCTTGGCCCATCTCCACCTGCTGCACGCCCTCCTCCAAGAGCACATGATAGGTGTGCCACGCACTGTCGACGGTGATGAAGACGGGCATCTTGACCCGGGCGGCGGGCAGATAGGGCTCGAAGATTTGGCGGAACTGCTCTTCCGTCACAACGAAGCCCTGCCGCGACAACAAGTCCTTCCCCCGCGCCGAACCGGCGAAGGTTTGAATGTGCCGCACTTGCGTGAGGTCATAGGGAAGTTGCGGTGCCTGTGCAGTCTTTTCCGCCTGCAATGCCGTAGTGAATCCGAACGAGAATACCGAGACGACAATGCGCAACCAGAAGCAGGACAACTTGGGTGGCATGACTTGACCTCCACGGTAAAGGTGTCCTGGCCCGCGACTCCTCTCATTGTAGCTTGGCCAGCAAGAGTATCCAAAACGTTTCGGCAATGACGCAAAGCGACCGTGTTCCTTTGGCACGGGCAGTGACGCTATGCCGGACGTTGGCCCCCCTTCCAATTCCCATCCAGCCGCCGGTGTGGAATAATGGGGTGGATGGGAATCGCTCCTGCGTCTTCCAACGGGAGACAGCGGGATAGATCGCATTATGCGGTAAAAGCAAAGAAGCAGAAAAGGCATGGACCAACACTACACAAAGCATGAATGGCTTCAGCCTGAGGGGCCGCCGACTCACGAGTATCGTCTAGGCATCGAGTCAATTCCAGAAGATCGCCACCGCCTGATCGACCCATGGATCAGTGGTTTTCTTGGCTTAGCTTCTGAAGATGCACGATCCCGTCTTGGCGACTATCTACATTCATTGCGATCCAAGAATCTGAAACCGCTAACCGATCTACTCAATTCACTCATTCCGTTTTCGATTATTGTCCATGAGAAGCGTGCTTGGTTGCTTCTAAAGTCGCCAACCCGACTCATTGATCCAAGCTGCTACGGTAACATGGTTATGATTCCGGCACCTCATCAGAACGTCCCTGATCTGAGTCGTGAGTTTAGACTGTCAGAACAACCGGATCTTGAAATGTTGATTTGGCATTTTGCTGGTCTTCACTACGACATTCCTCCGCAATCGGGCCTGCTTTGGCCGGATCAGCTCGGTTTCGCCACCAACTACAATTTGGATCACGCTCCTGAGTGGAAGAAGTCTCTGCTGCTATTCCTGCCAGGCAATGGGGACGTTGTAGTAGTCAACCAAGCTGGTAGGTATGCCTATTTGAGTCATGAGCTTCCGCCGGGCGACGAAATCTCAATCATTGGGGACGCTGCCGATTTCGTTCGCTATCTGGTTTCCGATATCAACATTGTTCCGGATAGATGATACCTGCGGACTCGTTTGGCGATAGCACCGGTTCCAGGCTGGAGCGCATAGTCGGGTAGCCGGGAGTCTCTAGCTCCCGGCCCCACACCACCGCAGCAAAGCTGCCATGCCGCCCCCATTCCAATTCCCATCCCGCCGCCGGTGTGGAATAATGGGGGTGTTCACTTCCGCGCCAATGACCTCTTGATCATCTCGCGGAACTGAATGTCTCTCGCGATTTCCTCGATCGCTTCGCACTCGTACAAGTCCCTCCTTCTGTTGCTTTTCCCTTCCTTGCGCTTCTCCATGGCGATCAGTCGGAGTATGGCGACATCTGACTTCGCGCTTACCGCTGCCAAGTAGTCGCACTCGGGTGACAGGAACAGCCAGACAGGGTGTTTTCTTAGTCGAGCAAGTGCAATATCTTTGGCACACGGGTCCTGTCTCGCCGCCAGACACTCCAACTCCATGCCCGGACAAGAAAACTCGTCCTTGGATTCCTTCGCCTTATCTTTCTCGTCTCTGCGACTTAGCTCCGCCCATCGATCTCGCCAGGGCGTGCGTAGCCAGCCCACTAGGTCATCACGTCGATTATCGTTTCCGTGAACGTAGTCGAGGCAAGTATGAACGTACTCTTGTCCTCGATTGCTGCGCATCTCGTGTTTGGGTGGCACGACCCACAGTTCGGGGCTCTTTCTCAGCGCCACGAGACAGCTGCAGATCGGCAATTCATATTCATCCAGCGAATGCGTAGCCAACGTTTTGCACCAGTCGATGAAGAACAGAGCCGCTTCCCGGTTGCCCTCCTCGATGAGGGAAGCAAGGCACCGGACTAGGCGTTCTTCCGGCCAGTCAGGCGGCGTCCTGATGACTCGAATTGCGCTGTTTGTAGAGGACTTCTGTCTGCCCTGTAAGGCGGGATTGATTTCGAGAAGGCGGGCAACTGATATTCGATGGCTTCTCGCGATGGCCTCCAAGCTATCCCCTTCGCGGACAGTGTGGCTTTCAAAGGTTCCTTTCTTGAGCATTCTCGGCAGTGCCGCCCGCAAGTTTCCGCAATGGAATTCGGAACCACGAAACTCACAATTGTCTTCCGCCAACAACGGGCTGAGGCGATCCTTGATCACCTTCCATGGTGGGTACTTGTCTGTGGGGCTCAGCGAATCTTCGTTAGTACCTTCTTCTTCGGCATCCTTGGGCACTTTGGCGTACTGGCCTTTCAGCCACCACCAGATTCTGGAGTTTGCATGAAGTGTCTCGACGGGAACTTCTCTCAAGAGGTCGAGTCGATCGACGGTGACTGGACCTTGCACGAAGAACTCGGCCAGCGCCTTCCGTGCTTCGTTCTCCTGACGCTCAGCGAGAACCTCGACGGCGATGCTGGCGATCACGCGCGGTGGCACATCATACCGATTCTCAGGTCGTTGCAGCAGCTGTCTCAACTCGAACGAAGTCTTCTCTTGAGACTCGATTCGGCAACTCTGTTCGATCGCATAATCCTTGATCCACTCATACCCACTGCCGAACTCAGGGTGACGAGGAATCTCGCTCACAAGGACCTTCGCCTTATTGAATTGCTTGCGGGCAGGGTCGAAGTCTCCATGCTGGCGATACAATTCGCCAAGCAAATACTCGAACGTAGCTTCTTGGCCTCCTAATCGCCGGCTTCTCTCCGGTTGTTCGGCTAGGGCTTTGATCGCCTGCTCTCGGTAGAGTGCTCGAAGGTCATCATCTCCTCTCACATCATAGTAAAACCGTAGAGCAAGACCGACATCCGTTCCATCCGACCCTTTCCGTGCGGCGTAGCAGACAGATTTGAAGTCACGCGCATCGCAGATGCCGACGGCGTCCAGAACGTCGCGACCGGCAAGGTCAATGGCGGCCGCCCGGTCGAAATCCAAATCGATATTGGCTCGACGAGCCGCAATGAGGGCGCAGACCACGTTCTCCACGTTGCCACCGGCCAAGTAGTGCGTCTCCAAACGGGCTGTGCTGATGCCCGTGCGGCGATCGATGTCCAGTCCGGCCTGGACGGCCATGATCTTCGCGTTGACGATCACAGACGGCTTCACGCGCCGGAAACTCATTCTCATCAAATCGAGTAGGCAGACATCGGCGCGAAACAGGAATGCCTGAAGCCAAATCCTTCCGTAGATTGCGGCCGCCGCCAGAAAGAACAGAAACACGATCAGGGCGACAAACGGTACGGACACAGAGAGCCACAATCGCAGATCGCCTGCACCGAAGTCGCCCTGGGCCAGTGGTAGGGTGATGGCATCGAGCACCATCTCCGTTCCCCGCAAGAGAACCGTTTCGTTCCAAGACTATAACGCATCGACACCCGTGAAGAAAGCATCACGTTGCCAATAGGACGGGGCGCTCGCCTTGTTGACTCGATGGTTGTCAATTCGGCGAACCAAGGCTGCCCGGCAACCGGACGCGCAACATGGCCGAATGTGCGTGGCCCCGGTCGCGTCAGTCGCGCAAGTTCGCAAGTGTCAGTCCAACAACTCTCCGTCGGGGCGAATGGATAGATACCACTTCTTCCATGCCGCCGCCGCGGCCTGCTTCTGGTCCTTCGTGGGCTGGACTACTTTTCCACCTTTCACGATCAGGTCGGGCATGCCGAAGCCACTGAACTTGCGACTGATAAGACGCAAACCGTCCCGGGCATACATGGGGGCTTCCGAATCCCCATCGGTCAAGGCGTAGATCAGAACCGGTACGTTGTCCAACTCGCGAGCCGAGGCCAGTGTCCTGACAGCCGCGCGACGGAGCCTGTAATCGTCGCTGCTGACCAGCTTGCGCAGGCGTTCCAGTTGGCTTGTCCGTAGCGTCAGTTCGTCTTCCAGCGGCAAGATGGGCAGGGCGTCCGGGTCAAAGTCCATGTCCCCGGCATCCTCCAACATCTCCAGCCATTCCTCCATGTCGCGGAGTGTGACCACGCTTCCGTCCTTTCGCCGGACGTTGGGCGGGTTCTTCAGCAGATCATCGTCATGAAAGACGGTACCTTCCATTGGCGCGCCGTTTGGGGGCCCCTTGCTGCTTCTCGTGAGGAACAGAATCGCAAACGCCGTATCGATAGGCGGTCCGCTGCCGTGGCTCTCCTTGGTCTTCCAGGAGCCGTCTCTACTCTGCGTCCTCTTCAAGTACTCCACACCATCGTTGTACCATTGCGGCTCGGGAACTTCCGTCCCCTCGACGCGTTCCTGGAAACTCTTGTAGCGTTCCACGCCGTACATGTAGTAGTGGGTCCATTTGTCGACGTCGTAAGTCAGATTCTTGTCGAACCACGCATTCCCGAGAGCCCGTGCTGCTTCAACCGCCTGACGGCTCGTGTGTTGCGGGCGAAGGAATCTGGATTTCTCTTCCTTCTTCTTGTTTGCGGCCTGCACTGCCGGCGGCAATGCCTCACCTTTCTTTTCTGGCTTCTTGTCACCTTGTGCCGTGAAGCCCATCAGATGCGAGCAGATATAAAGGCTGCTCAACCCGGCTGCCGACATCGAATGCGTAACGTTGCCCTGAGACACTCGCCGGGCCCCACCCGAGTCCCTGGCCTGATACGCCCATCCACCATCGGGATCCTGCGTGCGCATTAGCCAGTTGGCGGCCTGCTCGACAGCGTTGGCCGGCACGGCGATTCCGTGGCGATCGGCGGCCCAAAGGCATAGCACACCGTATTGAGTCTGGGATGTGTCGTCGTAGGTATGCGGAGTATAGCCCCAACAGCCGTTTTGCTGTTGCTGCCTGAGTATTCCATTGATAAAGATGTTGATATCGGCCCTATGGCGTTCCGCGTCGAGTTCGCAGAGGAAGAAGCAACACAGTGCATCGCTGTAGCGCGACGTGCGCACTCTCCCAGCAGCTACATCCTGTGCGAGGTCGTGCGATACCTTGGCTGCATGCTGGATCCTTGCATCCGACTTCTCCACGCCTGCTTTCACAAGCGCCAATCCGATCAGCGCAGCGCCGCCCTCCGCGTAACCATCGCTCCCGCTTTTCTGCAGGAATGTGGCCGCGCGTTTGACCATGGCCTTGACTTCAGCGTCGTCCGGCGTGTACCCCCACGCGACGTGAGGCGCCGCGAGCACAGCGATTCCTGCGACGAACACCATGCGCGCCCTAAGACGCTTCGTTTGCCCCAACGGTAACGTAAGCATGGGTGAATGCTCCCGCCTCTAGAAGTGGCCGATCGAGAAACCTGCCCAACGCTGGGAGAGATACGGGCGCGACGAGTGCCCTGCTTGTTTTGAGGCTAACATCCGCGATGTCTTATGTCAACTTGACCAGGAGGATTGGTAACGCGGTCAGGGTGTTACTGGCTCGGCACCGCATGCCTGCCCCCTTTCCGATTCCCTTCCAGCCGCCGGTGTGGCACAATGGTGGTTGGTTGCTCGAATGTCTTTCGCTTCGTTTGGCCCCGTTGGATTGGTGAGTGTGCTCGTGGTAATTCTGCCGCGCGATAGCTACCAAAGGGTGCTCTTTTTGTTCTTTCTACTGTTCTTTGCCGGCAGTTGTGTCGCGCCTCCGTATCTGCAATACCTGTTGATGCAGCATGTGCCGACTGTGCTCGCCGTATTCTTGCTGGCCTATCTATCGAACCGATTCGTCATCAGCCGTCTCAGCTTTTCGTCGATCATTCTGTTTCTGTGCCTGCACACGTTGGGCGCACGTTATCTGTACTCTTACGTACCATACGACGTTTGGTCGGAGAAACTGCTGGGCGTCAATCTCAGCGAAACATTCGGATTCCAACGCAATCACTACGACCGTCTAGTCCACTTCTCATACGGATTGCTGCTGGCAGTTCCCGTTCAGGAATTTGAACGTCGGTACCTGAGTCTGTCCACGACGGTATCGTGTGTGCTGGCGGTCGAGTTTATCATTGCGACGAGCGCCAGCTACGAATTGATCGAATGGTTGGTCGCCGTCGTCTTTACTCCGGAGTGGGCGGGACAATTCCTCGGTCAGCAAGGTGACATCTTCGACGCACAGAAGGACACTGCATTAGCCACGGCTGGAGCTGTTATTTCGGTCAGCGTCTTGGCGTTGACCAGTAATCAGCACACAAAGGCTGGGAGTGCGAATAGCTCGAAAAACTAGAAGGTGAGACGCGCGCCGAAGATGCTTGCCAATCGAAACCTCAAGAACAGACATGCCGCCCAACATGAGCGTGGCCGCTGAGCCGCCGCATCCATGCAGCCCCTTCCGATTCCCTTCCAGCCGCCGATGTGGCACAATGGGGTTGTCCCCGTCCCTCGCTTCGTTCACGGCAGCGGATGTGAAAACGACTAAGGAGTGAATCATGAATCGCACCGGCAGAGCGCATGGCTACACCTTGTCCGACTTGTTTGCCGCTATCCTAACCATCTGCGTCCTATTGACTCTGCTGCTGCCGGCGATTCATGCCGCGCGCGAATCTGCACGCAGAACGCAGTGCCAGCACAACTTGAAGAAAATCGCCGTCGCGCTGCAGCGATACCACGATAGCTACAGGTCGTTTCCTTCGGGCGCGATGCACGCTGGCTCGGCGGGCGATTCCGCGAGGATCGGGCCGTCGTGGTGGGTCGGCATACTCCCCTTTACCGAGAACCAGAGCATCTACGAGAAGCTCACCGAACTCCAGCGAGCGGGCGCGCCGGGTAATGCAGCGTTCAACGCCCAGAATGCCAACACCCACATCCCTGGAGCGCCGCTCAAACGGTTGACGCCCGACGTGATGCGTTGCCCGTCCAGCCCGCTGCCAATGATGGAGGAACGCGACGGTCCCGTCGTTCTGCCGTCGTACGTGGGGATCGCCGGCGGTTGCGACATAGCGCCCGATTCGCCGGACTACCAAACGGCCCGGGGTGTCCCGAATCTGGTGCCCAATGCCGCACGACTCTACTACAACCGGCACAAGGGAGTCGGCCATGTGCCTGGCGGAATCATCACCACCAGTGGGATATTGCCCGCATGCACATACACCAGCATGATGAAGTGCACGGACGGCACGTCCAACACGATAGTCGTGGGCGAGCAGTCGGATTGGCTGCGGGATGTCGACGGCAATGTCTCGACACTGTACCACGGCGACGCCGGTTGGGACAGTCAAGGGACCGGTCCTGGGTCCCCCAGCACGACAACGGGTGGCGGGTACCTGTCCGGCACGGCTGCGTCCCAGCCCGTGCCGTTGGCTCAGGCCCACCGGCCCGCCGGTCCGCCGCCACTGTACGACTGCTACAACATCACGACGGTCAGATATCCGCCGTGTCACAAAGGCGTGCTCGGCGAATCCCCGCGCCCCGGTTGCAGCGAGGATCACGGCATCAATAACCCGCTGCAGTCGCCTCATCCCGGCGGTATGTGGGTTGCCTTTGTCGATGGCTCGGTGCAGTTCATCTCCCAGAACACGAACCTGGCCGTGTTGCTGCGATTGGCCATCCGTGACGACGGTCAGAACGTGAAATTCAACGGCGATGGCCCCATGCCGTCACTGGGCAGAGCGTTTTCCAGCGTGCCCGCGTCACGCCCTCCGGGAGACCGCCCCGATCGCGGCGTCGGCCCGGGTGTGGGCGGCGACAAATTCGCACCAATCGAAGAGAACCCGCTCCAGGAAGTGAAACAGGAGCCCCTATCCACCTTCTCGATCGATGTGGACACTGCGTCCTACTCCAAGGTCCGCATGTATCTGATGGAACGGAACCTGCTGCCGCGACCGGGCGCGGTGCGCATTGAAGAGTTGCTCAACTATTTCCCTTACGACTACGCTCCGCCAACAGGCGACCAGCCGTTCGCAGCGCAAATCGAAGCGGCCGAATGTCCGTGGGCGCCGGCGCATCGGCTGGTCCGTATTGGGATCAAGGGCCGGGAAATCGAACTGGACGAGCGGCCGGCCAGCAACCTCGTGTTCCTCTTGGATGTCTCCGGCTCGATGCAGCCGCCGAACAAACTGCCGCTGCTGAAACGCGGCATGAAGATGCTGGTGGACCAACTAGGCGAAAATGACCGCGTGGCCATCGTCGTGTACGCCGGGGCGGCTGGCATGGTCCTGGATTCCACGACAGGTGATCACAAACAAGTGATTATGGACGCGCTGGATCGGCTGCACGCCGGCGGCTCGACCAATGGTGGACAGGGCATCCGGCTTGCCTATCAAGCAGCGCTGGACAACTTCATCAAAGGCGGGGTCAACCGTGTGATCCTGTGCACGGACGGCGATTTCAATGTCGGAGTTACCGGCACGGACGAGTTGGTACGACTGGCCGAAAAGAACGCCAAGACCGGCGTATTCCTGTCGGTGCTCGGATTCGGCATGGGCAATCACAACGATTCCATGCTGGAACAGATCTCGAACAAGGGCAACGGCAACTACGCCTTTATCGACACAGCGGCCGAAGCACGCAAAGTGCTGGTCGAGCAGATGAGCGGCACGTTGATCACAATCGCCAAGGACGTGAAGATCCAGATCGACTTTAACCCGAACGAGGTGGCAGCCTATCGTTTGATCGGCTACGAAAACCGCATATTGGCGGCCCAGGACTTCAACGACGACAAGAAGGACGCGGGTGAAATCGGCGCCGGGCACACGGTGACCGCCCTGTACGAAATCGTACCCGCGGATGCCGCGAAGAGCGTAGAGGTTCCGCCTGTGGACGATCTCCGCTACCAGACGAAAGGGCAGCCGACCGAGGCGGCCAAGAGCGGCGAGTTGCTCACGCTAAAGATCCGTTTCAAGCCACCCGACGGCGACACGAGCACCAAGCTGGAGTTCAGGCTCCGCGACGCCGGTCCAAAGTTCGACAAGGCGAGCCGCGACTTCCGCTTCGCCGCCGCCGTCGCGGCATTCGGCATGCTCCTGCGCGACTCACAATTCAAAGGCAACGCCACCTACGCGGGCGTCCTGGATATGGCTCGGGAAGCAGCCAGCGGCGACACGACCGGCTACCGAGACGAATTCCTGAAAATCGTCGGCCGGGCCAATGTATTGAGTGGACAGTGACCACAGAGGCGATCTCGCCCTCGTGTTCTGCAGTGGGCGAATCGACGCATGCCTCGGAATCACGGAAGCTCCAGCTTTGTCGTGATGCCGGTCACGCAGACAAATTGCGCGCCATCAGCGTGCCCGTGTGGACTCGGACGTCGCACAGGAAGATGGACTCATGAACAAAAGACGCGGGAAGTGCTCTGGGCCAATGGTTCACGGGCTCGTCCTGGACCGCGACGCGTGCGGCTTTCAGGCCTCTCGCTGGGCGCCAGGAGAGGCACGTCCTCCTACATGGAAGGGCGTCATGCCAGCTAAGGAAGAGAGGATTCCCATCCAAGCATTCCGCTGTGAGAACTGCGGTTTCGTGGAACTCTACGCGGAAACACCCGCAGAGGAAAATGTATGACCAGCGGCTGCATCTGGTTTCCGTGGCGTGCCGCCTTGGATACAGGTGAGCCGTAGTGTTCTGCTCAAACAAGGAATCAGCCTGACTTGAGATTCGCTAAGATCATTCGCAGTTCAAGAGCCGTTCGCACGGCGTTCGATAAGGCGCCAGCCCATCGCTGGTGGTGGCGAGTTGTCCTTGCGCTTCACGGCAAGCCGTGCCGCGATGATCTTTCGATTGCTGACCGGAAGCGGATTCTCAGCATCGGGTTCCGGTTCTACGCTGTTCTCTACGCATTGTTGGCACTACTCATGGTGGCCATTTCCGTCCTGCTGCTGGCCTTCAGGGTGGTCGAAGGACTCTATTGGCCCGGTATGGCTCTGTTCGCATGCATTTATCTGAGCGGCAGTTCGGCGCTCGCATTCAGAGGAGCGTGCCTTTATCCGAGCGATACCAGAGACGCGTCAGCTCTT
Source organism: uncultured Pirellulaceae bacterium (assembly GCA_964623055.1). Taxonomy (GTDB): domain Bacteria; phylum Planctomycetota; class Planctomycetia; order Pirellulales; family Pirellulaceae; genus JADHUC01. The sequence goes on from CAZURK010000192.1 coordinate 16,000, forward strand.
CTCGTCGTATTCTTCGTCGCAGTCATCGGCTTCCTGATGCTGTTCGGTGGGGCACTGTCGGTGTTCCTCAACCAGCATCACCCAACCTTTAGTGTCCTGGCGGTGCCTTTGTTGGCCGTCTTCGTGTTGTTTGGAGTAGGATCGTACCTGATTGAGATTATGTACCTTTTCCACGCTAGTCGTAGTGCCGAAGATGACTGAGCGTACGTTTTCTCCTGGTTTCCGATTCTCGAGGCGTGACGCGGCTGTCCTACTTCTTGCCGTCGTGGCTGGCGTGGCGCTGTGCTTTGTTCACCTCTGCGTTGCTGTCGGTGTGGCGTTCGTTGTTGGGCACTTCTTCCTGTTCTGCAACGTGTTCCGTCTGTCGCGACCCCCTGAACTCATATGGGCCACCGCGTTCGCGTGCCTCATGGTTGCCGGTTCGTGCGGCGTGATCTCGTGGTGGCTTGCGTTTCTGGCCGCGGCGTCGCTTACGCCCGTTCTCGTCGTCATCGAGACGCGTCGTCCTTCATACCACGGCGTCTGGTGGGAGCAATTGAATCCCCATCTGCCGGAATGGTGGCGTCATCGTGTACGCCTCGGAGACCAAGAACTGGATTCCCAATTCGGTCGAGATTCAGATCGCCGATGACTTTGCGTCGAAGTGGGCTAAGGCCCCGAAGACGTGGCAATGCGGAGCCATCTTCGGCCGATTGGCCGCCTCGAAGAGTGCCGTGAAGAAGCCAGGCGAATGGAACCGCATGACCGTGACATGCAAAGGCCCCAGGATCCGGGTCATGCTGAACGGCCAGCAGGTTACCGAAATGGATATGCGCAAATGGACGTCGGCCAAGAAGAACCCCGACGGTAGCGACATTCCGCCCTGGCTCAGTAAGCCGTTGTCAGAACTGGCCACCAGAGGTCACATCGGCCTACAGGGCAAGCACGCCGGCGCGCCGATCTACTTCCGCAATCTGAGAGTCCAGTCGCTACCACACCGCTAGCGTGCGTCAACGTCCCGTCGAATTGACGCTCGAGCGCCGCCTACGCGCTGTACTGAGTAGCACTGTGTCGTAAAACTCGCCGCTGGCCAGCAACGCACAGCCGCTGAGCCCCCGCATCCATCAACCACTCTCCAATTCCCTTCCAGCCGCCGGTGTGGCACAATAGTGGTCATTTCCCGTCGTCCGCTTCGTTCACGGCGGCGACGCTAATCAACCGTTCCCACGGCACGGGCGGTGACGGCCATGGCAACCATCGGCGGTCGATGAAGCCAACAGATGAAATCCTCGTCCACCTCAAACGAACCGCCCCGTTCCTCCTGGCGATTTAGCATCCGAGGGTTGCTGATTCTGGTGTTCGGCTGCGCAGTAGGGTTCGCCCACTTGCGCTACTGGGGGCACTCCTGGTGGCAGGCAACCGCGGCAGCGAGGCTCGCGATTAGCGTCTGGATTCTTATTGGTCTCTTGACGCAAGCCTGGGCTTTGCGCCAACGATTACGGCAACAGGAGCTGTCACGGGAGGCCCGTTGTGCGTTGCGTTTCGCGATCGGCTGGCGCTGGGCCATTGGCACGCTGCTCGTCGCTTACCATGCTGTGGAGCATATTGGCGCGGAGGTGTTCGAGAGCGACCAGGCGCTGATGGCTGGCTGGCACCCGGAAGTCATCTATTGCTTGGTGCTTGTGGTCATCCTTGCCAGTATCCGGCTAGGTGGCAAACGTCGGCGTCCGCCGAAGAACCAGCATCTTCGCTATGGCTTGGTTTGGATTCTTGGAATCATCTACTGTTCAATCGTTGTGTACGACGACCTTTTCACGCATCATCTGGTCTACATTTCAATTCGGGGAATCGAAGCGAGCAACTCGCTGTTTCCTCCCTTCCTTGACGGCGTGAACCCGCTCTTTGTTCAGCGTGCGGAGCCAGCTTTTTGGCTAGGTATCAGCTCGGCCGCGCTGATACCCTTCAACTTCATGTTCATCTACTTCGCAGCTCGCTCGCATTCCGTTCGTCGACGGCGCATTTTTCAGGTACTGTTCCTGGTTGGATTCTCTGCGATGACTGGCATGTTCCTATGGAACTATGTCATCGCATTGCCGACGGCTGCACCATTGATGATGGACCAGAGGATCGAAGGCGGTGTGTGGCACTTTCTGCTGATCGCAACACCTTGTTTGTTGATTCTGACAACGGCTACGGCGTATCGCTGGACCGTTGCATCCTCCGAACCGACGCCCGACGATGAACCACGAGGGGCAGTCTGGGAGCCTCCGTACTTGCACGAACGCCGGTTGCTGGTTGGGGCGCTGGCAGGGGTACTGTTAATTGGCCTCGGAGACACGGTCATCCAACTGCTCGAACCGTCCTTATCTCTTGCGGCCTGGAATTGGGGTGACGCGTGCTACCTGTTTGTCTACCGATCTATGCCGGCCGAACTTGCAGTGTGTATCATGGCTACGCAAAAGGCATTGACCCGCAGACGGCAACTTTCTCCTATGTCGTTACCCGAACTGTCGTTTAAGCGTTTTCTGTCAGTCTGGCTGGCCCTGATTGTGACGCTGCTTGTGGCGATTCCGGTCTCGGCGGTCTACGGTTTCGTGCTGTGGCTAGCGATCTGGTTCGTCTGACTGTGCGATCTCGTATGCACCCAAAAAGCTGAGGCGACGCCCAGGCTCGCCTCCCAGTGACTATCACCCTTGGTTCACCCCCGCGCCGGGCGTACCCCCATTCCAATTCCCATCCAGCCGCCGGTGTGGAATAGTGGGTTGTCGTCGCTTGGGTTGCGGCCACGATGGTTGGTCGTGCCGTTGTGCGAACCTAGTTCGGTGCTGTCGTGTCTAGCTTTCTCTGGAGAGCAACGATGGCTGGAAAAAAGACTCGCATCATGTACGTCGAGCGAATTACGCTATTGAACCACAATGGTTCTGCGTCCATCGGACGAGTGTCGTTCTCGAAGTCAGGTCGCACGATTTACTACCGCGGAAAGACGCTTCAGTCCCTACGCGGATCTGGCATCATTGGCAACTATGTCGACGTGAATTCCGGCGTCGAGTATTGGGTTTCCGGTCCCAAGCGGAATGGCCAAGACCGACACTGGGCAGGCAAAGGTGTCGTGAAGATAGATGCGGAGGTCGTAGACGAGTACTGGCGAGAAATTCGAGGATGCGAACCGCCTGAAGACCCGTTCGAAACGTAGGTTAATTGGTACGCAGCGCCGCACGACACAGACTGTTCTTTCTCAGACCAACAGTCAGACGTATGACCACACACCAGAATAAGCACGAATCGGTCGACTATGCCGGTGTTCCGGGTGGAAAACCGATGACGCGAGCGTTGCGTCGTTTTCACCGCTGTCGGATGATCCGGCGAGCCCGATCGATTTTTGCTGGTGAGTTGTTCTCGGAAGAACTCCGCGCATGGGCAGAGAAGAGACACGATCATTTGTGTCGATGCCCGTGTTATCTCTGCCACAACAAGCGCAAGAAGTTTGGACGCACCGTTCAGGAGCGGCGGGGTCTCCTGGGTGATCCGCATGGCGAGTTCGACCGATGGGCGCGTGCTTGATTAATCGCGGCGGCCAACATCAAAGCATGCCCGCAGTGATCCGCCACCGGCGTCCGCCCCCTTTTCTGATTCTCATCCAGGCACCGGTGTGGCGTGTTGGGTGCTGTTACCGTTGACAGCCAAACCGTCCCGGACTCATTTGATGGCTTGCTTCGGATCCATCGTTCCATATCCGTTCAGCCGGAGGAGCAAAACTCCTGCAAGAATTGTCACCATTGTGAAGGCATTTATCCCAATAAAATGGCCTGTTTCTGGCCCCGGCGCACCTCCGGGGACCATCCGCAACAAAGTCAATTCCCAAGCTGTGGCAAGACCAATCAGCGTCGACACAAGAAACACTGCCGGGATGGCCCGACGTGGAAGCAGTCCCGCGAGCAGCAGCGGCAGAGTCAAAATGACCGCTGCCGCAGCCAAGAAGATGAAGATCGGGGCCTCCCGGTCAAGACTGTACGACTCACCAAGCCAGTCTATCAATATCCGCCCGGCACCAAGAATGACGCCCACAATCGTTGTGACAACCATCAGATGGCGGAGGCTGAATTGCCGCGAGCGACGGCCCTGCATCTTCTCCCAGTCATCGATGTGTCGCAGTCGTAGGCCATACCCGATGGCCAGGGCCCAAAGTGGCAATTGCACAATCAGCCATTGACCAAACAGACAGGCACCGATGAGGACCGCGACATCGTCGGGGCCGCCGTTAATGTCGAGATTGATGGCAATGGCGATTGGCAGCGTGGCAACCCAGACGAGCGACAGGGGAACGCGCCATCCAATCGGCCCCGGCCCCAATGCCGCCCACGCTGCCGCCAGCGTCGTATGCCCAAAGAATGAGCCGAAGAAGAAGCCGATGTTCACGTACTCAAACCTACCGCGACCGTCCGGTTCGATCACGGCGATCGCAATCCACTGCGAGGCAAGCACCGGTGCGGCCCAAAGCAGGATACGATATCGGCGCGGAATCACGTGGCCCGTTCCTCTCGCCAGATTGCGAGTGATAATTGGTTATCGACCGACCGAACTCCTTTCGATGCGGACGTGGCGTCTATGACGACAAACAAGCGAACGAGCATGTGGTACTGACCAAATCGCGGAGGAAGCTCACAGCGTCAGCTAGCAAATCCGGAAAGGGGCTCAATTGTGATTCGCCTGCCAACTTCCGTTTATGATAACGTGTCAGATGCCATCTGAAGAAGAGGTACGCATTGCTCGCGCGGCCCGACATCCCACCGGAGAGCCTTCCCAAGGGGTGCTCGAAACCCGATCTTCAGCCCGAGGACTTTCCGATCGAGGGTATTCGACAAGGCGCAATCGCTGTGGATTCGCGCGCCATCACCGCACTAGCCCAAGATAGGCGAGGGCCGAAGGTTGGCGCTGAGAACATCCACGCGGTCTACTTCGCTAGTTACAGAGAAGGCAACGAACTTGGCGTAGTTGGTTATGCATTTGCAGACGCGCAGGTAGCGAAAGATGCGTACAAGAATATGGCGAAAGAACATGATGACTACAGAGTATGGCTGCGCGGCAAGTACGTGATCTGGCTCTGGCGAGACACAGGCACAACGGACAAATGCATGCGGGAGATGGCGCTGATCATCGACCGCATCGTTCGACGCTACGACAGCAAAGCTGACTGATGCAACTCAAGCCCGCCCAACCCCCGCTTGCCGCTGGGATGGACGGGAGATGTAGATTCCCATTCAGCCGTCGGTGTGGCACAATGGGGGTGGTGGCCCGACGTTTCCCGCTTCGATCGGGGCGGCGACGGGCATGCTACCCGTTGGAGGAACGAGCCGAACTGCATAAAGCCTCTTTGTGATGCTAAGAATGAGACAACCGTGACTTCGAATCGACTTGAGGACCTACTTTTGCCGTTCCGTAAGATCGGTGCGGGAGTACATATTGTCAGAGATGGCGCCGCACCCTTCGTCTTCGGCATTCAGTGTTGTGGAAAGGGTGCGAACGATGAGCACGTAGAGATGTTACGACAATTCCCCGATTTACGCGCCGTCGGCTTGCAGGACTGCCCGATTTCGAACAAAGCTATGCGGACTCTTATCCAGCTGAAGCGCCTAGAGTCTCTCGATATCGATGGAACGCTTATTGATGACGATGGTCTGGCTGAGTTACGGGTGATGATCTGGCTTGATTATCTTCATGTGAGGCGAACACAGGTTTCTGACGCGGGCATCCAACAACTCCAAACGTTCATTCCAGACTGCGAAATTGTCAGTGACTGGACTTTTGACTTTTCGTGATTTTTGGGTTCCGTTTTGTTCGCCGCGTGGGTAGTGGCGTCCTCCAGGTTGTATCATTCATCACCAACAATGCGTGGCCGCACAGCCCCCCTTCCAATTCCCGTCCAGCCGCCGGTGTGGAATAATGGGGGCGTGCTAGGGTTGCGAATCAGGTCAACTTTTTCCTTCGGCACGGGCGGTGACGGCCGTGGGGGGCGTTGGCGGAGCGAGCCATGGAAGAAATGACGTTTGGCAGCCGCTTTGAAGCCGCTGCGGCAGGAACTCTTGCAGTTACGGCGGCGTGTCCAGAAACTAACGGCCTTGCTGCGTGTGTTGCTCGCCGTGATCAAGATCTCCGGCTACTCGCTGAGCCAGGCCCGACTTCCTGATGGCAGGGATAAGAGTTCCCTGCTAAGAGCTATCGACCGAGCCTGGTGGGGAGCACCACGTCGCCGGATTTCCCATCACTCCCAACGGTGTACAGGGATCCTTGAGCAGGAAGGGCGATGCGTTCGTCGTGAAGCTGATGCCGGCGCATTAGGATGCCAAGGGCCCTTACATTATTGACATCAGTCGATATAATATCGACTGGCGTCAATAATCCCCCTTGAGTCACAAAGGAATCTGACGTGCCCGATCAGGAACTACCGGCCGCGGAGCTGGATGTGATGGCGTGCCTGTGGGAACGGGAGGCACTTACTGCGCGTGACGTTCGCGAAAGACTGAAGGACACCCGGCCCATGACGCACTCGTCTGTTTGCACGCTACTGAACCGACTGGCCGACAAGGGGCTTGTCGCGCGCGAGAAAGGACGAAATGGCAAAGCATTTGTCTATACCGCCGCCGTTGCACCGACGAAGACCCGTCGACGACTTGTCGGCAACCTTCTCGATCGCGTGTTCGCCGGCAGCGGCGTTGATCTGGTCACATCGCTGCTCGAGTCACGACCGCCCACGGCCGAAGAGCTCGACGAACTCCAAGAACTGCTTGATGATTTGAGAGCCCGCAAATCCGTACGCCCTTAGCGAACGACATGGAGACGAGGATCATGATCCACGCAGAATGGCTGAATTCGGTCGGAGAGCATTGGCTCCTGCTGGCTGGTCATGCGGCGTGGCAAGCCGCCGTGATCGGTGTGGTTGCATTGATAATCGTCCGTGCGTGTCCGCGACTCCCGTCACCGGTGCGATATTGGCTGCTGGTTCTGGCGCTCCTGAAGTTCGCCATGCCGCCTCTGCTTTCGCTCCCCACCGGTGTTTTTGGACTGGTGACGGTGTCCGAGACTCGCGTGACGCCGGCAGTCTCCCCCGTCAAAGCTGACGGGACATCGGCGATCGCGTACGTTGAACGTGACCCGCGGCGCACGGTCGTCGGTGCCGATTCACAAGTGGGCGATTCATGGAATGTAGGTGCACTGCCCAACCCCGGGCGGATGGAAGACGCCGAGTCAAACGGAGCGTCTGGAATGGTGTCGGTGCTGGACGAGGTGGCCGCTGGTCCGTCGCAAGCCAGCCAAGAGCCGCGATTGAGTGCTGCGGCGGCGATTCTCTTGTGTCACATCGGCGGAAGTACCCTTTTTCTCGTGATTCTCCTTGTTCGAGCGATCCGGCTACATGTGTGTACTCGCGAGATGAAGCGAGATCCGGCCGATCTGATGCCTCTGCTGCGCAGGTGCGCGGATCATCTCGGAATGCGCCGCCTTCCAGCGCTGTATGTCTCGGACAGCCACGCGGGGCCATTTTCGTTTGGCGTGCTTCGGCCGAGGATCGTCATTTCGCGTGGATGCGTCGAACGGCTGTCGACCGACGAACTGCAGACTGTCGTGACGCACGAACTGGCACATCACAGCCGCGGCGATCTGATCGTGAACGCAATTCAGCTAATGATCGGAGTGTTCTGGTGGTTTCATCCGATTGGCTGGATCTTGAATCGTGCGATACGCCGCGTACGCGAAGAGTGTTGTGACGACATGCTGCTGTCTCGCGAACTTGTGCAGGCCGATCCTTACTGCTCGACACTGTTGCGTGTCGCCGATCTTCAGTGCTGTCGCCTTCCACGCACGTTGAGCGTTGTTGTCAGCATGGCGAGAACGGGGCATCCTCTGGAACGACGATTTCGCCGGATCATGGACGAACGTTTTCTTCATTCCGATCGGCTCTCGCGTCTCTCTGCGATCGTGCTGGCAGCGATCGCGGTCGTCGTGTTGCCGGGGGTAAATCGAGGGACAGATCGCAAAGATGACAGGTCCCAGGTGTCAGCGACCCCATCCGACTCCGTGCAGGTTAGTCCGCGAATGCAGTACGAGAGTGACGGCGAAGCTGGAACGTCTGACAACGCGTATGACCAGGCCTCAAGCGGGACAACTGCCGTGGCTGGTGAGAGAGACGCGGACGAACAAACAGCGATCCCGGCGTGGCCGAGGCAATTGCGGATCCGAGTTGTCGACGATCGGGGGCAATCTGTTGCGGATGCCCCGGTCAAACTTCGGGTCGACGATCAGGAGGAATCGGAACGTCGAACTGCCAGCGATGGCAGCGTCACAATTGAGCTTCCCGAATCACGGCCCAGACGCCTCTCGGTCATTGTCGATGTTCCCCCGTTCGTCAAGCTCCTTGCCTGGTGGTATCCACAACGCGATCCAAAGGACGTTCCGTCACCGGAACTCTCCTTTGCGCTTGTTCGCGGGATCGAGATTGGAGGAAGAGTTGTCGATGCCAACTCGCAGCCGATTGCTGGCGCCACGATCCACGCCGGAATCTCGTCCACAGCACCGCGTGGCGGGCCGCGACACACAACATACGGGTTCGAAGCCACTTCCGACGCCCGTGGGGCCTGGAAACTCGGCCGTCTTCCACGTGAACTCAACCGTGTCTATCTGCGAGTCAAACATGCCGACTACATCAGCGACACAAGACACCCGCGGTCCTTGAAAGGCGACGCGATGAAGCCCATTTCAGACCGAGAGCACGTGGTGGTTCTCAGGAAGGGCCACATGGTGTCCGGGCGCGTCACCGACCCCGACGGTCGACCCGTTAAAGGAGCCAAGATATGGATGGGACGCGAGATATGGGCCGACCATGACGACCGCCCGAGTACAGACGCAGCCGGTCGGTACGAGTTTGCTCATTGCCGGCAAGGGGCGATACTTCTCACAGTCTTCAAGCCAGGTTTTGCTCCGGAACTGAAACGGATCACGATAGGAGTCTCTGGTGATACGCACGATTTCCAACTCAAGCCCGGCGGCACAATTCGCCTAAGCGTCACCGACAAGTTCGGGCAACCATTATCAGGTGTCCGGGTGACTCCCGACACGTGGCGAGGTGTCCGTACGCTTGCGTTCCCAAATCAGCATTTCGATTACGACATGGGGGAGACGGATGCCAGCGGCCTATGGGAGTGGACTTGGGCTCCGGAGGAGAAGGTCAAGTATAACTTCCGCAAGCAGGGCTACATGCGAATCTCAAGGAAGCCATTTGCACCACGCGACGAACCATACACGGTCGGAATGCTGCCGGAACTACAGATCAGCGGAAGCGTGGTGGACGACGAGACCGGAGAAGTGATCGAAGCATTCCGCGTGACGCCGGGGACGACGAACCGTCCGGGCAGTCGGCCGCAGTATTGGCATCGCAGCAGCACGGTTGATGCTCGCAACGGACGGTACTCGATTAGCATCGACCACGAGTACGACGCTCACGCGATTCGAATCGAAGCCGACGGCCACCGGCCGACTTGTTCGCGTGCGATTCGGAGCGACGAAGGAAAGGTGACGCTTGATTTTCGACTGAAACGGGGCAGACAGATTCGCGGCATAGTGCTTGCGACAGACGGCTCTCCTGCTGAAGGCGCCAATGTCATTCTTGGCACGATCATCGATCGACCCTACATGCGCGCGGGCGGAAAAAGGGACACGGGGCGCGGATTCTCGGCGCGCACGGACCAACACGGCCAGTTCGAGTTTGGAGCTCAGAATGCCGATTACACGGTCTTCATCTTCGCCAATTCCGGCTTCGCTCATGTCCGGAAATCAAGCTTCGAGCAAGGCAGTGACAAGCCACTGGAGATCACCGTCAAACCTTGGGGGAGGATAGAGGGTGCGATAGCCAATGCGAGCGGGGCACCCGACGACGAAACTGGCGTGCAACTGGAGTTCGCGGGCGAGATGGGCGGGCAGTCGTATTTCGGGAAACACTGCTTCTTCGACTACAGCATGGAGGCGGATTCGGCCGGCCGGTTCGTGTTTGATCGCGTCCCGCCCGATACGGAGGTGACGGTCTATCACATGATTAGGATTCGATGCGGGGCAGGGTGGGCGACCGGGCGCGGTGCGTCAGCGAGCTTCAAGCTGGCGCAAGGGCAGACCCGCAAGATCAAGCTTGGACTGGATGGTCGGCGTGTCATCGGACGTGTCGCGGTCCGTGCGGATGTGCAAGTCGGCTGGGAATCCCTGTTTGGAGAGTTCACAGCACTCGACGCGCCCGCCGACAGCGACGTCAGTTGCCGGCCGCCAACGCACTTTCGAATTCGACAAGACGGAGTGTTCCAGATCGACGGTGTGCCCCCTGGGTCTTACCGACTATTCATCCGGGCCAGGAAACCGTGTACGGACCCTCACGAACAAGGAGAATGGATCGGCGACTTTAAACGGATCATCACGATACCGGAACCTGCCGACGAAGATACCAGCGACAGACCTTTCGGTTTGGAGACACTGACCATCTATCCCCGCAACTTGCCGGAGATACTTCCGTTTCTGAAGATAGACATCCAGGAAAGGCAGGAATAGCGGATGGACGAGCTATTTCCGTTCTGGTGGAAAGATCAGCCGGATCTGTGGTAACCTTCCTGCGGTGCCCCACTGGGGTTGTGTCACGGGCGATCACCGAGGCCGTTCACACCTCCGGCAGTGGCCAAGGTCGCGACGCTCGCGGTCCGGGGATTTGTCGTTGGTTTCTTCGTCGTGAACGAAACGCCAATTGTTCGGATCCCACTTGAGACTGCGTTCGTTCCAGTACGCCGTGTTTTCTAGGTGTACGATGGTCGGGGTGCGTGCACCCGGCTCCGCCGGAGCCACACATCTATCGCGCGTCCTGATGCAGTCCAGCCAATTGCGACGGTGGCCAGGCGAGTTGAACAAGTGGGCTTCGTCCTCGCTCAACCAGAACGCAAGTGACAGACATAGCCGCCCAACGCTACCCACCCGCAGAGTTGCTGCGTCCATCCCGCCTCTTTTTCAATTCCCATCCAGCCGCCCGTGTGGAATAATGGGGGTGGTCACGTCGCTACGGTGGCGATGCAGAGTGTTCCTTTGGCGCGGGCGGTGACGGCCGTGCCGGGCGTTCGGCTGATCGAGTTCTATTCTTCACATCTACGTATGGCCGCAGATCACGACATCGAACCTCCAATCGCTCAGCGCGTCGCTCGCCGCGAGATGGTGCTTGCTGCTGTTGCGTGTCGTAGCTTCTCGGATCACGATCCCAACAATGCAGACGCACAAGACTTGTGGCAACGTCTCAAGGACTGGATGCAGTCACTTGAGGTAGATTCTGAGATCGAACCCTACGAGGCACAGATAATCTACAAACCGTTGGGCTCCCTCTCGAACGAGGAAAGGCTTGCAGGCACATGGGGCATTGAAGGACTGGCAATCCTGGCTTGGGCGCTTGGGCTGCTTCCGTTTCCTGCGCACGACCAACAAGTGGACCCGTACGAGGTAACGGATACTGTGGCATTGCTCAATCCAGAGGCCGCGGACATTATCAATTCGGCAGACTTGCGGACGAGAAAGGAATTAACCGCGTGCCGAGAGTTGCTTTACGCCATCCATTGCCGCTTGCGGCGATTCAATCGTGACCGATCGTTGCACGACATCGCGCACTGGATTGAGAGCGAGTGGCTGCAAACCCTTGGAATTGACAACGTCCTGGCATCGAATGGAGATTTGGCTGTTGCTGGCGTGCCCCTGGCGGAGAGCCCCGATAGTGCTTGGAGTTCATGCGAGTCGGTGACTTCTGAGAGGCATCGCGCAGCAATCTGGCTGATCGGTGAATACGGTCCCATCTATTCGGAAGTTCCCGTAGACACATGACGCAGCGCCAGCCAACACGCACGGCCGCAGAGCGGCGCACCCCTTCAATTCCCATCCAGCCGCCGGTGTGGAATAATGGGGGGCCGTTGCTGTCGCTACTTCGTTTGCGGCCGCGACGCGGGGCCGTTTCCAATGTTAGATAAGGCCGATTTCGATTCAGCCTTTGGACGCTGATGATCGTGATGGTGTTGTTGAGCGTGGGGTTGCGCTGGTTGGGGATTATGGCGGAACGGATACGGCAAGACGGGGATGGTGAGAGAAATGCATAGTGGAAGCTCTCCACCGAGTGACGCCGTAGTCAAACGCCGACAACGGCGCAATTTGCTCGTCATAGCTGGCGTACTTACGGCCGTAATTCTAGCTGCGTTTGCGACACCCGTTGGCTTCGTCGTCTTGGATGTAATACGCATCGAGAGACAAAAGAACAGGCTCGTCAACGGTGTTGACCACAGCAGTATCGCAAGTGCCGCACACCAGATGCTAAATGATGAAAGTCTCACGAGGCCGGAAGGCGTATACTTCGAGGGCAGCCATCCCGATCTACCGACAGAGATTCGCTCGCTGAAATCGAGCTATGTTCACATTGAAGCGGGGCGAGTCCAGATTGAGTTTGGCGGTGGGTTTCACCACTTCGGTTTTCTGATTTTGCCGGTCGAGAAAAAACCTGAATCGTGGCACGTACACGAATACACCAAACTGTCAGACGGTGTCTGGTTCTACGAACAAATCGAATGACTCGAACTAACCCCAAACACCGCCGACTCGCTCTAATCACACTGTGCGTCGTGGCCACGCTTTCTTACGCGGCGGTCTTAGTCAGCGCTCAACTACGTGAGCAGCATACCGGCGGTGTGTCCGGCTCGGCGTACTCCACCGTTTGGAGCAGTTTTGGGTGGCCCACGGTCTATCGCGAGCGGTCCACGACATACGCGCTTCCGTGGTTTCGCGTTGATGAATCAGTGGACACTTGGTCGTTCTCGCATCTGTCAATCAATTCTGTTGTCATCCTCGCGTTAGCTTCTTGCGTGGGCGCCGTGACGTGGCGCGTGATCCGGTTCTTTCGGCACGAACGCACGGTTTCCATTGCATTCTTGCTGGCCCTCGTGGCGTCCAGTGGGGTCGTATTCCCCCTCAACAACGGACTGGATGTTCTAGCCGACCTACAATTGAACAAGACCGATTGGCCGAGCCCGCACGAAATGCCTTCGCTACTTCGCGTTACCGTCTGGTTCGGTTTGTTCTGTTTCGCCTATACTGCGACGGTGAGCGTTTGGCACTGTGCCCAAACTGTCCTCACCAGCAGGAAGCATAATCGGGTAGCCGGGAGTGTTTAGCTTAGCACCAGGCCCCCACACCACCACAGCAAAGCCCGCCATCCACAGCCCCCCTTCCAATTCCCATCCAGCCGCCGGTGTGGAATAATGGGGGTGGTGGCGTCGGTTGTTCTCATTTTCCTTCGGCACGGGCGGTGACGGCCGTGCCAACCGTTAGGCGGCTTGTCGGCCTTCGATCGTGAACGAAGTCGTTTTCAATCTGCCCTTTGGGTGATCTGGGGTTTGGGTGGAATTGATTATAGGCATAGGCGGAGGACGTCAGCGATGAAGTCGCGGAATTTCCTCGTGTCGAGGGTGGGAGGCAGAACCGCAGAAAATTGTTTTTCCAGCATTTCTTGGGCTAAAACGCGGCGGCGGTCTGCATGCGAGGGCCGACGATCCGGGTTGTCCCACGGACGATCTCCCCTGTCGATCAACGTCGATCGCTCGGCATCCCACGAACACAACTCCAGCAGCGTAAACAACCATTGGTTCAGGTGCCAACAGGCAATGTTCGACCACACGTTGCGAACTTGTTGCTGCCCCGCGCCCCAGACTTCCTTCACGTCGTGGAAGTGTTCTTCGATCGCCCAGCGTGCGGCAACCGATTCCAAAATGTCGCGCACGTCCGCCGACGTGTCGGTGCAGAAGTAAGGTGCCCAACCGCCGTCCTCAAAGCGAA
>CAZURK010000193.1:0-29786 GCA_964623055.1 uncultured Pirellulaceae bacterium
TTGAATTACACGATTCGGCCAAGGCAATCGGGAAATAGTTAATCCTCACCTTCTTTGTCAACCGATTCGCCTGCTTTGATCCTTTGGCAGTATTCCGCGTAGGCTAATTCGAGGACGACTTCCTTGCGCGCGCCTAGGTCGGGGCGCTCGACCAGAAACTCCTGTGCATCCAACGGCTGGCCTTGCGACTGCTGCCTTTGGACCTCAGAGATCACGCTTGAGCGAACGCTGTCCTCGGCGATGATCGCATCGACGTCCCTGCGAAAGCGGCTTGCCACTTGGCTCGGGAGAATCATGAGTCCTGCTCTGGAAAAACGGCTTGGATTACGCGGCGGACCGTCTTCTCGTTCACTCCGACCTGTTCGGCAATTTGCTGATTGTTATAACCGTCACGGCGCAATTGTAGGATCTGCTGGTGACGCTTGGGTTTCCCTTGGATCATGCCCGCCCACAACTCCTCAGCAACGGCCACCTCGCTGGGAGATGGGCGCGAGTCAGGGAATTTCCCCGACAGATCCTGCACCGAGCCGTTCAAGGACTGCTCGCGGCTTACGTTGTATTTCTCCGATTCCATGCGCCGGCGGATTTCGTCGATCACTTTGTGGTGTGCCAGCGTCGCCAAGTATCCTACAAGCTCGCCAGGCTTCTCGAAATCCGTCAGCGGCCTGGGAGCCGCAAAAAACGACGCCCATACGGCTTGCACGAAGTCAATCGAATCGAACTTTGGCCGAATGGCCTTATTCAACTTTCGGCGTACTGCGCGGATGATGTGAGGCCCGTAGCTCTCAATCAGCTCTCTCGCCGCCTCATGTGAGCCGTTTTGCACTTCCTTCAGTAGACGTCGAAACTCGTCAGTTTGCCCGCTCATGCTGCCGGTAACTCAGTCAGTGGGAAATCCGACCTTTCCCTTCGCAAATCCAGCGAGATGTGGTAATGCCCCAACTACAGTGTCGGCGTTGTGAACATCCAGGTCAAGAGCTTATCTGGGCAATGGCGACGAAACTGATAGACGCAATCGACGAGACTGCGAAGGTCTCCTTTCGAAAAACTGATTCAGTTCAAAAATCCATGTCCGGATTTCTTCCGCGAATTCGATTATGTCAGTAGAGGAAGCCTCTGTGGTATGAGTATCGATGTACGACAAATAACCATATCAGGCATTGCTTAACTAGCCTTATTAAGGTAACGACACCATTGACTGAAAACAAACCGTCACAGCCCCAGCAGAGATACCGACGGGATTCGGGCGGCATCCACAGCCGCCGTCCTGCAGAGGGCACAGTCTCAGAATCTGCCACAGAGTCCTCGATTGCATTGCGGCAATTGGGGAGACTCGATTCGATTATCAATCGCAGCCCGGCGGTTTTTTTTCGCTGGCGCATCGCCGATGGGTGGCCCGTTGAGTTCGTCTCGGACAACATCGATCAGTTTGGGTACACGGCAGACGAACTGATGTCGGGGCGAGTCTCGTGGCAGAGTATCACTCACAGTGACGACGTCCTAAGGCTTGAAGCTGAGATAGGCAATTGTCTCAGGGAAGATAAGAGCGAATTCGGGCAGGAGTATCGGCTTGTCACCAAATCAGGCGATTACCGTTGGGTCGAGAGCCGCAACCGAACGGTAGACGATTCGCACGGAGGCCCCACCCACATCGACGGCGTTGTCTTGGACGTTACAGCGCGGAGGCGAGCCGAGGAGCAACTGCTCGATAAGGAGATAGAATTGGCTCACGTGGCTCGTCTATCCGAAATGGAGGAAGTGGCCGTTGGACTTGCGCACGAACTCGGCGAGCCCCTGACGGCCATCGGCAGCTACGTAGAGGGAGCTACCCTGAGGGCACGAGGCCAAGAACTCAATTCCGAGGAGCTGATTGCGGTGCTCGGGGAAATGGCCGCGGAGTACGACCGAGCGTCTAAGATGATTCATCATTTTCGTCGTTTCGCACGCAAACGCGCTCCGTGCCGCTCGACCGCCAATATGAACGAACTCGTTCAAGACACCTTACTGCTGGCGGCAGGCGAGATACGCCGCGCCGGGATTGAAGTCGATACGGAGTTGCAGGAAGATCTTCCGTCTGTATGTGTCGACGGCATGCAGATTCGACAGTGCCTGTTGAATGTGGTGCGTAACGCATTGGATGCGATGCGCGAAGAGCCCTTGGACCAACGCAGTTTGACCGTGACAACGCGACTGCTGCATGACGTGGCGATAGAAATCTCTGTCAGCGATACCGGCAAGGGGTTTGAGCCCGACACGAGCGAAAGTGCATTTAAGCCGTTCTTCACGACGAAACAGGAAGGGCTGGGCGTAGGGCTTTCCGTCGCCCAGTCGATTGTCCGCGCACACGGCGGCAAGATCTGGGCGAGGCCAAACTCAGAGCATGGTGTTACGTGCAAGTTTACAGTTCCAGTCGGCAACGAGGAGTAAACCGTGGAAGCTCAAGCCACCGTCTTTGTGGTTGATGACGACGCAGGAGTCCGACGTTCGATGCGATGGCTACTCGAATCGGACGGGCTGGAGGTGGAGACACACGAGAACGCTACCGAGTTTCTGGACGTGTACGATCCCGAACGCCCCGGTTGCCTGGTGCTGGATGTGCGCATGCCCGGCATGGACGGAATGCAGTTGCAGGAGAAGCTTGTCGTGAACGGCAAATGCCTGCCAATCATCTTCGTGACGGGCCACGGCGACGTGCCAACAAGCGTCCAAGCGATGAAACGGGGAGCAGTCGACTTCCTCGAGAAGCCCATTACTGATCGGGGATTCCTGAGACTCGTTCACGACGCAATCGACAAAGACTTGGAAAGACACCACAAGGAAAGCCGGCGAAGGGTGATACTATCGCGCATCGAGCGATTGACGCCGCGCGAGCACCAAGTCATGCGCGGGTTGCTAGAGGCAAAAACTACGAAAAAGATCGCGGCCGACCTGGAAATCAATACAAAAACGGCCTTAAGACATCGTTCGCGCGTGCTGCAAAAATTGCGAGTCCAGTCCGAAGCCGAACTGATACGGCTGTTCCTCGACCATTCGATAGAACTGGAATAACCGGCCCCGCTCCACGCGAACGCTGGTCGAATTCGCCTTGAGTCTCTCATCTGACTTTGTCCGTCGGCGCCCAACGGATCATCCCGTCACCGTGCCTGTTGGCCGTGCTGGACGCTACTGAACTCCCGGCCGCGAGCCGAGCCGCATCCCTCGACGACTCGCCCCGGTTCTATGCCGCCACCCGTCTAGAATGTGCGATGGGGTGCCGCCTTCATACGGAAGAACCGGCTGAAGCCCGGACTCCAACAACCGGCGGCGGCATACCAACCTCTGATCGCCCTAGCGGGCGACTCGGAGACACGGCCCAATAGTCTGCGTTCACTGCAGAGGGGGCGAAATATTCTCATATATCATCTGCATTTCGTAAGCCACCTTTTCTACGGGAAAAGAGATATGGCACGAGTACTGATTGTTGACGACCTGGCCGACAGCCCGAAACTGTTGGCTCAAAAAGTGGATGCCCTGGGATACGAGGTGCTGACGGCGCTAGGCGGCCCCCAAGCGTTAGGCATTGCTTCAGCGGAGCATCCCGATGTCATCCTTCTGGATGTCGCGATGCCCGAGATGGACGGGATCGAGGTATGCCGGCGTTTGCAGGAGGACGCACACACACGAACCATCCCGATCATTCTGGTGTCGGCAACAGGCCTGGACGAGAATGTGATCGCAGGCCTGCATGCAGGAGCGGTCGACTACGTGTCCGAACCGTTCAACCGAGACGTCTTGTCTGCCCGGATTCGCTCGGCGTTGCGCGTCATGGAAAGCTGCGAGGCGGTCACGCGCACCAACCAAATGCTCCGAGAGGAAATCGCATACCGCAAGGAAACGGAAGACAAGGCGGCTCGTTTTGGACGTATCCTGGAGTGCTCGCTACACGAGATCTACATCTTTGACGCTGCTACGTATCGTTTCGTCCAGGTCAACCGAGGCGGAAGAGAAAATCTTGGTTACTCGATGGACGAGCTGCGCGCACTGACTCCCGTGGATTTGAAACCGGAGTTCACGCGCGAGTCCTTCGAGCGGCTCGTCGAGCCGCTGTTGAGCGGCGAGCAAGAGGCGATCGAGTTCGAGACCGTTCATCGGCGCAAGAACGGTTTGACGTATCCCGTCGAGGTACACCTCCAGCTCGCGAAGTATGGACCATCCGAGGCGTTCGTGGCCATGATTCTGGACGTCACCGGCCGCAAATTGGCCGAGGAGGCGCTTCGCAGGAAAGACGAGGAGTTGCGCCAGGCACTCAAGATCGAAGCGGTCGGCCGGTTGGCCGGCGGGATTGCTCACGAGTTCAATAACCTGCTACAGGCCATCTCGGGCTACGCTCGGTTGGCTATGGCCGACGTTCCTGCCGACGAGAAACCACATCGAGATCTCCAACAGATTCTTAAAGCGACCGACAGGGCGACCTGCCTGACACGACAATTGCTGGATTTCAGCCGCCATCAGAAACCCGATCGAAAACCGGTCGACCCTAACGAGATGGCGAACGACGTGACGGACATGGTGCGTCCGATCATCGGCGAGCGCATCACCCTGGAAACCGCGCTGGACGATTCGGTCGATTGGGTGTGCGCCGATGACGGTCAAATAGCCCAGGTGCTGGTCAACTTGTGCCTGAATGCTCGGGACGCCATGCCTTCCGGAGGACGACTGACCATCGGAACCAGAAACGAAACCGTCGGTGATGGTGATCGCTGGAAGTACGGCGAACTGGCACCCGGACGCTACGTGCTACTGAGCGTCACGGACACGGGATGCGGCATGTCGGCCGAGGTCAAGGAACGAGTTTTCGATCCGTTTTTCACGACCAAGGAAGTTGGGGAGGGGACGGGTCTGGGGTTATCGACCGTCTACGGGATCGTGCAGCAGCACGATGGGACGATTCTGATCGAGAGCCAGCCGAACAAGGGCACTAGTTTCAAAGTCCTTCTGCCAGCGGCCGAAGTGGAACACAGGATACACCATCCCGAAACTCACGACACGGCTCTCTTGAAAGGAACGGAGACAATCCTTCTGGCCGAGGACGAGTCGCTGGTTCGGGATATCGCGGTGCGCATCCTCCAGTCCGCCGGCTATTCAACCATCACCGCCGCGAACGGTGACGAGGCGTTGCAGTTGTTCGAGGAGCATCGCGACTCGATTTCTCTCGTCCTGCTCGACGCGATGATGCCCAAGCTCAATGGGCACGAAGTGTACCAGCACATCAGGAGGGACGACCGAGAAATCCCCATCATTTTTTGCAGTGGCTACGATCCGGAGACAGCCAAGTCGGAACTCGTCACAGAGGAGAGTCTGTGCATGATCCAGAAGCCTTTCGATCCCGGCGTTCTTCTGGGCGCTGTACGAGAGGTCCTTGATGGCCGAGTGCCATGTCTTCCAGGATCGGCCGCCCTGTGATTCCGGAAAGCGAGACCATGTTGAATACCGCAACAGATCAGAGGACCCGCCCAACAGGCACGCCGATTCTGGTGGTGGACGATGAGCCGGTAATCCGGTACATGGTGACACGTTGGCTCGCCAACGATGGATACGACTGCACAGAGGCTGAGAATGCCGAAACGGCCTGGCAGCACCTGCAGAACAACGAGGTTCATCTGGTCACGCTCGATATCAACATGGCTGGAATGCCGAGCAAGGAGCTTCTGGACCGCATCCAGGAGAACCTCCCCGAGACAGAAGTCCTGATGTTGACCGCTCGGGCAGAAACCGAATCGGCAATTGAATTCCTGACTCGCGGCGCGTCGGCGTATCTGATCAAGCCGGTCAATCGCGAGGAACTCGTATTCCAGGTGGAAAAGGCGCTCGAACATCGGCAGTTCATGATCGAGCGGCGAGAGCACATGCAGAACCTGGAAGAAAAGGTGCGCGAGCAGACGCTGCAAATCCGTCGCGCCCACGAAGAGACGATCCATCGCCTGGTCAATGCATCGGCATATCGCGACGAGGAAACGGGCGCGCACATCAAGCGCGTTGGACTGTTCGGCGCCGCACTTGCCCAAGCCGCAGGGCGGCCCGCCGATCAGGTGGAGCACATGCGTATGGCCGCGTGTATGCACGACGTCGGGAAAATCGGCATCCCGGATGCGATCCTTCAGAAGCCCGACCAGTTGACTCGCAAGGAATTTGAAATCATGAAGACGCATACGGCCATCGGCGCCCGTATGCTCGCCGACGCCCAATCTCCAATGCTCCGGATTGCCTACGAGATTGCACTGTTTCACCACGAACGCTGGGACGGCGCCGGCTACCCGAACGGAATTGCGAAATCGGCAATTCCCGAGTCAGCACGGATCACGACGATCGTTGATGTCTACGACGCGCTGACGCACGACCGCGTGTATCGCGAGGCATTTGCGGAAGCCGAAGCCTTGGACATGATGGAGAATGGTCGAGAAACTCAATTCGATCCGTCACTGCTGGACCTGTTTCTCCAAGTGCTGCCGGACATCCGGCAGATTGCCTTGACGAATCCGGACGAATCGAGTTCCGGTCAGTGTCAACTGCTACCCATCCTGGACGTCCGGACGGAAACGCCTCCGTCAACGAACTCGCGGCCGATTTAGCCATGTCACGGCCGGACAGACCGTTGAAAAGCCCTCCCTCCTCTGCTCCAATCACGTACACCCGGACACCGTGTAGGCGAGGGCTCAGACGTACAGAATTCAGTTTTTGTGGTGATGGGCCCAACCACATGGGAAACCTATTGGCCACAAGAACTGAATCCTGTACGTCTGAGCCCTGTTCGATGCCCACCAGATTAGAAGAATCTGCGTTTGCCGATGAATAACCCTCGAACGAGTCTATTCCTGGCTTTGCTGATCTTCTCTGGTGGACACGCTGCCGCGGGCGACGTGCCAGTGATCGAGGCAGCCTCCTTCCTCGATCCGGAGAAGGCTGACTGTGGAATCCAGATAGGGATTGATGTCGCAGCAGCTCGCGGTGGCGGAGTGGTTTCTCTTCCGGCAGGTACGTTTCGTCTGCGACGTGGTCTGGTGCTCCACGACAATGTCAGCCTTGCGGGTGCCGGGATGGAGAAGACGTTTCTGATGCCGTCGCGGCAGGTACTCCGACTGGACGTAGCGACAGACGGCCCGGATGAGAATCAGGTCACGCTGAAAGTGATCCCGCGTGATTTGGCCGTTGGCAGCGCCGTCGTTTCTTGCCGCAGCTATCCGCCCCCGTGGTACGGCAGCCCTCGGCCGGCCGTCGTTACGGCCATTGACCGAGAAACGAAAACGGTTTCGCTCGATGCGCCGTACGGGCTGAACAAGATGACGGCCGAGAACGGTTATCTCACCTTTGGCGTCGCCGCGCCCCTGGCCCAAGATGTCCGCAAAGGCGATGCGGAGGTTACGCTGCGAAACGCGAGCCTTTTCCGTCCCGGCGACGAACTCGCTCTGGGCGAACCGCCCAACGAATCACTGTTGGCCCATGCATTCGTGAAAGAGGTCCGTGGCAACACACTGGTCCTGGAGCAACCGGCACAGGTCGATTTCGGGTGCTGGCCGGACAAGGAGAAGATCGGCAACAAGAAGGTGAATGCCTTGGTCTGGGCCCTGTTCCCTCTGGTGCACGCCGCGAACGTGAAGGGCTGTGTGGTTCGGGATCTAACGATCCGCGGGCACGACATGTCGCGCATTCGGCCCACACAAACCCGCTACACGCTGGCCGGCATTCACATCTTCAACGGAACGCGGGTGACGATCGAACGCGTGGCCATACGGGATTGGCCCAGCGACGGTATCAGCCTGCAAACCGGCAGCCACAGTCGTGTTGCCGAGTGCCAGATCAGTGGCTGTCTGGGAAACGGCATGCATCCCGGAACGGGCCTGACCGATTCGGTCTTCGCGGGAAACACGTCCACCGATAACGGCGGCGGCTTGTACTTCTGCTGGCACAATCGCCGCCATCGTCTAGTCAAGAACCAGTTCCTCAAGAACCGCGGCGGCGGCATCACGGGTCTTGGCAATCCCGGAGATCGAGAGAATATCATCGAGGATAACTACATTGCCGAGAACGGCGGTGCTGGAATCGAGATCAATGGCGGCGGCAAATCTGGAAATGTGATTCGTGGGAATGTGATCGAGAATAACTCGCAGAATGATCCAGGAAAGCACCCGGGGATTGCGATCTATGCTTCGGTCGAAGACGCACGCGAGTACACAGTCGTTGAGAACACCATCCGAGACACGCAAGACGATCCCACGCAACACGTCGGCATAGAAGAGCGAAACGGCGAGCGTCGCGGTAAACACACGTTTGCCGACGAGAATCAAATCAAAGGCAATACTCTCTCAGGCCACAAAGTCGCCGACATTTTCATTCAAGGCCAAAGTACCATATGCGACGGAAATGGCGATGCACGCGTCAGACGGCGTGGAACCGATTGACACGGTGCAGATTGAGGTCGGACGTAACTCAAACAATCGGATTCTGAACAAGAGGAAACAAAGGCAGTAGAGGCTGGAACCACACTCTGTTCTCTCCGTTACCTCCTGTTCAAAACTTGGCGCAGTTCAGTCATTTGCAGTGCAGCGCGATGAAGTCGACCACCCTCTGGGGTTCGGGATGCTCGAAATGGTGGCCGTTCGACTTCTCCGTGCCTTCCTGGACCAAGATTATCTCGATGCTGCCGCCCAGCTTTTCGAGCCGCTCTTTTAGCAGGTACGTATTCTCTGTCGGCGGAACGACGCGATCGTTTTCCGAGACGATGTGTAGAATCGGGATTTTCGCCGAGGCGATTGGCGCAACGTTGTCGACAGGGTTCTTTTCATACTCGAGCGCTTGGTCTTCGGTCAACCCGTGAGCTTTCAGGCAGGTAGCCCAGGCGCCGGGCGAGCCAAGCCCCTTGCCTTTGCCGCCCGGCCAGCTCTTGAAATCACACACAGGAGTATCGGCATAGATGCAGGCGACTTTGTCCGGGTTCCTTGCCGCCCAGTTGTACACGAACAGCCCGCCGCGGCTGACTCCTTCCAACGCCGCCTTGGCTGCGAGGCCATGCCGCGTGGTGAGGTATTCGTAAAACTCGTCTCCGATGCGAACAGCCTGCGGACTGCCAAACAGCCCCGCCACGTCCACGTAGGCAATGTGGTAGCCTTTGCCCGCAAGCGTTATGTCCATTTCGGCGTGGTAATGCGGAAACCGCGCTCGCCACACCCACGGCTTCCCGGGTGCGGCTTGTTTCGGCACGACGACATAGCACTTGCGCTCGGCAACCGAGAAATGAAACTGGTCGAAACCGTTCCACGTGGCGCGGCGACCGGGCCACGATTCGTCATCCGCAGCCACGCTAAACGAACTATCGCAATTCCCGACGAAACTCAGTGCGATGCAGAACAATGACAGAGACAGTAGGCGTAGATTCTTCATGGTGTCACCTCAAATCGCGTTGCCAAAGGAAGATTGACGGTGTTTTCGGTCTCGGACGCGGTGAATCGCTGTCGGACGGGACCCTGGCTAAGTCGGATACAACCTCGTTGTCGGACTCCACCAAAGGCGTTGCCTTGCCGGCAATCATTGTGGCACCTTCGCCGAAGACGCGATTCTCGGTTACCTCAACGCCCGAGCAATCGTCGGTGGCCAGCATCACCGCGGGTTGATCTGCCCGCCTGAGCACGAAGACATTGCCGCGAATAATGTGATCGAAGGAGCATGTCCGAGCGTAGATCCCCGGACCTCTCTCGACAATGAAGCGATTGTGAAGTACCAACCAGTTCTCGTTCATGCCGCCCATCCAGAGTCCCGTTTTGGGTGCACGGAAGTCGCAATTGTAGACCACGTTCCTGGGGCCCTCAGGCCCGTGGGCTTTGTCCTCCGGCGGCGACGCCCATCCGCCGTGGCCATATGTGCCGTGACTGCCCGCGGCATGGACGGTGCAGTTTTCGTACAGATTTTCGTTGGTCCAGCCGGCATGCCATTGGGCATCGCTGCCGTGGAACGTGCTGTTGCGAATCACATTGCCCGACGACGACCACTGGACGCACGGCGCATGCCGCATGCGCCAGGTGGTTACGTTTTCCATCAGGCAATCATGGGACCGTTCCCAGCCGACGTACGCCGATCCGCCACCGCCGACATACCAGGCTCCGTCGAACTGGCAATCGCGGATCTCGCACCATTTCGCGCATCGCGAATAGACAGGATGCCGGCCCGCTTTGATGACCTTGACCCCTCGCGCCCAACATTCCCAGGCGTTGGCAAACAGTACGCCGCTCGTCCAGAGCTTCTGTGTCTGCTCCAAACACAAATCCTCCACGCCGCAGCGGCGGATGGGGAATACCTGTTTCGCAAAACTTCGGTCGGCCACGGGAAAGTCGATGCGAAGCGGTTGATTCAAGCGGACCGTACGCCCGTCCACTCGCTGGACGCGAAACTCGTACCGTCGATAGATGCCCCATTGGCAAGCATTGCGCACTAGCCGATTCCAACGCTCGGTCGCAGGTGCCTCCAGCGCGATCGCGTCGCCCGGTTGTAGCTTGGATGCCTGCTGGAGCACAATTTGCTGGTCGCCACGTCGCCCATCTTCAGCCAATCGCCACGTCCGGCCACTCCGCTGGTCGCCTGCGAACAAAATCGCCGCGCTGCCCTTTGGCTCGGACGAATACCGTTTTCGGCCGCTGGCCAGGCGATGTGTTGGATCAACGTTAACGTGAATCGTCACCTCCCGGTGCCGGCCATCCT
This sequence comes from uncultured Pirellulaceae bacterium, assembly GCA_964623055.1. Classification (GTDB taxonomy): domain Bacteria; phylum Planctomycetota; class Planctomycetia; order Pirellulales; family Pirellulaceae; genus JADHUC01. The sequence continues at coordinate 10,726 of CAZURK010000193.1, forward strand.
GCCACTCGGCAATGCCCGCCAACTTGTGCCGGCCGGAGCCTGCAGATCGCAACACAGCGTCGCCGGTCGCTCGCAACAGGTAGGTGCCGCCCCAGTGAGCCTGCCGCTTCCGCTCAGTCACCACTTTGCCTTCGACCTCGAGAGCGATCCGCTGCAGCCCGTCCGGTGCGGCATGGATTTCGACCAGCGAATCCGGTCCAATCGTCGCTCCGTCTTTGGGTTGGAAGATAGCGACGCCCGTCTCCGAGACGCCGTATCGAAATATGATCTTCGTGGCTTCCGCACCTTGACCGCGAATCACCACATTGTCATCGGTGATCATGACTGGTCGGTCCAGGTGATAAGTTCCGGCGTCAAGCACCAACGCTCCGCCCCCGCGCCGAGCCACCGTTTGCGCGCCCAACTCGAAAGCCCGACTGTCGTCCTTGTCGTCATTGGCCTTGCCGCCGAATTCGTCGATCCGAACACGCTCTGGCACGTCCGGAATGCCGCCGGGCACGCCGGCAAATCGCCAATCCGGATACACGATACCGTCTGGCCCCACCACATCCGCAGCAGTCAGCCGATGCGACTCGTGAGGTCTGATCTTGTAGGCCGGATCCCACGGCGGTCCGTTGCCATCGTCCGCCTGCACAGAGGGAATTAGCACACCACACAGGGCCAACGCGAACAAATTTCCACGGCGTCGGATCAATGTTGTCATGAGACTTGTCCTCAGAATCTGGACATTGGAACCTGGCCCCGATCACTTCCATCGAGCCCGCATCTGACGCGATCATCTTGGGCCCCGAGATCCCGGCCGTCAAGTCGACGAAATCAGCCGGCTATCGTTTTGACAGCAGCCCGGCCTAAGCAATACTTTCGTGGCATGTTGGGGTTTTGCCTTCCCCGGGGGCCTGCAAGCATCTCGACCGTTGAAAGCCGCTCCCCCAGGTCGGGCGTTTCCGGCTGCCGTTCGGCATTGCGCGGATCGATTATGAGCGATGTAGGAGAGAACCCGGTTTTGAGAACGGTCCAGACTGTCGCGGGTACGCCGCGGCCGGTCACATGCTGAGTCCCTTCGTGAGCACCCATATCGACATTGCGATTATCTCGATCCTTGCGATCACCGCCTTTGTGTGGCTGGCAATCCGGATGCGACGCCTCCGCCAGTCTAAGGAAAAGGCAGAGGCTGCCGACCGTGCCAAGAGCACGCTGTTGGCCAGCATGAGTCATGAAATCCGCACGCCGCTTGGCGCCATCCTGGGCATGACCGACCTCGTCCTGGAAACACGGCTCGATCCAACCCAACGTGAGTACCTGGAGATCTCTCGCAATTCAGGAGAGGCCCTGCTGGAGATCATTAACGACATCCTGGATTTCTCGAAGATCGACGCGGGCAAACTCGAATTGGAGTTCACGGCGTTTGATTTGCGCGAGGAGTTGGGCGAGACCATGAAGACCCTCGCGTTCCGCGCGCACAGCAAGGGCCTGGAACTGACCTGGAGTATCGACGCCGACATGCCCAATGCCGTGGTGGGCGACCCAACGCGACTGCGCCAGGTGATCATCAATCTGGTCGGCAACGCCATCAAATTCACGAACCAAGGCGAAGTGGTGTTGCGCGTACACTGCCAGTCGCCATCCGACAGGGAGATCGTGGCACGCTTTGCAGTCACCGACACCGGTATCGGCATCCCCGAGGAAAAGCAATCGCTGATCTTCGAGGCATTCTCACAGGCCGACGCCAGCACCACGCGGCAGTTCGGCGGTACAGGCTTGGGATTGGCGATATCGTCGCGATTGGTCGAGTCAATGGGCGGGCAGATCGGAGTAGAAAGCCGAGTTGGCCGGGGCAGCAATTTCTATTTCACGGTCCGCTTCTCTCGCTCGGATGACGCCCAATTGCAGGGACCGGCAACCTTGTTCCCCGGTGACGACAACGCACGGATTCTGGTGGTCGACGACAACGATACGAATCGACGGATTCTGCAACAGTTGGTTCACCACTGGGGATTGGATGTTTCCACGGCTGCCGGCGCCAAGGAGGCTTGGCATGCCCTGCGCGATGCGAGCGCCGTCGGTACTCCATTCCACATCGTAGTCGCCGACATGGGCATGCCAGGCGCGAACGGCTTCTCCCTCGCACAGCAAATCAAGCAGAACGCCGAACTGGCCGATACGGGCGTCATCTTGTTGACCGCCGGCGATCGGCTCCTAAACGCCAATCAATGCCGCGAATCGGGTGTCTCGGCCAGTCTGCTGAAACCCGTCAAGCATCGAGAGCTTCGCGATGCCATCGACGAGGCCCTTAGCAAACGGCCCCGCCGACCAGCGACGGAACAGTTCACTGATACTCAGGCTCTGTTCGTCCGCCCGTTGAAGATCTTGCTGGCCGAAGACAGCGCCGTGAATCAGAAACTGGCTCTTGCGATGCTGCACCGGCAAGGCCATGAGGCAATCGTCGTCGACAACGGCCGGAAAGCGCTGGACGCTCTGGCACAAAACGACTTCGATTTGGTCCTGATGGACGTCCAGATGCCGGAGATGGACGGCTTGACGGCAACGGAAGAAATCCGCAGACGCGAGTGTCAAACGGACAGGCGGATTCCGATAATCGCCATGACCGCGCACGCCATGAAGGAAGACCACAAACGGTGCCTGGAGGCCGGCATGGACGGCTATATTTCGAAGCCGGTGCGCCCTTTGGCGCTGGAAGAAGTTATCGCCGCCTGTACCGCGCCTGTGCAAGCGGTCTGAGGCGGCAGTCTCCAGTTCGGCCGCATCCGGCGTCTTGTCCAACTCTTGACTGGCGGCGAGGCAGGTGCAAGCATATCACTCCGTGACATGCCTTCTTTGTCCTGGAGTGTCCGGTCTCCACACACTCCCTTGCCCGAAAGAGCCCGCCATGCAACGAATTCTCTGCACCGCCGTATTGCTCTGTGTCTCTTTGGCGCCTATCGCGCACGCAGCCGACAGTCCGGTGCGCATACCACCGCGCGATCAGATCCTTGGCACGCTGCAGCCCGAACACCCACGTCTGCTTGTCGCGCCGGACGACTTCACCGCGCTGAAAGCCCGTATTGCAGCCAATCCCAGGCTTGCCGAATGGTACGCCGACGTGCAGAGGCAGGCGGACGAGTCACTGAAAAGGCCCGCCAATACATATCGCATACCCGACGGCAAACGTCTGCTCAGCACCAGCCGCAGTGTGCTCGGTCGAGTCTACCAATGGGCGTTGGTTTACTGCCTGGAAAACGACCGTCGATACCTCGACCGTGTCTGGAAGGAACTGCAGGCAGCCGCGGCGTTCAAGGACTGGAACCCCAGTCATTTCCTGGACACGGGTGAGATGACCCACGCCTTTGCGATCGGCTACGACTGGCTCTACCACGATTGGTCCGACGAGCAAAGAAAGACAATCCGCCAAGCGATCATTCAACACGGCCTGGTGCCGGGGTTGAAGTCCTATCGAGGCGAAGAACGTTACGGCTGGTTCACCCGAACCGTTTCCAACTGGAACCAGGTCTGCAACGGCGGCATGACCGCCGGAGCTTTGGCCATTGCGGACGAGGAACCGGAAATGGCTGCCGAAATCATACACTCGGCTCTCCAGTCCGTTCCGCTGGCAATGCACGAGTACGCCCCCGACGGCGCCTATCATGAAGGTCCCGGCTACTGGGGCTACGGAACCAGCTACAACGTCCTGATGATCGCCTTGCTGGAATCAGCCCTCGGCAGCGATTTTGGCTTGACGGAATTCGAGGGCTTCGACAACACCGTACGATTTCCCATGCAAATGACCGGCCCGACCGGCCGCGTGTTCAACTTTGCCGACGCATCCGCCGGTCGCCCCGGTCGCACCTTCGCGATGCTCTGGCTGGCCAACCGCTTCAAACACGCCGACGTTATCCGCTTTACCGAGCCTTTTGTCAGGCCGACCGCATTGGATCTGCTCTGGTATGACCCGCAATCACGCAGTGGCGGAAGTGAGACACCGGACGTGGCGACGTACTGGCGAGGCGTTGAAGCCGTGAGTCTACGCACCAAATGGAATGATCCAAACGCGTCATGGATCGCCTTCAAAGGCGACGTGCCGGGCGTGAACCACGGCCAGGCGGACTTGGGCACGTTCGTGCTGGAGATGGCTGGCGAGCGATGGGCCCTAGACCTGGGCGCGGACAATTACAATCTGCCCGGCTACTTTGACCGTCGCACGCGTCGCTGGCACTTCTATCGAAATCGCGCCGAAGGCCACAACACCTTGGTGATCAATCCGGATGATGGACCGGATCAGGCGACAGACGGCAAAGCCAAAGTGATCCACTTCGATCCCAAAGCCGCGACGCCCGCCGCATTCATGGACCTGACACCCGCGTACACGAAGCATGCCACGCGCGTTCACCGAGCGATCGCGCTGGTGGATGGCAACCTCCCGGCCGTCCAGGACGAAGTCGAACTCGAGAAGCCTTCGGACGTCTGGTGGTTCATGCACACACCTGCGAATGTGTCGGTCAATTCAAACGGCCGCCAGGCGACACTCACCCTCGGAGACAAGCGAATCGTCGCGCACTTGGTAGAGCCCGACGACGCAACATTCACCGTAATGGACGCCGCCCCTCTCCCGAGTTCGCCAACGGTGAAGGGACAAAGAGTGAACAAAGGTGTCAGAAAGTTGGTGATTCACCTGGAAGACATCAAGTCAACTTCCATCGTCGTTGCCTTCACGCCCGAAGGGACAGCGCCACCTGCCCACGTCCGTTCCTTGGGGCGGCAATAGCGTGTCCGACTGTGCCTGAAAGTCGGTCAAGCGTTCGACGAGAAGTGATAACCACGGATGGCAGAGCAAGCGCACGGATGAAGATGGGGCCTCCAGCGTCTTATCCGTGGGTTTGCTCTGCCATCCGTGGGCCCAATTCTCCAGCGATTTCAATTGCCTCAGTATGGAAACTTCTCGTCAATCTCTGCTTCCGAAAGGTCCACCAGGAACGCAGCCAACCGATCCACCAGCAGTTCGACGAACCGTCGCCCCTTCTCCGCGGTGGCGGCGTGGGGGTTGCCCGATCCGGCGTTTGTGGTCAACAGATGCCAGGGGCGTGTGATCGACACCCACCCTTGGTTGACCGCATCGAAGCGAGTCTCCGCCGTCTGGCCTTCGTCGGCGATCAATGAACCGTCCTCGTTTCTGCCGACCAATTCGGGCCAGTAGGCCAAGGCAAGAGAGGTTTCCATCTCGCCTGCATGGTCGTCGCGCCGGTCGAAGATCTCGTCGTACGCGTCTCCCAGCACGGTGTACCAGTTGCACAAAAACAGATGCGCCGGAGTCTTGCCGCTCAGTTCCCGCAGCAGCGGCTTCATGCCGTTGCCGCCGTGGCTGTTCAGCAATACGATTTTTCGAATCCCGCTATCCACCAGCGATTCGATCAAATCGGTCGCCAGGCGATTCAGGGTCGTGGGGTTTACGTTCATGGCCAACGGCAGAGCACGCAGATTCGTCTCGGTGCCGTATGGAATCGTCGGCAGCAGCACGACCTTGGCACCACGCTCGTGCGCCGCTTCGCAGATCTTCTCGCCGATCAAGTCGCCTTCGCGCGTGTCCATGCTATAAGGCAGATGAAGGTTGTGCGGTTCTGTGGCCCCCAGCGGCAGCACGGCGACTTCGTAACGGTTCTCTTTGGTGTACGTGTAGTTGGTTTCGGCCAGAATCCAAGGTCGCATAGTGTCTCCAGTAAATGGCAGAGTCGAAAAGTGGAAGAGTCGAAGAGTCTGCGTTGCCCTTCAAGAAATCTACTCGTTCAATGAGGGTAGCGCTTTCTTCAGGCGGCCCCAACCCTCGGCAGTGACGTTCGTCTCGTTGACGTCCAGTGTTTCCAGGTCCCTCAGGCCCTGCAGATGTGCCAAGCCCGCATCGCTGATCCGTGTCCCCCTGAGCCACAGTTCCTTCAACTTGCCCAGCGATGCCAAGTGGGATATTCCGGCATCCGTGACGTTCGTTCCGGTCAGGTCCAAAACTTCCAGATTGTGGAAACCGCCAATCGTTTCCAGGGCGGCATCGGTGATCTGGGTGTGTTCCGCAATCAGATGATTCAGCCCTTTGGCCGCCTTCAGGTTCGCCAAGCCCGAATCGCCGACTCTCGTATACGCTACGTCTACCCATTCGAGTTCCGAATGCCGGGCAAGGTGCCGGAGACCGGCGTCGGTAACCTCAGTACGTCCTAACGACAGGTTCTTTGCCCATGGTGTCGACGCCAGGTAGGCCAGATCGTCGTCGGTGACATTCAGGAATTCCCGGTACTGTTGATCCAACGTCGATAGCGGCACGCCCGTCGTCAATGCCAGCGTCTGCGCACGATCACGGCCTTGATAGATGGCTACAAGGTAATCGACCATCGCTGCCCGGTACAGACCGCGACGATAGTCCATCAGGAAACTGGCCAGCCCGGCCGATTGGCTGTATAGGCGCCGGATATTTTCGTGTTCCTGCAATGCGCGGCGGCCAAGGGCTGCCAACTGGTCGAGCGGCACGTAGAAGCCCTCGTTCAAGGCTCGATAGCGCGCGTACTGAAGTCGGTTCGCGTCGATGCCGCCGGTTGTATAGTAGTGCGACATCCGCCGCAAGGATTCCATGTACAGCGCGACGCCCTCGACCATCCAGAAGTTGGCGTTCTCTCCAGGGCCAGACGTCTCACGGCCGGTCTCGGAGAACAACTGATGCGTGACCTCGTGAAACCAAAGGTCTTCTGTCGATTCCTCGCCCACGTAGAAATAGGCCGTCTTCTTGGCTTCCAGGTAGATCCCCACAGTCACCTTCAGCAGCGGCTCGATGGGGATCAGGCAATTGAGGTATTCTTGCCGGTCACGGAACAGCACGACTTTGTGACGTTTGAGGCTACGCCCGGTTACACCTCTGCCCTCGAAACGCCGCTCCAGCACCGCACGGTTGCTCCAATAGCGGAAGAACAGTTGTTGCCACACGGCGTACAGTTCCTCCAATTGCTCGGCAAGTTGCCGGCCAGATCTCTCGCTGTGATTGGTCGTGACGCTGAAATGCCCTGATTCGACGATCCAGTGCCGGCCGGCTGCGAAACCGAGCGTCGAGTTGGCGACACGCGATACACGCGCCTTGATCACTCCTGTCGGCCGACGCCACCGTCCGCTCACTTTGCGATAGCCAAGAATAGCCCGAGCCCGTTCGTGATCCGGATCTTCGTGTAGCACCTCGTGTGCCAGTTGGTAGGCACGCGTGGGCCGGTCCGCCTTCAACTGTTGCTCGGCCAACTGAAGCAGACTTGCAGCTTGCTCTCGACGGTATTCCGAGAACTTCGCGTACCATTGGTGAATGATCTTCGGGGCGGCGTCCAGCGGCCTGGCAGGATCAGATTCCGGCGGCAGGAAGATGTATTGGCGGCGAGGGTCACGAGAGATGAACCAATCGCGCGTAGCACCGGCCTGCTTCTCCAATTTCCGTTCAGTGCACTTGGCCGCAAGGCTCGCCAATCGGCTGGCATATGCTTCGTCCAGACGCAATCGAGCCGACCAGTACTCATCGTCTGGGTTGGTGGGGTCATCGGCGGCGAAGGCTGGCGTGAAAGCCGCCGCGGCGCGGGTGAGCAAGCCAGCCAAGCATAGCCAGCGAAAAAGTTGTCGCAGTGCGAGCGATTGATACATGGCGATTATTGCGCGTGTCCCTATGACCATTATAGCGGACCAAACCGAAACGGGCATCTCGGGTAACGCGAAAGACCTTGGAAGTGGGTTAGGCCTTCAGTACCACAGTCGCAGGCCGCTGACGACGCCGTCGATCTGGGTGTTGCCGACGTCGTAGTAGTCGTAGCCGGTGTAGATTTCGAAGCGGTGGAACTGAACGCCCAGTGTGGCGCGGCCATGAAAAAGTGTGGCGTTACCCACTTCGCCCCAGTCGATTTCGGCGGACACGATCCAGGGATCGCGAGGAAACCAGTCGCCGCCGTAAGTGAAGTTGAATCCGAATTCGCTTCCCTCTGTGTCGGACAGCCAGTTGAACCCGATGCCAGTCCGCATTTGGACTCGCGGGCTTTGGGCGAACCGGCACACAACATTGAAGTCGCCGGTCCATAGACTGTCATGTCGGTTGAGCGTCAAGTCTTCGCGCCAACGGTTGAATTCGGCATCGAGGCCCCAACGGCTGGCCGAATCCAGAAGCACTTGCCCTCCGATACGCGACATGTCATCGAAATCGTCGGCGTACTCGGCGCACGCACGCAGAAGCCACGAGTAATGCTCGTCAGCCAGCCACGGATAACAGGCCTCCACCACACTCGGTTCGGTAGCCATGTAACCGTCCAAATCGCACCGGTAGGGATAGCGTGCAAAGTAGCCCGGGTCCAGCGAATCGTCTCCGACCATCGACCGTGGTCCCCAAAACGGCGAAGTCACTGTGCCCAATGTCACCACAGCCACCAGTTCGGCCAGACCACCGTCATTGTCGTCGTCGCAGTCATGGCAGTGATCGTGGTAGCGGTAACCCCTGCGCCGCTTCTTCTCTGTTTCCTTCTCCTCTTCAGCCGCCGAAGACGGAGGCGAGGGCCTTCGGACATCTTGACCGAGACCCTGCAGCACGCCCTGGGCCGAAGCGACCTGTGGCGAAAGCAGCAAGGACGCCATGGCCAGACAGCCTCCGAAAACGGTGGGCTTCAAACGATGCTCCGCCGGTCTGGGCAACAGACGGGCCGTAGGCATTTTTCCGGGCCCTCGGTATGATGAAGAAGTGACAAAGCCGTGCGACGGGAGCAATACCCACAACGCGGCCTTGGTGTCAACGTCATCCAATGCTGACGTCGCTAGCACAAGTCAGAAAACTGCATTCATGCGAAAATCCGCTGGCACCTTGCTGTATCGCAATCAACAAGGCCAACTCGAAGTCCTGCTCGTTCATCCGTCGGGCAACTACAATCGTCGGGCTGCGTGGGGCATTCCAAAAGGCATTCCCGACGAAGGCGAAGGCTTGGAGGCTGCCGCGCGGCGAGAGACTCTGGAAGAGACGGGGGTCGCGGCGGGCGATCTGACGTCACTGGATTCGATCAAGTACCGCAAGAGCGGCAAACGCATCTATTGCTTTACCGGCCCGGCCCCGAACGAGGCTGCACCGCACTGTGCCTCCTGGGAGGTGGACCGCGCCGAGTTCGTCACGATCGACGAGGCTTATCGGTTAATCCACCCAGACCAAGCCGCTTTTCTGGGCCGCCTAAAGCGGTTGCTCGACGAGGGCTAATGAGCAACCTGGATGTCTTGCCCCCTACTTGGACGACGGTCCATGAATCGAGGGAACCTGTAGCAAGACTATCGTGTCCAAGAATCGGACGTTACCTCCCATTCGTCGTATGTATGAACCAAGAATCTGCGGGTTATGACGAATTACTGGAAAACGGTTGTCGGTTTTGACCTGCTTTTGGCAATTCACTGGGTAGGAGGCGAGTTCCTGTAAGCGGAGGAGGCCCAAGCAATGAAACGATCACCACTGACTGCATCGCTACGGGTTTACGACACTGGCCACGACCGGGTCACCGTTTACTACCGAGACATCCTGGACGAGCAGCATTTCGTGGGCGTCTGGAAACGTCCGCAAGTTGCCAAGTTTGCTGCTCAGTTCATGCGTCTGCACGGCTTCGACGCGGTCGCCTTTCAGGTCGTTCGCCTACAGTCGGGTGCCGCCTCGTAGGCCCCGCCTGCTACGTCACGCCGACCGCGTTCAGATCGGTCGGCCGCGGATGGCTGCGATGGCTGATTAGCCAAGTGAAGAATTATCCTCCGGGCCGTATCGGCCGCGAAACTCCTCGGCCGGGTATTTCGCTTCGTTCTTCTTCATCTTGTCGCGCAATGCCGCGCTGATGTCGATGCCTAATTCGTTGGCCAGCGCCATCCCGTAGCACATCACGTCGGCCAGTTCTTCCGTGACCGCCGTCAATTTGTCTGCATCGGCGCCAACGGCTCGTGAAGCGTCGGTCGTGATCCATTGGAAGTGTTCCATCAACTCCGCCGCCTCGATCGCTAATGCCATACTGAGGTTCTTGGGTGAATGGAATTGGTGCCAGTCGCGTGCGTCGACGAACTCGCGAACCATCTCTCGAAGTTCTGCCAGCGTCGTTTCTTGATCGGACATCGGTTCCCTTGTACTCAATCGTTCTTCTTCGTCGCCCAATTCGGCGCGTGAGCACCATCGGTCGTATCGTAGCCAGACAGATAAGGCTTCAAGTCGACAACCGGCGTGTCTGCGAATGCGTCGATCTTCTCGACTTGCACGACATTGTCTTTCACCGACACGATCTTGCATAGGCTCAACGCAATCAGATTCGGCCGGCGCGGCGATCGTGTGGCGAACACTCCCGTAAGTGGATTTCGTTTGTCGCCTCTTGGGTGGACCTGCAAGGTCTTTCTCTTGTCAGGCGTGTCGTTGCGGTCGAACCACCAGAAAACGTAGACGTGCGAGAAGCCGTCCAGACCCAGCAGGCCCGGCTCGTACTTCTTGTCCAGCACGATCGTGGTCGTCGTGCCGGTCTTTCGGACCCAGCCGATTGGCGAAATGGCGAATTGCTTATCGGAGTCTTCTCTCGCATCATCGGCCATGGCAAGACCCGTCGCATTGGCAATGAGGATCAGTACAGTCAGTTTCAAGCGGCAGCAGCGTAGCATGGCTCTATCTCCAGTTCCATGAGTGGTGGTACGTTTGCCAAACCTCTAGCCATCAAACTGCGGCACGTCCAGTTGCTCGCCGTCGCGGAGGGCGGATTGGTGAGCGACGATGCCGGGAACGGTCATGGCAAGGGCGTGGCCGATGTCGATTTCCGGTTCGCGTTCCGCCAACAGGGCGTTTACGAACTCGGCTGCGATGAAGGCGTGCGAACTCCCGTGGCCCGAGCTGTGCCGCATCGGCTCGGGCAGCATGTCCGACTGCCAGTATTGTGGAATAGACACGTCCTTGTGCCCGCGAGTGCGGACCGCTTCGACCGCATTGTGCAGTCCGCCCTTCGACATGTACAAGGTCGCTCGATCCCCGAACCACTGTGCCCGTTCGCCGTGCGCCACGCACAGCCAGAACACATTGCAGCGGCACATGTGGCTTCGGTCGGTCAGCATCATCGACGCGTTGTTCCAAAACGGATTGTCGTAGACGTTGTCGGCCAACACGGGGTGGTCCCGCAATTCCGGACGATCACCGCTCCAGCCCAGACACGACACCTTGGTGATTCGTTCGCCCGTTACGCCGACGAGATATCCCAGCGAGTGTGTCGGATAGAGCATGGGCGGGTACCCCCACCGCCATGAATGCGTGCCGTCGGGGTTGTAGAACCGCGAGGCCTTGTTGGTGACCAAGCGTTTCAGGTCACCGCGATCGTGATAGTATTCCACCTCTGAATAGAACAACTCGCCGAAACCGCCGGCACGGTGAAAATTCCGCGCGTAGATGGTGTCCTGACGGTACCAACTGGTTTCGGCCAGCATGTACTTCAGTCCGGCTTTCTCCTTGGTTTCCTTGAGTATCTGCGCTTCTTCCAGGCTGATACAGGCCGGTACGGCTGTGATCACGTGCCAGCCGCGTTCGAAACACATCTTGGCATGCTTCACGTGGTCCGGTGCCCCGGAGAAGACGGCCACAGCGTCGATGTCTTTGGCTTCCTTGATCATCGTTTCCAGACTGTCATATACGGCGTCGCACTGATACGTCTTTCGCAGCCGTTCACGACGATCGGGCCGCAGATCGGTAACGCCCGTGACGACGCAATCGGGATGCTCGTGCCAATAGAACTGCGTACCAAACCCGCCGCCGACCACACCCATCCGGATCTTTCGGCCTGTTTCGCCCGGATACGCTCGGCCCACCTGCGTGAGCAATCCAGTCCCGGCCACGGCTGCCGAACCAGCCATCTCCAGGAACAGACGGCGTGGTATATCGTCGCCCTTCTCAATCTTCGGGTGTTTGTCTTGTGTTGTCATGACGGCGTTTCCTCCTGCTAGATCTCTTAGTCCTCGTAAAGGCATGACTTCGGAACTTCGGTCATTCTGAGCGCAGCGAAGAATCTGTCTTCCAGGGGAGATCCTTCGCTTCGCTCAGAATGACATGTCGCAAGAACACGGAATTCCTTCTTTGCAGGTTCTTACTTACCCTCGTATGTCACAACGCCTTCACCCACTTGCGGCGCGCGATCAACGACTTTGCCCACGTTGGTCAAGTCATTACCCTTCAACACGACGTCCCGCGTTTGGTCGCCTTCAACTCGAAGGAAAGTACCGACGGGGCTCTTGGTTGAGAAACCGCCGATACTCGCGTTCTTGACTTGCACCATCCGTAGCATTGCAGCCGCATCGGGCCAGAACTTGGCGTCCAATCCGTCAATGGCCACTTGCTGCACGTCGTCGAACACCATCGCATGCCGAAGATCGGCTTGCTCGGTCTCCAGCTTCAAGTTGCGGAACGTCAGCCCCTTGGCGTGTCGGCAATAGAAACCGTAGGCTGGCAACGTGCCAAACATGGTGCTTTCCGGGTAGCTGGTTTCCCGCTCGGGGATTTCCCGTTTCGTGTCCTCCAGAGTGCCGCCGCCATCGAAGCCAAGGCTGATGTTTTCCAGCGTCACGTTTTCGATCGGATGGCCCGGCAATCCGGTTATCGAGCAGCCGCTTAGCGAAGTCCCACGTGCAGCGATGTTGCGTAGGCTGACCTTGCCGAAAGTGCCCACGTCCGGCTTGGCGCCCGATACGTACGGTCTGGCTCGGTTTCCTAATCGTAGAAAGATGGGCACCGATACGCCTTCGATGTCAACATTCTCGACGGATACGTTTTCCAGTTTGCCACCATCGACGATTTCCAGTGCGATCCCAGCCAATCCGCGCTGTCGGCCGTAGATCTTCTGGCTGTGCTTGGGCGAAAAGACCTTGCAGTCGCGAATCGTCATATCGATGAAACCGCCGCCCGATTCGGTGCCCATCTTCAAGGCGTTGCAGTGACTGCTGATCACACAATTGGTCACCGTCACGTTCTTGCACGGTCGATCCGAGAGGCTCTTCATGACGATGCCGTCGTCGTCCGAATCGACGCGACAGTCGGTGATTGTCACGTTTTGACAACTGTCGATATTTAGCCCATCGTTATTGAAGGCGACGTGGTTGAAGACATCGATTTTGCGAATCGTCAAATCCTCGCAGAACCGATAGTGCTGCATCCAGCTACCCGCGTTCCGCAGCTTGACACCTTCAATCAAGACATCGCGACAGCCGACCAAGTAGATCGCCTTGGTGCGCGGTTTGCTCTTGTCGCGGAAAGCGTCGCCCTGACCGTCGATGGTGCCCGATCCGCGGATCGTGACGTCGTGAAGGCTTTCGCCATGGATCAGATTGTGGAATACGCGGCCACCTTCGACTGGATTGCCTTTTTCATCCAACCGCGGGCCGTAATAGTCGCCGTGCTTGCGGCTGCCTAGCAGTGTGGCACGCTCGGTGACTTCAAGCGTAACGCCGCTCTTCATTCGCAACGCCCCCGACAAGAAAGTGCCGGCGGGAAAACGGACGACCCCGCCGCCGTCGGCTGCACAAGTGTCGATCGCATTTTGAATTGCCTTGGTGCATAGCGTTTTGCCGTCCGGTTTGGCACCAAAGTCGACGACATCGAAGGTCTTGTCGCCCGCAGCGACGCCGCTGCACGCGACAAGCGCCACAAAACCGGCGACGATCGAACGAACAAACCCCCTCTCCCTCTGGGAGAGGGTCGGGGAGAGGGACTGCGACACGGCACCCACACCTGAATCGACCATCGCTTTTCTGTTCATCTCTCGATCCTCCTTCAATCTCAAGAACCATACGGCGACTCATGCCTTAACTCCGCGCGACGAAAGCCCGCCTCTCGGGCACCAGGGGCCTCGACGATTGGCCATGTGGCCCGATCCGACGAACGATGCGGGCCAATCTTCTCGACGGGAATCGGCTCGATGCCCAACTTGAACGCCGGGGATTCCGGTCGCAGGCGATAGTCGTCGTTGTTCGCATCAACAAACAACGGATCGGCCACAATGGAATTGCGGTCAAAGCCCAATTTCTGCCACTCTTCCCACTGCTTCTCGGGAGGCACGTTCGCAAGCCCTGTCAGCAACGGCAAATCATGGTGGTAGATCAGGTTCCGATCACACTCGAAATGCTCGAAGCGAAGCTGGCGGTGTTTGTACAGCATCGCGTTGGGATCATGGTAGTAGACGATATTGCGACGAATGCGGTTATTGCCCATCGGCACGGCATCCTTAGGATGGCCGCCTTTCTGGAAGCCATCGTACTTGTTCCAGGCCGGAAGCTTGATGTATTGCTCGTAGCTGGGTCCCATGCGGTCCAAGAAACGCGAGTAGTCCTTCCAGCCGTTCATCTCGATCTGCTGCAACATACCGCCCACGAAGATGTTGTTTTCCACCAGCGTGTCGCGAGCGCAGTGGAAATGCAGAAGACCTCGCAGCGCCCGCACGACGATGTTTCCGTAGACGTGGACTTCGGCCGAGTTGTCATCCAGGTAGATGCCCCAGGCGTAGTGCGGCGTGGTCCATCGGCCGCCATGTTTGCCGAAGCCGAACACATCGTGAATGTAGTTGTATCGGATCACCGTTCCACGGGGCGAAAGCCAGTCTCGACCGCCGCTGTACGTGGCGCCCGTGTCGGCGGTCTCCAGGTCGACGTGGCGAATATGGTTGTACTCGATAATCTGATCGTTGCCGCCATACAAGACGCCGAAACGCGGGCAATCGTGAATCAGATTATGGCTGGCCCGGTTGCCGACGCCGGACAGGGATACCCCCACGCCTTGCTTGTAGAACACGCCCGTGTGATGGATGTAGTTGTTGTCGGCATAATGCCCGGACGGTGCGAGCGTCTGCCGGTCTCCGCCGGAAAGTGAAATGGCATGACCGCCTACCTCGTAGATGTCGCAACCGGCGACACCACAGTTCTTCCCGCCGGAAATGCGCACTGCAGGGATCGCGCTCGAACAGCGCCCGCCCACGTTGCGGATCGTGCAGCCCACAAGGCGACAGTTGGTACAATTGGTGAGATTGATGGCCGTTCCTTCACAGCACTCGATCGTGAAGCCGCGCAGCGTGACGTTTGATACTCCCTTCATCGAAACGATCGTCTCTCGCGTCGGCGCGTACACCGCGTCCTCCGTCATGTCGGACGGAGGCCAGAAGTACAGCGTCCACGCCTCCCGGTCCAAATACCACTCGCCGGGCGCGTCCAGTTCCTCGAACAGGTTACGGACGAAGTACCGATCGCCGGGCCGGATCTCGTACGAGGCATTGCCGGCAAGCGTCATTTTGCGCGAGGGACGCTCAAGCGAAGCGATCCGCAGGATATTGTTCCACCAGTTGTATCTAGGGAAGATCAGCACCTCGCCTTCCGTCACACGTTCCCACTGGTGGAGATCGTCCTGCTTGACCATCAGCGTCCGTTTGTCCTCGCCGCGCACTTTCGCCCAAAGCGATACCTCTTTGCCATCGACGTAGGACCAACCGCCAGCGTACGGATTGCTGAGGTCATAGTTGGGGAACCGAGCCAAATGTTGGCGCTTTCCGTTGAAGAGAAGCTGACGGAAGTAGATGCCACGAAAGCCTTGGCCGTCCACGTCCGCCTTCAGGATTTTGCCCTCGTGTGGTGTGAAATCCGAGATTCGCCGGCCGCCAACGATTGTCGACGTTTCGTCCTGGTAGGCGCGATACTCGATGGGTGCGTCTTTGGTGCCGGAATCCTCGGCCAAGAGCGCAAACGTCTCCTCCAACGAGTAAGTGCCGCCACGCACCAATACGACAGAACCGCCGGTACCGTGAGCTCTCTGCTTGCGGATTTCGTTCCGAGCCCGCGCAAGGGTCGCAAACGGCCCGTCCGTGCCTTCCGTGTTCGGCGAAGCAAGTGTTCCCGACCAAGCGTCGTTACCATCGGTCGCAACGTAGACGACGAATTCGGCGTGAGCCGCTGTCAATGGTGCGAGAAACAGCACTGAAATGGCGACAGACCGGCATACACGAATGACGTGCACAGAATTCATGGCAGGACTTTCATCCAGGCAGGCAAATATCAAAAAAAGGCAGGCGGCGAGCCACGCTCGTGTTGGTGAACTAGCATGTCTCAGCGACCAGCGTACCACGTCAAAGCGCGCTACACCACATTCTGCCGCGCGTCGAGACGAGTTGCGAGACGTGAGCTTACGACCGTGCAGAAAACTGCTGTCGCATTACTCATTGTGGGGCACGTTTCCAACGTGCCTGGCACGATGGAATCGTGCCCCACCCTTCTTCCTTCGCGTTCCTACTCGAACTGCCGTGACAGAGCAAGCGGTGCGGATGGGCCGGATAGGTCTCTGGCATGGCCTGCCGAATCGCCCTGATACACCTTCCTGCCGAACTTGAAAAACAGCGCCGGCGTTACGATTTGATCCAGCAGTGTCGAGCTTAGCAGGCCGCCGATGACGACGATGGCCAGCGGATGGAGGATCTCTTTGCCGGTTTGGCCGGCGCCCAATGCTATGGGCACGAGTCCGATGATGGTCGTTAGGGCCGTCATCAAGACCGGCGCCAGCCGTTCCAGGCTGCCACGAATGATCATCTTCTCGCCGAATCCTTCTCCCTCGTATTTCATCAGGTGGATGTAGTGCGAAATCATCATGATGCCGTTGCGGCTGACAATGCCGATCAGCGTGATGAAACCTACCCAGTGTGCTACGGAGAGAACTGATGCGCTCATCCAGACTTGCGGCAACTCCCACCACGATGCTTCGGCCATTGCTTCGGGGCTGGGGTGGTTGATGATTAACAGGGCAATTACGGATCCCATCGCGGCCAGGGGAATGTTCACCATTACCTGCAGCGCAGCGCGCCAGGAGCCCAGACACTTGTAAAGCAACAGAAAAATGCCACCGGTCGCGAAGCTGCCAAGCAAAAGCAGTCGCTGGTTGGCCTCGTGGCGGGCTTCGAACTGACCGCCATACTCGATGACGTACCCGTCCTTGAGGATCGGCTCGATCTTCTCGGCGGCAGCCTGCTGGATGTCATGGACGACGCTCACCAGATCGTGGCCGGCCGTGTTGCACTGGATGACGATTCGCCGCTGGACGTTCTCGCGGTTGATGGTGTTGGGCCCCTGGGTGGGCTCGACCTTGGCCACGGTCCCCAGGGCTACGCGAGAGCCATCCGGTGTGCTGAGCAGTGTCGAACGAATCGTGTCCACGTTGTTGCGGGCTTCCTCGTCGAACCACACGACCAAATCGAAGACCTTCTGCCCTTCGAGCACTTGCGAAACCGTGCGGCCCTGCAAGGCCGTTTCCAGCGCCTTGGCCACATCGGCCGGCGCCAAACCGTACCGCGCGGCTTCATGGCGGCGAATTGTGACGCGGATTTGCGGGATGTCGCGCTGTGGCTCGATCTGCAGGTCGACGACGCCAGGGATTTCCGCCATCATCTCGGCGATATCCTGCCCGCGGTCGCGAAGCTCTTCGATGTCGTGTCCGTAGAGTTTCACCGCGATTTGCGATCGGATGCCGGACATCATGTGATCCAGCCGGTGTGAAATCGGCTGGCCAAGATTCACTTTCACGCCGGGCACCTCGGCGACGATGTCGCGAATTTCGGCTAGGACCTCGTCCCGCGGACGGCCGACGACGTCCACACCGAACTTGCGCAGGCCGGGGATGGCCCGCAAGATCGCATAGTGAACGCCCTTTCTGGGACGTTCGGGCTGGATCAGCCCGACGTCGATTTCGGAGAAATTCACGTTCTCGGCATGTTCGTCCAGTTCCGCCCGGCCCGTGCGGCGCGACACGTGCTTCACCTCGGGAATCTTCCTCAGCATTCGCTCGACGCGACCAGCAATCCGGTTCGATTCTTCCATGCTGACTCCCGGCGGCGCCATGGCGGCGATCGTCAACGCACCCTCGTTGAATCGCGGTAGAAACTCGCCGCCCATCCAAATGATCGAAGACACGGAGATCAAGACGATCAGTGCGACGGCAACCAGCACGGCCGTGCTATGCCGCAGCGTGAAGCGTAACAGAAACGTATCGGCCCATTTCAGCCCGCGGAGCAACAGAGGGTCGCCCGCTCGCTTCAGGAAGTTCGCCTTGGGAAGCAGATACGAAGCCAATACAGGCGTGACCGTGAGCGACACGACCAACGACGCCAGGAGCGTTGTCAGGTAAGCCAACCCGAGCGGTGCGAACATCCGGCCTTCAAGGCCCGCCAGCGAGAACAGCGGAAACACGACCAGCACGACGATCAACGTCGCATATACGATGCTGTTGCGGATCTCGCAGGATGCCAGGAAGATTACCTTGATTGGGTTTTCGGGATTCGGCCGGCGCCGGTTTTCCTTGAGCCGCCGAAATATGTTCTCGATATCCACGATCGAATCGTCTACCAACTCGCCAATGGCCACGGCCAAGCCGCCCAAGGTCATCGTGTTGATCGAAATGTCAAAGTAGCTGAACGTAAAAGCCGTCAGGATGATCGAAAGCGGTATGGCCGTTAGCGTGATCAGACTGGTACGGAGATTCCACAGAAAGATGAACAGGACGACGATCACCCAGACGACACCGTCGCGAATCGCCTCACGCACGTTGTCGATTGCCGAGTCGATGAAATCGGCCTGTTTGAAAATGTCTGTGATGATTGTGACGTCGTTGGGAAGCTGTTTTTGGATCTCGGCCAGCCTCTCCTCGATGCGTTCCGTCAGTTTTAACGTGTCGGCGTCGGGTTGCTTCTGCACCGAAAGAACAATCGCCCGCTCGCCTTCGATACTCGCATCGCCGCGGCGCACCGGTCCGCCATAGCGCACGTCGGCTACTTCGCGGATGGTAATAGGAACCGGATCACCGCCTCTCACGACCGTGTCGGCTACTTCGTCCAGCGTGGTGGCTCGGCCGACGATACGGATCAGCGACTCGTGGCTCTTGCTCAATAGGAACCCGCCGCCGGTGACAATGTTCGACTTCTCGACGGCGGCGATAAGCTGGTCGAGTGTCACGTCGTGGCGCGACAGGCGTTCGGGCGACGTCAACACCTGATACTGCTTCATCTCGCCGCCCATCACGC
>CAZURK010000194.1:0-29464 GCA_964623055.1 uncultured Pirellulaceae bacterium
CAATTGCCGACGGCGACACGCTTTGGCAGCGGATGTACTACTTGCGTGGCTTTCAAGAGGCCAACGAAGATCTGCTGATCGAGCCAGAACGTGCGGCCCGGCTCCGTGACATGATCCTGGAAGTGATCCTCCGGCGGCTCGATCGTCTGGCCGAACTCGACGGATTGGACGGTGTGCATTTCCGCGACGACTGGGGCACTCAAACGGCGCTCTTGATTCGCCCCGATCTGTGGCGCGAGTTTTTCAAGCCCGCCTACGCGAGCATGTTCGATGTGGTCCGGCAATCTGGCAAACACGTCTGGTTTCACAGCGATGGCGTGATCGAGCAGATCATTCCCGATCTTGTCCAAATTGGCGCCCACGTGCTCAATCCACAATGCAACTGCATGCCGCGGGAGCGGCTCAGCTCGCTGGTTGCCGGAAAGGTCTGTTTGTTGGGTGATCTAGATCGCCAATGGACGCTTCCCCACGGAACGCCCGAGGACGTGCGGGCGGCCGTGCAAGCCGACGTGGACACGTACGGATGCCATCAAGGAGGCCTGATCCTCCGCGGCGAAATCGCCGGTGATGTGCCGCTGGAGAACGTTGAAGCCATGCTTGATGAAATGATACACTACTGCTTTGTCAACGCTTAGATTTAGGGTGGCCGGGGTTGGAGGGCGTAGCCCGAAACCCCGGGGCTTCCTTCGCTAACGCTCAGTCCAGCCCCGGCCACCCAACTCTAACTTTTTTGCATTGACAAAGCACTACGTAATCCCGTGAAGGAACTCCCATGACTCCTCGTCAACGCATCCTGACAGCCCTGAACCACGAGCCTCCTGACCGCACGCCAACCGATGGCTGGTTTCACCATGAGGTGATCGACTCGCTCAAGCAGCATTACCAGACCGATGATTGGTCGGATGTGCTCTTGGAATTGGCAATCGAAGGATGGGCCGAACTTAGCCCAGAGATTGTCTCGGGGGACCGTGCCGAGCAAGACAGTTCGCTGCCGGGCCACGCCTCTGGGCAGCCGGCGGTTTGGCTCGACGAGCATACCTACGAAGACGTTTGGGGAGCCCGCTTCCGCATGGGCGACGACGGGCGTTATCGGCAGTGGTTAAGTGGACCGCTCGAGCATGCCGAAACGCTGGATGATATTGCCAGCTATGCGATGCTTCGGGAGGCACAGATCCTCGAACCGGAGGACTATCCCCAGCAGGTTGCAGACCTGAAACAGCAGGAGTTGTTTGTCACAGGCGACCTGGAGAACCCGTTTCGGCGGTTGTGGAATCTGCGCGGTTTCGAAAACGCCCTGATGGACTACCTGGCGAATCAGGAAATCCTGGAAGCCGTCTATGATTCCCTGTACCAACTGTACACCAACGCGGCCCTGCGCATGACCCGAGCCGGCGTTGACATGATCAAGATCGTGGGCGACATCGCCATGCAGGATCGGGTCATCATGGGGCCGGATCTATGGCGACAGTTCGATAAACCGCGCATGGGCGGGCTGATTGACGCTTGCCGTCAAGTCAGGCCAGACGTTGTGTTCTTCTTCCATAGCGACGGCAAGCTAACTGACTTGGTGGACGATTTGGCGGAGATAGGTATCAATGTCCTGAATCCGATTCAACCAGAGTGCATGGATCCGATGGAAGTCAAACGGCGTTGGGGCGATCGCATCACATTGCACGGGTGCATAAGCCTTCAGCGAACGCTTCCTTTCGGATCACCGGATGATGTACGTCGCGAAGTGGAGGACTTGATACGCACGTGCGGGATGGACGGCGGACTGATCCTGATGCCCTCTAACGTTATTCAGCCCGACACCTCCGTCGAAAACATCATCGCCTGCTATCATGCGGCTCGTGATTTCGACGTTCGTTAGGTTGGCCTCCGTTGGGGCTTGTCCCCGCGGAGCCGAGTTAAGAACCAGACACGTTCTCGGCGCGCACTGCACCTCCCATCCCGACTCGCGCCGCCGTTAGCGTGATTCCGTCAGAATGTCCAGAAACAGATCACCTTTCCCTTCGATGTACTGCTCCCACGACACTCGCTGCCCACCATCGTCCACGCCATTGGGGCCGGCGCTGTACAGAAGATACTCCTTTCCCTCCCGACGATAGACCAGCGGCTTATCGCAATACGGATCGACAGGGATCTTTCTCAGAAGGCTTGGGACTAACTCGTCCAGGCGGTCGGGATACCGGTTGTGCTCCAATTGAAAGGCCCGGATGGCTAGGTCAGTTTGCAGGAGGCGCGTGCGTGCTTCGTTTCGAACGCCAATCCACGTAAGGTCGGTCTCGTATGCCGCTCGTACCGGTGCGCAGACGGCGCGCGCCAATGTGTAACGCCAGCCAAAGACGTGCTGCGACCAAGCGTGCTCGCGTTGCTGTATGGCACCCAACGCTTCGCGTTCGGAGTCGATGACGTCGATCGCGTTGACCGCTTCACGGCATTCGTCTGCGCTCAAGCTATGCCTGACTTCGGCGATACGATGGAAGCCGTAAGACTCCATGGAGTTGCCAACAAGCCAGTGTATCTTGAGGCCACCTCGCGAAATCTCGTTGCCCAATCGCATACAATCCACCCCAATCCGTGCAGTATCCGCCATGCGTCCTTCATTGGTGGCAACCTCCGCCTCGAGATCCAACGCGCGTGCTAGCTGCCTCACCTTCCCGTAGTCGGCCGACGGGTAATCGAAGGTATAGGAAAGCGGGACTTGGCATTCTCGACTCAGGCCCGTTCTGATTTGTTTCAAAGCCGCCTGATGACGTGCGACGAACGCCGCTGCAGACGCGGGAGGTGTCTCATCTGCAAAAGGAACCAGGACGTTGCTCAGACGATCCGCCGCTTGCAGAAGGTCGTCGTAGCCGTTCGGCTTGGCCGTTATTGCTTCCTTGGGTGGAAGGGGCCGCGCCAATTCGCGATAGATGAACAGTATTGCCACGAAGATGGTGGGCACGAGCAGGACAATGGTCACCTGCGACAAGCGACGCGCCCAGCGCGGCGTCGATAGTGCCGCGGAAGGGCCCCGCCATTTGGCAAGGAATCCGGCCAGCCGCCACAATAAGAGCCACACGAGGAAGACGAGCGAACAGACACACGACAGAACAGCGGCCATTTTGTCTTCGTCGGTAGTGAGGAAGATACCCAACGAAGTCCAGTCGTACCAGTACCAACAGATTCCTCCGGCGGCAACGACCAGAGCAAACACTATCAGACGGACAAGCAACCGCGATCGTCCCAATACCAACCAAGCTGCGGCAAGCGTCGACGCGGCCGTCGAAAGACTGGTCAATGGGATGTCCAGTGTATCGAAAAGCAGCGGTTGCCGGAAGACGTGGGCACCAATCGCAGTCATCGCTCCGATAATGATGATGGCCAGCAGCATGTCGGCAAGGCGAAAACGCAACCGAATGCCCAGACGTCGCCCCTCCTCATCACCGCCACGGCGGGCCTGCACAAAGCGAATGGCGGTTAGCGATGCAATCACGATGACGGCATGCGCCATGAACAGCACGGCTGGCTCGTACGTTCGCGGAGGCAAGAGCAATAGCAAGGCGCCAACCACGCCCGCCGCGCGAACAAACCAATGCCTGCTCGATAGTCCCGCCCAAACCGCTACGGCACTGTAGAACGAAAAAACCGTCGAAAGCACCAACGCCATCGAGGCGACAAGCAGCGTTTCTGATATCCACGCCTGTGCAGCAAACATGTTCCAGAGCTGACGATGTACCAGCAACAGTTCTCGCGCCCGCACGGTTTCGCAAGAGACTAGTTTCATTACAACGCGACGGCTAGGTACCGTCAACAGAAAGCCCCGTCCCGAACGGAGTTTTCTATCAATCCGCCGTGGATCATGCCCGCGGCTTTCGGGGTTTGGTCCGGATTTCTTGCCAATGGGTAGGCCGCCTGGAACATCTCATTACGATAAATCGCCTTGCATACGCTCGCGCGGGACGTAATATGAGTCACGGCGATGCGTGTGTTCGAGGCTCGACGTTCGTTAGATGAGGACGCAGATTCATGAAGCGACGTTTCATTCTCGATACGTTTCTGTCTGTAATTGCGGTCCTGTGTCTATCATTGTTTCCAGCACGAATTGCTCGGCTGGCGTTCGCGGGTGATGGCCGCGAATTGGGTGACGAGACTCTGCAGTTGGCTTGGACATTCCGGGCGAATCAGCCACCGTCGCCTGCGTTCAAAGGCGGTCTGGCACCGTCACGCCGTGTGCCGCGCGTCGAGCCAATTCGGTACGACTATGTCTATCACCCGGTGGTAGGCAACGGCAGGCTGTACTTTGGTTCCTCGACCGAAGAGGCCATCTTCTGTCTGGACACACAAACGGGCGATCTGAAATGGACCTTCTACGCCAACGGCCCAATTCGGCTTGCACCGACTCTGTGGAAAGAACGGCTCTACTTCGGGAGTGACGACGGTCACGTCTCCTGCGTCGATGCGACATCGGGAGAACTCGCATGGAAATATCGCGCGGCACCGAATAGCCGATGTGCCGTTGGGAATGGCCGTATCATTTCTGCCTGGCCAGTGCGCACCAGTGTGGCGATTGCCGACGGTGTGGCATACTTCGGCGCAGGCTTGCTGCCGCCGCTGGGTACGTACCTGAACGCGGTCGATGCCGCGTCGGGAGAAGCCATTTGGCAACGACAGATTCCGTATTCGCCTCACGGCCAGATCCTTGTCGACGGCGACCGGTTGCTGGTAGCTACGGGACGCACCTGCCCCGCCGAATTCCGCCGATCCGATGGTGCACCGCTGGTAGAGAAACCAAACGCTCGCCGTGCGCAGGGATCCAGTTTCGTCGGTCGAGCCGGCGATATGGTTTTCTGGGGACCCTGCGAATCCGGCCTGTTGCACATCCGTGTCTCGCCCGAGCCGATGCCCAACCTTCCACGCGGAACGGCCGATGCTGTGATCAACGGTCGGATCACGGGACTGAAGGGCCGCAGTATTGCAGCAGATGAGCGAGTGTATTTGCTGCGCGATGATGAATTGCTCGCGGTTGACCGCGACTCCTTCCGCCGTCTGGCTTTGCCGTACTGTCATGCGTCACCACGGTACTCGAAGGACACTCAATGGGCCGGACGACCATGGGGAATCGCCGCCGCCGGTCTTCCGTTGAAAGAACATCAGGCGTTATATGAGCCACTGAAGGAAGCGGCCTCTTGGTCCGCTGCCAATGAACAAGATCTGAAGAAGCTACTCTTGGCCGATGGCAAGATCGTTGCTGGCGGCAAAGACGTGGTTGCGATATTCAATTCCACCGATGGCACGCAGATCGGCAAACACGAGGTGGAGGGAAACGCGTTGGGCTTGACGTTTGCAGACGGCGCTCTATTCGTGAGCACCGATGAAGGCCACGTCTATTGCTTCCGTTCCGCGGTAGACGACGAACCCGGAAGACATCAATTGATACCGGCCTCACCCTATTCCAATGATTCGTACTTGACCGAGGCCGCCACCACAGCACTTGCCCACGCAGATATCGACAAAGGCTTCTGTGTCGTGTTAGGAGTCGGCGATGGTCAACTGGCTTACGAGATAGCCAAACGATCAGACTTTTTTGTGGTTGGACTCGACCCGGATCTGACAAACGTAGTAGCGGCTCGCGAGAATTTGACCAAAGCCGGCTTGTACGGCAGACGGGTCGTCGTGCGTCAGGTGAGCGCCGAGAATTTCTCGTATCCCGACTTCTTCGCCAATCTGATTGTCTCCGAGGCGTGCGTCCGAGCGGACCAAGTGCCGTATCGTTCCCAGTCCGTCCTGCGTATGCTCCAGCCTTTCGGCGGCACACTTGTGCTCGGTGGACCAAAGGAAATGGCTGGGTTCTCGGAATGGCAAATGGAAGGACTCTCCGAATGGACCGCGACCAGCGGCAGTAGTGGGGCGACGTGGCACGTTGCGCGTCGAGGAAAGTTGGCCGGCGCGGGCGAGTGGACTCACATGTACGCCAATCCTGCAGGCACGGTGTCGAGTGACGACCGGTTGGTGTCGGCCGATCTCGCGCTGCAGTGGTTGGGTCCGCCGGGCGCAGAAGACGTTGTCGAGCGACATGCCGTCGCCATGCCTCCGCTGTTCAAAAACGGAAAGCTGTTCATCTCCGGCTTGTACGACACGATTCAAGCTGTCGACGCCTACAACGGCACAGGTCTGTGGAAAGTGAAGGTGCCGGAA
Organism: uncultured Pirellulaceae bacterium; assembly: GCA_964623055.1. Lineage (GTDB taxonomy): Bacteria > Planctomycetota > Planctomycetia > Pirellulales > Pirellulaceae > JADHUC01. The sequence goes on from CAZURK010000194.1 coordinate 6,181, forward strand.
TCGACTCGCATGATGCTCAGCCACAACGCCGGGTTCATGGCGGCAGCCGATGACGTGCTATTCGTTGCCGCGGATCGTGACTGTTGGATGCTCGACACGAACACAGGCGACGTGCTGCACAAGTTTGCCGATGCGGAGTCCGAAAACGACTGGGGTTATCTCGCAACGACGGGCGACTACCTTCTGGGAAGTGGCCAGAAGACGCCAGCAGACGAATACAGCGGCGGGCGTCGTCGTGAGGGATACAAGTTCCTTGTCAGCGCAAGAGACCTCCACAGCCGACCGGCTGTCAGCGACAATTTGTTTGCACATGACTACTCGACGAAGAGCCTCAATTGGAAGTATCAACGTACCAGCGTCATTCTCAATTCGACCATCGTCGTCGGTGCGGATCGTGTCTATTTCGTCGAAAGCGAGAATCCGGATGTGACCCAAGATCCATCGGGGACGGCGAACCTACCGGATTTCTTTGCGGATGGTGCGCGGCTCGTTGTATTGGATTTGCATACCGGAAAGGAAGCCTGGAGCAAGCCGCTCAGGCCGCTCTCGTCGCAACCGGCGGATGAACACGAACACATCATGTTTCTTAGCTATTCCGACGGGATTCTGCTATCGACGCGGACCGGCCATATCGACGGGCGGCTTGGTTACCGGCTGGAGGCGATGGACGCGGCGACCGGCCGCACGAAATGGGAGCAAACGACTTCTTCGCGTCATCGCATCTACGCTCCGCTGACCTACGGGAAGAACGGCCAGCAGTCGCATCCCAGCATAACCGGTGGGCGCATCTACTTATTGTCTCACATCACCGACGCGTTGATCTCGATCGACTTGCACACAGGAGAAACGGCACAGAATCCGGAGTTATTCAACTTCTGGATCCACAGCAAAACATGTGCGGTGCCAACGGCATCGGCCACGGGCCTGTATTTCCGTCGAAATAGCTGCTACATGTATGACCTGCCCTCGGAAAGGCTTATTGATCTGACCGGCGTGACGCGTCCTAGCTGCTGGATGAGCATCATTCCAGCGGGCGGACTGGTACTTATGCCCGAGGCATCGTCCGGGTGTACGTGCGGGTTTGCGCTTCAGACCTCGGTGGTCTTGGTGCCGCGACGTCCCAACCAGTGATAATCACGACGAGGTTTCCATATGTTGTGTTTCCGGATTCCATTCACACTGTCGTTGTTCGGATTGTTGGTCGCTAATTCCGTTTCCACCGTGTTTGCGGAACCGAATGAGAAGGAGTTGATCGCGTGGTCTTTTGACAAGGACGACGATTTTCGTGGCTGGCATGTCGGTGGACATATCGCCGAGGCACAAGTTCGTGACGGATCGCTGCGTGGCCGAGCGACGGATTGGGATCCCATCTTGCTGGGCCCTGTGTTCGAGATTCAGGCAGCACCTGCTCAGCGTGTCGAAATCAAGATGCGGGCGACGGAATCGGGAAGCGCCCAGTTGTTCTGGACGGAAACGCTGGAAGGCAAATACGGAGGATTCAGCGAGGAGAAATGCAGTTCTTTCCAGGTGATCCGAGACGCACAATTTCACACATATCACGTCTACCCGTACTGGCACGCTGCCCGCAAAGTCGTCCGTCTGCGATTAGATCCGCCGAACAAAGGGCAATTCGAGATTGAATGGATCCGAGTCGTCGATGTAGGACAGGCGTCGCAATCGCAGGCCCGCGTGTGGCAGTTCGATGCCGATACGCATGGGTGGCAGCCGATGCAGCATGTTTCTGAAATGGCGATTCGCAGCGGTCTGTTGCACATCACGACCGATGGCAACGAGCCGGTGCTGATGAGCCCGGGGCTGGCTGTCTCGGCCGACGACCATCCCGTGGTCGCGATTCGCATGGCGACTGATGCAGGCACGACCGGGCGGATACGATTCGCGTCCAGCACGCAGCTTGGCCGCCAGACAGTCGATTTCCAACTGCGTCCCGATGGCAAGATGCACACCTACAACGTGGACATGGCTGCAATTCGATCGTGGCGCGATCAGATCGTCATGCTGGGCGTCCAGCCGACCAACTCGGTGGGAGCCGACGTTCGCATCGAGTCGATCGAGATTGCCGACGACGTGCGCGGTCCGACGGAACTGGATATCGCCTACTTCGGCAGCGCTTGCGGCGTGGACCGTGCTGGCCGGCCGGCTTCGGTTACCGCTCTGATCCGGAACCATGGTGGCGGAGCCGCCGAGGACGTTGTCGCGACGCTGACGGCGCCAAATGGAGTGACAATCGTTGATGAGCCTAAGAAGCGAATCGACCACATTTCGCTCTACTTGCCGAAAACCGTCTCGTGGCAGGTCCAATCGTCGGAACTCGGTCGATTTCCGTTTTCGCTTCAATTGGACGCGCCCGGGCTGGAGTCGGTGACTGCCCGGACAGCAATTGAGTTCACTCCTAAGCCAGAAGTCCCAGAAACTGACTATATTCCGGAACCTCGACCGGTCGAAGCAACGGTGGATGTCGGCGTGTTCTACTTTCCCGGCTGGCATTCCGCGTCGCGGTGGCAGCCGATCCTCGATTATCCTAACCGCAAGCCGGTTCTTGGGTGGTACGACGAAGCGAATCCCGAGTGCGCGGACTGGCAAATCAAATGGGCCGTCGAACATGGCGTCAAGTTCTTCATGGTCGACTGGTACTGGGTACGCGGTCATCGCCATTTGGAGCATTGGCTGCACGATGCCTACATGAGCGCTCGCTTCCGTAAACACTTGCAGTGGGCCATCATGTGGGCAAATCACAATCCGCCGAGCACTCATTCCCTGGAAGACTGGCGCGACGTGACGCAGTACTGGATCGACAACTACTTCCACATGGACGAATACTATCGCATCGACGACCAGCCGGCCGTTTTCATCTGGTCGCCGCGCGGCATACGGAACGACGTTGGCGGCAGCACGCAGGCGACCGAGTTGTATACTCTGTCCCAGAAGATGGCGCGCGATGCGGGATACAAGGGCGTCTACTTCGTCGCCATGAGTTCGCACGAGTCGACGACCCGTTGCGAGGAACTGAAAACCGAAGGATACGAGGCATTCACGTCGTATCACGGCTTCCAGTTGGCCGAGCGACGCGCTGCAGGCAGGCACTTCACGTTTGACAAAGTTGTCGAGACCAGCCCAGAGGTCTGGCGGGACGCGGACAACCGTTCTGCCGACCTGACTTACATTCCGATCGTCGACACGGGTTGGGCGTCCGAACCGTGGCATGGAAGCGAGGCACGTGTAATCAGTGGGCGCACGCCAAAGCTCTTGGGACGATTGTGTCAATTGGCAGCCGAGTACGCCAAGCAGAACGGTAAGAAGATCATCGCCGTGGGGCCATGCAATGAATGGGGCGAGGGGAGCTATATTGAGCCTTACGCAGAATATGGATTCGCAGACTTGGACGAGCTTCGGCAGGCATTCTGCAAACCGGCTGATTGGCCGCCCAATCTGATTCCGGCCGATGTCGGACGCGGGCCGTACGACTTGGCGATGGCACCGCAAAGGACGTGCTGGTCGTTCGATACGGATGGGGACATGGAGGGCTGGACGAACAACAGTACGTTGAAAGTACATGTGGCGGACGGCTTGTTGCAGGGCGAGTCGGCGGGGCACGATCCGATTCTGACTGGCCCTGGTGTGATGCTAGAGGCACGGCAGTTCGGCTCGCTCGTGGTCCGGATGCGCGCCAGCTCTGATGATGCCGCGCAGCTATTCTGGGGAACCGCCCTGTCCAAGCAGAACGAAATGAACAGTGTCCGTTTTGAGGTCGCGGGTGACGGAGAGTTCCACGAGTATCGAATCGACTTAAGCCGGTCGCGGACATGGCGAGGCGTCATCAAATCGCTGCGCTTCGATCCAGCCGCCAGAGCGGGTACGAAACTGGCGATCGATTGCATCAAGTTGGAGTAAGGAACCTGCCGGTTCGACAGTACAGTGATCGAGTATCGCATGTTGACCCTAATCAACACCAATCGCATGATGCCGCCGATCGCGCCGATCGGTTTGGACTACATCGCCGGGGCCGTCCGCGAAGCGGGGTACGATGTAGAATTGCTGGACCTTTGTCTGGCGGAGGACCCGGATGCCGAAATCACGCAGTATTTCGATCGACGCGATCCCGAACTGATCGGCTTGTCGTTTCGGAATGTCGACGACTGCTTCTGGCCAAGCGGGCAGTCGTTTCTCCCGACTCTGAAGGAGAACGTCGCCGTCGTACGTCAACAGACCGACGCTCCGATTGTGATTGGCGGCGTTGGGTATTCCATCTTCCCTAAGAGGATCATCCGGCACACCGATGCGGACTTCGGAGTCTGGGGCGATGGGGAACCGTCGCTTGTGGCATTGCTGGATGAATTACGCGGCGCCCGCCGATTGGGTCGGGTTCCTGGGCTCGTCTACCGGCGAGACGGCGCGATGCACGCCAATTCGCCCTCTTGGCCGCAAACCGTGACCGTGTCGACGAACCGCCGCGATTTCGTGGACAACGCTGCCTACTTCCGCCGAGGCGGACAGATCGGCGTGGAAACGAAGCGTGGCTGCACTCGTCGGTGTACCTACTGTGCAGATCCGCTGGCCAAGGGGACAACCCATCGCCTGCGCGACCCTGCCGAGGTAGCAGGTGAGATCGAATCGCTGCTCGAGCAGGATATCGACGTGTACCACATGTGCGATCCGGAGTTCAACCTCCCGGCCAGCCACGCCATCGACGTCTGCGACGAATTGATACGCCGTGGGCTGGGAAGCCGCGTCCGGTGGTATGCCTATCTGGCCGTGTTGCCGTTCTCGGAGGATCTGGCTCACCGCATGAGACGAGCCGGGTGCGTCGGCATCAACTTCACCAGCGATTCCGCGAATCCGGCGATGCTGAACACCTACGGACAGCCCCATGTGAAGGGAGATCTGGCTCACGCCGTTGCGCTCTGCCGCAACAACGGAATCGCCGTGATGCTAGATATGCTTCTGGGGGGACCTGGTGAAACGCCGGAAAGTGTCGCCGAAACGGTCGAAGTGTTCAAGCAAATCGACCCCGACTGTGCTGGTGCCGCCTTGGGTGTGCGCGTGTATCCGAACACCCCCATGGCCTCGATAGTAGCCGACGAGGGTCCTCTTGAGACGAACCAAAGCATAATACGTCAGTACAGGGGGAGCGTTGATCTGCTGCAACCCACCTTCTATATCTCTTCGGCCCTTGGCGATCACCCCGGGAGGTTGGTATGCGATCTAATCGGAGGCGATGAACGCTTCTTCCCGCCTGCCGAAGAGACGCTCTCGCAGCAAGTCGAGGGCGTTGGCGACCACAACTACAACGATAACCAGATCTTGATCGACGCCATTGCCGCGGGTGCTCGAGGGGCGTACTGGGATATTCTGCGGCGCCTGCGAAGCACATGACAGGCCCATCTGCGCATGGCGATTCGTCGTCACATCTTCTCCAGTCGGTACGACCGGTAGACGAGGATTTCGCGTTACGCGCCGCATAAGCAAATGTGTTGAAATCGACCCTCGCTGTCATCCGACCAGTGACATATGCATTTGATGGGCATCACTTTCCGGTTTGTATGATCTGTAGGAAACGATGCCCATCAGAGGCGAGGCGGAATCACTATCTGCTCTCCCAAATCTATCCCCCATTCAACCCCACGCTGTACTGGCTATCTACTGACGGAGTAACTGAACATGAAGATCACGAGGGAGTTGATCGCAACTGCCGTGTTGGGGCTGTTCGCCACAACCACGGTCTGGGCCGCACAGGAGAACGTTTCTGACGAGCCCGCGGCTGCGACAAATCAAGCCACTGAATCGCCAAGTGACGCTGAGGTCTCGGACATGGCGCCAAAGCCGATCGCAGACGTCTCGTGTGGAGTCGATATCGGATGCGACGAAAAGGGCGGCAAGTGTGGTGGCTGTTCTGGTTGCGGCGGTGGCTGCCTGGGCGATCCGTGGAAGCTGCCACAGCCCTGTACGCTTCAGAACGCGGGAATCATGGTTGGCGGCTGGCTGCAACAGGGAATCACGTTCAATGGCCGCTTCCCGGCCGACAATTTCAACGGACCCGTGGCCACGAATGATCTGAATACCGAATATCAGATGAATCAACTCTGGTTGTACGCCGTGAAACCGGTCAACACCGGCGGCTACGGCTGGGATATTGGGGGCCGGTTCGACATCCTGTTCGGCACCGACTGGAGATTCGGCATCAACCACGGCCTGGAAGACAGGATCAACGGCTTCGGAGGCCAGAGGTACGGCACGGTTATCCCACAGGCGTACCTGGAGGTGGCCTACAACAACCTGTCCGTGAAACTGGGGCACTTTGCTGCGATCCTGGACTATGAAGTCATCCCCGCGCCGGCCAATCCCTTCTACTCACACTCGTATTCCTATGGCTACACGGTGCCGCAGTTGGTCACTGGCGCCATGGCTGACTACAAGATGACGGATCAGTTGTCGGCTCAGTTCGCCATCCACCGCGGCTGGATGATGTTCGAAGACCTGAACGACAATTGGGACATCATGGCCGGCGTCAAATGGCAGAACTACGATGGCACAAGTTCGCTGGCATGGGCCTTTTCCACCGGTCCGCAAGATCCCGGCAATTCGCCTGACTTCAACGGTATCCCCGGCGACCAGGAACGGTTTGTGTACAGCTTGGTGTGGCAGCAGCAGTTGACAGAGCGATTGCGATACGTTCTGGTCCACAACCTGGGCACCGAGAACGCCGGCACCCCGACGGGCGCCGACGCCGAATGGTACGGGTTGAACAACTATTTCCTGTACAAGATCAATCCCCAATTGTCTGCCAACGTGAGATTCGAATGGTTGCGTGACGATGACGGTGCCAGAATTGCCGGCCCGGGCAACATTCCGGGTGTAAGCGCTTGGAATGGTCGGGGCTTTGCAGGCGACTTCTTCGAGCTAACCGCCGGCGTCAACTGGCGGCCGCATCCAAATGTGGTCGTGCGGCCGGAAGCCCGCTGGGATTGGTATGACGGTGCCCAAGGTCGGATCGGTCCGGGGGCTGGCGTTCCAGCGTTCCCCTTCGACGCCGGCGCAAGCGACGACCAGTTCACCTTTGCCACAGACGTGATTATCACCTACTGATCGGGGTTCGATATCCCCAATTGTCAAACGGCGGCAGTCCCCTCGTCCTCCAGGGGCTGCCGCCGTCCCTTTTTTGCGGCTACTCGTTTCTCGTGGCTATCCGATCTCGGGTAACTCGGCGAGCGCGGCCTCGATCTTCTCCTGCGGATAGGCGTAGTCCTGCAACTCGCCGCCGAGGTACTTGTCGTACGCTCCCAAATCGCAGATCCCGTGGCCGCTGAAGTTGAAGACGATGCACTCTTCTTTGCCCTCTTCGCGGCAACGGATCGCTTCGTTGATCGCAGCGCGAATCGCGTGCGACGTCTCCGGCGCCGGGATGGTGCCTTCGGTGGCGGCGAACAATTGAGCGGCCTCGAAGCATTCGAGTTGGTGGTATTCCGCAGGTTCGATCAGGCCCAGATTGATGGCATGACTGACCATGGCTGCCATGCCGTGATATCGCAGGCCGCCTGCGTGAATCCCCGGCGGTACAAAGCTGTGGCCCAGCGTGTGCATCTTGATCAGCGGCGTCAGCATGGTCGTATCGCCGAAATCGTACCGGTACTGTCCATGGCTCATCGTCGGGCACGAACAGGGCTCGGCCGCTACAAACCGGATGTCTTTGCCCTTGATCTTCTGCGCGACGTATGGAAATGCAAGCCCGGCGAAGTTGCTTCCGCCCCCGCAGCAGCCAACAACCACGTCTGGGGAATCGCCAATCGCCTCGAACTGCTTCTCCGCCTCCAGGCCGATGACCGTCTGGTGCAGCAACACATGATTGAGCACGCTGCCCAACGAGTATTTGGTGTCGTCGCGAGTCACGGCCGCCTCGACTGCCTCGCTGATGGCCATACCCAAGCTGCCCGGCGTATCGGGATCGGCTGCAAGAATCTGGCGTCCTGCCTCGGTCTCCTCGGACGGACTGGGCGTGACCTCGCCACCCCAGATCTGCATCATGGACCGCCGGTACGGCTTCTGTTGGTAGCTGACCTTGACCATGTAGACCTTGCATTGGATGTCGAATATCTTGCTGGCAAACGACAGAGCGCTGCCCCATTGGCCGGCCCCCGTCTCGGTCGTCAGCCGGTTGATTCCTTCCTTCTTGTTATAGTACGCCTGAGCAATGGCCGTATTCGGCTTGTGACTTCCGGCCGGGCTGTGGCTTTCGTCTTTGAAGTAGATCCGGGCGGGCGTCTTCAGTTCGCGTTCAAGATTCGTGGCTCGCACCAAAGGAGAAGGTCGCCATATTGCCAAAGCGTCGCGGACATCCTGCGGTATTTCGATCCATCGTTCCTGGCTCACCTCCTGCATGATCAATTCCATGGGGAAGATCGGTGCCAGATCATCCGGGCCGACCGGCTGCTTGGTTCCCGGATGTAACACGGGCGGCAGCGGTTCGGGCAGATCCGCTTGCAGGTTGTACCAGGCAGTTGGGAGGTCTTGTTCGCTCAACAACACTCGCTTTGGACTCATGGGCTATCCTTTCGTCGTTAAAACACAAAAGGACAACTTTAATGCGCGATGGCACGTTTGTCGAGCGCCCTGGAGGAGATAAGCAAACACGTCTAGGAGGAGGAAGGCGACTTCAAGGAACACAGAAACTGTTCCAGGGCCTCATAGTACTCCTCGGTCGGCGGATCGTTGTGGTCCCGACCGCGAAGCGTGACAAAGGTCTTCGGTTCGTTGGCCGCATCGAACAGCTTTCGCCCCAACGAGTAGGGAATCGTCCGGTCGGCGTCCCCGTGGCTCTGAAGCAGAGGTCCTTGGTACTTGGCGATTCTGGAGACCGAGTCCATCTCTTTGGTCAAGGCAAGATCGACCAACTGTCGCGGGAAATGCGAAGCTGCAACCTCGGATAATGACGAGAAGGTGCTCTCCAGGATGACGCCTCTTGCACCCCGCTCACTCGCCAAATCGACCACAACCGCTCCGCCAAGCGATCGTCCCAACAGCACAATCTCCTTCTCCGCGATCTGTTCGCGCTGGGCAAGGTACTCGCGCGCTGCCCGGGCGTCACGCAACAGACCGTCAATGGTTGGAACACCTTCGCTGCGCCCGTAGCCACGATAGTCGAAAACGAAAACGGATACACGGAACCGGTCGCGCAGCAGCCGCACATGTGAGGCGCGATGCGACAAGTTGCCGGCATTTCCATGTGCGAAGAGGATCACCGCGCGAGGATCTTCGTGTCGTAGGTACCATCCGTGCAAGCGGAGCCCGTCGATCGTCTGGAACCAACAATCTTCGAAATCCATATCGGCCGGTTCCCAGTTGCCTTCGGGGAAACTACTGGGAAACAATGCCAGGAAGTCCTCGGGAGATCGGATGGTCTCGTCCAGAGCGTGATCGCGAATGATCTGCCGTTGTTGGATGATCCGACGTTCGCATGTGCGCAACTCTTTCTGCAACTCGGCGGTGGTCTCTTCGCTCTTGGCCTCAGCCAACTCGAGAGCTTGGATTCGCTGCCGCTGCTTGTCGATGATCTGCTGGAGTTCCTCATTCGCTCGGCGATCCACAGGCCCGTCCGGGCGCATGTAGAGCCAGCCGGCCAGGACTCCTCCCGCGATAATGCCGAGGGCAAAGCCAATAAGAACCGGTAACGTCTTCCAACGCATGGGGCCGACTCGAAGAGTTTACGCTAAACACGTGCCATCAGGACGACGTAGTTTTTGCCGTGTTTCTTGGCGCATTTGGGGCACGTGGTGTAGTAGAAGTAGAGATTGACCAACGTCTTGCCTTGCGACACTACGTAATCCTGCATCTCTTTGATCCACTTTCGTATGTTGCTGTAGGGCCCCTCGAAGACTTTGGCCAAGAACGTGCCCGATATGGTCGCCATGTTGGCGTTTGGCACGTCCTTGGTGACCTCGACGTAGACGTCGGCGCCCCACAGCGAGTTCTCGTCGGACAGGACGATCATCCGCTCGGACTTTGCATCAGCCGCCTCGATCAGAGCCACGGTCTTCTTCATCACTGATCCGAAATTCAGCGGAATATGCAGGAAACTCCTCACGCGCGTCTTGACGAACGTCTTGTCCGACCAGGTCAGTTCCTGCCCGTCCCACGGCTCGGGATCGAACTTGGGGCAGCACACGTCCGTCGTGTCCGGATTTTCGTTGCTCTCGGTCATCGATCTAGTCCTCCGTTGTTCGTATCGGACTGCGGAAAATACCGCGGAATACCTGCCGTGCGAAGCCAACATGGTACGGGGATATCAGTGTAAGCGACAAACGCCGAAAAGGCGATGTATTCGTCCGGCAAAGTCTTCGAAGCGGACCTCCTGGGACGGGGCTGGCAGTTCAGGCACCTCAAACGGTAGAATTGGCTTTCCCTGCTCATAATCCGTGCCGTTACGCCAAGGAGCCCACAGCCGTGGATTACCACCAGATTCTTCCCCAGGTCTACGTGGGCGCTTGCCCACGAAACGCCGAGAACGTTGACCTGCTAAAAAGCCATGTCGGCATCACCGCAGTCCTAAACCTTCAGACAGAGGACGATTTTGACGATTGGGGCATCAATTGGTACGACATGGAGGCTCACTATCGCAAGGCGGGTATCGAGGTCCGGCGGACGCCCGTGCAGGATTTTGATGCGGACGCGCTTCGCAGACACCTTCCAAAGTGCGTAGAGGCATTGGACGGTCTACTCAAGGACGGCCACTCGGTCTACGTCCACTGCAGCGCAGGCATCAATCGATCCCCCAGCACGGTAATCGCTTACCTGCACTGGGTCGAGCAATGGGACTGGGAACGAGCGATCGATCAAGTAATCAGCAATCGCCCTTGCGACCCGTACCTGGACGTCATCCAGGCGGCGACGGAGGACCGAAACGAGTAGTTACTCAACCAACTCGCCCAGCAGCAGAATCTGACCCACGCGGATGTTTGCGCCCTGGTACGTCGGCGATTTGAGTTCCTGCTCGGGATCCTTCAAACGAAAGGCAACAGGCTGGCGGTCGGGTTGATCGGGATGAATTTCGACGGAGACCGTGTGGACTTCATTGGGATCCAGTCCTTGAGCGACCGAAAGCGTCGCAATGCGGTGATACGTGCAATAGCTGTCGAACCTGGGCACCGGCTTCTCGCGAGTCACGCCATCTACCGTGATGATCACCTGGCCGCCGTCCGGGCCAAGCAGATCGTACAGTTTTGCCTGAGACCCTCGAAAGCGAAAAGTGATGCGGCTGCCCGGCTGGGTCGCCTCCCACAGCGTTCCCATGCGGCCGCCGAATCGTTTTGTGAACACATGTTCGCCGTCGAGCCGCTTCCAGTCGCCGCTGAGCATATCCGGCACAGGCGGCACCATCTTGGCCGCCTGCCAATGGTCGGCTACGAACGATTTGTCGAGCTTGGCAGCGTGGTCAACAGGTTGTGACGTTTGCCGCATCGCGGTCACTGCATCGGCGATCACGTCGGTGTAGATCTGATGTCCGGCGTCCAGCGGATGCACGCCGTCCCTGGAGAAACGGACCACTCCCTCCGGTGTGGGCTCGTCGGACTTGTAGATCAGCTTGCCGTCCTGGTTCAATTCGACGATGCGCAAGGCTACATTGATCGACGGAATTCCATAATGGTCGGCCAGCATTTCCATGGCTGACGCGGCCCGTGGACATTGGCCCTCCGCTAGGTTCTTCTCGTAGCCGACACGGAACGTGTAGATAAAACAGATATCAGTCCGCGAATCTGCCGCCCACGTTTGACGAACGATGCCTTCCATCGCTCGCCAAATACGTTCCGGCGACGCGCCGCCGTCGTTCACTGCGAATTCGACGAACAGCAAATCCGGTTTGTGCCGGAGCGCGTCGCGGTGCAAGCGAAACACGCCCAGGTCGCTGCCGGTTCCGCCGATCGCTGCATGGATTTCGCTGACCTGGGCATCCGGGGATTGCTCGGCAAACCATTGGCGCGTTTTGACACGCCAACCGGCGGCGGCCGTGATCGATCCGCCCAGGTAGGCGACGCGCACATCACCGCCCTTCTCCAGTTTGGTAATCACGTTTCCCAAGCCATCGCGCGGTTGAACCATCTTTGCCGCGACCGGCTTGTACTCCGGCATCGGTGTTTCAGCACCGACAGCCATCGCCACAAAACAGGAACTGAGGACTGCAGGACAATATACAATACGCGCGATGTTCAACATGTTGGGCCTTTCTTTGCGTCAATGTTAGATTTGCTGGCGTTGCCATCCGATTCTGACCCGCGGAGTCGATTAGAGCAATCGTTGGGTATGAGAATGCGAAAACCGCCCCGCTATCCCACGAGACCGGACGCGAAGTGAGAAAAGACGAATTCTGAAGTTTTCAGGCTCCCGAGCCTTGACAATATGCTCGCTACCGTCTACTGTAATAGTTACCTAGTACAGGAGGCGCGAGGTCTCATGTTTTTTCACGTCGATCCATCCGACGGTTTGGCCATCTACGACCAAGTGGTGCGACAGGTCATATTCGCCGTGGCCCGTGGGGCGATCAGGCCCTCGGATCTCGTCCCGTCCGTACGGGAACTGGCACGCGAACTGGCTATCAATCCCAATACGGTTGCCCGAGCTTATCAACAATTGCAGGCCGACGGTGTCCTTCAGACCGTCCGCGGTATGGGCCTGGAAGTGGCCCCCGACGCAGTGAAACACTGCAGCCAGGAACGTCAGCAGCTTATTCAGGCTCGGCTTCGAAGAACGCTGACCGAAGCGAAACGAAGCGGTTTGGATCAGGGCGAACTTCGACGGCTGATCGACAATGAGTTGTCGGACGCATTACGCGACGAGAGGTGATCATGACTCCGGTTATTCGTTTGCAGGGCGTTTCGAAGCGGTTTGGTTCACACGTGGCGCTGGACGGCGTCTCGCTCGAAGTGCCATCGGGTATCGTGTTCGCTCTGCTGGGCGAGAACGGAGCGGGCAAGACAACCTGCATCCGCAGCATGCTGGGGCTTGCCGAAGCGGACACCGGCCATGCCGAAGTCTTCGGACTGGACAGCGTCAGGTACTCGCTGGATATCCGTCGTCGGGCAGGATACGTGTCGGAACAGCCGACGTTGTACGATTGGATGACGGTCAGTGAAATCGGCTGGTTTGCGTCTGGATTCTACAGCGAGGAATTCCTGACCCGATACCGTGATCTGACCGAACGGTTCGAGCTTCCGATGCGCAAGAAGCTCAAGGCGTTGTCGAAGGGTATGCGAGCCAAAGTGTCGCTTGCTCTTGCACTGGCGAACGATCCGGGTCTGCTGATCCTGGACGAGCCGACATCGGGGCTGGACACGATGGTGCGGCGCGAGTTTCTGGAGAGCATGGTTGATCGGGCGGCAGAGGGCAAGACCGTGTTTCTTTCCAGCCATCAGATCAACGAAGTGGAACGTGTGGCGGATGTCGTGGCGATCCTGCACAACGGCCGTTTGGTGGTTGTCGACCGGCTGGAGAAGCTTAAGGCGGAGGTTATCGAGTTGACGGTGACGCTGTGCGATCCGTCTGCCGAACCGCCGCTGGTCCAGGGCGAACTGCTCCGCCAGCGCCGTCGTTCGCGGCAGTGGCAGTTGTTGGTCCGCAAACCTGACGAGGCGTCGGTGGCGGCGCTCGATGCGCACGCCGTCGTGGATTGTGTCGATTCGCGCACGCCCAGTCTCGAAGAGATCTTTGTCGGCTTCATGCGCAGGGAAGGCGTTGTGCAACAACAAGATGTCGCCCAGGAGCAACCGGCATGACGACAGCAAATGCGATTCTCTGGCGAGTCGTGTGGAAGGAATATCGCGGGCAGCGGGCCCTTTGGCTGGCCATTGCGCTGTTTGCCGTCGTGTTGATGGTTCTCGTCACGGCCGCGGCCTTGATCGATGACCAGCCGATTCCGGTCTTCGCGCTGTTCGCGGTTGCGCTGGGCATGCCCGTGCTTTACGCCTTAGGTAGCGGAGCCACGCTGTTTGCTGCCGAACACGAAACCGAAACCTACGCATTTCAACGCTCGTTGCCGGTGTCGGCCTGGCGACTGCTAACCGGAAAGCTAGGGTTTTCCTTGGCAAGCGTTGTCGTCTTGCCCCCCTTGCTCTGGCTAACCGCGTTGGCCTTTGCCGGCGGCAAGCTTCCACGAGCGGACGATCATCTGGTGCTTTGGCTGGGCGGGATCACTACGCTGCTGGAGGTTTTCGCGTGGGCCGTGTTCTTCTCGCTGTTGCTCGGGCGAGTCCTGTGGGCGGTTGTACTAGCAAGCATTGTGCCTTGCTTGTTCAGTTTTGCGCTTCTTCCACGACTGTTTCTCTTCGTCCCCATAGGTACGCTGGGCGCTCCCTTTGACGACTACACGGCAACGCTGCCGGTTCGCGTGTTGGTGGCGATCCTTGTATTCGCCGTTGACATTTGGCTCGGAAGGCGTTGGCTGCGCGAATACCCGATGCCGTGGTCGCGCCCACGAGCGTCCCGGCGACAGAAAGCATCAACAGCGGACCACGTGAGGACGGAGCGAGCCTCCCGTGGTCTCGTGCTCGGTCGGCTGGTCTGGCAGAGTTGGCGCCAGTCGCGCGCGTCAATTGCGTTGATCCTGGGCGGGTTTGCCGCGATTTCTGCGTGCTTGATCCTCATTGTAGTGCACGAGGGTGGCGAAGCCTTGAACATGCCGTTGGTTCTGTTCCCTTTGGCAGCGTGCGTGATGGGATCTTGTGTGTATTGGGCAGATCAGCGCAAGCAGCAATTCCGCTTCCTTACCGAACGGGGAATCGGACCGCGAACCGCCTGGTTCAGCCGGCAAATCGTATGGATCTGCGCTGTGCTGGCGTGGCTGTCGATTTCGCTTGTCTGCATAGGCGTCGAAATGACTCGATCCTCTTCGATGTTCCATCTCGAATCCGTCGAAGCGCGTTACAATCCTTCGATGTTTGCCGGTTTTCAAATGCGGCGTGACGCTCTCGACATCGTATTTGCCACGTTGGGGCTCGGAGTACTCTTCTACTCCGTCGGCCAAGCGTGCTCGCTGCTGCTTCGCAGCGGGATTCTCGCGCTGGCAGTGGGCATGTTTTGCAGCGTCATGGTAGGCACCTGGGCGGCAACCATGTGGACGCTGCACGTGCCACTATGGTTCGCCGTGGCGCCAATTCCGTTGATCGCGATCTGGGCAAGCTGGTTGCGAGCACCCGACTGGCTTTCGGAAAGAACAAGGTGGCGAGCTCGATTGAAACTCGTCTTTTCGCTCGCCCTCCCGCTGGCAGCCGTTCTCGCGGTGACCGCTTGTTTCCGGGCGTACGAAGTGCCAATTGTTCAACTGAACCTGCCCGAAGCGAATCCGCGTCAGCCGTCGTCCGACGCACGGGATACACTCCGAATGTACCGCGAAGCATGGTCGGCTTCGGAGTCCACGGCGACCAAGGATGAGGCGATTGCGAAGTTCATCGAGGCGAGCCGCCGAGAACACTGCTGGTTTCCGAACGCCCACGATCTGCACAGCCCGTCTGACGCAGGAACCATGTCTAACGACATGAAGAACGCCCGGACGCTGGTGAGCCATTCAACGCGGCTGGCAGAATTCGTGCTGGATAGCTGCGATTCTTTAGAGTCCGAAGGCAAGTTCGACGAGGCATTCGAGCGTCACATGGCGGTCCTACGCTTCGCCCGCCACCTTTACGATCGCGGCGATCTGGGTAGGCAGCGGGGCGCGGACGCTGTCGAGGCGATGGCGTTGGCCCGCCTGCCGGACTGGGCCGCCGGTTCCGGCCAGCGTGCCGAAACCATACGAACGGCCCTGAAAAGGCTAGACCAGGAGTACTTCGTGTTCTCGCCACCGCGCGAGTATGCGACGCTGGACGACTACCTTGTGCGCTGCGATCTGTTGGACTTCGACGAGGCCGCGTGGGAGATGTCCGGTGCGGAATGGAAAGAGAAGGCGGTATTTCAGTGTCTTTCTGTTGTGCTGCCGTGCGAGCACGTACGCGTCAAGCGTGTGTCGGCCGCGTGCATGGCGAGCCAGTTCCAACGGATTCGTGCGGCGCGGCGTCTGCTCGAAACGAACGGTTGCGTACGAGATGCAGTCGATCCGTTGTACGACCGTAACCTCCAGTGGGTGCGGACGACGCCGTTACTGTGGTGGAATCCGCATTTGCTGCCCGTGCACGAGGACTGGAGATTGGAGCTGATGGCCGTCCACGAAGTGCATCGACGGGTCGCCCATCTGCAACTCGCACTAGCCGCTTGGCGGGCCGAACACGGCCAGTTGCCGAAGACGCTGGACGAATTGGTAGGCAAAGAGCTGGATTCGCTGCCGGTCGATCCCTTCACGGGCCGCCCGTTTCTATATCGCCCCGAGGGTATCCCCTGGCTGGCCGTGAAGTCGTACTCGCTGAACGATCCTCCGCCCAAAGAAGAAGCCGTTACCGCTGGTACGCCATTGCTTTGGAGCACCGGGCCGAATCTGATCTACTTCTACCGCGGAGGGCAGGGGGAGGCCGCATTTGAGAACTACCAGTACAAACCTCCCCACGGGAATGCAATCGTCCTTCACAGCGAGCAGGAGGTTTGGACACACGGCTGGTGCTTCCCGATCCCAGACGCGCATTAGCATCATTCGCCACATGGCAAGTGTCGGGCGTTTGCTGTATGCTGCTCGCCAACGACGGAATAGACGGCTATTTGGCGATATTCAGCATTCGGGGCACACCACCGTTTCTCATGTCGATACTGCAATTGGACGCTCTGCCGCCGCGGACCACCAAAGGCACGATCGTCCGTCTTCTGATCCAGGTGGGCGGAATCGAACGAAGGAAGATTGGGTTGGTCGAAATCCGCGGTCGAAGCTCGAAAATCGAAGTCCCGGACGACTGGATCGACCGACTGGTGCAACGCCTGGACGGTACCAGCCTGGCGAATCGGCACATTCGAGCTTCTCACGGAATCCGGCTGTCTGGAACGGACGAGGATTACTTCCAACGATTGCTCCGTCTTCTGGAAATCGAAGCCGAGGCCGAAGCGAGGCAAACGGCCGAACGTGTCCGCCGCATGTCGGCGGAGGATGCAGAACGCCGTGGTGAGAGCCTGGTGAATCTGGTAATCCGCGATCGTTTTGCAGGTCTGGGCGGCCGCACGTTGGTTGTCTTGACGAAGCGAAACGAACTTCAGAAGCTGCCGTGGACCCGCTTGGGCATAGGTTCGCCGGTTCTGCTGACGGCCGAAGATACGCGCGAGGATCTTGGCTTGCGCGGCGTGGTGAGCGAACGCGATGCGAGCAACATCGAGGTGGCATTGGCCGGCGCGTGGTATCCGAAAGATGAAGGAACGTCGTATCGGGTTGATCTCTCGGGCGACGAGGTAGCTCGCGAACGGCAGCGAGCCGCATTGGAACGAGCCTCCGGGGCGCGAGGTGACCGGCTGGCCGATCTGCGCCAAGTGCTATTGGGAGAGAAGCCTCCTGAATTCCGAAACATCGACCCGCCGCCATTACCCGAGTCGATGCTAAACGCCTCCCAACAGGAAGCGATCGCATTTGCTTTGTCGGCGGCCGATGTTGCTGTCATCCACGGACCGCCTGGGACGGGCAAGACCACGACGGTAGTGGAGTTGATTCGGCAGGCCGTTCGAGGCGGCGAACGAGTCCTGGCCTGTGCCCCCAGCAATCTGGCTGTGGACAACATGTTCGAACGCTTGCTGGCCGCCGGCGAAAAGGCAATTCGCCTGGGCCATCCCGCGCGCGTTCAACCGGGTCTGCGTGAACACACATTGGATCTGATGGTCGACGCGCATCGGGACATTCGCCTCGCCCGCAAGCTGGTACGCGAGGCCGAAGCACTGCGTGACAAAGCGGGGCGTTTCACGCGTGCAAAACCAGCCCCCGGCGCTCGCCGCGAAATGCGCGACGAAGCGAAGCGGCTTGTCGAGGATGCCCGCCGGCTGGAGATGCAGGTCGTCCAGCAGATCCTGGATTCCGCCACAGTTTTGTGCTCGACGACAACGGGCCTGGACAGCGAGATCCTGGGGCAACGCCAGTTCGATCTGGCCGTCATCGACGAAGCATGTCAAAGCACGGAACCGGGATGTTGGATTCCGTTGCTGCGCAGCGATCGACTGGTTTTGGCGGGCGACCATTGCCAACTGCCGCCCACGGTCGTCTCCCAGCAGGCCGCCCGCGAAGGTTTCAATGTCAGCTTGTTGGAACGTCTGATCGAACATCACGGAGAGAGCATTGCGCGGCGTCTGAACGTCCAGTATCGTATGCATCAGGCGATCATGGACTTTTCCTCGTCCGAGTTCTATGAAGGGACGCTCATCGCCGATTCGGCCGTCGTAGACCATCGACTGTGCGATCTCCCGTCCGTTTCGTCCAGCCAATTGACGGACGAGCCGATACTATTCATCGACACGGCCGGAGCCGGTTACGACGAGCAGACCGAACCGGACGGCGAAAGCCGGCTGAATCCGCGCGAGGCCGAACTGGTCGGCGCCAGAGTCGAGGCCTTGGTAGATGCCGGGGTGTCGCCGTCCGACATCGCGGTGATCACGCCTTACGCAGCCCAGGTTCGCCTGCTGCGAGATCAGCTCTTGGACGAATACGCAAACCTGGAGGTCGATACCGTAGACGGCTTCCAAGGACGAGAAAAGGAGGCCGTAGTCATCTCTCTCGTACGCTGCAACTCCCACGGCGAGATTGGTTTCCTGGACGATGTGCGCCGCATGAACGTCGCCTTGACCCGGGCCCGTCGCAAGCTCGTGGTGATCGGCGACAGTGCCACGATTGGCGGGTATCCATTTTACGCGCGATTGCTGGAGTACTTCGAGCTTCTCGGAGTGTATCATACGGTCTGGGAGGAGTAGACCGGATGACGCAGCAGTAAACATCAGAGAGGAGGTATCATGAGAGTGTCAATCAAGATGCGAATCGTAGCGAGCCTCTTGGTTCTGACCGCCGTAGCTCCCAGCCGTGTCTTGGCAGCGGACGCGACCGTTTCAGCACGCATCTCCGAACGGATGCGGGAGGCCGTCCAGGCAAAACAGATTGCCGGCGCGGTAACGCTGGTCGCGATGCGTGGACAGGTGGTACACCTGGAAGCCGTAGGCCACGCCGCCGTGGAAGATGGCAGAACGATGGCCACGAACTCGATCTTTGCCGTTGCCTCGATGACCAAGCCTATCACGGCAACGGCCGTGATGATTCTGCAGGACGAAGGCAAATTGTCGGTCGACGACCCGGTATCGAAGTACCTTCCCGAGTTCAAGAACATGTCACTGGCAGACGGGCCGTCGGCGAAACCTATCACAATCCGTCACGTAATGACACACACTTCCGGGATCGGTGGAAGTCAGCGAACCGAAGAGTCCTTGAAAGCGACCGTGGAACTCCTGGCGAAGCAGCCGCTACGCTTCGAGCCCGGATCGAAATGGCAGTACAGCCCGGGGCTTAACGTATGCGGGCGAATCATCGAAATCGTCTCCGGTCAACCATACGCGAAGTTCCTGAAACGACGAATCTTCCAGCCCCTGAAGATGGTTGACTCTTCATTCGCTCCAACACCCGACCAACGTAAACGGCTCGCCCTGCTGTACAAACCCGGCGCGGACAAGCGTTCCATCGAACTTGCGTCACATTGGCTCGTTGACGATGCCGGGCAACGAGCGCCGAACCCGTCCGGAGGCTTGTTCTCGACCGCTTCGGACATGGCCAAGTTCTACCAAATGATCCTGAACGGCGGCGAAATGGACGGGCGAAGAATCATCTCGGAAGCTGCTGTGAAGCAGATGACGCACTTACAGACCGGCGATTTGACAACCGGTTTCACGCTTGGCAACGGCTGGGGTCTGGGCTGGTGCATCGTCCGCGAACCACAGGGCGTCACCGAAATGCTGTCGCCCGGCACGTACGGTCACGGCGGCGCCTTCGGCACCCAAGGCTGGGTCGACCCGCACCGCCAAATGATCTTCGTTCTGATGATCCAGCGCACCGGTTTCGGCAACAGCGACGCATCAGACATCCGCAAAGGCTTTCAGGAAATCGCGGTAAGGGGAGTCGATGCCGCCGATTGACGCAGTGGTCCGGTTTGGCGAATAGACAAGTGGGGCACGATTCCATCGTGCCAGACTCCCTGGTCGCGTCTCACTCCCCACTACTTTCGGCCTGCCATTGCCAAATCGTGTCCACAATGGCTTCTTCCCAGCAATCTGGATAGATGATGTTGGCCAGTTCGTGATAGGCGCTGCCGTCGCTAGTGGGATTGTCGAGCATCGCACGGAGTTGCGTGCGCATTCGGTCCAGGCACTGATCGTAAGTTTCCCCGTGGATGCCGGCCCACGTGCTCAGCTTGACCTCGCCATCGGCCAGCAGACGCCAATGGTCCAGGTTGGCGTTTGCGCCCGCCATGATCGACAACTCGTCGACGATCCTCTCACGGGCGATCGTTTCGGCGTCCACGTAGATCCAGTTGGCACGCACCGGGTCGGCAACCGACGTCGAGGTGATCATCACCAGACGTTTACCAGAGGCGGCGGCAAGCTCTTTGGCCTCGCGGAGGAAGTCGGTGAAGAAATCGGCTTTCAGTTGCACGAAGCGAAGCTCGTCAAGGCTGTCGGCCTCGGCGGTACGGGGATCCTTGCCGTATCGGCGGATGTACTCCTGAACTACCGGTTCGTTGAATCCGTAGCCGCGCGATCCCTCGTTGCCCCCGCCTGATCTTCTTCCCGGCCATGGCGAGTGGGAGCGAGGCGAAAACTTGATACCGTCGATGTCGTACTGGAGCAGTTCCCGCACCTGGTCAAGCCGGTACTCACGCACCGCCGGGTGCGCATAGCAGGGCACACCGGGAACGTGCTTCGTGCCGTCCTTGCTGACCCACGTGTACTCTGGGTGCCGCTGGAAGAACTCTGTTTCCGGTGCGTAGTACATGCTGTCGAACACAGTGACCCAGGCGTAGACCTCCATGCCGTGCTTGTGTGCGTATTTGGCGCAACAGGCCAACGGGTCAATCCTGCGCATCACCATGCCCATGCGGCGGTGCAGCGACGGGATGTTCGCACAGCAGCCATCGAGGCCTTCGGTCGTGTATTTCTCGAAGACGTTCTCATAGGCCGGCGTCATCACCTTCGTGTGATAACAGACCGCCCCGCACACGGACACACGAAAGTAGACCCGATCCACGCCGTAGTGCGCGCACATCGCCATCAATCGTTCCATTTCGGCGTCGCAGTCGCGCATGTCCCAAGTGTCGGTACCGATGCAGATATCGAAGAAGTCCAGATTGATCCTGAGCTTTTTGCCCGTCAGTTCGCCTACCGACTTGCCGAGGATTCGTGGAGCCTTGGGCAGCGGCTTGTCGTGCGCGGTCGCGGGCGTCGCGACAGGACCGGGCTGGAGCCGCGCGACGGGCTCAATCTGCAAATCGTCCATGACGCCACGCATCCAGGAATGTCCCTGCTCGCTGCCCACCCAGAAGACCTCGCCCAACTTCTCCGGGAACTGTGTACCCGTGGCTTCCGCTACTTTCTGGCCATCAACGAAGAACTGGGCGACCTGCCGCGATTTGTCAGCGGTGCATTGGATGTGGTGCCAAGTGCCGGCTTCCCAATGGACCGGCGCCGTGGCCATGGCGAACCAATCGCCGCCGAAGTTAACGCCTTTGGCACGCCCTTGATTGTCGCTGAAGAAGAAAACGAAGTAGTTCGTTCCGGCCCGTTTTTGGATCCCGATTCGGCTCTTCATATCAGCCGTCTCGTGCCAGAAGTAGACCAGCCGCCGGTAGAAGTAGTCCCGAAGCGGCTTCTCATGTCGCACCCAAAACGAGATCGTGAAGGCGTCCGTGTTGAAGCCATCCGTAGGATACGCAAGCGCTGCAGGCCGTTCGATTATCACAGCCTGGCCCTCGTGCCCATCGCCGAACTGCACGCTGTCGGCCTTCGCCGCAATGGTACCCGATTCGCCCATCAAGTCGCCATCGAAGCGGAGATGCATCGTCCTCTCCGCGCCCAGCGTGGAGGAGGCGAGGAGGATCAGGACAACTAACAAGGCTGCGACGTACATGGCTGGTCTCATGGCGCCCATTTCAATCTTCCCTTGTCATGAAAACGCGAAAGACCCATGTATGCCTTGAGTAGTCGTAGCTTCGGCTCCAGGCCCGCCCGCGCGCATTGGCACCGTCCTTCACGATTCGCCACACGAAGCTTCCTTCCGCATGCCGCGCGGCGGGCAGATGGATCCAATACTTGTTTCCTTGTTTCAACGACACGGGCAGATCGAAATACGCGCTTCCCCAGCGGTAAGTCGGCTCGTGGCCAAACTCGGCGGCGGGGATACCTGTCTTGGCTAACACGGACTCGCCCGGCTTGCCGTTGTCGTCATCGCGAATCTCCACTTTCAGAGGCGGAGGCAGCGGACCCGGGCAACCACGGATGGCCAGGTAGAGCTGAACCAGAGGACATTCGCCGTTGCGCGAAGGCACGAAGCCTTGTGCAACACCGTGTACGGTCGCTTGGTCGTTGCAGTCTTTCTCGTAGATTCCTTGGTCCACAACCAGCGTCCCCCGCTGGATAGCCTCGTCTAACGCCTTCTGCCGGGCTTTGGACTGCTCGCGACGTTCGACGGCTCGGGGAACGACCCGGACAGCCAGCGCTGGCGGAAAGCCGCTGAGCCAGAGGCAATCGCACGTGGGGTTATCCACGGTGGCCAGCGCTGCCCGCTCCAACAGTCCCCCTCGCTGTCGCTCCTCGTACGAGTCCCCGTCCAGGTAGATACCTGCTTCAAGAGGCGCGTCACGTAGAAGTCGCAACCGATGGAAATTCACGCGCTCAGCCCCGGCCAGGCAGACGCAATCCAAAGTGCCGTTGCGGATCAGGTCCTTGACCGGCACAAATCGTTCGCGAGCAGTTTCGGGATCAATCTCGGAGGCGGCGACGCAGACCGCCAGCTTCTGGTTCTTCTGGATTGCAGCTTTGACCTGGCGGATCAACTCGCCCAGTTGTTCGCCACGCTTTTTGATTTCCATCTGGGTAACCAAGTCTCCCGGCTCCGCGGGTTCGCCTTGCGGCGCGGGAAAGAGAAAGGCGATACCAGCAACTTGCTCCGTTTTGAGACGTTCCAATAGACGCGGCACCGTTTCCCAACGCTGGGTGATGCCAAGCCAGAGCTCAACTCCTCTTTGTTTGGTCAGATCGGACGCTTGACGGATCGACCGCATCGTCTCGTCAGAAACGTCGTCCACTACAAACAGCACACCTGTGGCACCGTGATCCGTGGCTTCGGCGATATTCTTCTCCAACG
>CAZURK010000195.1:0-29459 GCA_964623055.1 uncultured Pirellulaceae bacterium
CGTATTCCAGCAGCGAGAAGCAGTGGTACACGCCACCGAGATACACGCCGTCGAACAGCAAGTAGTCCCCTTTGGCGTCGTTCGTGGTTCGGAATGACGCCAAACGGAACATTTTGTCCTGATGCGGAAGGGGCTCTTCCCACAGCAGTTCCCAGAAGTAGAACTCATAAGGCGTTGGCCTAAGCGATTCCCATTTGTCGATCGCGAAGGGCTCGTGCTCCAGCCGGCTCTCGTCCGGCCAATACGACTGGCCGGGCCGAAAGGCGATGGTCTCGACGGTGTTGAGGTTGCGGGCGTACACGTGGCGAGAGTTGTTCAACAGATAGGCCATCTTGTGGAACAGGTTGGTCGGCGCCTGGTACAGCACCCAGGCGTTCGGCCGCCAATCGAGCAGGATTTCCGTTGTTCGAGTCTGGTCCGCCAGGCTTCCCATCTGGACAGGGTGCTTGTTTCCGGACATCAGCGTGTAGTCGAACAGCGACACCAATGTCGTCGGATGCCGCGCCAGGCGCGCACCCTCGCCTCGGTTGCACACGTGCTCTTTCATGTACAGCGCGGAGAAGAAGTACTCGGCGCAGCGTTTCACGGCCTTCCATTCGTAGTCCGGGTAGTACTTCGACAGGTAACGGCCCAGCGTGTAGAACGTCATCGCCCCCCATTGATGATGGCGGCTATTGATGATCGCGCCAGGGTATCGCGTTTTGTCAACCTCGCAGCCGTAATCTTCGTTCGCGCGGAAGGTACGAACCTGTTTCATGAACTGGCGGGTCACTTTGGTGCGGTCTTCGTCGCTGAAGAAGGGGCTTTCTTCGACCAAATCCCAGTACACCACCGGCAGGTGTGCGCGATAGTGGTATACATCGACCAGAGGCTCCCGCCGATCGGCTTTGAAATCCTGCCCGCACGCGGCAAGGTCTTTGATCGTCTGTTCGTCCTTCGGGAACGCCAGACGCATGAATTCCTTGGCGTAGAACTTGTAGCCGGTCAGGTAGTAGTAGGCCAGACATTTAGTGATGACCGTCCAGCCATAGCCGCCCGTGCGGTTAGTCGCGTCCCAAGGCTTCATACGCTGCAGATCGCGGAAGCTCATCTCTTTGGGAATGTTCACGTCGCTGCCCAGCTCAATTTCCGCGAGGTAACCAATCTCCAGCGTGTCCTCGGTCTCTCGTTCTTCCGTGGATTCCTGGGTGGCTGGGGTCGAGCCACGAGGGACGAGTGGTGAGCCCCCTGGTTCACGCCGCGCTGGGGGCTCGCTGCGCTCGACCCCAGGCACCCGTCCGCCATCATCCGTTTTCCGAGATTCCCGGAGGTCTCCGGTTTTGTGCGCTTGGTCAAGTATCGCCAGGAACTTCGCAGTCGCCTTCTTCATGCCTGCGTTGTCGCTGGCCCCGACGAAAATCACGTTATGCCCGTCGGCAAAGGGATCGTGCAGGCTGCGCACCACGCTGCCGCTTTTGCCGGGATACCGGAGGTCGATGACGCAGCAGTACAGATCGTACAGGTCGCTGACGACGCGGTTGGTGCTGCGATTGCCCAGCACGATCAGGTTTTCGTCCAGCCGTTGCTCGCGGCACAGGTCGAACTCCGTGTCCCCGACGATGGGCGCATCGACGCCGGTCAGCTCTTTGATCTTGGCTGAGATATCGGCGGCGAAGTGGTCGTACGCGCCGGACGTCGGAACCACGATCCTCGTCGTGGCTTGGCCCTGCCGGACAATGCTCGTGCCGATGTGGAGCTTCTTGAGTTGGAAGTGCTGGAAGCTGTCTTGGTGAACGACGAGGCGTACGCGATCGACGGTGATGTCCGACCGGTC
Organism: uncultured Pirellulaceae bacterium; assembly: GCA_964623055.1. GTDB lineage: Bacteria > Planctomycetota > Planctomycetia > Pirellulales > Pirellulaceae > JADHUC01. The sequence goes on from CAZURK010000195.1 coordinate 1,814, forward strand.
CGTGTTGATTCTTGCTTCTACCTGTTCCGTGCCGGCGGGCGCCGTTGCGCCGACGGAGTATTCCACGAACGTTCTGCTGTCGCCGAACGGTGGGATCATCTCGGTCCGGGACTTTTGACCCGAAGGCAGAAAGGTCAGTGCCACATACGCACCGGACCGGAATCGCCAGTTGGGCTTGTCCTCATACAACTTCGTGTAGGCGTCGACCGTCAGCACGTAGTTCAAGCCCGCCTTGGCGGGCACCACTTGCCACACGGCGCCTCGTCGCGCGACGGCCAACGATTTGGCGCCGTGCGGCACTCCTTCTTCGAGAAGTCGCAAGCGGTCGTTGCTGCCTTGCCAGCATTTGGGCAGTCCGCCGCTGCCAAGTCCTTCTTCAAACGAAGCGTTCCGTAACACAGCCGGCTCCTGCGCAAGGCCCGCGTCTGCGACCAGGAAACCGAGTATCGAGAGCATGGTTGTTCGGAGCATAAGTAGCCTCATCCGTCACCCGTCAGGGCGGTAATACCATTTGGCGCTAGCTTGCTCAGATCACGTGACATTGTCATGTGGGCGCGTCGTTCACGCCATACGGATTGCCCGATTTTGGCTCTGCGTTCTTGCCGGCCGCGATGACTGGCGTAGGATGGTTGCCACCCGGCCATCGTCTTTCGCCCAGCGCGAAGCAGGAGAGCGCCATGCAACGTCTCGTCGCCCTAACACTTGTGATTGTGTTCGCTTTGTGTGGCCTGGAGGCCGGAGTGATGGCCGAGGTTACGATCGAGCGCGACGGCGATCGAATCGAAATCGGCAACTCCTGCCTAGTCCGCTCGTTTTCAATGGAACCGTGTTTGACCACGATCTTTGTGGAAAGCTGTCTAACGGGAAGGCGGTTCGAGGTCCGGGGTGTCGAGTTCGTCCTGGATCTTGGCAGGGGTGAATCCATCGACTCATCCGATTTTTCGCTCCAGGAAATCAAGCCCGATCCGGATGCGGGAAGGCTGGAGTTCGTCTTGCGGCACCAACGCACTGGCATCACGGCTGTCGTCGGCTACGAACTCAAACCGGAGTCTTTTTTCGTGCGCAAGCGATTGTCGCTTGACACAGGGTCGGTCTATGTGCGAAGCGTCGATGTCGAACATCTTTCCTTCGTCGGGGCCGAACTTGCACCGATGGCTGCCGACAGTTTGAATGTGGTTCCTGTCGAGCCTGTCAATGACCTGAGAAGCCGGCCCCGGCCGGCTGTCTGGGATATTGGGATAGGCCAGCCCGTTTTCGTGGCCGATCAAGTGTTCATGGGGCTTGAACATCCGGCCGGACACAACGGCTACGACGAGAACGGTGTCATTTTTCTGCGTCACTACCCAGGCAAAGCGGGACGGATCGAGTGCAAATCAGCCGTTCTCGGCGTGGCGGCCGACGGACCGCATGAACGGATCCGCGACGTGTTTGCGAGATACATCGAAGGCATCCGCGCTCGCCCCGTGAAACGCGTTACAGAGTTCTTTTTCGATACACACGTGTTTGACGAGAGAACTCGCGAGATCATCGACACGGCACGCGAGGTCTTTACGGAGCGAGGCATCGAACTGGACGTTGTTACCTTGAACGGATGGGCGGAACCTCGTGAAGGAATCATGGAGCCGCCCCACGTGTGCCCCGATCTACTCGGACTAACGACCAGCTACACACGGGAGCAACTGGGGTGCCCGTTGGGCCTGCATGTCTACACATCAGGCTGCAGGAGCCATTTGCTTCGAGATTGGATCGGCGACAACCTCGACATGATCTACGTTGAATCCGGTCCGCGAGGTCGAGGAGCCTACTGCTTGGCCGACCCGCGGGCAGAGAAGGCGCTGAAGGCGAATCTTGCTCGATACGTTCGAGAGCATGGCGTGGGGATGTACTATTACGACTGGGGAACTTTCAACTGTCCCGCAGGAAACCATCGAGGACACATGCCGGGCTACGGAACCGAGGCCATCGCCGACGCCTTCATTCGTCAACTCGAAGCCGTGCGTGCCGTGTCGCCTGATATTTTTCTGTGCGACACAGGGTGGTTCAGCCCATGGTGGCTCAAGTGGTACGACAGCGTGTACTACGGCCCCGGCGGCGACTGGAATGGGAGCCTGGACGGTCCGCCTTCGTTCGCCACGGTTGACCTGCTTGGTTCGTGGCGCGATAGCGCGATGAAAGGACGACTCGAAGCACGGCCGTACTACCCGGCGACGGGTTACATCAATCACGGTGCGATCAGCTACCACTGGCAGGCCTGGGTGAAGCGTGCGCCACAGCCTCGACAATCGTTCGTCAACTACGCCGCGATGATGTTCCTGCTCGGGCCGCAGATTGCGGAGTACATTCTGACGTTACCGGAACTGTCCGAAGCGAATCGAGATGATCTAGCCGCGGTCCATCGCTGGGGCATCGCTCGCGACGATTGGCTGCTCGCGGACACTCGACCTATCGGAGGCGATCCGATGAAGGGCGAGGTGTATGGATTCGCGCACATTGTGGACGGGAATCGCGGCGTCATTGGGATACGTAATCCCGCAGTGTTGGAGCAGAAGGTAGAATTCGTGTGCGACGAGAAGGCCGGCTTTTGGCCTGCAAACGAACCGTTTCTCGTCATGGAGACTTATCCACGCGTGCGCGCCATGGCCAAGGCTGTGCGGTACGGGGAGTCAATCGAATTGGATTTGTCCGGACATGAACTCCGCGTCCTGGAAGTCGGCCAGCAGTGCTCCTTGCCACGGCCCGCGATCCTGGGTCAGAACGAACGTTTGATCGAATCGACGCCGACACGGACGGTGATCGCGCTGCTGGGTGCGCACGCGGGAACCGCGCAGGTCGTCAGCCCCGTGGAACTGGCGGAGGTGTTGCTCGACGGTAAACTTACTGCAGTCACATCTGATGGACGCGAGGCGACGATCGACCTGGCAGACAAGGCAAGCGAACCGCCGGATGTTCGAATCGAAGATGTGACGCTGGATGACAGTCAGCCGGACGTACGCCTGGATTTCACGTCTCACGTTCCGGAGGGGATGCGAGCGAGCTTTGTGCTGCTGGTGACCGACATCTCGGCGGGTACTGCGCGCCTGAACGCGGTGATCAAGTGCTCGGGCAAAGAACTCGATGTCGAGGCGCCTCACATCCGCCTGCGCGACGCCGCGGGGCGCACGAGCGGCCTGCGTGCAGGCGCGGCGGGCTGGAATATGTTCCGTGTCTCGTTGCCGATTGGGCGTGCCGAAGTCGAGTGTGTAATTCAAACACATGCACAGCGAGAGTGGGATGACGGGGTCCCGCTGCCTCTTGGCCCGTGGCGTGCACGAATCTGCGCTTTTGTGGATGCCGAATGCGGGCTGGCGGAAAGCCATCGAATTGAGATCCGGCACGCGCCGATCAAGGTGAAGACGCGGCCGACGCTTCCGATGCATTGGAGCGGCATTCAAAGGACCCGTACGACGGTGCTCGCTGACCACCAAGTCCAGGGACAGCCGGCTGATGGCCTGCGAAACCTGGCGTTGGCGACCGGGCCGAGTCCGCCGCAAGTGGAAGTGGACAGCCTCTATCGAACCTACACCACTGGACCATTGAACGATGGCGTTGTACTCACGCGAGGCCGAGCCGGGATGGCCTGGGCATCGGCTGAAACGCCACAGGAGCATTCGTGTACCCTGACCTGGCCAGAGAAGCATCGGATCGGTCGACTCTACATCTGTTGGGGGCAAACCGATTGGCTGCCTCGCGCCTATCGCATTGAGTGCCGCGTAGACGGCGTGTTTGTGCCAGTTCTGCCAACCACGGCGAGCGGACAGTCCTGGCAAGCGGCCGAGCGGCGCGATACGCTATTGCGATTCGATCCCGTGGTAACGGATGCACTGAGAGTCGTGCAGAAGTCGGGGGGCGGCAGCGAGAAACGACCGAATTTGTTGGGCATTGCCGAGATCGCTGCGTATGAATAGCGAACGGGTTGCTTGCGTCCATCGCCTGGCTGCGGGTCAAACGAATCCGCGACCATGCCGCTTTCCTGGAGGACCAGTCATGAATAGCCGTTGTGACACGTATCTTGAGTCAGCTCGTCGGGCAGCCCGTTGGATCGTTGGCCGACAGAAGGCAGACGGTTCTTTGTTCGATGTCGAGGCGGGCGTGGGCGGATACTACAAGGTTCCGTATGCCCTGGGAATCTCGGGGTTCGCCACGGAGGCGGTGCGGTTGTTGCGTTGGGTCCGCACGCACCATTTCACATCGGAAGGGGATTTCCGCGGCCCCTCGCAAAAGGCGACGCTCAGCTTCCACGACGATTGGCCGACTTACAGCAACTCGTGGCTGGTTCAAGGCGCGCACCGTCTTGGCCAGTTCGATCTTTCTTTCGGCGGTGCGAAGTTCCTGCTTTCCCATCAAGCCCCGTGCGGCGGTTTTCTGTCCGTCGACGCCGGCAAACCGTTCGTCGAATGTTTGAGTACGAGTTGGGCGGGGCTGGCCGAGTTGACAGTCGGCCAACTCGATACGGCCGCAGCGGCGGCGGAGTGTTTGCAGCGGTTGGTTGCCGCGCAACCGGACCCCACGCGATTCTATTTCCGCATGACACCCGACGGCGAGTTGATCACGGATGTGCCCGAGGGCGCCGACCTGGGCTACTTCGTCGACGCACAATCGCCGCAGCAAATCTACTTTCATCCTGGTATTGCCATGATCTTCCTCTGCCGGTGGCATCTCGCCACAGGCGACGCGTCCGCGTTAGACGCGGTGCAGACGATCTTCGATTTCACCCAGCGTTGCCAAGACGACGTCTACAGTTTCCCTCCGAGCGGGAAGCTGGGGTTCGGCTGTGCGCTGTTGAGTTCGATTACCGGCGAGAAAGAACCGCGGCGGGCGGCCGAGACCTTGGGCGACTATCTGGTACGGACTCAGCATGAAGACGGATACTGGATTCTTCCGGACGTGGAGGTCTACGGGGCCATCGAGGACAAGAAAGACCCCGAACTGCTAACAGACGTGACGGCCGAATTTGCCACGTTTCTGTGCGAGATCGCCGCCTTACTCTAACGGCACTGGCTGATTCACGATGGCCGGAGTCTTTTTCGAGCACCTTCCGGTTGGCTAAGTTGGCTCGACGAACCGCTTGTGTACGGTGTATGCGGATTAGGACGGACAATGACACGAATCGACGTAGGTGACGCCGCTCCCGATATTGAGCTTTCGACTCACGCCGGCGAACAGATCCGGCTGGACGATTACCGGGGCGAGAAAGCCGTGGTCGTGTTCTTCTATCCCAGGGACGGGACGCCGGTCTGCACGAAGGAAGCGTGCGCTTTCCGCGATGCATACGAGGACTTTGTCGAGGCGGATGCTGTGGTGATCGGCATCAGTGCGGATTCCGCGGCCCGGCATCAAGCGTTTGCGTCGAGTCAACGGCTTCCGTTTGTGCTCGCCTCTGACACGGACGGGAGTGCGCGGCACGCATTTGGCGTACCGAAGTCTATGGGCTTGTTTCCCGGTCGGGTCACGTACGTGATCGACCGGGAAGGGATCGTGCGGCATGTGTTCAGTTCGCAACTGGCCGCCAACCGTCACGTGACCGAGGCGCTGGAAGTCATTCGGAAACTGAACGCATGAGTCGAGTAGGGCCGGTTCCTACCGGCCAGCGCTTGATCGTCGTCTGATCGGCCGGTGGGAATCGGCCCTACGGACCTTCGACCTGCGGATTAAGTTCTGTGCAAGTCATTCATGAATCGGTGCGATTCGGATGAAACGATCTATAGGTCATGTTAGCGGGGCCGTCGTTTTGTGCGGCAGTTCGTCGGACAATACAGGTTGTTAGCCTACTGCACTACGGTTAGAAATGCAGTTTCACGGCGGTTGTCTTCGATAGGGTGGCTTTCTTGCGACTACTCGACACGTTCTCTTAGTTACCCGAGGGTGTCCGGGAATTCGTCCCACAAAACACGACGTTTGCTAGCTGTAGCCGAAGTCGTGAGACTTCGGTGAATTGCCTGCACGCCCGAATTCTCACGAATTCGGCTACAATCAATTCCCGGACACCCTCAGTTACCCACAAGAATGAGATGCACTGCGGCAGTGTAGACCTGGAATCACAGGAGGTTGTGACTATGTTTCCAAAGAGCGCAGTCGGACTCGCGTGTTCGTTGGCCCTGAGTTCGACGGGATTCACCGCCGACGGTGTCGATGCGTCGGAGTCCAAGAACGTGTCAGCCGGCGCGATCAAGTTGAAAGTGCCTGAGGCGTGGAGGCAACAAAAGACGACGTCGAAGTTCCGCCTTGCCCAGTTCCAGATACCTGGCGTGAGACCGGAGGACGAAAACGCAGAACTGGTTGTTTACTACTTCGGTGGGCCGACTGGCGGGATCAAGGCGAATATCGACCGCTGGGTGGGCCAGTTTCACGAGAAAGACCGCAAGGTCACGCTGTCGCACGGTAAGAGCGATCAGGGTGAATACGTCCTGGCTGATATTTCCGGGACGTGGAAGAAGCCGGACGGGCCGCCGTTCGCTCGCAAGACGATCGACATACCAGGTAGCCGAGTGATCGGTGTCATCTTGATCATCGGTGCCGGAGGTGCGAAAGACTACTACTTCCTCAAGTTGTCGGGCCCCGACTCGCTCGTAAGAAATCAGGCGGGAGTCTTGCGATCCGCTATCGGTGCCGATGCAAGATCGGAGACACCCTACACAATGAATGGTGACAAAGTCGTACGCAGTGAACAGGAATGGAGGCGGGTGCTCACGGCCGCGCAATACCGGGTACTTCGCCAAAAAGGCACGGAACGCCCTTTTGTGAACAAATACGATAAGCACTTCGCGCCTGGCACTTACACTTGTGCGGCGTGCGGGCAGGAACTGTTCAGTTCCGAGACGAAGTTCAACTCTGGCTGTGGATGGCCGGCATTCTACGCCGCCAAGGCCGGTGATCGAGTGGCCCTGACTCCCGACTTGACGCTCGGCATGAGACGCATCGAGGTCACGTGTTCGCGCTGTGACTCGCACTTGGGCCATATCTTTGACGACGCGCCTCAAACGCCCACGGGCCAGCGTTACTGCATCAATTCAATATCGTTGAAATTCACACCGGCCGCTGACCAAAAAGCGATTGGGACGAGAGAAGCGGAATCAAATCCTCCGCAAAAGGCGCGCAACTGATCGCAGTCGCGAGCGTGGTGGCGAACGCTATCCGGCGTTGTCGATACGACATCACATCGGCGAGCCGTACCTTTTCTACTGGATCTCGTAGTCAGCCAGTTTCTTGTTTGTCTTCGCGTATTCTTCAAGTTGCGACTTGTAGTCGACGTCCGGCTTGGTCAGTTTGAACGAACAAAGGCGTCCCGGGATATCCGTTTCGATGTCGATGACGCCGTCGATCTTCTCCAGATCGCCTCGAACCGAGGCGGCGCAGCCGCCTCACGTCATATTCGGTACTTTCAGGGTGACCAGCGTGAATTCTGTGGCCGCTGGTTCGTTCGGACCACTCCGAGTGGCTGGTGCCGTCGCGTCTGTTGCCGGCTTACAGCCGACCGAAGTCGCCGCCACGCCGGAGGCCAACAGCAGAAGTGCAGTTCTGTACATCTGGGTACCTTTACTAGACAAGGAATGTGCGGAGAAACTGAGCCGTCGGAGAACCTTACCGACAAGGCGTGTCGCAGTTAACGCCAACGTCCGGTTAGCCGCCGGCACACCGAGAGATTCTGCCAAGTGATCGGCGGCGGTGCGCTTCTGTGCTTCTCCGAGAATCCACGGCGGAACGCGGTCTAGCACATCACCTGGCCACTACTTCGAGCATCTTGTCTCGAAGCGCGTCTCGGTCGAATGGTTTTCTTAGGAAGTCGTCTTCCGGAATTGGCCATCCGTAATGCGAGACGAGCGACGCGCGCGCTACGCTCGACATGTACAGGACTTTGATATTAGGGCTTTGTGCCAGGATCGACTGTGATAATTCCCATCCATTCGATTTGGGCATCAAAAGATCAGCAAGCAGCACGTCGAACGCATCCGGGCTGGCCATGAACTTGCTCAGTGCATCGTCTACCGAGCAGGCGGTGGCATACGAAAACCCGATGGATCGCATTTGAAACTCAAGGATCTCCATAAACGCGACATCATCTTCCACTGCCAGAATCTTGATTTCGCTGCAATCCATCTCTCACCCTGAATAAGTCAGTTTAATGGCTGCATGACGCAGGTAGTGACGTGCGTTGATGCAGAATGAAGAGGACGGCTCGCGGCTTTCGAATCGTCCAGCCATGTTCAAACTCTCCACCGGATCGTCCGAGAGTTGGACTGCAGTGTAAACATATCAGAATGAGAGTTTGCCGACAATTCGACCGGGAGCACAATGCGTCGGCGTTAATGCGTCCAGAGGGTGGTTCGATGGCTCACATCGATAGATCCAACATCCCCCGATAGTATCGAGTATCAGCGGTGCGCACGTACTGCAGGGGCCTATTCTCGTCGGTCGAGTTGCCCGAGGGCCTCTTTCAGTAGAACGGCTGACGAGGACAGCGAAGTCAGTTCGTCGCTTGATCGAGCGTCTAATGCGCTCCGTCACAGAACGTCTCTTCCGTGTTTGCTTGCACTGGCACCTTTCCGCCATTAAGATTTCCCTCGGTGTCGGTAGATTTGTAGTGCAACTCTGGCAAGGGAGATGAATCACCATGCGATGCAGAGTCTGTCTCGGTTTGATGTTGGCTGTAGGGTTGGCGACGACCGGTTTCGCTCAACAGGTGCGACGCCTTTCGGTGGACGATTACGTGGACAAAATGAAGGCCGGTTGGGTCGGGCAGATGGTGGGCGTCGGCTGGGGTGGCCCTACCGAATTTCGGATCAAGGGCAAGATCATGCCCGCCGGGCAAATGCCCGATTGGAAGCCGCAGATGGTCAATCAGTTTCGGCAGGACGACATCTACGTCGAGATGACCTTCCTGCAGACGCTCGACAAGTACGGGCTCGACTGCTCGATTCGTCAAGCGGGCATCGACTTCGCCAACAGCGGCTACAATCTCTGGCACGCCAATCGGGCCGGCCGCGACAACCTGCGCAGCGGCATTGCCCCGCCCGACTCGGGCCACCCGGCGTTTAACAAACACGCCGATGACATCGACTACCAGATCGAGGCCGACTACAGCGGGCTGATCGCCCCTGGCATGCCCCAACTGGCCATCGAATTGGGCGAGAAGTTTGGCCGGCTGATGAATTACGGCGACGGTTTCTACGCCGGCCAATTCGTCGGCGGTTTGTATGCCGAAGCGTTCTTCGAAGACGACATGGTGAAGATCGTCGAGGCGGGATTGCAGTGCATTCCCCGCCAGAGCCAGTACGCGGGGATGGTCCGCGATATGCTCGAATGGTACAAGAAGAACCCCGACGATTGGCAGAAGACGTGGCAGTGGTGCGAGGACAAATATCACAAAGACGCCAAGTACACGCATGATTTGTGCAGCAAGCCCGGCGGCGAGAACGCCTTCAGTATCGACGCCAAATTGAACGGCGCGTACATCATCATGGGCCTGTTGTACGGCAAGGGCGATCCGGACCAGACGATCATCATCTCGACTCGCTGCGGGCAGGACTCCGATTGCAACCCGTCGAACGCCGGCGGAGTGTTGTTCACCACGATGGGTTTCTCGAAACTGCCCGAGCGGTTCACATCGGAGTTGGATCCCAAAGGCAAGTTCAGCCACACGCCGTACGACTTCCCCACGCTGATCGACGTCTCCAAAAAGCTGGTTCGTCAGGCGCTGGAGCGGAGTGGCGGTCGCGTCGAGAGGACGGCAGCGGGCGAGGAGGTATTCATCATTCCGGTCGTCACGCCCAAGCCGAGCAAGGTCGAGGCCGTGTACCAACCAGGACCGATCGCCGACAGCAAGTTCACGCCTGAGGAAATGGCCAAGATCACATCAGGCGACTGACACACGCGTCATGAACCGAGAATGATTTTGCCTGAAGAAGAAAGCAAATCATCTCTGGGCAAAATCGTATGCGACTATCGTATCAATTCTCTCCGTCTATCCACGCCGTGGCGTTCAGTCTCTTCCACGCTCGAGCGCCTATATCCCTGAGCTGTCTATCCTCGTTGGTCACACGCATGGTCGGCTTGCCAACGTCCGCAAGCATCGGATCGACCGCGTAAACGCTACGGGTCTCCGTGCCGGGCAACCTGGGTTTGCGATTGCCTTCCGTGTCGAACCATGCATTTCCGAGGAACTTCCAGGTCTCTGGCGCGGTGCCGGGTCCGATGTTGATGAACTCCGGCCTGCCGACTCGTTGATCGAATACGACCATGTTTTTCTCGAAGATGCCATCGTGGGAAGGCTGGAACTGTGGACCACGTGACTCCTGAAGGATACGGCCGATCCACTTCTCGGGCAGGACGATCGTGTTCTGAACGACGCGATTGTGGCTGGCGGTCGGCCAAGCGACAGGGGCTTGGCATCCGTAGAACCGATTGCCGGCCACCAGCAGGCGAGTCGATTCGTAGTCGCCAACGCTCGGTCGGAAGAACTGCAGGCCAGTCGAGCCACCGAGGTTCAGACCGCGGCTGCCGGCGCGATCAAAGAAACAACACTGCACCAGGTTATCCGCGCTGCCGCCCTTCATCTGAATCGCATTCGAGTTTTCAAAGCCCTGCTTGCCGTGGAAATAGCAGTCTTCCACAACACCTCTGTGACATCCGACCATGTCGATGCCGCTGCCGCCCCAGCCAATGAACCGGCAGTTGCGGATGATGAACCGATCCACACCGCTCATTTTGAGCCCATCATGGTTACCGCGCGGACCGATGTGCTGGATCGTGACGTTTTCAACGATCAGGTGGTGCATGGGCGTTGGAATGCTGCCGCCGTCGTCGCAGTTGAGCCCGTTGATCGAGCAGCCGTCGACGACGAAGTTGGCCAAGGTGACGTAGTTGCAGTCGGCCAGGTGCATCGCTTGGCGTCCACCCTTGAACACTGGCGGGTCCTCGGGATCCGTTCCCTTGATGGTGATCCGCGCCTCGGCACTGCCCGAGATGCCGCGAAAGTACATCCCGCCGGAGTAGCTGCCGGGCTCAATCAGAATCGTCGTGCCAGGCTTGGCCCGCAAGATGGCCGTCCTGAGAGCATTGGAGCTGTTGACGGTGACCATCTCGGCGCCGGAAGCGACAACCATGTTACATGCGGACAAGACGACAGCGGCGACGCTCGCAAGACGCTTCATCACTCTCTCCTCCTGATTCTCTTGACTCCGTTTGGGCAAGAATATGTTTGGGAAGAACATTTTACCAGGCACGTTACTTCCAGGTCACTTCGGCAGGCGGGGCCTGGTGGCCGTCGGGTGCGGGAGGCAGATTGTTGCGGTATGTCTCCCACATCTGACGAACGAACTTGGGGCCCCAAACGTGACTCTGTCGGCCGAACCGACCCCGCTCGACGCCCGTGTAGTCCGGTCCGCCGGCTTTCTTGATCTCTTCGACAAAAGGTGCATCGTCCTCGGTCATCCAGCGATCGACGTAGGCGAAAAAGGCGTCGTGATTCCAGACGTCCTCGACATGCATGAGCCTGGCGGCCAGCGCCTGACCGATCCACGCGCCGCTGGTGTTGGCTCGACGATAGCCCTCGCTGGCCGGCAGACGCTTGGGTGTCAGCTTGTCGTCTGGCCATTCGGACGGATGGAACAGATCCACCGGCCCCCAGCCGTCGGCCCAATGAGTCGACCGGGCCATCAGGTACGGGCTGTGGCCGACAAAGACCGCCTTCGCACCGGTCCAACCCGACTCGAACGTCTTGCCCTTGTAGGCATAGGGACACAGCGCAGTCTGATCATCCTCGCCGAAGCGGAGCCCCGGCACAGCTTTCGTGGGTGATTGCATCTCCTTGTCATCCAGCAGGATACCCGACAGCACCATCGGCCACTTGCGGCCGCTGTTCAATCCCCCATGTCCTTGCCACACAAACCCGCCCCGCGCAACGCCCCACAAGTCGATGCCAACCTGGACGGAGTTCACCAACAGCCGTTCTTTGTCATCGGCGCTGTAGTCCATCATCAACAACAGGCTCGCCTCGCCGACCAGTTGGGCGATGCTTTGACCGTAGTGTGGCAGGTTGTCGACCGGCGCGGCGAAACCGAAATCGACCGAGTCAAGCCATGGCTTCTGAAACGAACGAGCATACTCATCCAGTGTCTCAGGCGCGCTCGTGGGGCGGGTCAGGCTCAGTAGCAAGTCTCGTCGCAGGTTGCGTGCAAGGTAGATCTTGCTGTGCGCCGAATCACAGTAGGACGGGCGAAAGGCGTCCGGCGGCTGCGGCTCGGCAACGCACGTCAACGCCGCAGCGACCTGCAAAGGGTCGACATGTTGGCCGCTGAACTTCCTGATCTCTTCGTTCTTTCGGCTGACGGTAGAGACCAACACGTCTCCCGGCTTCATCCGGATCGGAAGGTGGGCGAACAAATCCGGATCATAGCGACCGCTCGGAATGCGGCTGTCGTAGCCACCTTTCTTGCTCCGCGAAGGCACGTTCAGCACGGAGCCATTGCGAGCCTGCCTGCCGGGATACCGGCTTTCGCGGACCGACGACTTGTCGATGATCTCACCCACTTCGTCACCCCAGAGCGGTTTCGGGTCGATCTGAGTGATCGTCACCGACCCGACGACGTAGTAGTCGCCGTTGACGAATCGGCCGACCCGCACCGCTTGCTCAAAGGTCCACGTGATTCCGTGTTGCGTGATCCTTTCTTCGAGTGGCAGTTCCTCAAGCGTCGGAACACGCGGCGGATCTGCCTTGGTGTATACCCGCGCACGCCGTGCGCTTTCGGGAGTTTCGGATCCATCGGAGGCTGCAGTTAGAAAGCAAACCATCGACATCAGACAAACAAGCAGAATCGAAAACGCTTTCATAATTGGTGCCTCCACCTATGTCTGTCCGGTCCGTGGCGTGGCCGATCTCCCGTAAGCAATATACCGCGTGGAGCATCGGAAATCACTCATTTTGACTCGCGATCTCCAGGGACCTTTGTCATTTCGTTCGCAGTGTCAGCGATGATATACTGCCCATAGCGCGATTCGACAACTTTGTGCTCTGTCAGAGTTTGTGGCCCCGGTTCGTATTAGGAGTGCTGACGATGGGAAGATGGCTAATTGGCTTCGTATGCATTGCGTTGTCCATCGCGACGGTTCGCGCCGACGAACTGACTGACTCTCACTGGAAACAGATCTTCAGTGCTCCCAAGGGAGAGCTGGGTAGTCGTGGCTACTGCAAGCCGGTATTGCTTCCCAACGGGCAAATCTTCCTCTGGGGTACGTCGGGCAAGGGCAAGGACTGGACAACAGGCGTTTTCGACGTCGCCGAGCGTCAATGGATTCCTCTTCCGCCGAAAGGCAACGAGCAATGGGTTTCCGACCGTCCCAAGATGCGCTACGGCATGCGCTGGGGCAGCGGCACGCTTCTGGACCCGGACAGCAAACAACCGGTTCCCGTGTGCCATTTCAACCAGGCCTCCTACGTTCCGACGCTGAAGAAGATACTCTACGTCGTCGGCAACCGAACCATGCTCTTCGACCTGGAGAAGAACGACTGGGAACACTTGGAGCTTGAAACCACGCCGCCTCTGGTGCTCTGGAGCGCGTTGTGCTACGACCCGGTCAACGACGAGGTGCTTCTGTTCGGCGGCAGTGCCGACGACGATGCAGCACGCCCCGGCACTTGGCTCTTCAGTGCAAAGAAGATGGAGTGGCGTAAGCTAGAGCAACCCATCTCGGAACAGCCGCCGCCGCGTTCGAACGCTCCGCTGGCCTACGATTCGAAGAACAGGTTGATCGTCGTCTTCGGCGGCGATGCCCAAGATCGCTACTTGTCTGACACTTGGGCTTACGACTGTGTCAAACGTGAATGGCGGGAGTTGATGACCAACGTGCGGCCGTTCCCGCGCGACGTGCCGGTGCTGTGCTTCCTGGAGAAGCATGTCGTGTTCATGATGGCCGGTCGCGTTCCGGGCGTACCTGGGCCGCCGAGCCAACACCACCGACCGCGGCCCGGCGACGGTGGCCAGGAGGTCTGGATTCTGGACGCCGCCAAGGCCGAGTGGCGCATGGTCGGCGGCGGCTTCCCCGGCGGCCACTGGACAAGCGCGGTCTACGATCCCCACAGCGATCGCGTTGTGCTGCATCGCGCAACCAGCCGGTACGAATCCCACTCGCAGTTGGAGTTCTACGAGTGGAGGCCGGATCTGCCCTCGGCCGGCCAGGGGCTGACTCACGATGGGCAGCCAATCCACAAGTACAATCCACCGGACTGGTACACCAAAGGCACTGGCAGAGGCAAGCCACTTACGCCCGCTGACCCGAGGGCCGGCGAGAAGCTAATTGACGGCCTGGAGGCCAACCAGTGGGTGCCGGTCGAGACGCCACGGCCGGCCTATGCGCGGACGTGGGGTTCGATCGCCTACGACCCCGATCGCCAGGAGGCATTGCTGTGGGGTGGCGGGCATTGCGGCTACTGCGGCACCGACGTGAACCATTTCTCGCTAAGAACGCTTCGCTGGGAGACGAGTTTTCCTCCAGAGTTTCCGCCGTCGCCCTACAGCGGATTCTACGGTGATGAGTCCAGCTTTTTGATCAGCTCGCGCACCTACAAAGGGCGTCCCTGGGTGCAGCACGGGCGCGTCAGCTACGCCTACGATCCCATAACGAAACTGGTGGCCTTCACGCAGACGATCAGCCGTACGCCCACTCGGGGATTCACTTACATCTACGATCCCGGCAAACGCGACTTCGTGGATGTCTTTCCGCAACCGTTTATTCCCGGCTGGGCGGTGAGCGGGCTGTGCGTTTCTACTCCCCATGGGATCTACAACTACCTCACTCATGGCGATCACCGTAGCGAGCAGGTGGGCCTATTCAAACTCGACATCCGGGGACGCAAGTGGACAAACCTCACCGGGGGCGAAGCCCGAGTTCCCGGTGCCGAGCGGCACCGGTTGGTTTACGACAGCAAACGCGACCGGCTGATCCTGGTTACCGGGTACAAGCGGGGCCGTGAGAGCCCGGAACAACCGGCCATGTTCGCGTGGGACTTGGGCAGCGAAACCAACGACTGGATCGAGCTGCCGATGTCCGGAGAAATCCCGCCGCATTTCTACCGCGAGTGCGTCTACCTGCCAAAGTACGACTGTCTGCTGAACATGCCTCGCACCGGCCGTGAGGAGAAAGGGATCATCTACCAGTGTGACCTCGCCCAGAGGAACAGATGGTGGAAAACCGGCGTCCAGTTGCCAACGGGAGTGGGACCGGGCACCGGTCTGGTTCACGACGCCAAGCTTGACGTGCTGGTCCTGACTCAAAGCCCGACTCAAGGTCCCTGCCGAGTCTGGATCATGCGATACGTGCCGCCCAGCGACGACTTCAATTGAACCGAAGCGACTTCTGAGAGCATTTATGGTGTCTTTCCCGGCTTGTCGACGTTGCGGCCGCAGATCGCGCAGTTGTCCCCGTCGCAGAAAACACCGTCCCCATCTTCGTCTCGCACGCGGACTAGCCGGCGCGTTGGGCCGATATGGAACTCCAACTTCCGAGCCAACTCCTCGGGCATGTGGTTATCCATCCCCGCCCAAAAGATCAGTTCGCCTCCCTCATACAAATAGGTCTGATGGAAACGCGCCCGGTCGCCGATTGCCGAGAAGCATCCGTTTTCGTCGACAAACACGTCGTCGTCTGGCGCGCCGCAGAAATGGAGACGGCAACGTTCGACGGGTTCCCCACTCCGTTTGTCCAGAGCGACGCCTTCCACTCGGATCCGCGCTATCTCGTCGGTTTTCGAGTCGATGTGGACGACTTTGTTCTCCCCGGCGGCCAGACGGATTGGCTCGTAGTGCGTGGGATAGGAACTCCAGAAATAGGCCTCGATCGTGTAATCGCCTCGGGCCAGACCGCTGAAACGATAGACGCGATCCTCGCTGCATTCGATGCGCCGGATTTCGTGCCCGCGGCGTTCTTGATGACCGTCCAACAGGCACACGCGACACGGCGCATTTTTCTTCTCGCCGCGTACCGTCAGAGAGACCGCAACTTTCAGCGAGGCGCTTCCCTCTTTTGTCAGATAGGCAGTCGCGAAGCCGCCGATCGAATCCAGGTCTCTTGCCTTGCGCGACTGGCTCTGATAGTCCGGATGACTGATCCGGAGGGTATCTGCGTTGGCCAGCCGACGAACGAAGTCGTTTTCCTCGCCACGATAGAACCCCTTTTCATCCGTATAGACGACCCGTCCCCATCCGCCAAACGTGAGCCAACAGCCACTCACTGGTTTCTTTGTCTTGGCGTCCAACACTCGGACCCCGTAAATCGGTTGACTCTGAGCCTCGCGCCGCGGCGCAGTGGCCGACTCACTCGAAACGCGGCTCGTAAGATTCACTTCCAGTCGCGTCACGCGCCCGGCGCGAACCGTTATCTCCTTGTCGCCTCGCTCGTAGCCCTCCAACTCGATGACTATCCTCCGCACACCGGGCTCGACAGGGAAGACATCGGGAGATGTACCCAATTGCTTCCCGTCCAGCAGGACTTTCGCTCCGGATGGATCGGTGCGGACGTAGAGGTGGGTTGTGGTCGTGGGCGACTTCGCAACGGGTGGTGCACACAGACAGAGTAGCATCACAGACAATAGCGGACTTGACATCTTCCGACCCCTCGTGTTATGGCCGTTCGTGGTGCCTCGGCTTAGCGAGATCACGTTGGCGCGCGGACCTCTCTCTCCCTTGATTCAGGCTACCGGCACGAATCGACCTGTTCAACGCCGGCTTGCCCGGACGCCTTACATACAGATATGCGCCGAGTGCACGAAAACAGCCGCACTCTGTTGAAAAACTTTCCGTTGGCGGAAAGAATGAGATCATGAATGTCAAAACGCGGACCACACTCCTGGAACGCTTGCGGAACGGTGCGGATCAGCTCTCGTGGGCCGAGTTCTTTCGTGTTTACTGGCCGCTGTTGTACGTCCTGGCAAGACAGCGTGGCTGCTCGGATCACACAGCCGAAGAGGTGGTCCAGGACGTAATGCTTACGGTCTTCGAGCAACGCGATTTCTACCAGTATGATCCAAGTCGAGGACGATTTCGCGACTGGTTGGCGACCGTGGTCCGAAACAAGGTGGCCGAATACCGAAGACGGCCCTCGGAACGCGTGCGAGCTCATGGCGGTGACTCCGACAGGGGCATTCCGGAGCCAGCCGCCGATGAACTGCCACCGGACGCCCAGTGCGAAGCTGCTTTCGAAGATGGCCTTTTGTTAGTGCTGCTGGAAGTTGTTCGACGTGAAACGAATCCCCGGACTTATCTTGCCTTCGAGCTGTCCGCATTGCACGAATTGCGAGGCAGGGATGTGGCTGAGGCAACCGGCTTGACACCGAACGCTGTATACAAGGCGAGAAAGAGAGTTCTCCGCAGGCTGATCGAACTGGGCGGCAGTTATCGAGACGATGGCCAGTTGCATCAATGTCTCAAACGGGCTCTGGATCTGCGACCCAAGGCAGCCATCGAGCGAGGGTTGACGACCCGGGTTGAGAATACCATCCGGTCAAGATAGGAGTCTCGGCGGTGGTGAGTGAACGACCTTCCAACTCGCCGGAAGACGAGAATCAGAATTCCCCTGCGGTTCCGGACTTTGATCTCATCCGGCCGATTGGTCAGGGAGGATTCGGCCGGGTTTGGCTTGCCAAGAACCAAACCACCGGCCACCTCCGCGCAGTCAAAGTAATCCCCTTCCGGACGACAGGGGCGACGGATCCGGCTGGCCGCGAGATCATGTCGCTGACCCGGTTGGAGGCCAACGTCCGACGGCAGCATCCGAATCTGCTGACCATTCACCATGTCGGCAAGACGGCGGAGTGTCTCTTCTATGTCATGGATCTGGCGGATGATGCGTCGCCCGCGTCGAATTGCGAATCGGATTATCGGCCGGTCACCTTGGAAAGCCGCTTGGCCGACGGACCTCTTGCACCCGACGAATGTATGCGATGTGCCCGCCAGCTTCTGAGCGGCCTGGCCTTTCTGCACGAGGCAAACGTAGTCCATCGTGACGTGAAGCCGCCCAATTGCCTCTTCGTTGACGGCGAGCTGAAGTTGGCTGACTTCGGCCTGTTGACGGAAGCCAGCCCGCGGATATCCCGCATTGGGACGCAAGACTACATGCCTCCCGACGGTCACATGGACGCTCGAGCCGATGTCTATGCAGCGGGTTTGGTCATCTACGAGATGATTACTGGCCTGCCTGCGGATAGCTTCCCGCGTCCGGGCGACCGGGCAACGGAGATTGTCCGTTCGCCAGCCCTGTGCGCGCTCACCCGGCTGGCTCTGACGGCTTGCCAGCCAGAGGCCGACGATCGCTTTGCGGATGCTCGGGCGATGCTTGCCGCATTGGAGGCGTCACCGCGAGAATCCGGACGTCGGACTCCCATTCGACGCCGCGTCATAGTCGCGGGCTGTATCGCAACACTAGCGGCGGCCGCGGCTGCAACTCTCTGGCTTATGCAACCGCAACGGGTTGACGTGAACTTCCTAACCGAAGCGCCCTATTTCGAGGCAACCGTCCACTTCGACGGCCGACAGCAATTCCGCCGTGACGGGACACCATACTTGACACCCTGCACAATTGACGACGCGCCCGCCCGAGTCTGCCGCGTCGTGCTGAAGCGCGAGGGACTCCCCGATCGGGACCTCGGCCGAATCGACTTCGCCGAGACCCGGCAGATTATCGTTGGTTCCGACGTCGAACCGTAGCTTGCCATTCGCCGTCCTGATACGGGCGTACTCCGAGACAAGACGCAGGATCTCACTTGTCCTTCGACGGATCGTCGGGGGCGAGCTTTGCTTGGGAAGCTCGCTGGTCGGCTTCGCCAATACCCAGGGCTCTGGCCGAGATGCTGCGCGGCTGGAACCATTGCTTGG
Organism: uncultured Pirellulaceae bacterium; assembly: GCA_964623055.1. GTDB lineage: Bacteria > Planctomycetota > Planctomycetia > Pirellulales > Pirellulaceae > JADHUC01. The sequence goes on from CAZURK010000195.1 coordinate 20,713, forward strand.
CGTTGGGTGGCAGCGAATCGAGCACTTGCTGCAACCGGTTGCGTTCGGCGACGATCTTCGGAATCTTACTAGCCGCCAGATCGCGTTCCTCCGATGGATCGTTAACCAGATCGTGGAAGCGTCCGTCCCAACGCAACTTGTACCGTCGCCCGCGAACGACACGTTGATGTGCGTATTGCGAAAGAATCCACTCTCGTTGTGAAGCAGCATCGGATTCTCCTCGAAGCACCGAGGCAAACGACTTGCCGTCGATCACGACGCCATCAGGGCCTTCTGCATCGGCCAGTTCCACGAATGTTGGGAACACGTCCGAACTGTCGATCAGTGCATCGCTCACACGTCCGCCAGGAATCAACGCCGGGCAGTTCACGACAAATGGCACGTTGATGCTGCCCTCCTTCATGTCGCCTTCGACCATGGTGTTGGCTGCCGCCTGGAAGGTCCTACCGCCGACCTTTCCGCCGTATTGGGCCGGTGTACCGTTGTCGGTCGTGATGAAGATGACGGTGTTGTCTCGCAGCCGCAATTCATCCAGTGCCGTCACCAGCCGCCCGACGCAGACATCGGCGTAGCGCACCATGCCGGCCAGTTGCTCCCGCTCCGTAAGATCTCTGCCCCTGTTCAACGGAGTTTTCGTAACCGGCACGTGCGTTAGCACGGCGGAATAGAACGCCAGGAACGGGCGGTCGCGATTCCGCCGCATGAAGTCGATCAGATAGTCCGTGTATAGCCTCGGACCGAATTTGCCTTCGGCCTGGATGCGCCGGCCATCTTGGATGATGTATGGATCCCAGTACCGCTGCGTGTGGGCCGGATGTCCCCGCGGTCCCTCCGGGAAAACGAAATGCTCGTCGAATCCGTGGTTCTTCAACGCGTCGGGCTGGTCGAATAGATTGTTGATTTGCCATTTGCCCGAGATTGCAGTGGCGTATCCGGCCGATTTCAAGACGCGAGCGAAAGTGATTTCACGTTTCCAATCGAAATAGCCGCCGCCGTAGATGGCCGCATCGTGGTGAATGTGCCAGCCGGTGCGGAACGGGTACCGTCCGGTCAGAAACACATGGCGGCTGGTGCTGCACAAGGGCATTACGTAGCAGTTGCGAAACCGCACGCCGCTGGCGGCTAGTTTGTCGATCTCGGGCGTCTGCCCTTCCAGACTGCCGCAACAGCCGAACCAGTCCTGACCGAGGTTGTCCAGCAAGACGAACAGTATATTGGGCGGTCGGCGCCTCGCATCGTCCGCCGCAACCGGCCGGGCTAGAAACGTCGCTAGCAGGGCAAGCGGTCCCAAGATGAACAGTGGATGTCTGCTGCTAGTCATGACGATTTCTCAACTCCTGCCAAAGGCCTCGATCCAGTTCGATGTCGGCATCCAGGTGGGCAACGCCGATTCTGTTTTCTTCATCGTCGCCGACCGGCGGCTCGAAGGTTCTGGCATAAAGCTCGTCGAGCGTCTTGCAGCACCCCACGCCTTCTCCGGCGACAAAACCGTTGTCCGTCCCGCGAATGAAACTGGCCGCCTCGGCGGCCAGACGCTCTTTGGATTCGTTGCCACGACAGTCTTTCAGACAGCGCCACACCTGATTTAGCCAAGCGTATTGCACCAGGTCAATGTACCTGTTGGCTGGTATGTCGTAGGTGAACTGCATCAGCATGAGGGCCTTGAGCTGCCGCCTCTGACGCGTTTGCCGGTCCCAAGCCAGAAGCCGCCGACATGCCTCGGTGAATGCCACGGCTTCGCCTTCCGGATCGGTATTGTCATAGTACTCGTAGCTTTCGGCGACGGGATCCCCTTCGGGGAAATTCTCCGCAATCTGCGTGTAGAACTCCGGGTCGTTCATGCCTTTGACCAAGCCGCCTGTCTTATGGACAACGCACGGCGTGCCGAACCAGTACGCCTCGATGTCGGTCAATCCACACGGTTCAAACAACGAGCTCAGCAGGGCGCCGTCAGCCGCCAGAAGACACACATCACGGAAAGCCGGGTCGAAGTGGTTGATGAACACGATGTTGTCGCGATCCACGCAACGCAGACGGCGTTCGACCTCCAATGCCTCGACGTCGCCATCGGGCGCGGTACCGAGCACGATGATGTTCGCGTCGTCAAAGTCACCCTTCGTTTTCTCAGACGTGACCGCCTCGTGGACGATGTGGAATCCTTTCTGGCTGACGAGCCGTCCCCAGACGAACAAGATCGGCTTCTGGCGATCAAGCTCCTTTCCAGAGAAGTAGTTGACAAACCGCACGAACAGCTCATCTCTGGACTTCTCTTTGATCCTTGCGAGTGCTGCGGCCGCTTTATCAAACCGTTCTCTGTACGTAGCCCATTCCGTTGATCCGTTGTCCTCCGGTCCCTCGGGAGGCGTGCCATTCTTGAAGAACTCCCGCAGTCGGTCCACTTCCTCGGGAAGTCCCAGATCGTCCAGCAGGCTCTCGAACCCCGGTTTGTGCAGCAGGTGAGTCTCGCTGGGGATGATCCCGTTCAGAATGCCGACGACTTTGTACTTGCGCAGGTCTGCCAGGTTCTGGTTCGACACAAACAGATCATCTTGCTGCGTGTTGCCGCCGAAGTACTCCCGCAACCGGTCGCGGCAAGCTCGCGTTTCATAACGATCGTCCGACGCGTCCTTGCCGGCAGCCCTCAACACATCTGCCTTGTCCTTGCGCTGTTCGTCGGCGTAGCCTGGGCTGACCGTGGTCATGGCCAGACCGGTGCGGAAGAAGTTTCTGCGCAGAATCGCTTGCGTCCAGTTTGGTGTGCCGATGTAATCGTCGTTCGCCCAGGCCAGCAAATACTCGTCTATTGTCCTGGGATCGAGCCCCAGTAGCCCCGCGTAGCTCTCCTTCAGCACGCGCCAGTTCTCTTTCTCGCGACAGTCCACGTTCGCTTCCGTGCTGTTTGGCGAGTAGAGGGCATCGATCCCTTGATACGCCAGATTGTGACCGATGGACAGTTGTACAATGGGCGAGTCTTCCCGCTCGAAGAACGACGCAAGCCCGGCGTGAAAATCATGGCTGACCAGCACGTGGTACGGCGCTATCGACTCGGCAGAGCTAGCAGCATTCTCCGCTCCGTCAGCATTGCCGTAGTACAGGGCCGCGACGGAACGAGCGAAGACAAGGTACCGAATCCGCTGGAATTGGGCCATGGTGTAGGAAGAGGAAACGAACGACGATCGGACGTTCGCCGGAAAGCTGTCCTCCGATGCGGGGACCTCATAAAGGTCCGGTTCCGATTTGCCTCCATCCGGCTTGGACAAGAACGCCAGACTGCCTCGGCCCCACAGATCGTCCTGCTCCAGCAGGTACTCCGTCACCTCGCAATCGTGACTCGGATCCCAGACCGTGGCTTTCCACAATCGCACGAGGTAGTCACGTCCGTCGTAGGCGACGTTCCATTCGATTCCGGTGTCGACGATGATTCCCTTCTGCCGCAACGAGTCGAAATCGAGTCTCTTGCCGTCGTTGGTCACTCCGTGGACAATGTCAGTGAACAGCGGCACTACATTGCCGAAACTCCAGCGAAGTTTCCTTTGTTTGGCGAATCGCAGCATTGCCAAGGGAAGCTGGGGAATAACGACCCCCATGCCGCCCGCTTTGCCCAAGCGAACTACGATCAGTTCGTCATCGTCTGACCTTACACATGTATCCCCGCCCTCCCAACCAGCGCTCAGAATACGCAGACCGGGAACCGCCCGCTTGATCTGCTCGATGCGTTGGGAGACGGATTGCGAACTCATGGTCAGGGATCCTCGGGAAACCGCCGGACGAAACGGGTCAATATAGTCGACCGGGAGTCCGCGGAACAGGCATCAACCAGTCAGCATCGGATATAGGATCAGGTACGCGACCACGAGAAGCAGCGTCACCAACGCGATCGCTTGCACGCGCGATTTCCAGCGAGCCATCGCGAACATGCCTACCAGAAATACGATGGTAATACCAGGATTGCCCCAGTGTATCAGGGGGAAGACCCATCCGCGGTCTGAAAATGGCCAAAGCAATTTGACCTCCCAGTCCGGCAGCGCTTCCGTGCCCGCCACGACCGCGTCGTCTCCCGTGCCCGAGACGACGATATCGCCGGGCAAATGACTCAGCATTGCCACAACCGCCACCAGAATCCAAGCCGCCAATTCGGATGGCAAGAACCGGCCACGTGTTACCAACGTCTCTTGCGGGACCGTCAGTCGTAGCAGACGGGTAAGGAAACGGCCACATCGCGTAACGAGGTCGAAGTAGTAGTCGATCACTCCCAGAACAAGGCCAACCAGAACACACGCCAATATGTTGTGTCCCCAAACGCGGTGACCCTCCGTTAGAAAGACGGATTGGCTCAGAATGAAGGCGCCGTCCCAGTCCGGACTTGTCGCCGCCAGACCGGCCAGTGCCACGATCTGCCATCCCCATCGCCGGTGCAAACCGGCGGACAATGCACCGTTGATCCCCAGCATTGCGTGTTCGATCGTGGTCATCGTGTACTCTCCCTCGCCCAGATTTTACCAGGAAGCGGAAGTTGTGCATAATGTGAGCCTGTTGGCAGCACGGCAATACAGGAATGGTGCAATACGGGGCCGTGTCCGGCGAACTGCATAATGGAACCGCTGGGAATTTGCTGTGATCTTTCCTTACCAAACCGACGCTCCGATCTACCACTGGCCGTTTGCGACGGTTGGCTTGATCGTCGTCAATGCTCTGGTTTTCGGTGTGGAATTGGGAGCGGAACCGGAGCAGATCGAGCCGTGGATTCTGCAGTGGGGCGAGGGATTGCACCCGTTGCAATGGGTGACGTCGAACTTCCTCCACGCCGGATTCGGCCACTTGATTGGCAATATGCTCTGCCTGTGGGGATTCGGCTTGGTGGTGGAAGGAAAGATCGGTTGGTGGCGGTTCCTGCTGGTCTACTTGGCCATCGGCATAGCGCAAAGCGCGGTCGAACAGACATTGACACTTGGGGCAAGCGGCGGCGGATCGCTGGGCGCATCGGCCGCTATTTTCGGAATCGTGGCGATGGCGCTGATCTGGGCCCCGAAGAATAACATGAGCTGTGTCCTGCTCATCTTCTATCGGCCATTCCATTTCGACTGCTCAATCCTCGTCCTGGGCGGCGTAGCCGTATGTATCGAGGTCGCTACGTGGACCCTGACCGTCATCTTGCTTGGTGATCGAATGGGATTCGCGAACACTGGAATCGCGGCCGTATTCACCAGCCAGACGCTGCACTTGATGGGCGCTGCCGCCGGAATTGCTCTAGGCGTAATCATGCTGAAGAAAGGCTGGGTCGACTGCGAGAATTGGGACCTGTTTTCCGTCCTGGCCGGCCGCAACACGATGTCGACCGAGGACTTGGAGGACCTACGTCGATCCAGCGACGATTGGCAGCAGAAACGGCGCGAACGTCAAGAGTCAGCGTTGGAACAGATTCGTGAGATCATCGCCGACGGACGGCCCGCGTTGGCGTACAAGGCTCATCAGAAGATGACCCATCGTACTGAGGAATGGCACTTGCCGGAGCCTGATTTCCTCAAACTGATCGCGGCGTACCACGAACAAAAGATGTGGTCCGAGTCCATCGAGGTAATGGTCGAGTACCTTCGGAAATACACGGAGCACGAACCGCATGTGCGTTTGAGACTCGCTGAAATCCTGGTCGAAATCGAGAAACGGCCGGCTCAGGCGTTGAGCGTGATGGACAAGATCCCTCCCGAATGCCTCACCGACAAGAAACGCGAAGCCCTCGAGCGTCTAAGACAGAAGGCCGAGCAGCTCAAGGCATCGAGCACCGACCTGGATTTCGATTCGTTTTCGCTTTGAAGAACAGGTTGCTGTGCGCGTAGCTTCAGACCAAATCCACTTTGCGTCTTGTGCGTCGCCTTGATTTGGCGCACTGGTCGCAGATGCCGTGAATGATTAGACGATGCCCGGTTACGCGGAAGCTGTGATCCTTTGCCACGCGGTTGCGCAAGTCGACCAGTTCGTCGCTCTGGAACTCGAACAATCGTTGACAGGTCTTGCAGTACAGATGGTCGTGCTGTGGGTAGCCGTAGTCGTGTTCGTATACGGCGCGGCCACCCAACTCGAATTTGCGCAGCAAACCGGCATCGACAAATTCGGATAGAGCCCGATAGACGGTCGGCCGGCTGACGTAACCGGGCGAGCCCTTGGCGGGCAGCGATGCGATCAGTTGGTCGGCGTCGAAGTGGTCGTGATGGCTGAAGATGTGTTCTACCAGGATCCGCCGCTGCTCGGTGTTGCGCATTCCGCGACTTTGAAGGTACTCTTCGAAGCGTTCCTGGGGGGTGAGCGAGACGCGAACCGTCCCTAGAGTGTATTCGTCAGGCATAGCGTTCGACCGGCGGTCAGAGTGGAGAACCGAGACTTTCCTGTGATTCTAAGTCCCATGCCGCCGATTTCAAGCGATGACCGGGCCATCCACGCTTCCGGGCCGTCAGCCGCTGATTTCGTCCAGTAGGCGGCCCAACGCAATGTCCAGCTTTTCGTCCGTTTCGTACACTTCCGCCGCAATCTCGGCCCGGATTTCGGCCACGCGGTCAGCGCGGATATCGGGCAAATCATCCACGCGACCCACCAGATCGGCTTCGTGGGAAATATCCAACTCGTCGACGTCCATCCAAGCGTCAGTTTGCGGAGTTGGGTCGGCAGGTTGAGCCCTATGCGGGCCGCTAATTGGCTGAGCACCGTGAAGATGGGTTACTCCGTGAATTTCCATCGTCTTGCTTCTCCCCCGTGGTGTTGTGAAGACCGCATGGATGACAGTATATCATCGTCCGCTACACGATCCCATGCAAGGTCTCACCCCTATTATACGTTACAGCGTCTGAGGAATGGCGTCGCTTTCCGTGTCGATGAGCGCTGTCCGTTGCTGGGGAGCTGACATCGCGAACGCGTTGATGAAAGCACTCCCGTTATCGACCGGCACTGATCGACGATTCGACCGAAAAGCAGTGCGAACTCCTTGTACCGATGACTGGCACTTCGTGCGGTTCTGCAGTCTGTGCCGTATGACGGCGACCCGTCGTCCAAGTCCAAACAGTCGGCCTGTCGGAAAGGCAACGCTAAGTGAATCTTTGCGCCCTCCAGCCGTCCGTGGCGGGCCGCAAGTCCCCGGCGACGAGAACCGCCGCCGCTGGGTTCTCCTACGCGTCGCTACCGTCCGCGGTTCTGTCACATCCGGGATTTCCCGACAATTCTACGGGTCCGCCCGAACGTTCCTCGCGCCCAACGATACGAAGGGCGAGGGAGTGTACGAAATCGGAGCGGAGGCAGCAAGGTCGAAGTGCAATCTGCTAGCGTCGGTAGCATGCAAGGTTGCGGCAGAGCGCGGTCAGCCGGTGATTCAGCGGTTTCTCCACAGGACGCGGTCGGCTATCTTCAGCCGGGTCTGGCAAGCGGCTATGTCTGCCCGGAAGCGGACCGCGTCGCGGGGATAACCGGCAGTGGGTTTCAGATTGGGCACACGTTCCTTCCAGAATTGGTTGAAGGCCATCATCGCCAGTTCCCGCAGATACTTGGACACCATCGAGGCCAAGGCGGACGGCAGGAAGCTTTCGCCCTTGGCGACGAAGCGCGCTTCGACCCGCCGGTTCGGCGGGCCCCATCGGTACACGCTTTGCGCTCGGCCTTCGCTGCGGATTTCGACGAGGTAATCCGGAAAGGCGTTCTGAAGCAAAGGCCCATACTTGTTGCGGCCGCCGTGCTTGTCGCATTGCACCAGAATCGCCTCGTCGCCCAGCGGCGCGAGCAACTGTTTGATCAAATCGATTGTCAGACCGGACAGCACGGTGCCCTTACTGCCAAGCTGGTCAACTAAATCGTTGAACATCTCCGGAAAGACGGCCACGGAGCGGACGGTCACCAGTCGCACGCCGATTTCGCCGATGCGCTGCTGGAATCGTTCGGACAAGCACTCGACTCGCTCGCGATCGCCATCCACGGGCAGCTCCCGGTCGAATGTGCCGTACCAAGGTATCGCTGCTATGTGCGGCTCACTGCCGGGCGCAACGGTCTCCCACACCTCGTGCCAGTTGGATAACGTGATACCCGCTGCTGCCAGAGTCGAGAGGACTCCGCATTCAAGAACGCCCAATCCACCGCTAGGCTTATACAGGGCCTTCGAATCAGCGATTGGAATGGACGACAGATCCGACCTCCTGGGAGGTTTGCGAGAGACGATTCCGTCTAGCCGTTCGTACAAGTCTCCGTCCGCCATTTCGTTCGGCGCATGCCAAACTGTAGCGGTTATGACAAGCGGGCCAAGATTGGGGCCATAACCGGCCTCGTCTGTGCCGATCAGATACGACATCATTGGATCAGTGCGCTCGATTACCTTTGTTTGAAACGTCTCTATCGCGCTCCAAAGGGTACACTGCCTGATCGTAATGACCAACCATACACTTCTCCCAGATCACCTCACCGGCCGCCGAAATGTGGGTTCGCTCGTCAGGTTCCGCCCGCAAAATCGTTACAGTTTTACCATCCCGCATGGCCCGTATTTTCGGAAGACATATCGTCATAAGCCATTTGCTGAAAAAGTGTTCCGTAGCCTCAAGCGCTTCTGCTGGCAAGGCCGATATCGTAGATGTCAGTTGGCGCGTTAGGCCATCGCTGGATGCGTTAAGCCGCGCGTCATACCAACCGGCGGACTAAATCGAGTCAAGGAATGGCTCGACCGGTACTGGCGTTACCTGCCGTTTGAATCGGAGGTTCCACCCACCACCCCCGATCGGCCA
>CAZURK010000196.1:0-29406 GCA_964623055.1 uncultured Pirellulaceae bacterium
GTAGCGATAAGAAAGAGGCAGACTGCCGGTATAAGAATGACGGGTTATACATTAGAGGTTATAGATGAAGAGGTTGGGGGCGAGTTCCTTTTTCTAAAATATGACTCCCAATCTATAACCCGCGCCTTCCACCAAACTGCCCCATCTCAAGCTGATCGTTATTCTCGCCTATTTGTGGGGGAGGATACATGGACTACTCAATAATCTGCACGCAGGACGGGCCGGCCTTCGCCGTGGTGTGCCGAGTGCTCGAACCAATCCGGTGGCAGGTCTCTGTGGCCGACCAGTTCAACCGTGATTTTCGAGCGGCCGAATTGCTCCGGCTGGAGTTGCCAGTCGAGAACGAGTCGCCGTGCGATACCACTGTCGCGGTCCGCCGACAAATCGATGACGCGAGGGCGGCCGAGAGTTGTGTCGCGCAACACTCCGCGCACACGGCGGCAGCGGATCGTCGTATCCGGTTGACCGTGCGTAGGCACGTCTTCGTCCGGCAGCATCTCCAGGTCGTAATCATCTGACATGCGCTGCAGTATCGTTGTTATATGCAAATAGGGCGCAGGAAGATCCTCCTTCTCCGCCATCCAGTTCCGCAACATCTCTGCATCGCCGACCAGGACTGGACCTCGCTTGGGAGCGATCCATTTCTCGCGTTCGTTCCCGCCGATCCATACCTCGCCCAGCGGCAGAATCGGTTGGTGTCGAAGCGTGAACCGGTCGGCACCGTCCACGTACAGGTTGTCCACGATTTCTTCCCGGTCGGCCACCGGCCGCTGAACGACGATTGTCACTCGATACTCCCGGGCACCCGCTTCGGTCGCCTGTTGCAGGCTATCTTGCACGGTGGCGTATGCTCGCCGCGATGGACTTGACACCTGCCACCACAAACCGACCGCCAACACCAAGCTGGCGGCCACGGCAAGCGAGAGCCAACGCCGGCCTCTATTTCGGACGCTGCGGATCTGCACAACCGATTGTGGGTCGTCTTCAGACGGGACCACACGCTGTTCATCCAAGTGTTGAAGAACCCGTTGGATTCTCGCATCGCGCGCTTCCGGATCGGGCCGCAGCGCCTGCCGGAGCAACGAATCCAGCATTTGCAAATCCGCCTCGTGGAAGCGTTCCTCGTTGTGGTCTTTCTGTGGTTTACTCATCGTCACGCCTCCACGGCGGCCAGCTTGCGATTTATGCAATCCAGCAGGCGTGCCTTCGCCCTCTGCAACCGCTTCTTGACCGTCTCGGCGGCAAGGCCCAATCGTTCGACGATCCCGCTGGGCTTGATGTCCTCGCCGTATCGCAGCTTGATGGTCTCGCGGTACGGTTCGGGCAGCTTTTCCACGCAGTCTTGCAGCGCGTCCAGCTTCTCGTCGAATGTGTCGCCTGGCCGGCGATGCAATGCCTCGAAGCGCTGGCTGAGGTAGTCCAGTGTTTCCTCATCGCCAGCCGTGAAACTCTGCGCCGCCTTACGATGGTGGGCCAACAGAAGTCGTGCGGCAATACCCCGCAGCCACGGCCCAAACGGCCGGCCCTTATCGTAGTCATCCAGCCGTCGCCACGCCGTCAGCATGGTTTCCTGAAAGATGTCATCCGCCGAGGCGTCGTCTCGCACGCCGGACCGAATGTATGCGATCAGCATATCGGCGTTTTCGCGAACCAGGATTTCGAATAGGTCTCTTGCGTCCACGAGATGCTCCTCTGGAAGCTATTTGTCGTGGCATGGCCGAAAGGGGACAGGAAACTTGGAAGCCCGGTATGGCTCGCCGAAAGCTCTCACACCGCGCGAATTGGCTATCCGTCACGTCGTTTCGTCCAATTGCCGTACGAACTCGCCAATGGCCTGGAAGTACTCGTCGTAGTTGTAAGCCATGATCGTGTTGTGATCTCCCTGCGGAAATCGAAGAAGCCGCTTGCGGGATCCCGCCGCCCAACTGTGGTTCCGCTCGGCGTGTGATATGTCAATCAGCATGTCATTCTCGGCGTGCATGACGAGTAGCGGACCATGATAGCCGGAGAGTTTCTTCTTGTGATTGAAGTGTCGCTTGACTTCGGCCAGCACATCGTCCCTTTCGACTCCGGCAGCCGATAGATCCGCGTAGTCCAGAAAACGCTCGGCGGGGTCGGCGATGCCGCTGTCAAGGATAAGTCCGGCAATCTCGGGTCGGCAATGGGCCAACTCGATCGCATACAGCGAGCCGATAGAACGCCCAAACGCGATCACCTTCTTCGGCTCGATGCCCGCCGCGACCACAGCCTGCTCGCCATCATCAAGCATAGCCACCAAATGGGCCTGGCCGGTCGAATTGCCGTACTCGCGGTACTCGACGAACAGGGAATTGAGTCCAAGATTCTCGAAGATATCGGCCAAATCGGGCACGTAATCCGCGACGGCCTCGCCGTTGCCGTGGAAATGGACGACGGTATGAGCATCCCGATCGACGGTTCTGCGATAGCAGGCCAAGTCGGCGCCATCGACTTCTGCGTTGAACGGATTGTCAACGAACCGCGACTGCGGGAAGAGATAACACCCGCTGATCGCCGCATGGTCAAGAATGCTTGGTTGGCCCATCATGCTCTCCGTACTCCAAATCGATTGGAACGGCTTGAATGAAATAAACAGCGTCGCCTGCCTTTGGCCGCTTCCGGCTTCACCAACAGAAGGCTATTCTGACTGACTGACGAGTTGCGGGGAAGGTGCCCAGCCGAACCCAGTTCGCAGCCGCTGTGTCTCACGTGGTACGCCGTGGCAATCGACCCGTTTCTCCGCCTGCCGCCAGCCTGGGAAGCCGAAACGACATGAATCTCAGCATCGACGAATGCCTAACTCTCTCCGAGTTCCTTTCTACGGACAAGGCCCGCCTCGTTGAATACCTCAATGACCGGGAAATCTACGAACGTACGTTGCGTGTTCCGTACCCATACACCGAGGAAGACGCTGACAGGTGGCTGGGCATAGTCGCCCGAGCCACCAAACGCGAAGGCCAGCCAATCCAATGGGCCATCCGAGATGCCGACGGCGACATGATCGGCGGATGCGGCTTTGACGGGTTGCGGATCGGCAAGACTCACCGAGCCGAGATCGCCTATTGGCTGGCCAAACCGTACTGGGGCCGCGGGATCATGACAGCCACAGTGCGGAGGGTCTGCGAGCACGGGTTTACGGAATTCGGGCTCGTGAGGATTGTCGCCCACGTCTTCGATTTCAACATCGGGTCGGCACGCGTCCTGGAGAAATGCGGCTTTGAACTGGAAGGCCGACTGAAGAAACATTTCCTGAAGGATGGACGTTACATTGACGCGAAGTTGTACGCGCTAGTAACTTGATCAGATAGGAATGTGTTATTGTGAGCAGATGCTGGAGAACAAAGAATGAAGACTCATGCGAAGACGAGGTGTAAGTCTGCTGTCACGTTCTGTCTGCTTGCCGCCATCGGCTGCATGCTGGGCGGAATGCCAACGCGAGCGGAGGCGACAACGCGTTTGCGGGCCGGCGCTGCCAAGGTGGACATTACTCCCGAGTTGGGAGTCTCGCTGGCCGGCCCCATCAGCAAGAACGGTCCAGTCACAGGTGTACACGACCGACTGTACGCGCGAGCGGTGATGTTGGACGACGGAACGACGCGACTGGCCATCGTCGTTTCCGATGCCTGCATCGTCGGCCCCGATGTCTATGATGCGGCCAAAGAGATCGTCCACAGGGAAATGGGGCTCGCGACCGATCGCATGTTGATGTCCGCGACGCACACGCACGCCGCTCCGCGAGCGATCCACATCGCCACTGGGCCGCTCGACGACCAATACCACGAGTTTCTTGCTCGTCAGATCGCCGCGGCTGTGATTCAGGCCGAGAAGAATCTGGCTCCGGCGAAGGTCGGATGGGGATCGTTCGACAAACCGGAGTTTGTCCGCTGCCGGCGGTACCTATGCGAACCGGGCAGCGTTGGTGTGAATCCGTTCGGTGAATCAGGCGAACGGTGCAAATCCGTTGCTGGCACAAGCTCGGCCGTCATCAAACCCGCCGGCCCGATTGATCCGCAAGTTTCGATCCTGTCATTGCAGCAGGCCGACGGCAAACCGTTGGCTGTCTTGGCGAACTTCAGCGTGCACTATTGCGGTGGCTACAAGGGTGCACTGGTAAGCGCCGACTATTTTGGCCATTTCGCACAGGCTTTGGAGGCAAAATTGGACGCTGGCGAGGACCATCCGCCATTTGTCGGCATCATGTCCAATGGCACCAGCGGCAACGCAAGCGCGGTCGAACGCGGCGGGAAGAAATATGCCGCATTCGAATGGATGAAGCTCTCTGGCCAGATCCTCGCCGATGAAGCGTTACGCGTCGTCAACGAGATCGAATATCAAGGCGACAATACACTCGCGATGCAAGAGACGGAACTCAAGTTTGCCGTTCGCCGTCCCGACGAAGAACGCGTGGCCTGGGCCAAGGCGGTCCTTGCCAATCCCAAAGGGCCTCACCCGCACCGTTGGACACGGGTCTACGCGCAAGAGACGCTGCATCTGAGCAAATACCCGGAGACCACCACGACAAAGATCCAGGCCATCCGCATCGGCGATCTCGGCATAGTGGGGCTCGCTTGTGAAGTGTTCGCCGAAACGGGCTTGGCGATCAAAAAGAAAAGTCCGTTCGCGGCGACCTTCTCGATCGAACTATCCAACGGCTATAGCGGCTACCTGCCACCACCCGAACAGCACGAAATAGGTGGCTATGAAACCTGGCCAGCACGCTCGAGCCACCTGGAGATCGAGGCCGAACCCAAAATCCGCGCCGAGGCAATCCGGTTGTTGCATGAGGTGCAGAAGAGCCAAGAGTAATCGGGCGTGGTGGAGCCCATGTCGGGTCGTCGCTTGGCGAAAACCTGGTCGCCGCGTGCGACGCCGTCGAAGGAGCCGTTAACGGCTGCGTGCGACGCGTGGAGAAACACAACAAGGACCACGGCCTCAACAGACCGCTACCCAAGGCATTCTCCGACTACCGCAAAATGTTCGACAAGATGGGCAAAGAGATTGACGCGGTATTCGTGGCCACGCCCGATCATCACCACGCGCCGGCGTCGATGATGGCTATCAAGATGGGCAAACACGTTTACTGCGAGAAGCCGTTGACTCACAGCGTTTACGAGGCCCGGCAACTGGCGTTGGCCGCGCGCGAGAACAAGGTGGCCACGCAGATGGGCAATCAGGGCCGCGCGGGCGCAGGCTGGCGCCAGTTGTGCGAGATGATCTGGGCGGGGGCCATCGGTCAAGTCCAGGAAGTGCACGTGTGGACCGACCGGCCGGGCATCCCCACGCGATTCTGGTGGCCGCAGGGCGGCGACCGGCCTGCTGGATCGGATCCGGTGCCCTCGGGCCTGAATTGGGACGCATGGCTCGGTCCGGCGCCGGAGCGGCCATACTTGAACACCTACAAGGAAGGCAAGTTCAAAGGCCGGCGCGTTTATCAGCCGTTCGTGTGGCGCGGTTGGTGGGACTTCGGTACCGGAGCCCTGGGCGACATCGGTTGCCATGCGATGAGTGGTACGTTCAGCGCGCTGAAGATCGAGCACGCCACTGCCGTGGAGTTGGTAAAGGACAGCGGCGATACGACCTCGGAGATGTTTCCCGCTTCGTCGATCATCCGTTGGTACATTCCCGCTCGTGGCGACATGGCCCCCTGTCAGCTTCACTGGTACGACGGCGGCCTTTACCCGCCGCGTGAGGTTGGCGATCTGGGCGAAGGTCAGAACTATCCGACCAACGGTACGGTGATCGTTGGCGACAAGGGCAAGATGACCTTCTACGGCGGCCCGCGGTTGATTCCGGAAAGCAAGATGAAGGACTACAAGATGCCCGAGGCCACTATCCCTCGTTGCGAAAGCGACCATTACCAGGAATGGATCACGGCATGCAAAGGCGGGCGGCCTGCGTTCTCCAATTTCGACCACGCCGGACCACTGACCGAGTTCGTGGTGTTGGGCAATCTGGCGATCCGTGCGGGCATCGGCAAGAAGGTCGAGTGGGACGGCCCGAACATGAAATGCACGAATATGCCCGAATTGAACCAAGTGGTCCGCCGCGAATACCGTGACGGTTGGACACTGTGAACACTGAGTCGACGAGACAGGAGAAGCCGATGGGACAGTCAATTCGGATTACGGCAGGGGATGTGACGGTGGCGGCGGAACTGAACGATTCGCCGACAGCAGCGGCAATCCTCGAGGCGTTGCCGATCGAAGCGTCGGGAAGCCGTTGGGGCGAGGAGATCTACTTCTCGATCCCCGTCAAGGAAGAAAAAGCACCCGACGCACGCGCCGACGTGGCGGTGGGCGAGTTGGCCTACTGGCCACCCGGCAACGCATTCTGCATTTTCTTCGGCCCAACGCCCGCGTCCGATGGCCATGCGCCCCGCGCGGCCAGCGCGGTCAATCCCATCGGGCAAATCGAGGGCGACGCCACGGCGTTGACGGCCGTGCCCGACGGCGCAACGGTGCGCATCGAGAAGAGCTAACATGCGGAATCAGTCGTTCTGAACCTAAGCGTTGCGAGTCAAGATGTAGGACGGATTAGGCAATCCGTCCTACGTTTCTTTGCACCTGCCCGGTTACACTTCCGGCAACTCGTATCCCTTTCGTTTCGGACGATCAAGATAACAGTTGGCTTCATCGTCACCCGGGAAGACTTCCTTTTCCGGGTCCCACCGGAGCTTACGACCCACTTCGCGGGCGATGTTCGCGAGGTGGCAAATGCTGATGGAACGATGGCCGATTTCCACATCGGCATTCGGGCGTTCGCGCGTCTTGATGCAATCTAGCCAGTTCTGAATGTGCGGCCGCGCGATCCAGCCTGGGCCTTCCCAGATCTTCGCCGTGGCCGGTTCGGGTGGGGTCTTGACGAAGTCCGGCGGGTTGGTCGTGAATTTGTTGCGGTTGATTTCGATCTTGCAGTCCTCGCCGACGAAAATGCCTCCGCCCATCGGGCCTTGAGCCAATTCGTACCGCACGACCACGTCATTGGCGTAGCGCATGTGAACCGGGGCACTCGATCCTTCGGCCGTCGGCCAGATCTCAACCGGTCCCGTGTGACTCATTCCCAAAGCCCATTGGATCTGGTCGCAACCGTGTGCGCCCCAGTTGGTCATTTGGCCGCCGGAATACGATCGCCATTGCATCCAGCCGAATTGCAGCGAGTGGTTGAACGGTCGAGCTTCGGCCTGCGACTGCCACACGTCCCAATCGTCGCCCTCGGGAATCGGCTGCTCGGGCAACCCGGTATAGCACCTCGGCCCAGGATAATTCACGCCCAAGACCGCTTTGATCTTGCCGATCCCACCGGTGCGCACCAATTCGCACGAACACCGATTCATTTCCATAGTGCGTTGCTGGCTGCCGACCTGGAAGACCCGTTCGTGTTTTCGCACGGCATTGACCAGAACACGACCCTCGGCAATCGTCAGCGTCAACGGCTTCTCGGCATAGACGTCCAATCCGGCTTGGCACGCGCGAATGCACGGCAGCACGCGCGCGTGGTCGGGCGTAGCCACGACGACCGCATCCAGATTCTCCTTATCGAACATCTCGTGATAGTATTGGTACGTCTTCCAGTCGGTCTGCTTTTGTGCAAGCGTCTCGACGTACCGCTGGCGATAGCAGTCGCAGATGGCCACGATCCGCCCGTCTTCTGGAACATGATCCATAAGCTGCCGAGCGCGTCCCCCGGTGCCGATGAAGCCGATGATCACTCGATCGTTGGCACCCGGTTGGCCGTCACGTGCAAGGACCCCGGAGGCAATGGCATGCGGCAACGTGATGCCGGAAATCGCAGCCGCTGCGGTCTGCTTCAGGAAACGTCTTCGTGAGTGCCCGTTCGCATATGGCATCCGCGTTTTCTCCTTGGTGACTGATGAAAGCCTGGCCGCGCCAGCGCGTCATGTATTTGCCGCCCGCGTCCTCAGCATAACAGAATCCGCCACCCGTTTCTGCGCTGACGATTCGAGCACGTCACTTTCGAGGACGATCAAATCATCCGCCTGAATGCGGTACTACGGACTATCGAAGATACGCCGCAAGGCCATGATGTGACGGATCAACTCCAATCGCACTGCATCCAGGTCGCTGGCCTCGACGTCTAGGTTCTCAAGGAAATGTCGCGCTGCTCCTACTGCTTCAGCTTCCTTGCCGTGCTGCGTGGCAGTTGCGCGACAGATTGCGTCCTGGAGGGTTGTCACGTATCGCACATCATCGACGCCTTCGCGATATCCTTCCCATTGGATTGTGTCGATGACACCGTCGACCGTTGGATAGACGAAGTTGTAGTCCCTGGCGTTAGGGCTGTCGAAATCGTTCCATGTGTTCCCGGCCGTTGACTGGTAAATCCACGTTGCTGCGCCGTCATAGTTGTTCTTCCAGAGGAGCAGGCCGAAGTTGCGCCGATAGATCTCTGCATTCTCAAGCCCGCCTTGTGGATTTGCGTAGCACCAGATCTTGTGCTCTCGGGAATGCCACTTCGCTGCTTCGTCCCGAGACGGTACGCCTGCGCAGATCAACAGATCCTGGATGTCGCCCATTGCGCCGAAGTTCGAGCCGGTGTAGCCTGCGACGAATACCTTTCCGCCCGTTTCGTGAATCGCCTGCCAGGCCTCGCGTTGGCATGTCAAGCGATCGCCCTTCCCTTCGTCTAGCCCGTAGAAGTACACGTCCGTCGCGCCGCGGGATCGGGCCAAGTCGAGGATTTGGCGTACGACCCGTTGGAGCCGCTCCTTTCGCTCGGTCGTCAGGTCAATCGACGTAACCAGTTTCGGCTGCTTGAGGTCTAGCGCTTGCCATAGGAAGCCGCCAAGGTAAATGGGCCGGCGGAGCATTCCCAAGTCCCTGCGTATCTCCAAAACGGCTCGCAGTTGGGCTTCATCGTAGACTCTGGTATTCGCTTCGCGCCGAAAACGCGTTGGGATCACCGGACACGAAACACCGTGTGCAATCAGATTCTGCATCTCTGCGATGTATTGGTCCTTGGTCTTCTGGAAGCCGGAGATCGAGCCTTTGCCGGTCGGGTCCGGGTATCCATCGTAGTAGAGGCTGGGAGAGTAATACGGCGGCAGGAGTTTGAACGGCAGTACGTCGACAGTCAGAGTGAGCTTGTGGAGGATATCGCGGCCCGACATGAGACAGATCGTGCCCCGATACTGGCCCGCCTCGACGTCTTCCGGAACTCTGACAGTAATCCAAAACTGCTTGTTACTGCGAGCAGGTATATCCACTGGACGAAGTTCCCGGCTGTCCATAACGGGGAACTCGTCGGGCGGGGGATGCACCGTGGGGCTCTTTGGCGGCGTCGGATCACTGATCCAGACGTACTTCTCCCCGTCACCGAAGCGCAGCTTCAGGTAGTTCTCCTTCTTGTCGACGTCCACTCTCACAAGCGAGTCATCCTTGAGCAGAAGCTCCGGGACAAGGACTTTCTGGTCTTTGCGTTGGTCGTGTCCGAATCCCGCGCTTCCTGCCTGGTACCAACATTTGACCACTCGGATGTCGACGGCAGACGAAGGGATGACTCCGTGATCGCCCTGCAGATCGGACACGGACGCGGTGAGAGCCTTGATTTCTCGAGACGACCGTACGACGAAGCTAGCCGGCTCGTATTCCCCTGAACACGCTCTGACGCCTATCTCGTTGGAGAGCCTACCCAGGACCAGCGTGTCATGTGGCCGTATCCACTGATGGGGATTGGCGATGGGCTTTACAACATAGATGAGTCGATAATTGAGTGTCGAGTTGGTCTCGTCATCGATGACGCGTTCCATCAGTCGAAGATGGGCGATGTTCCGAAAAACGTGCTCGACCTGACGAAGGAACGGACCGGTGCGGTCGTAACTCGCCACACGAATAAACCCGGATCGCTTGGCCTCGGCTATGTCTCTGCTGCACTGAGCCAGCCGCTCTTCCACTTCCTTCCTCATGGTGTCGACGACTTTGGAGAGATCGCCGAACGAGGCAACTCTTTCCTCCGCTTTCTCGAGCGCTCGCTCCCACGAGGCGATGGTCCGGGCCGTCTTCTCCTGGACGCGTTCCCATCTTTCCTTGCTTTGGCGGCGGAAATCCTCCTCGCGCGGAACATTGCCGTCAACTCGCAGGTCGTCGACGTACACAACGACCCTGCCGCCGGTCTTCGGCCCGCCTCGGGGAGTGAGGTACAAAACGATGCGGTCCGCATAAAGAGCCAAGTCGCCGGGTTGCACGCCTCGTGTAACGTAGGGAATCTGTCGCATGAAGATGGCATGGGCGCGTTCAACCACGTCTGCCTGTACTAGTTTCCATTCGTCCCCGGTCTTCTGAAACCAGGGGAAACTCCGCGAACCGTTCGTGTTTCTCAGCAAGGGCGGGGACGAGCGGACGCCTACGCCGATCCCTGCTTTGCCCGTCGTTGCTTCGCCCACCAAGATGCGCCCGGAGAACTTCAAGTTTCCTGCAGCCGGGACGTTCAGCGGAATCGAGACAAAGCAGTAGGAGCCTTTATGGAAGGTGATATCAATCTTGTAACACCGCCGGCCCGAAAACGCCTTTTCGTCAGTGACGCCTTTGAAATGGATCGTGTACTCGGCGTTGGTTTCCGAGACTGCTGCGGGATCGACGTTGGGCTTCTCGAAATCTTCGTGAAAAGAGAACGCCCTGGTCGCGGCGTCTTCTTCCTGTCCGACGGCGACGCAGGGCAGCAATAGGGCAATTCCCAATCCGATCCGATCACCGAGTTTGCGGCCAGGGTACATTGCCGCAAGATAGCATCAGCGATGCGAGAATGCAAAGCATCGGATCGAGCCTTTTTCAAGCCGGGTAGGTGAACACGCCGCTCGAGGGATCATTGGGGCTGCTGCCTGTACGCCTTCGATCGTCGCCTTGACGATGTCGAAGTTGGGCTCTAGGTTGGGTGCGATTCCTTCCCGCGATGTTAAGGAGGTCGGATATGCAGAACGACTCTGGTCCCGGTATCGGTCGGCGTGACTTGATCAAGGCGGTTGGTGCGGCAACGGCTGCCGCGCTATTGCCCGGCAATGCCCTGGGCGAACTGCGACAGAAGCACGGGAAGGTCCCTGGTTATCTGAAAAACTACGCCAAACAGTACGCCGAAGATCCCCGCGCCGCGGCTCGCGCCTGGTTCGCCGATGCGAAGTACGGGCTGTTCATGCATTATGGGCTTTACAGCCAACTGGCGCGAGGCGAGTGGGTGATGCTTCGCGAGAAGATCCCCATCCCGACGTACATGAAGCTGAAAGACACTTTCACAGCCGAGAAGTTCGACGCTGACTTCATCACCGATATGGCGATCGACGGCGGGATGAAGTACGTGAACATCACCTCGCGGCACCA
Organism: uncultured Pirellulaceae bacterium; assembly: GCA_964623055.1. Classification (GTDB taxonomy): domain Bacteria; phylum Planctomycetota; class Planctomycetia; order Pirellulales; family Pirellulaceae; genus JADHUC01. The sequence goes on from CAZURK010000196.1 coordinate 11,346, forward strand.
CGACGGATTCAGCCTTTTCGAGACGGCCCAGAACGACTACCACGCCAAGGCGTCGCCCGCGAAGCGCGACCTGATCGCCGAATTGGCCGAGCAATGTCACAAGAAGGACCTCGGTTTGTTCCTGTATTACTCGTACGCGGCGGACTGGTGGCACCCGTGGTTCTATGACCGAGAAGCCGGATGGAGCGCCGCCCGCCCGGCGTACCAGACCCGCCCCGCCCAATACAAATGGCGCAAGGACGAAGACTTCCGCAACTACGTCGATTTCGTGCATGCCCAACTCCGCGAGCTCTTGACCAACTACGGGCCGCTGGCGGGGATCTGGTTCGATCCGATCATGGGCTTCTACGCCCGGCCGGACCTGTTCCCAATCGATGAGACTTACGCGCTGGTGCGATCGCTGCAGCCGCAGGTGCTGATCTCGTTCAAGCAGGGCGCCAGCGGCACGGAGGATTTTGCAGCGCCCGAGCGGAGCGGTCACTCGTTGGTTGACCGCGTGAAGAGAATCGCCCCACAATGGGCGCACGTGGCAGCGAAGGCGTGGGAATCGAACAAGAACAGGCATAACGAGATCTGCGATACGCTTCAGCCTCGCGTATGGGGCTACAAGAAGGCCGACGCTGACAAGCTCCGCAAGCCCGATGAAGTGATGGCGATGCTTCAAAGCGCCAGGGCGTCGAACTGCAACCTGCTGCTGAACACCGGGCCCCTGCCCGACGGGTCGATCAACCCACCCGAGGCCGCGACTTTCCGCGACGTAGGCAAACGACTCCGCGCTGGCCGGCCCGGATAGGCTGAAAGTGCGATTAAGTTTCAGGCGATGGGTTCTTCCTGATGAGTTTCGTGGCCCTCCTGCGGCTGCCACTGTCGCGGTACGCCGATTTCCTGCTCGCCGTGAATCCGTCTTGGCACGGATTCGGCGATCCGGCCACGGATCTGCTCCAACTGCGCGTAGCCCACGAGCACGTGCATGGCGTATTCAAGTCTCGGCACGCCCAGGAAGAAACATCGAAGAATCAGCCGCCACAACGGCCACCGGATGTCCCGTTTTCTTGAGAGTTTCCAGACGATCTTGGCCAGACCCCAAGTCTGCCGCCTCCAGTCGCTGAAACGTGGGCGGTACACCTTCTTCGCCTTGATCCGCTTGGCGGCCCGGAGCAGGCGAGGGAAGAACCGCTTGGGGTCGTAGATCGTCATCCAGATCCGCCTGAAGTCTTCGAGGGTCCGATAGCGATCGCGCTTCGTGATGAAATTCAGTGTCGAGAGGATGTCAGTGTCTGACGGGCTGGACGCCGTACCCGTCGCGGACCGAAGGAGCAGTTTATACTGTTCTTCGGACGTGACGGGTTGCGATGTCTGGGAGTCAAGCAGTCGCTTTTCGCGCTTCAACCGGCGTGCAAGCTGCGTGTTGGGCAACGCGCACAACAGAAATGGAGTGGCAATGGGCAGGGCGTTCTCTTCGATACACTGAATCATGTTGTCGGCCGTGTCGTCGGATTCCCCGTCCAGGCCCAGGATAAATCCGGCCGTCAGCCCCAGCCCGTGTTCGTAGATATTCTGCACTCGATCCGAAATGGACTTCGAGGTGTTGATCCGTTTTTTAGTCGTCCGGAGGACCACTTCATCGGGCGATTCAATTCCAAGGAAGACCAAGCGGAAACCCGCCGTCGACATCTGCCGCATGAGTTCCTTTTCCTCCGCCAAGTTCATGGATGCCTGGGTGGTGAAGTAGAACGGGAACCCTCGCCCCCTGCACCACTCCTCAAGAACCGGCAGCATCTGCCTCACGTTCGGTTTGTTCCCGACGAAGTTGTCATCCACGATGTCGATCCAGCCACGGTGCCCGGACTCGTACACGACATCCAATTCCCGGCACAGTTGTTCCGGCGTCTTGGTGCGCGGCGTTCGTCCAAAAAGCTCGATAATGTCGCAGAACTCGCATTCAAACGGACAGCCCCGCGAATACTGCACCCCCAAGCCCAAATAGCGGGACACATCCAAGAGATCGAACCGCGGCACTGGAGACGCCGTGATGTCGGGCCTTTGGCCGGAATGGAATCTGCCGGTCGGATTGCCGCCGCGCAATGCGTCGAGCCAAACCGGCACGCTGGACTCGGCTTCTCCCAGCACCTGAGCGTCGGCCTGTTGGTACACATCGGGCTGGCTGGTCACGTCCACCCCTCCGGCGACGACGAACTTCCCTTCCCGTCGAGCTCGTTCAATGACTTCAAGGATGCCTGTCTGCTGGGGAATCATGCCGCCCACGCACACCAGGTCGGCCCACTGCCAGCTCTCTTCGTCCCAGTCGGTGACGTTCAGGTCAACCAGTCGGAGCCGCCAGTCGTGCGGCAGCGTCGCCGCGAACGTGATCAGACCAAGCGGGGCGGCCATGGCCCGTCGCTTCATTGCGCGACACACCTCCGTCCAATTCCAAAAAGCGCCCGGAAACTGAGGTGAGATGAGCAGGCAGTTAAGGCCGTTGTCCGGATGGAGTCTCGGTCTGTCAGCGGTCATTGTTATGCCTTTCCAGGGCCCAGACGGAACACCACTTTGACTGCGCCCGTGTTTCCGCGGTTAACGAGCGTGCGGAAGGCCGACGCGTATTTGCGTAGCGGGAATTCGTGCGTGATTAGGCCACGGAACGAGATGGTGCCGTCGGCCAGCTTGGGGATCATGACTGCGTAGGGGTGCACCCAATCGGACTCCCAGGGCACGGGGCCGTACTCGTAGATGCCGCGCACAGCGATTTCTCGGTACCAGATCGGCGTGGGGTCAATACCTTTCAGGTCCACGGGCGCCGCGACCAGGGCGACCGTGCCGTGCGGCCGAACTGCCCGAAGGGCCCACTCGAGCGACTGGCGTGTGCCGGCTGCCACGACCACGCGGTCGAAACAGCCGTCGTAGACGAAGCCGTAGCTCGGTACCCGTGTCGACGAAATCGATCGTTGAGCGGCCCAGTCGCGAAAGGCGCTTTCACCGCGAACGATCGTTGCGCTCAGCCCGCATTCCAGCGCCCACTGACGTTGAAACTCGTGTCGAACGATAAGCTCGCACTCTCCGGGCAGGCCCAGTTGCGAGTGAAGATACGCGGTCAACAGCCCCACCGTGCCGGCGCCGATCACCAAAGTGCGATCGGGCTGGAGATGCTGGGTTCGAAGCAGCGAGGCCAAGCCGGCGGCAGCCGGATCCAACAGCACGGCGTCCTCGTCGGCGACCGTCTCGGGCAGCTTCCAGAGTTGCGAAACGTGTGCCAGGCAGTGCTCGGACCATCCGCCTCCGGTGTCGCGGTTGTATCCAATCTCTGCCCCCGAGTCCGGCCAGCCTTCGTGACGCCGCCGACACATGCCGTCCCAGCCGCCGGCGCACTCGGAACAGGGCGGCGAGTGTCCCCGGGCGTGACACCCCAGCACCGGCCACACGGCTACGCGGTCGCCCTCGTGAAAGTCGACTGACTGGTCGCCACGAAGGCCGCTCACCTCCTTCTGCACGATCCCAACCAGCTCGTGGCCGGGCACAAACGGATATGTCGCCTCCGGCTCCAGATAGAGGGAATCGCGGCTGGTGACCAATTCCAGATCCGAGCCGCATATTCCCGATACCGAGACACCAAGTTTCGTCCAGCCGGGCTGCGAGGGCTCGGGCGGATCGAGTTGCACGTATCCCAAAGGCGCCAGCCGGGCGGACCACATCCGGCGGAACATCCTGAATAAGACCCGGGATGCCAGGTAGCGGGCAATGTCGTGCCGAAACAGCAAGGCTTTCACGTGACGCTCCCGTCTCTAGCGTTCGTCGCCCAGGTCCGTACCTTCCACGAAGACGCGACGGTTTGGGTACTCCTGCTTGGCAAACAGAAGACCCGAGGCCGACCGAAGCAGGAAGTTTCCTACAGTCGACCGGTGCCGTACAAACAAGCAGCGAGGCACCTGCTCGGCGCCCATCCGGCTCTTAATCGCGTAGGATGTCTGGCCCATCTCAAGTCGCGATGCTCCCGATCGAATGGCTTCGGCTACAACCTCCACAATCAGATTGGGATACGCTTGATACTCGCGGTTGAGCCGGTAGTCGATCCCGGCCAGGAGGAACGTCATGACCGACGGCGAAAGAAGCAAAATAGCGACGGCCAGCGGTTCACCGAGTCGCTCGACGACGATCGCGCGAGACTGCCCTTGGAAGTTCCGGGCGAGTTGCTCGATGAACGCCCGGTTCAACCGCTCAAGCCGGTGCTCCGCGCGGTCGATGACCTGTTCGTAGAGGCCGAAGATGACGTCGCTTTGTGCCGAGAAGTCGTCAAGAATCCGCACACCAAGCCCGCTGGCCGCTCGCATCTTGAGCGATCCGGTGATCTGCCGCCGATACCCGGCACGCATGCTCCGTAGATACTCGTCGAACGACTTCCACCGCAGGGGCAGTGAGCATGAAGGCAGGCTGGACACCTGGAAGTATCCGTGCCGATTCACGTCGGCCAGCTCCTCCGCCCTGTTGGGGTCGAACTCCTTCAGGCACAGGAAACGCGTCCGCGTCTCGCGGGCCACGTTTTCCATCACCTCAGTGACCGAGTCCACAACAGCCGGCACATCGGCACCGCGGCGGATCTTGATGCACGGCTGGCCGAACGAGACGGGCAGGCCGCAGAACAACACGGGTACATCGAGAAACGTCTTGCGAACCCGGCGTACCGTTCGGATTAAGGTCTGGACAAGGCCTTTCGAGAGGATTTCCAGCGAAACCCGAAATCGGCACAGCGAAGCCACACAGCAGAGCGTATCCTGCTGGTACAGCATCAAGTGCCAATACTCGGCCGTTTCGATTTGGGCCTCCTGACACGCGCGGATGAAGCGGTGAGACATCTGCAGGTCGTCGGGATCCAGGATCGAATCCCACTCGGAGGCTTCGACTTCGCGAATATCCCGGAAGATGCGAGCTTCCAGTCCCCTGGCTGTTGAATCCGCGTGTTTTGCCCCGGTCGATGAGCTTGGTGGGCGAGTCGGGTTGACGGTTGCTTCCGACATGCATGTTCACCCTGTCGCGACGGCGTCCAGCGGTATGACAAACCGCTCGGCGCCGCTAACAGGCAGCCAGCGCTTCAAACGCGTTCAGTGCCTGCTCCAAATCGTTTTCGGTGTGCGAGGCCATAGCGCACAATCGTAGCCGGCAGGCTTTGGGGGCAACCGCCGGGAAGACGATCGGCGTGGCCAGCACGTCCTCGTCCAGCAGTCGTCGTGCGGCCTTCCAAGTTGCCACGTCGTCGCCGATGACAACGGGTACGATCGGGGTCTCGGACTCCGCCGTATCGTACCCCAACTCGGCCAAACCGCTTCGCAACACGTGGGCGTTCCGGCGAACGGTCTCCAATCGTGACGGCTCGGCCTGAAGCACTCTCAGCGCCGCGCATGCGGTCGCCGCGGCTGCCGGGCAAAGCGCGGCCGAGAACACGAACGGCGCCACCTCGTGCTGCAGATAGATCACCAACGCCCGGGACGCGGCCAGGAAGCCGCCGTTGGCCGGTATCGCCTTGGATAGCGAGCCCATCCAGATGTCCACCTCGTCGGTGGCGATGCCGAAGTGCTCGTCGACGCCCCGTCCCGTGGCACCCAAAACGCCGAACGAGTGGGCCTCGTCGACCATCAGCATGGCCCCGTACTCGCGCTTCAGCCGGACGATCTCCGGCAAGCAGCAAATGTCGCCGTCCATCGAGTAGGTGCCTTCCACGACGATCAGCGTGCGCCCATCGCAAGGTGCCGCACCCAGTTTGCTCTTCAGCGAAGCCGGATCATTGTGCAGGAAAAAGCGAAAGGGAACGCGTGCAAGCTGACAACCGTCGACGATGCTTCGATGGGACCGGGAATCGAGGATTACCCGATCGCGCGGACCCACCAGCGCCGTGATCACACCTACGTTGGCCAAGTAGCCGGACGTGAAGGTGACCGAAGCTTCGGTTCCCTTGAACTCGGCCAACTCGCGTTCCAGTTCGCAGTGAAGTTCGGTGGTGCCGGTCAGGAAACGCACTCCTCCCGAGCCTGTGCCGTACTGCTCGACCGCGTCGACCGCCGCGCGCTCGATGGCCGGGTGGCCGATGAGGCCGAGGTAATCGTAGGACGACATCATCAACAGCTCTTTGCCGTCGACACGAACGTGGGGGCCGGAACGTCCTGCGAGCGGTTGCTGGTAAGTGTACAGGCCATTTTCGACGCCCCAACCCACCACGTCAAACCATCGGCGGGCGCGTTCCGTCTGCAAATAATCGGGCAACTGGTCCAGACGGAAACGCCCGTTGTCAAAGAAGCCATCGAAAGGATCGAACCGTCCGTTCCCAGGGGAGGTTTTGGGATCGTGCTCCGTTCCACAAAGCAATTCCTCGTTGTTGGTCGTGCTCGACATTAGGTTGCCTCCTTGCCTGCAGGCTGAGTGTCACTGGCATCGCCGGAGCGTTCGGGCGGATCGACGTCGGTAAGTCCAGGAACCTCTGGTCCTCGGTATTCGGCGCGAGCCACACCGGCCTGCGTGTGGTGCCGGTGCGCGGTGAGCAATTGATAGCCGATCTTGATCGCGCCTCGCCAAAGGCGAAACGAGGTCGAGGACAGAATCGGCGGCGGTGTGGGCAGGTTTAGCCGCCGCGCACGCAAGGGGCTGAAACACGCGTGCCGGTAGATACCCAAGAGCGAGCGGTAGTATTTCTTCAACGGCATCTTCGTCGGCAGCAGGGCGTGCGTAAGATCCCACAGTCCGTGCGCGCGGCGGCTGACGGTGACCTTGTCCTTGTACTGGTCCCAGATCAACGTTCCGGGCATGGGCGTAAGTGGCGAGACGTTCAGGTAATAGAGATCGTTGTCGTCAATGAACTGCTTCAACCGGGACCAGTCCTCTTCCGTGTAATCAGGCTGAGGGATCAAGGAGGCATAGGTATTCACTCCGTTTCGGTGGAGCACCTCGACGGCGCGGCGATTGTGATCGACGGTGGCCTGCTTGTCCATCGAATCCAATTCCCGATCGGTGGCGGCTTCCAGCCCCACGAGCACCGCCCTCAATCCCAAGTCCGCCCAATCGGCGATCAAGTCCTCGTTTTGGGCAATGAAATCCGACCGGCCGAATACGAGGTAGTTTTTGCGAATGCCGCGCTGCCGGATCAGCCGAGCGATCTCCGTCAGCCGATCCCGGTTGATCAAGAAGGTGTCGTCGACGATATAGACCTCGGGGGCTTCGATCTGCTCTAACTCGTCGACGATGGACTCCGGGCTGCGGACGTAAGGCTTCCCGCCGGTGACCCGCCAGTTGAAACAGAAGTTGCACTGGTACCAACACCCCCACACGGTCTTCAACAATGCCAACGGTTGATGGTCGACGTAGTAGTATTTGTGCGAGAGGTGCCCAACAAGGTCCCGCCTGGGAAAGGGAAGGCTGTCGGGATGCGGCATGTATTCACGCGGCGGCGTGCGGTGCAGCTCGTAGCCAAGGGGCAACACCAGCCCCGGAACTTCTTCCAGTTGCTTACCGAACTCGAATGCTTGAAGCACCTCGGGCATCACGGTGGCGCCGTCACCCAACACAATACAATCGATCGACGGGTCCGCAAAATCTTCCGGCGCGCAGGCGGCTTGAATGCCCCCGACAACGGTCCGCACATCGCGGTTCCACAGTTTGGCCGTCCGGCAAATCTTGATCGCCTCGTTGACGCCGGTGATGTAGGAACTGGTTCCGACCACGTCCGGCCGGAATTGGCGCAATCGTCTATCGAGACCCCGCTCCAGGATCAAGTCCATGATCTGGACCTCGTGGCCGTCGAGCCCTGCAGCCACGTACTCCAATTCCAGGGGCTCGCAGATCATGATGTGCTTCAGCCCAATCGTATGGCGAGGCACGGGCGGGCGGACAAGCAGGACGCGCATCGTCGTCTTCTCCTGCGTCTAAACGATTCCCGGCACAATCCTGTGGCGGATGTGACGTCGGTAGTGAAAGTTGGCTCCGAACAACATGAGTCGCATGTACTTCTCAAGCGACGCGCGGTTGCGTCCGAAACGGTGCCAGATCGCGCGACACGTAAACAGTCGCTTGTACACGTTCCAGTAGTTCTTCTGAAGTTCGACGGGATCGATCTGCCGAGGCTGGAATACCACCTGGCCCCCGCTGTATCGGCCGTAATCGCGGGTCAGGATTCTGCCCTCTTCTTCCATTTCCTCGTACAGCGGCGTGCCGGGGATGGGCGTGAAGATGTGGACCCGCGGAAGCGAGATGTGGTTATCCATCAGAAAGTCGTACGTGTGCTCGAACACCGAATCGTCATCTTCGTCCAGGCCGAGCATCATTTCCGTAGAGACGTCGATGCCGTGCCCGCGGATCGTGTCCACGGCCTCGGCGTACCGTTCGGGACGATTCCACTCTTTCTTGACGCCTTCGAGACTGGCGGGGTTGGTCGATTCGATGCCCACCGAAAACACGCGGCCGCCGCTTTGCCGCGCGAGCTTCAGCAGTTCCGGTTGGTCCGCGATCCGCAGGCTGCACTGGCTCATCCAGATGATCTTCTCGGGAACCAGTGCCTCCCATAGCTCGGCGCAGTACTCCCAGTCGACGCCGATGTTGTCGTCGATCAGCGTGATATGGCGTCCGCCGCGCTGCTTGGCGGCCCGAACGTCTCGGATCACTTGGCCCACGGGACGCATACGGTAGCGCTGGTTGGCGAACGCGCTGACCGAACAGAAACGGCAAGAATGGGGACAACCGCGCGTGGCCTGGACCGGAGTCCAGCCGCCAAACTTGCCGCCGTCCATCAGGTCGTAACGGGGCAGCGGGAGTGAATTGATGTCGGGCGGCTCGTCCACTCGGTAGATCCGTTGCAACTTTCCCGCCTGCGCGTCGCGGACCACCTGGGGCCAAATGTCCTCGGCCTCGCCGATTACCACCGAATCCGCATGTTCGAGTGTGAGTTCGGGGTCGCCCAGGCTGGCGGCAATCCCGCCGATCACGACTTGCCGCCCCCGCCGACGAAACTCGTCACCAATCTGCCACGCGCGGATGATACCGGATCCCATTCCGGTCAGACCGACCAGATCCCAAGCTCTGTCATAAGGAATCCGGTCCACCGTTTCGTTGACGATGCGGATCTTGGCCTCGGGAGGAGACACGGCGGCCAGCATCTGGAGGGTCAGCCCGGGCAGGTGGACGCGCCACTGCTTGATCGGTCGCCCCGACATGTCCAAGGCGGTTGGGGCAATGAGAAGGATTCGCATCGGTAGTCCTCTTCGGCGGCGCCATTGGCTGCTGCCGGGTGAAGTAGCCATCTCAATGCGCAGCGCAGTGAACCGGGTCCTTCCGCCCGCACTACCGTTTCCTCCTTCGACATAGAACGTCCGGCTTGTCCCGGCTTGCGCACCGTCCTGGCATCGCGGAACAGCGTGTTCCACACTAGCCCGACGCGTCAGCGAGGGTAACTGGTTTCCTCTCCCTCGCTCGCGCTTCGGGCTAGTGTCGGGGGGTGCGCAATCCAGGTTGTGTGTCGTCGAGCGCAGTCGAAACTGCCAACCCTTGTTGCACGCGGCAAAGGCGGTACATAGTCATTGCCCGGCTTCCCGGTGGAACAATATCCTCCCAATATATGGGCGAACCGAGAGCGCGGCAACTCCTCAGTGGCACGGGACTTTGAGTCTGTCCCTATTCCGCAGTCGCACGATCCAGATCTGTCACTTGCGGGAAATGGGCAAACATCATGCGGCTCAGAAATTTCCGCTCACGACGATCAACCGTTTGCCATCGGGCGTCCAACAAATGTCGGAATGGTTGCCAGCTTTGTCCTGGCCGGCTACGAGCTTCGGGGGATCGTCCCGATTTGGATTGAACTCGTATAGCTGCATGCATTTCTGTTCGTCGCAAAACATGGCAAATACGATGCGGTCTCCGTTGGGATGCCACGCAAAATCGGCATTCACGTTCTTGTCTGTCGAGTGATGGGCCTTCAGTCTTGGTTCGCCGGTTGTGTACACAGTGGCGACCTCGTTACTGCCATCCGGCTTGGTCGCTTTGAAACACAAACGTTGGCTGTCCGGCGACCAGGTCATGTTCCAGTAGAATCGGCTGTAATCGTGAGCGTCGTTCGCCAGCACCGTGCGGACGGTCGCGGTCTGGACGTCGAATACCTTGATTTCCTCGTCATCTGTGTATGCGATCTCCTTTCCGTCGGGCGACCACTGAGCTCCCCAGCCCCCCGGATCGATAACCCTGGTCTCGCTTCCGTCGGCCGTGATGACTCCAATGCCACTGCGCGAGTAGGCCAACATCGTTCCATCTTTCGACCAGGTCGGCATCGCGCCGTTAGCCAGCTCGCGAGGAGCGCCGCCTTCGATGCTCATGATGAACATCGCTGCAGATGTCCGTGGATTGATCGACCACGCGTCGAACGCGATTAGCTTTCCGTCCGGAGACACTGCTGGCGAGCCACATGCCGCATATCCTTTGAACTGGAACAGCATTCTCCAGCCTGTGCCGTCTTCGTTCATCACAAAGAACCGGTCCGGCTCTCTCATCGTGAAGACGAACTCGTCGCTGTCGAGTGCCTGGTCTTTGTTCACATCCAGACGCTGAAAGCAGAGCCAACGCAGCAGCGGAAACTGCGACGACCCAAACTGGAAGTCCGCAAACGCCAGCTTGCCGTCGCCGTCCTCTTCGCGGATGACGTGCTGCCAGCGGACTACCGGGTTGGCCTGCATGGTCAGGCGGTATTCGGCCAGTGACAGCGTGCCGTCTTTATCCGCATCGAATCCTGGGAACACGTTGGCCGCCATGTTCTTTTTCCACTCGGGCGTGCCGGCTGCCAGCTCCTGCGGATCGACGCGAGCATCCAGGTTCGTGTCCATCTTGCGGAAGTCGTTTACCGGATCGATATGCCCTGGAGTCGGCAAACCACACCACTCGTCGAACGATAACGATTCGTCGCCGTCCACATCCTTTTTCTCGAAGACTTCGGGAGCTCTCTCCTTGAGGTACGATCGTTCCACGAATTCCTCGCGTTCGAGTCGATCGTTCTCGTTCAAGTCGATGTGCTCGTACAGCATCAAGTTGCAGACACGCCCGCCGTGTTCGCGCAGCAGTTTCCCATCGCTGCGTCTTATACCAACTTGAATCTCCAGAAATCGCCGAGCTTCAGCGCGGCTCACGCGGCCATTGCCGTCCTGATCCGCCTCGCGCATGTTGGAGTTCCTGACGTCCATATCGAGTGTCGCTGCAAACGCGTTGACGAACTGGAATGCGTTGATCTCGGCATCGGGGTTATCCTTCCAGTCCTCAAACGACGCGTCCATCGCCACAACGGCCTTGTCGACGAGCATCATCAGGGGATCGGGCAACGCGCCGCGATGCTGAGCCGCAATCACAGTCGGGACCGTCGAAAACTCGTCCAGGGAGAGGGCATCGTCCGAGTCCTGATCGAATAGCTGGAAATCCCGCTTCCCCACATCAGGCTTGCTGGCCGGGTGTGTCAGGAATTCGGCCAACGATAGCTGTCGATCGCCGTCGCCATCCAGTCTCGAAAACGTGCGTTTCAACTTGTCCGCAGGCGTTTCTTTCGCCTTACCTTCCGCCCCAAGCGAGAGACCGGTCAATGCCGCAACGGTGACGGCGACAATCAAGAAAGTGACCACGTGATTCTTGCGACCATTCATACTGTTGTCCCTCGTGTAGATCCTGCTTGTGAGTATTGAGGCTTCACTATTCCTCTCTGTGTCGGATGTGACTCGTGACCTGCTCGGCAAAATCGGGATTTCGACAAACCAACCGCAACCCATCCTCTCTCAAGCCGGGAGCGAGGCCGTGATAGCGAGCAAGTCCCGTCGCGCACAGAATCAGCAGCACGATGGTGAGGGCCAGCGCGGTCGGCCCGCTTGCCCCTAGCATGATCCGGACAGCACGTTCCATCGGGCCATCGATGATGATAGCCAACACCGTCATCGGAAGCCACGCGATGATGGCCACCATGACAGTCACGAACAGCGTCTTGGCAACGATGCGAAGCCGATTGAGTTTCCTGAATCTAGCCGAGTGCTCGTTACAGAAGTACACCGTCATTACGTTTCGGCCTCTGCGGAGTGCTTCCCGACCCGCCGGCAATCCTGCACCGAGGCCCACAAGTACGGCCACAGCTATCAGAATTCCCTCCCCGGCCTCTGGTTGCGTTCCAACCGCCACCAAGGCTGCAGTGACAATCGCGATGGGCCCACCGATGACTACGTACCAGAAATAGGCCGGAAGTGGATTCGAAAAGCGAACTTTGTTCGCCGACGATCCCGCGTTTGCGCAAACACAGCAAGACGGCGGTAGAAAGCTGTCGTCGATTAGCATCTCGGACACTGCGTCCAAGGGATTCTTGCGATATGCAACATGCTGTGCCAACAGAGGAATGGTGACCACAACGCCTTTGGCTGTGGTCTCCACAGTCGCGTGGGGTCTCTCGTCTTCGGAGGCGCTTGGGGGCCGTAGCGAGTTGTCTTGCGTCCGCTCGGCGCCTTCCGACGGAAGCAGTTCATTACAGGACGGACAGCTCGTTCCGGCAGACTCTTTCGACGACAGGAGGATGCCGCAGTGCGGGCATCGAGGCATCTGCTTGACTCCCGTTCAAACGAATCGGCGGCAAAGGAATCGGTAGCGCCACATCCGCACTACCTTTCACCGCTGCCCCCGGACGACGATTGAAGTTTCTCTATTTCCATTTCGATTTGGGCCCGCTCATCTTTGGCGGCCTTCAGTTGAAGAATCTCGCTCTTGTAGGTCTCGAAGTACATTCCGTCAAGTGAGAAGCAGCCATCGAATCTACCCGGCACGCCCTTTCCTGTCAAAAATACGCTCTCGCGTCGGCGAATCGTATCGTCGAATCACCGAAATCTGGCAGATTCTTGCCCGCAGTGGCCAAGACCGTTAATAGCTTGACAAGTTGGATTGCCCCACTGAGAATCAGGAGGCCGACTTGAAGCAGTTGCCTGGGACTTTCACTGTCACTGGAATGTGCGAAAGGCTGCAAGATGGTTGACTGCTGGAAATGTGCGCATCCGTTGACCGACGCTGACAAACTGGGTTCGTCACTGGTCTGCCCCAAATGCGGCGGCGTGATGTCCCCGGACGGCACGCCAAAAGGCAAGGCCCAACAACAACCTCCTGATATCTCGGACGCGCGTCGGGAGGCGAGGACGGCAACGCGTCTCTTGTTCGGCTTGCTGGTCGCGATGCCTTTCATCTGCTTTCTTCTGGTGATTGTGGCGCAAACCCTCGACGTGGCAGACCAAATATTTGCGGTAGGGACATCCGCAGCCGCATTGATTCTTGTTTGCGTCACAGTCTATGCACATAAAGTGCGCGAGGCGGCGGTTGCGGATGATGGGAAGTCGTATTGGAAGAACCTGCTGTGATTGCGGAGGAGGGCGGACGCCGCACAGCAAGGGTAGCGATAGTCAGAAGCACGTGTTTTCGTTCGAACGGAACGTATCGTTACGATACGACTTCGGCATAGCCACTTTCGTAGTATCGGATCGTGAAGTCAATTCCCCTGTCTTTCGGTTGCCAGCCGTGTTTCAGTGCAAACTGGATGATGGCAGCGACGAACCCAGGGGTCGCTTCTTCACTTGCGAGAAGCTCTTTGGCGCGACGGCACGCCCGAAAGACGGGCAAATCCAGCGCGGGGGTGTGATCCTCGGGGGGAGCCCCTGCGCAACGTTCCACAATCAATCGCTGTCCTCGCGCGCTGGTGCTTCCATCGAGAACAACGACAAGACAATACGGTCTGTCCCAGATCTCATGGCACCAGCAGAAGTCAAGGCCGCTAACGTGAATCGAGCGGTAATTCCGCTTCTTTCGTGGACGAGCCATCGCGATCAACTGCTTAACGTATCTACAGGGAGGTAGGGACGCGTCGCCCGAAATCATACGATCCGTTCAGTAGCAAGGGAAATGCACAAGATTGACTGTGGCGACTAACCCGCATTTCTCACCAGACCGAGAAACCGCGACAGTGTGTTGACACAAACCCGACGCGCAAGCGAGGGATGGCGGGCGGTTTACCCTCGCTGGCGCGTCGGGCTTGTGTGACAGGTGAGAAATGCGGGCTAACGGCAATCTGCACCACCTCGCCACCGTGAACCGACCAGACGCTGTTGGCAAAGGATATAAGCCTCGTGATCTTCACGGTGGTATGTAGAAGCGGCTTCGAAATCGGGAGGGCGAGGCTCCCGCCGAGCCGAAACCGCGGGAAGACACGGCTCAGCAGGAGCTTCGCCCTCCCAAGAATTAGTTCTGAAAAGCCTTCTAGTGGTGCAGGGGAAGAGAAAGCGGTTCACGCTGCTTCGCGAATGCTTGACTTGCGCTGCCGAGAGGCTAATTCACAGGGTTTGAACGTCGGCTCAGTTTTTGACCAGACGGGCTCGAATTGCGGTAGCTTCTCGCTGGTTGGGATTGGCATACAATGGATAGAATTGCCGTTCAGTGCGCGGGGATGAGAATCCGAATCGACAAGGGGGATTGGGCGATGGACATCTTCAATAGAGCGGTTCGGTGCTGCATTGTCGTGGTGCTGGTCGGACAGACGGCGTGTGTAACGTCGCGCGGCGCAGAATACTCACGGGAGTTGCACTTCCCGAGCGGGCGTCGTCCCGGGTACGGGGAAGCAGATCTGAGCCCCGATGAGCGAACGCTATTGTTGTGGGGGAAATATCACGATACACCCGTCACATTGTGGGACGTCATGACGGGTCGGCAAGTCGCCGCCATTGGCGACGCTCGGCAAGTCCCCGGCGAAACGAAGTTGTCCGTCCCGAAGTGGCAGGGCGGATACGCCGAGTTCCATCCAGGCGGACAAACGGTTTTGATCGGTTCGCAATCCGGCGCATCCATCTGGGACGCGCGCGTCGGCAAACCGGTTTTGCGGCTGCACCGAGCCGCACGCGCGGACCTGCGTGGCGAGCGCCGCGGCAAGTTCAGTCCCGACGGTCGATTGGTCTACCTCGAAAAAGTCGCCGGTGACAAGTCTGCGGGAGGTGGCGCCGGCATCTGGGACGCGAACACCGGAAGACGCCTGACGAACCTAGAGGTCGGCGCATGGAGGGACTTCTTCTTCACCCCTGACGGGCGTCGTCTTGCATACGTTACTTGTTACGGGCAATTGACCGTGGTCGACACCAGCAACGGAAAGGCCGTTCTGGTCCGGGAGGGTCCGGTACTTTTTCCGGAGTTGATGAGACTGAGAAAGGAACTGGCAAAAGGCCGGTTGCCCGAAGCGGCCAAGGCCATCGGCGTCTCCTCGAAAACCTTCAAGGACAGCGGACCTCGCGGTCTTGCCGTCCATCCCGATGGGACTCAAATCGCAGTCGCGTACGGCTTCACCGATACATCGATTGCCGCGTCGCTGGTGCGGCTCGCGGACGGGGAACGACTCCACCATTTCAATCTCTGCTCACCGAGATTACCGGCGTTTACCCTCGATGACTTCTACGAAGGAGAGGATTATCGCAGGGAGCCGATCATCCTCCGGTTCAGTCGCGATGGGAAACGTCTTCTGAGCGGGTTCCGGAAGACCCTTATCCTTTGGGATACAGCTTCCGGCCGCGAGGTGACAAGGTGGGAAACTAAGGGACCACTTCA
This sequence comes from uncultured Pirellulaceae bacterium, assembly GCA_964623055.1. Taxonomy (GTDB): domain Bacteria; phylum Planctomycetota; class Planctomycetia; order Pirellulales; family Pirellulaceae; genus JADHUC01. Next base: position 26,952 of record CAZURK010000196.1, read on the forward strand.
GTTCGCGAAACTCATCGACCAGGATCGGCGGCTGCTCACCTTGGCCAGGGAGGAGACGGGAGGGTCGACCATAACCATCTGGGATGCGAAAACTCCCCGACGTCTTCATTCGGCGCCCCTTTTGGGTCCACCCATTTCGACTCTGTCATTTGGGAGTTTTTCCCCGACCGGAGAGCATCTCGTCTTGGGGCACTCGAACGGCACGGCCGTCTGGGATTTGCGGTTGGGCGCTCTGCTACACCACATACCGCTGGCACGTCCCCCTTGCGCGTGGACGCGAGACGGGAAAAAGCTGTTTGCCCGCACCGGCAAGTTTCTTAAGGGCCCAGACGGATATACGCAAGCTGGCGAGAGCTTTGTTGGGGAATGGGATGTGACTACGGCGGAAAGACGGCGAGCCTTCGAAGTTCCCTATCCAACGCAAGGCGAGAGCGGAGGGCGGTCACCCTACGACTTTGCGGACGGGATTCGCGTCACGTCACTAGCTTATTGCTTTGAGGAAAATAGGTTGGCGGCGACATGCATACCAAACAAACGGCCAGCGGAGTTTGTGATGGGTTGGGATCTCGTGTCCGGCAAGCGAACCTCGTTTTTGCCCGCCACGAAGTGGCATAGCGATTTTGTTGCCGCCGGCTTCGACGCCCTTGGCCACCTGAACGTCCTCAGGAAGCCGGAAGAGACGCTCATTCTCTATGACGTTGATGAAGACCGAAAAGTCCGGGAATTCCGAAGTGTGGAATCGAAGGTTGCATTAACCGCTACCTATGCGGTGTTCAGCAGGGATTTGCGCCACGTGCTCGTGTGGCCGGGGTTGTGGACCGGGAAGAGACCTGCGGGAGATCCCGCCCTCTCGGGAGGTTCAGACGCAGTGTTGTTTGACGTTCAAAAGGGAGAAGCAGCCCGCGCCCTCAGCGGGCATGAGAGTTGGTCCACTTCCGCAGCGTTCAGCCCGGACGGGCGGTTTCTGGCCACCGGGTTGTTCGATAAAACGATTCGCATTTGGGAGGTGGCGACCGGAACCGAAATCCGTGTTCTTCGGGGCCACAAGGATTTTCCGAAAAGCCTTTGTTACAGTCGCGACGGCCGACGGTTGCTGAGCGTCTCGCGCAAGGCCGCAATCATCTGGGACGTCGCGGCGGCAAAACCGTTGGTCAGGTTGATGATGATGGATGGAGGGCGGGAGTGGTTGGCCGTGACCGCCAGCGGATTTTTCCACGGTTCCGAACTGGGCCGCCGCCGGTTGGGTTGGCGCATCTCAGGGCAGGTCTTTCCGATGGAATTGTACGCGCAGCGGCTGCATCGCCCGGACGTCGTATCGGCGGCTATGCTCGGCAGGCCGCTGAACGTCGCCACCGGCATCACCCCCGGGCATGATCCGCCCAAAGTCCACCTCGCCGTCACCGGCATTGACGCCCGATCGATGACACTCACGGCAACTGCTCGACCCGGTTCCCCGAAGCGAACCATTTCGGGAATCCGATTGCTGGTCGACGGTCGCGATCATCCGTTCTTAGAGGAGAATCTTCAGAGCAAGGAGGTCCATCCCGACGGTCGGATGACTCTCCGTTGGCGTGTTGCCTTCCCGCCTGGAAAAACGAAAGCGGTCTTGGCAGCGCTGGCTGAGGATGATGAGGGTCTGACGAGTCTGCCCGCCGTCGAAGTCGTCGTCCGCCCCGGTCCGACAACTGCCATAGAACGTACGCTGTACGTCCTTTCGATCGGGGTGAGCAAGTACCGGAATCCTAAATCCGATCTCCGTTTTGCGGATCAGGACGCCAGGCGGCTGTCCGAATTGCTGGAAAAACAGGAAGGGAAAGCCTTCCACCGCGTGGAGACGCGTGTTCTGTTGAACGAGGACGCAACGAGGGCGAAAATTCATGAGGCCCTGCAATGGCTGAGTGAGAATTGCCGATGGCAGGACACAGCCATCGTACATTTTTCCGGCCACGGCGGTCGTGATCCTCGGGGCCGGCTCTACTACTTGCCGCATGACGCGGATTCGGCCCGACCGAACGATACCTTGGTTCCCTGGGACCACGTGGCAGCAGAACTGAAACGGGTAAGAGGTGCGGCGGTTCTATTTCTTGTCGACTGTTGCCATTCGGGCGCTTTCGGAATGAATGCCGCGTCTCAGGATGATCTCGCAACGCTGCTTGTGCGGGAAGCCAGGGTGATGGTCTTTACGGCCAGCCGGGGCCTGGAGTTGTCAGTTGAACTGAAAAAGCTGGGACACGGGGCGTTCACCTACGCCATCCTCAACGGCCTTCGCGGCGCGGCCGACTTGATCCCCGACGGTCGGATCACAGTCAGTGAGTTGCAGGCCTATGTCGCCAATCGAGTCAAACAGATCACGGAAGACAAGCAACATCCGCACCTTCCGCTCATCCAGGATTTCGATCCGGCTGACCCCACCTTTTTCTATGTGTGGTCAAAAACGCGAAATCCAGTTTGCTAG
>CAZURK010000197.1:0-11503 GCA_964623055.1 uncultured Pirellulaceae bacterium
AGCCTGCGACCCGGCATGCACGCGGCAACCTTCGGCGGGAACCCCATCGCGGCACGTGCTGGAATCGCGGCGATCGAGATGATCGAGCGCGAGAATCTGCTGGAAAATGTGCAGACGTTGGCCGACGTATTCCGCAGCCGGCTAACGGCCCTCGCCGAAGAGTGCGACATCATCCAGGAAGTTCGCGTGCTGGGACTGATGATTGGCATCGAACTGAACGTCGACGGAACACCCGTCGTTGGCGCCTCGATGGATCGGCGTCTGCTGGTAAACTGCACGCAAGGTACCGTGATTCGATTGCTGCCTGCGATGACGCTGACCGTCGAACAGGCCGAAGAAGGATGCGCCATTCTGAGCGAAGGGCTGAAAGAACTGGCATCAAAGCCATAGCGAGGCAATGCGGCAACGATGTAGGACGGGTCTCCCGACCCGTCTCGTATCCTGACGGGTCGGGAGACCCGTCCTACATTGGCAGTTAGAAGGACGTCACGTAGATGCGACACGTAATCACCCTGTTTGATCTAGCCTCCGACGAAATCGAGCGGATTTTCGCCATCACGGAAGATATCAAAAGCAAGCTGGCCCGTGGGCTGCGCGAACCGTTGCTGCCCGGTCGCGTAATGGCGCTGTTGTTCGCAAAGCCGTCGTTGCGAACACGGGTCAGTTTTGAAACTGGGATGGCGCACCTGGGCGGTACCAGCATGTTCCTGGGCGAGGACGTGGGCTGGGGAAAACGAGAGTCGATCGCGGACTTTTCTCAGGTGCTCAGTCAATATGTGGATGTGATCGTTTGCCGCGCGAAATCGCACCAGCAGGTTGTCGATCTGGCCGATCATGCAACCTGCAGTGTGATTAATGGCTTGACAGACCTCGCCCATCCCTGTCAGGCCCTGACGGATCTGTACACTATGCGTGAGGTTAACGGTCCGCTGTCGGGGCAGAAACTGGCCTTCGTTGGTGATGCCAACAACGTGGCAAGCAGCTTGATCTTGGCCTGCGGCAAGTTGAGCGTCAAATTCGCGATTGCATCCCCCGAGGGATACGGCTTTGACGAGGATTATGTCGCTCGCGTGAAGGAAGACGCACCGGAGTTGGAGTTCATCGAGACTCGCGATCCCGTGGAGGCCGTGCGTGACGCCAACGCTGTGTACACGGACGTGTGGGCCAGTATGGGGCAAGAATCCGAGAAAGCGGCCCGCGCAAAAGCGTTCGCAGACTACCAGGTCAACGAAGATCTGATGAAACACGCACCATCAGAGGCGTGTTTCCTGCACTGTTTGCCGGCCCATCGTGGTGAAGAAGTGACGGACGGCGTTATCGACAGTCCTCAAAGTGTGGTAATTCAGCAGGCCGGGAATCGCATGCATGTGCAAAAGGGTCTGCTGGTCTGGTTACTAGGAGCCATAGCGTGAGTCCTACCGCCCGTGCCTCCGACGAGCTTCGCGCTGTGAAGATCAAACGCCGTTTCACCCGCCAGGCGCCGGGAAGCGTGCTTTACCAATGCGGCGGAACGACCGTGCTGTGTACGGCCAGTGTCGATTCCTCCGTACCGCCGTGGTTGGCGGGGCAAGGCAAAGGTTGGATCACGGCCGAGTACAACATGTTGCCAGGCAGCACCAGCCCGCGAAAACGACGCGATCGAGCCGGCAAGGTCGACGGGCGTACGACAGAGATCCAGCGACTGATTGGCCGGAGTCTTCGCGCTGTCGCGGATTTGCAGGCACTAGGCGAACGGCTGATTACGGTCGACTGCGACGTGCTGGAAGCCGATGGCGGCACGCGCACGGCCAGCGTCACCGGCGGCTTTATCGCTTTGGTAGATGCCATTCGCAGCATCCTGCGCGATCTACCGGATGCGGATCGCTACCCCCTTCGCGACAGTGTCGCGGCGGTGAGCGTCGGCATCGTGGACGGCAAGCCGACGTTGGACCTGGACTACGAACAAGACTTCGCCGCGTCGGTCGACATGAACGTGGTGATGACGGGCAAAGGCCGCTTCGTGGAAGTCCAAGGAACGGGCGAAGAGGCGACGTTCACCGAACAGCAATTGCAGGCCATGCTGAAACTCGCCCGCCTCGGCATCTCGCAACTGGCCGAAGTGCAGCGTAAAATACTCGGCAAGCGTTGGCCGTTGGCGTGAACCACGTACCAGCGAAGCGCCAAGCCGACAACATCGTCGATTGCAGACAAGGCCCGCGCCAATTCACGCTTGAGGGGTCAATGCGTAGGCCGGAACAAGTCCGCGCAGTTCCGGCGACTGATTGCCTTCGTGCCGGAACTGCGCGGACTTGTTCCGGCCTACCCGTCTCAATTCGTTGCCGTCCAGAATTCGTTGGGAGCCCTCGATGACCCAAACTTGCCCTTACGGAATGCTTCGTTCTGCGATTCTATTCACCTTGTCCGTCTACTGTACGACCCCAACGCACGTCATTCTTGCGGAGGAGAGCAAACTGACCTATCCAAAGACGCGACGATCGGATCATGTGGACGTCTATCACGGCGTCAAGGTCGCCGATCCCTATCGCTGGCTTGAGGATCCAGACAGCGACGAAACCAAAGCTTGGGTTGAAGCTCAGAACAAGGTCACCTTTGCATATCTTGAGGGGATCCCGGAGCGAGAAAGAATCGAAGAGCGACTTACAAAGCTCTGGAACTACGAGCGTTTTGGCTTGCCCCGCAAACGAGGCGGCCGCTACTTCTACACGCGCAACGACGGGCTGCAGAACCAGAGCGTTCTGTACGTAGCGGAATCGCTCGATGCCGAACCGCGCGAACTGCTGGACCCGAACACACTTTCGAAAGACGGCACTGTGGCCCTTGCAGGTTGGCAAGTGACCGAAGACGGCAAGCATCTGGCGTACGGCTTGGCTGCGGCTGGTTCGGACTGGCGTGAATGGAAGGTGAAAGAGGTCGCCACCGGCCAAGATTTGACGGATCACGTGAAATGGGTCAAGTTTTCGAGCATTTCGTGGACACCCGATGGCAAGGGATTCTTCTACAGCCGATACGACGAGCCGAAAGAGGGCGAGGAGTTCACGGGAACAAACTACTACCAGAAGCTCTACTTCCACCGCCTCGGCGACCCACAGGAAAAGGATGTGCTTGTCTACGAGCGCAAGGACCAGAAGGAATGGGGATTCGATGGCGAGGTGACCGAAGACGGCCGTTATTTGGTCATCACCGTCTGGCGAGGCACGGAACGGAAGAACCAGGTTTTCTACAAAGACCTGAAAGCCCCGAAGGCGAAAGTCGTAGAACTACTCGCAGGGTTCGACGCCGAGTACTTGTTCATCGGCAACGACGAATCGACATTTTGGCTGCTGACCGATTTGGGCGCTCCGCTGCGACGCGTGATCGCTATCGACGTTAAGAACGCCGATCGAGCAAACTGGAAGGAAGTCATCCCTGAAGCGGAACACGTAATCCGCGGCGTTGGGCTGGTTGGCGATCGCTTCATCGTACCGTACCTGGAAGACGCGAAGACCAGCGTGAAGGTCTTCGATCTGTCCGGGAAGTTCTTGCGGGATGTGGAATTGCCCGCAATTGGAACCGCAGGCGGTTTTGGTGGACGAAGGAAGGATACCGAGACATTCTACTCATTCACCAATTTCACCACGCCCTCGCGAATCTATCGGTACGACATCCAGTCCGGCGAAAGCACCGTTTTTCGGAAGCCCGATGTCGATTTCAAACCAAGTGACTACGAGACCAGACAAGTCTTCTATCACAGCAAGGATGGTAGTCGCGTCCCGATGTTCATCACACATAAGAAGGGTATCGAACCGGACGGCAATAACCGAACGCTGCTGTACGGTTACGGCGGTTTCAACATTTCGTTGACGCCAGGCTTTTCAGTCAGCAACCTCGTGTGGCTGGAATCTGGCGGCGTTTACGCCGTGCCGAACTTGCGCGGCGGCGGCGAATACGGTCGCGAATGGCACGAAGCGGGAATGAAGGACAAGAAGCAAAACGTCTTTGACGACTTCATCGCGGCCGCCGAGTGGCTTATCAAGAACAAGTACACCTGCCGCGAAAAACTGGCCATCCGCGGCGGCAGCAACGGCGGCTTGCTTGTCGGAGCGGCGATGACCCAGCGGCCGGACCTGTTCGGTGCGACGCTGCCTGCAGTCGGCGTGATGGACATGTTGCGCTTCCACAAGTTTACGATTGGCTGGGCTTGGGTATCGGATTACGGCTCGTCCGACGATCCGGACGAGTTCAAGACGCTGCTCGCCTACTCGCCCCTGCACAACCTGAAACCGGAAACCAAGTACCCGCCAACGATGGTCACCACGGCCGACCACGATGACCGTGTGGTCCCGGCGCACAGCTTCAAATTCGCAGCCGAACTGCAACACGCTCATGCAGGCGACGCTCCGGTGCTAATCCGCATCGAAACCAGCGCCGGTCACGGTGCCGGAACGCCCACCAGCAAACGAATCGAAGCCGCTGCCGACTCGTTGGCGTTTCTGATTTCGGTGCTGAAGTAGGGCGAGTGGTTTTTCGTGCCCTGGAGTTGAAGCATGGCCAAACACGTGATTCTGCTTTCCATCCCGGCGCTGCGTGACCAGGATCTGCAGCAGATGCCAAAGCTATTATCGCTGATGTCAGGAGGAGAGAAATCGTCGCTGGCTCCGAGCTTCCCATGCGTGACGTGGCCGGTTCAGGCCAACATGTTGACCGGGCGGCTGCCCGCGGATCATGGGGTCGTCGCCAACGGCTTTTACTGGCGCGACGAGAAGAAGGTGGAAATGTGGACGGCCTGGAACGACAAGATCGCGGCACCGCAGATTTGGGACGTGCTTCACGAGCGTGATCCGAGTATCACCTCGGCCGTCTGGTTTCCCATGCTCAGCAAGGGCTGCGGGGCTGACTACGTTTGCATGCCCGCACCGGTTCATAATCCCGACGGCTCGGAAGATCTGTGGTGCTATACGAAACCGACGGAATTCTACGGCGAGTTGCGAGACCGGTTCGGTCATTTTCCGCTGCAGCATTTTTGGGGCCCCATCGCAAATATCAAAGCCACGGCGTGGATTGGCGATTCAGCGGTGCATGCAGCCGCACGTTATCAGCCGAGTTTTTTCTACTTGTACCTACCCCACTTGGATTACGCCGCTCAGAGAACCGGGCCCGACAGCGCTCCGGCACTGGCTGCCGTAGCCGAACTGGACGAAGTGATCGGCAAGCTGGTTGATGGTTTCGGCGAATCGTACGGCGATGCAGACTTGCTGTGGCTGGCCGCCAGCGAATACGTGATCACACCGGTCGATCACGTTACCTATCCAAACCGCGTTCTTCGAGAGGCGGGGCTGTTGAACGTGCGTGAAGAGGAAGACGGCGAGCACCTTGATTTGGAAAGCAGTCTCGCCTGGGCGCTGGTGGACCATCAGTTGGCGCATGTATTCGTGAAAGACTCGGATCCCGCAACGATGGAACGAGTCGTCTCTTTGTTCAGCAACGCGCACGGAATCGCACAGGTCCTCGTCGGCGACGAACGCAGTGAGTACGGAATGGACCACGAGCGATCAGGAGAAGTGATTCTGATATCCGAGTCGAATAGCTGGCAGGCGTACTACTGGTGGATGGACGATGCCAATGCTCCCGCCTTTGCCCGTACCGTGGACATTCACCGTAAACCCGGTTATGACCCGGTGGAACTATGTTTTGATCCGGTCAAGAAGGGAACACCGCTGGATGCTACGCTAATCAAGGGTTCCCACGGGGCGCCGGTTACGCGGGATGAACAACGCGGTGTGTTGCTCGCGTCGCACCCCGCCGTCTTGGACGCGTCCGACCTCGCCGACACCGACGTTGCCGGAATCGTCCTTAGACAATTCGAGTAGCGCCGTGCTACAATTGTGGCATGATCGCCAATGCGGCCTTAGGGCATCATGGTAGGGTGGGCCAAGTCTTCGCGGGCCCACCTCTTGGCTTTTGGACGATCCGGTGGGCCCGCGAAGACTTGGCCCACCCTATGAAGAAATCAGGATCATTCATGTATATCCGTCTGGCAAAGCGTCTGCTCTTGGAAACCAACAAACGCTTGTTGTGGAAGCTGTTCTGGAATGCCGGCATCAAGGGCATTCGGTCGATCCGCAAGCACAAACGGCGTTTGAAGCGTGGGGAGTTCTTCCCGCCATTCCTGTACATTTCGATCACCAATAGCTGCAATTGTCGCTGCCAGGGCTGTTGGGTCGACGTGACGGCCAAGCAGGCGAAGATCGATGTCGACGCCATGGACCGGCTGATCAACGAAGCGAAACAGGCAGGCAATTCGTTTTTCGGCCTTTTGGGCGGCGAGCCGTTCATGCACAAGGACTTGCTGCAGATCCTGGCCAATCATCGCGATTGCTACTTCCAAATCTTCACCAACGGCCATTTCATCACCGAAGACGTGGCGAAGGAAATGCGGAGATTGGGCAACGCCACTCCGTTGATCAGCGTCGAAGGAAACGAAATCGTCAGCGACGAGCGCCGGGGGCATAACGATGTGTGGGACCGGACGATGGACGGCTTGCAGCACTGCCTGGACAACAAACTGTTCACCGGTGTGTGCACGAGCCTCTGTCAGACGAATCTGGATCTGCTGACCGAAGAATGGGTCGACCGGCTGATCAAGTTGCGCGTCATGTACGCATGGTTCCACATCTATCGGCCAGTCGGACCGCTGCCAAAACCGGAACTGGGGCTGACTCCCGAACAACAACGTCGAGCACGAGAGTTCGTTGTCGAAATGCGGGCTCGCAAGCCAATTCTGTTCGTTGATGCCTATCACGACGGTTTTGGTGGGGCCCTTTGCCCAGCCGCCACCGGCTTCACGCACCATGTCGGACCATGGGGCGACATCGAACCGTGCCCGGTAATCCAAATCGCCAAAGAGTCAATCTATGACGATCGCTCGTTATCGGACATCTTCAATTCGTCCAAATTCCTAAAGGACTTCCGCGAGACGGCTGCTAGCTACACGCGGGGCTGCATCTTGCTGGAACGCCCAGACCTGTTATTGGAACTGGCCGATCGTCACGATGCACGCGACTCGACAGCCCGCGGTACGGTAATGGAAGAACTGAAGGTCATGCAAAGCCGATCGTCGCAGTACAACCCTGATGTGATGATCCCGGAAAAGAGTTGGGTGTACCGGCTGGCCAAGCGATTGTGGTTCAACGACTATGGAGCCTACACCAAACACTTCCACCCAGAGAACTGGCAAGATCCGCGTGGGCAAGCCGAGCAGCCGGAATTGGCTCAGAGCGATAAGTAAGGCTCTACAAGCTCCACGCCGGCGACGAATTTGGCTCTTACAGATCGAACTCGTCCAACTGATCAATCAGATCGTCCAAATCATCTTTCGACTCGTGCAGTTGGCCGCCGCGCCCGTCATCGCCTGCGGATGGATGCCCATCCGCGTCATCGCCGGCCAGCCGCAGTTGTTCATCGCGTTCGCTCGCTGCAAGATCCAGAGAGTCCGACGAGTCACTTGGCGCTCCGAACAAGGCAGAAAGGTCAATCTTCGAGCCGCTTATATCGCCGAGATCGCCTGCGATGGCAGGTGTCTTGTGTTGCGGGAAGATGATCGCATTCTCGGGACAAACACGACTGCACGCCGGGCAGCCTTTGCGGCAGTTGTCCGGCTGTTCGACCAGAATCGCGTCTGACCGATCCAAGCCGTACACGCCGAACAGGCAGAAGTCGATGCACTCCATGCAGTTCGTGCAACGGCTGTAGTCGATCACGGGGTACCAGCGCCGGCCGGTGGCTTCGTCGATGCGTCTGGGGACAGCCGCGTCGATCGGGCGATCCGATAGGCCGTTTGGCTGGGCCGAAGCGCGGGCGCGTGATTCTTCGGCGATGCGTTTGACTTCGTCAACATATGGTCGGGCGTCACTATGAAGGCGGAGATCCAGGCAGTAGATCGTGCGATCCGGGAGTTTCCGGTCTTCGATTACACGGCGTTTGGGTTCGTCTTTCGTTGGTTCGGCATCTACCTCGTCTCTGCCCGCGTCGGCCAGCGCTGTCTGCCCAAAACGGCCGCTGGTACCGTTGCGGTCGAGCACCCAATGTGCAGCGCGCGGGAACAGCCACGTCAGTACAATCATGTCGCCCTGAGTCTCCCGCAATGCCGTCAGCCCGGGGCCATGCGGTTTCAGATCGCACAGATTCCGGACGATGGCGACGTCTACCCCATGCTGCTCAAGCATGCCATCGGCGATCGCATCCTCCAACGCGCGATGCGCAGGATTGTTGCTTCGGCTCTGTGATACGACGACGGCAATACGGTTATCCATGCGACCTAATCGTTCAGTTGTCCTTTGATAGTCCGTTGTGCGACTTCCCAGACGGCCTCGAGGTGCTCGATGTACTCGCCGGGCGTTAGCAGCGATTGACCGTCACCGCGAATTTCGAACAACCAACCCGCGTCGTACTTGTCGGCGTTGATTATCGAAGGATCAGAAAGCAAATCTTCGTTCACTGCGATCAACTCACCGGAAATCGGTGCGTATAACGCACTCTCCGCCTTCTTGCTTTCGATCGCCCCGATCTCCTGCTTCTGGCGAAGTTCGACGCCCGGATCGAAGCCCCAGTCCAAAAAATACACATCCTGAAGCAAGCGAACCGAATAGGCGGTGAAGCCAAACCGATATACGTCGCCTCGCGGCAAGGCCCACATGTGGTTTCTTGCATAAAGGCGGTCGGTCGGAAAGTGGGCCTCGAATTGACCCATCATGAATACCAAGTGGTCGCTCATATTTCAGTCAAAGAACGCGCCCACTCGTACTCGAAAATCACCGAGCAAATCGGGCAAAGTCAGTTCCTGGTCGGCCGTGAGAATCCTGACAGGGTGATCTCCTTCGTAGAGGTACGCCGTTTGGTCGCTAGGATCAATGACGCACACGACCGAAACGCCTGCGTCCAGGTACTCCGCCACCTTGCCCAGAATCTTTGACCAGCGGTCATTCTCCGAGAGCACCTCGAACACCAGCTCAGGGACTTCCTCAAGGTATCCCTCCGGCAACGGGCCCTTGCCAAACCGCTTCGTGCTAAAGAAAGCAACGTCTGCTCCGCGCATCGTATCAGGGCCGCGTTCGGTGATGATCCCCGAATCGTTGCTCGTGACCTTGCCCAGTTTCTTCTCCCTTACATGGTTTGCGAGAAGTCGAACGATTTCGCTACAGATTTGACCGTGGCGCGGCGTCGGCAGGTTCATCTCGACGATCCTTCCTCGCACGAGTTCTATCGGCCGCCCTGCGTCCGGCAGGCGAACAAACTCTTCGACCGTGAGCAGTTTCTGATCGACGGTGGACATGGCTAATCCTCACTTCTCACCAAAACAGTATACCACACCGTCGTCGTTGGCAATGACCAGCCGGCCATCGGCGACGGCGGGCGAACCGGTGAATCCGCCGCCCGCTTCGTACTGCCACAGTTCCTTGCCCGATTTCAGGTCCAAGGCGTACAGTCGGCCGTCGGTCGCGGCTGCAAAGACGCGGTTGCCGACAATTACTGGCGACGAATCGACCCGCGATTTGGCTGCGAAGCTCCACAGCTCCTCGCCCGTCTTCGGGTTCAACGCATGGACTCGCTTGTTCTGGCCACCGACCACAACTTGGCTCTTGGTAGCCGCGGGGCAACTGCGAAACGGCTGGCCGCCGTCGTCGTCAGTGAATGTCCACGCCACCTCGGCCTTCCGCCAGTCGACGCAAAAGAACGCCGCGCCTTCAGTTCCGAAATAGACTCGATCGCCCACGGCAGCCGGGGTGACACCGGTGGGAGCTTGGATTTCGACGCTGGCTACCTCTTCGCCTTTGGTCAGCTCCACCACATGCAACCGGCCATCACATCCGGCCAGGAAGCAGCGGCCTTCGACGATCGTTGGCGTACAGCGAATCTGGTCTTCGATGGCATGTTTCCAAACCAATTTGCCGCTTTTGGCATTCAGGCAATACAAAGTCGCATCTTGCGAGCCGACCAGGACATTGTCACCGAAGAAGTTCGCACTCGAGTCGATCTCCGCCTCGGTCTCATGATCCCACTGCAGTTGGCCGTCCGCAGCGCTCAGGCAGTAGAACATCCCATCGTAATCGCCGATGTACACGCGGCCGTCACGCACCGCGGGCGATGCGATGAAGAAACCTTGGGTCTCGAATTCCCATTTTGGCTTTCCATCTTTCAGGTCCAAGGCGTACACCTTGCCATCCAGATCGCCGATGTACACGACACCGTCGACGATGGCGGGTGTGCCCTCGAAAGCCCCCTTCTCGACCGTAAACTTCCATACCAAAGCCAGCTTGTCCGGCAATCCGCTCCTGGCCACACCTGTTGAACACGCATCGCCACGGAAAAGCGGCCAATCGCCCACTAGCTTGACAGGCTTCGACGCAGCCGCAGAGCCCCGAGGCTGCGAGGGTGTCGATTCGTCTTCCGTCATACCCGGCACGCACGCTGCCGCGCACGCCGTCAGAATCAGGACGCTATGCCAAAGTAGCCGACACATCTATTCTGCCTCCCAAGATGCCCAAGATGGGGTCAGGTCTTGACTTGTAACTTAAGGTGCATTAACGCGGAGCCACCGCCGGTTCCTCGTTTGCTTAAGTTACAAGTCAAGACCTGACCCCATCTGATTCTGGTTATGCTGCGGGTTTCTCGTAGTGTTTGTCCGCCGGTATTCCATCCATCAGCATCTCGATCAACTGCTCGCTGCCGATGTTGTTGGCCTGGGCGGAGTAGTTGCCGGCGATGCGATGCCGCAGCGCGGGTTTGGCAACGGCTTGTACGTCCGCGGCGGTGGCGTGGTAGCGGCCGTGCAGTATCGCGCGAGCCTTGGCGCAGGTGACCAGTGTCAGCACACCGCGTGGACCGGCTCCCCAGTTGACCCACTTGTTCACGAACTCCGGCGCTTCTGGCGTTCCGGGGCGTGAGGCTCGAACTAGCGCCCAGGCATAACCAAGCACCTGATCCGCGACCGGCACGCGAGTGACCAGCTTCTGCAACTCGATGATCTCTTCGCCCGACATGCACGCCTGAATTTGCCCTAAACCACCGATGGTGACACGCCTGGCGATCTCCCATTCCTCCGCGCCACTCGGGTAGTCAACTCTGATGTACAGCAGGAAGCGGTCCAATTGCGCCTCGGGTAGCGGATAGGTACCTTCCTGTTCCAGTGGGTTCTGCGTGGCCAATACGAAAAACGGAGCAGGCAAAGCGTGCATTTGCCCACCGGCACTCACCTGGCGTTCCTGCATGGCCTCCAGCATGGCGGCCTGCGTCTTAGGCGGCGTGCGGTTGATTTCGTCGGCCAGGATCATGTTGGCAAAGATGGGACCGGGCAGGAATTTGTAGGCCCGCTCGTGCGTTTCCTGGTCTTCCTGGATCACTTCGGCACCCGTGATGTCGCTGGGCATCAAGTCCGGCGTGAATTGGATGCGTTTGAATGTCAGGTGGATCGACTCGGCCAGCGAACTGATCAGCAGCGTTTTGGCCAGCCCCGGCACGCCTTCCAGCA
>CAZURK010000197.1:11603-15619 GCA_964623055.1 uncultured Pirellulaceae bacterium
TCGGCCAGCGAACTGATCAGCAGCGTTTTGGCCAGCCCCGGCACGCCTTCCAGCAGGGCATGACCGCGAGAGAACATGGTGATCAGCACCTGCTCGATCACTTCATTTTGACCAACAATAACTTTGGCCAATTCCTCGCGGATCCGGTTATAGCCGTCTTTGCAGCGTTCGACTGCAGCCATGTCGTCTTGGTTGATATTCTCGTCGGTCATGTGAAGTGGTCTCCGAGGCCTCTTGTTATGGTTCAGTCAATGCTTTCGAAGTACCGGCGCAAACGCTCTTCGTATCCTCGTGGGGCGCGGTTGCGAGCCCGGGCACGGATTGCATTGCGCAACTCTGGTGGCAGTTTGGCAAACCAAGGTTCTTCTTTGAACTTTCGTTCCTTCGCGTCCGCATCCTCGTCGCTGTCCGCGGTGCGGCTGTCTCCATCGGCGGGCGGCTGAAGCTCCAGCGGGTTTTCCGGCGTTGCCTGGTTTTCGGCCGAATCGCCGCCGACAGACACGCCGCCTGCCGAAGCAAGAGACGAACTGGGACCGGGCTTCGGCTGTTCGGCCGGTTGAGGTTGGCCGGGAACCTGTGTCTGGGCCTGGGCTGTTGCCGGGGTCTGCCCCTGACTCTGACTGGCCATCTGGGCTTGAGCCAGCGTCTCGGCCGCCTCGGCCATGGCCTGCGATCCGGCGATTTGCGCCGCGGTCACTTCCGGCGAACTAGGCACGAAGCCGGTACCGAGTTCGGCTTGTGACGGGGCCGGTTGCCCTTGGCCCGGAGGCATAGGTTGCCCCTCACCCGCTGGCTCACCAGAGGCAGGCTGCATCTCGCCGGCCGGTTCGCCTTGGGCCACGGGCTGGCCTTCGCCGGTCGGTTGACCCTCGGTCGGCATTGCCTCGCCCGCAGGTTGCCCTTCGCCCATCGGCAATTCTTCGAGGGGGCCGAGTGGTTCTCCGGCCAACGGCAACTCTTCCATTGGCTCGTCGAACCCCATCTCCAATTCGGATGCGGCTTCCAGCCCCTCGCGAATCGGCTCGTTCGCGACTTCCTCCTGGTCCGAGATCTCCACGGCTCCCTGGCCCATGGCACGTTGTGCCTGGGCGAATTGCTCGGTGGCTTCCTGTAATGCTTGGGCCGCTGCGATCTGTTCAGACGACGGTTGACCCTCGCCAGCCGGTTGGCTTTCACCCATCGGTTCGCCTTCGCCCGCAGGTTCGGCCGCAGGCGGGGTGTCGCCCGTGTCGGCCTCCGCCATTTGCTCCAGTGCTTCGGCCTGTTGGCCGATCTCCTCGCGAGCCTCCTGTTGCTCCTCGGCCAATTCGGCGATGGCATCCGCTATGTCACGGTCGCGCGCGATTTGCTGTTCGCGAGCGGCCAGACTGGCAGCGGCACGCTCCAGACCGCGCTGGACCTCCTCTCCGGCAGCGACCGCTTCGGACGGATTCTCCTCTGCGCTCTCGGAGCCCTGCTCAGCGGCTTCCTCGGCTCCCCGCAATGCCGCTGCGGCATCGGGGCTGACCCCGGATGCCTGATCGGCCATTTCGCCTGTCTCTTCGGCTTGCTGTGCGAGTTGTTCTCCTTGCTGGCCAGCCAACTCGTTGACGGCTTCCTCCAACTGCTCTTCCGCCTGGGCCAGCGCTTCGCCTGTCGCTTCCTGAGCTGCCTCGGTCGCCTCGGCATCACCCGACTCGATAGCCTGCTCGGCCGTCTGCGACTGTTCCTGTGCCTCGCCCAGACTTTCGGTTGCTTCAGGCGCGGCGTCGCCGGCCAACTCCGCAGCCTCTTCGGCTTTCTCGCCTACACGGTCTTGTGCTTCGGCGTCGGGCTCGCCTGGCGGCGCTTGTGCTGCTTCTTCCGCCGCTTGGGTTGCAGCTTCTTGTGCTTCGGCCAAGGCTTCCTCGGCCGCCTGCCGTGCGGCCTCGGCGCGGTTCGGATTGCCGCCGAGTGTTTCCTTGGCGGCTTCCGCGGCAGCTTCAGCCGCTTCCTGTAATGCATCGGCCATCTCGCCTTCGGCCTGTTTGGCCAGTTCCGCAGCAGCTTCAGCAACTTCCTGCTGTTCGGTGGCGGCATCCAGCGGCGTGTTTGCCTTGCCCTGCGCGAGTTCTTCGGCGGCGTTTGACGCTTCGGCCTGTTGCGCCGCAGCATCGGCCACTTGTTCTGCGAACTCGGCCGCGTCTGCCGCTTCTGCGCGGCCGGCGGCACGCTCCTGCTCTGCTTGAGCTTCCTGGACTGCGTCCAACGCTTGTTGTAGTCGCTGAAGTGTCTCGGCCTGGGTGTTATCCGCGTCTGCCAACGCTTGGCCCACTGGGTCCTGCACTTCGGCAACTTGCTCGAGTTGTTCGTCCGCCAGCCCCACCAGATCTTCAGCCGTCTGGCGGACATGTTCGCGCAAATCGGCAGCGGCCTGCTCCAGAGCTTCCGCAGCCTTCTCGGCCGATTGCGCGACTTGGTTGGCCATCGGTTTGGACGGCTCGCCGGGCGATTCGCTTGCCGACTCCAGACCTTCGGAAACATCTCCAATCGGTTCGGCAGCTTCGTTCAGTTGTTTGGCCACTTCCGGAACCGCTGCTTCGACGCCTTCGGCGATCTTCTCGGCGACTTCTTGGACCGACTCCTGTTCTCCCGACAACTCCTCGATTTGTTCTTCGGAGAATCCCTCACTTTCCGCGGCCTCGTCTGCTGCCTCGGCGATTTCGCGTTCGCTTGCGGCGGCTCGCTCTAGGGCTTCAGCGGCACGAGCCAGTTCGCCAATCTCGACGGCCATTTGGCGGCGTTCCGTGTCGGCCAACTGAGCTTCAGTTTCCGCCAGCGCTTGCTGGATTGCTTCTTCGGCGCTGGCGGCGGCCTCCTCGCGTTCCTCGGCCATTTCCGCTGACGTATCGCCCAGTGTTTCTTCGGCTTCGGCCACGGCCTCCTCGGCGTCGGCCAATCGCGACTCGATCACACCGGGCAAGTCATCAGTCTCTTCCGTGGCCGCTTCGGTGGCGTCTTCCAATGCCTCGGCGACTGCCTGCTCCTGCTTGCGAGCCTCGGCAGGTTGTTCTGCCGCATCCTCGGTCACCTTCGACTGCTGTTCGGCGATCTCTTCAAGTTTCTCCTTAAGTTCCTTCAGTTGCTCGACCTGCTCGGCAAGCTCCTCGGCGCTTTGATCTGTCCGTTCCTGTTCGATGGCGTGTTTCAGCTGTTCTTCGATCTCAGCCAAGCTGCCGATCACGGTCGTTTGCTCGGAGATGGTCTCTTCCTTGTTTTCTTCGAACAATTGAGCGGCTGCTTCATAGGCGGCTGCCTTGGCCTGTTCCAGCAGCGGTTCAGCGGCCGGCATCTGGTCCAACATCTCCGCCAAGTCTCCTATCGACTTGTGGATCTCTGCCTGCTCTTCCACCATCTCCTCGACTGCCTCTTCCGCAAATTCTTCCGTCTCGCGGACTTCCTCGCGAACCTCCTCCTGTTTCTCGAGCAATTCGCGGACCATCTTCAAAGCCTCTTCGCGGTCCGAACTGATCAGGCCCTGCGTTTCCTCTATCTTCTCCAGCAGTGCCTTCAGTCCTTTGATTACCGCCTTCTGACTCTTCGCTGCATCCGGAAACTGGCTGGCCTCCAGGTACTTGCCGGCGTTATCCAACTCGATACCCACCTGGGCAGCCTTCAGGATTCGTAATCCGTCCGCAGCACCGGCCCCTACGTGGCCACCCCAAGTGCTTACGTCGACCAACGTCTCCACCAAGACCAAGAACAACGACTTCACGTCGCGCTGGTCCTCGATCACATTCAACGCCGTCTCTTCTCGTTCCTCGTCAGATCTTTCTGGCAACGACTTCGTCGTATTCATCGCCCGTGTTTCCATGGCAATCAATTGACGAACTTGAGCGGCGATGCGGGCCATCTGTAATCGTCTGAGTAGCTTCTGGCGTTCCGCCATCAAGGCCACAACAATTCCACGGATCTCGCTGCGAGCCTGGTTGAAATGGGCCAGCCGTTCTTCCTTCGTGCCTTCCTGTGCTTTGACCAGAAGCGCAACCACGCCTTCC
>CAZURK010000197.1:15719-20670 GCA_964623055.1 uncultured Pirellulaceae bacterium
CCGTTCTTCCTTCGTGCCTTCCTGTGCTTTGACCAGAAGCGCAACCACGCCTTCCATCTCTTCTTCCACGAGGCCGTCGATATTCGTCCTCATACCGAGGATTTCGTCGTAAATGGGCAGGTTCACCAGCCCATTTTCTTTCAACTGGCGCACTTGGATGTCGAGGATGCTCGACACCAACTCGCGTGCCAGGACTCGCGCCTTCTCCTGAGCCTGCTGTTTGCGGCGCAGGTTGCTGGTATCCGCCGCCTTGCTGTGCGACAGGAGCGCAAGCAGCAAGCAGGGCAAAACGACCACGATCAGAATCCTGTTCCGTCTCATGGCGATTCTCCAATACCGAGTTGTTGTTTGATGATGTCAGTCAAACGCTGTTCGGACCGTTCGTCTGCTTCCGAGATGGCTGCCAAGACGCCGCTTTCGTCGGAAATCTCCAGGACCAGCGGATCGCTCTGATACGACTCGCCCGGGATGTCCCCGCGAAAATCGACCGTCTCCAACGTCAGTTTCAGCCGATCACCCTTGACCAGTTCCGCCGGAACCTGCTGGCCGTCTCGTTCGACTCGGATCGAGGCCAGATCCAGTTCGTAGCTGCCCATTAACGGAAACTGGTCGGCCAGAATCGGTTGGGAACCACTCAATAGCGGCTGCGTGTGTCGTTCAGCCGGTGCGATCGCTTCCAGATCGGCCAATTGGGTTGAGGTTTCCGTCATGGCTTGCTCGATTGCTCGCTCCGCACTGGCGACCGCTTCTTCGCGTTCCTCGGCCGTTTCCGCTGAGCCATCGGCCAGAGCCCGCTCGGACGCGGCCACAGCTTCGACGGCATCGGCTAACCGCGACTCGATCACTCTGGGCACGTCTTCCGTCTCTTCTGTGGCCTTTGCCAGGGCTTCGGCGATCGCCTGTTGCTGCTTGTGGGCCACGGCGGGCTGTTGTGCCGCGTGCTCCGTGACCTGCGATTGCTGTTCGACGATCTTCCCAATCTGTTCTTTGAGCTCCCTCAGTTGTTCGACCTGCTCGGCAAGCACCTCGGCGCTTTGGTCGGACCGCGCGATTTCCCCGTTATTTTGGGCGCGTTCGATCTGTATCTGCAACGCTAATTCGGCAATTCCATAGTCGTCGCTGGCGCGGTATTCGACGACTGGCTTGGCCGTAGGTAATATGACGCGGTGAACCACACTGGCCATACAGGTGGGCGGGCGGTCGGCTTTGATGCGGATGTAGCCCCGGATCGGTGCCTCGAGGTGCAGGTCGTCTTCGTCGGTCACTTGGATTTCGAGGCGGATTTCGCGAGTTACCCGCGAAAACGGAGTGTCAGGCGCGGTCAGCGACCACACGAAACCGTCGCCGTCCTTTTGGGTAAGTGGGTATCGCCGAGGCTCTTGCTGGCTGGTCACTGTGAGCCAGGCACTGGTAAGTCGTTTCTTGTTCGTGCACTCGACGGATACCTTGACCTCCGATCCTTCGAGCACGGAGAGGTGGCGCACGCTTGGATCAACGTCGTCCGTCGCCGCCGCCTTCGCGTACTCGGGTGCCACTGGTGACAGTCTTGGTTCGATCACGGGCAGCGGGATCATCTCCACCTCGGCCGGGTCGGTCCATGCGTCGCCGAGATAGAGTTGATAGGTGATCGTATCTACCAGCCTGCTGAGCCGACCGGTGTAGATTGCCGTCTTGCCAGCGTCACCAGGCCAGGAGGCAAGCAACTTGTCGATGTGATCAGCGGCCTGAACGAGCTTTGTTGGATCGTCGCCGGCCTGCTCGACTAGAGCAGTCGCATCCGGGGCATCAAAGCGAAGAAGCGTCGCAATCTCTCGATTCCATGGGCCTGTGATGTCAACGTCACGATCTTGAATAGCTTGCCGGATTCGGGCTGCCGTTTCCTCCAACCGGCTCTGCCGTTGGTTGAGCGTCAGCCGTTCCAGTTCGATAGGACGTTTCCGGCCGACCGCCGATCTCAACTTGGCCTTGCCGCGATCCGGAAGTTGTCCGGAACAGCGCACGAGAAACGTCAGCGGGTGGCTTTCGGGACTTTTGGCATCCACCGGTGAACTGGCGTCGCGGCCCCGCACCAGAACGGAACGATTGTTGATAATGACGTGTTCGATTTTCGTCGCCGAGGGATAATGCGTGGCCCCGAGTAACAGGCGGCGCGCAAAAGTCTTCCCGAATTCGGGAAACAAGTACACCGCCGCCCCGATCACTGCGGCGGTGGTCAGCAGGAGGAGCATTCGACGAGCCATTTGTTCCCGCGAAAACCCCTCGAAAACGTCCAAATCGCGGCTCATCCCGGCAACGCGTTCGATGACCGCATCTTCCAGTTGTCGCGAACCCCATTCGGGGGCCTCGGGCGATTCGAATTGCAGCGATGCAACCAAATCGCTGTTGATCCGATGCTGCTTTTCCACCATCAACGCCATTTCCGTGTCGGTTTCGCGGACTCCCAACAGAGGGATCGAGTATCGAGCGTAGGCCCAAGCCATGGCACCGACGCCGACGGCCATAACGATCAGCCGCTGGACGACATCCATCTCGAACGCAACGTCAAGGGCAAAGATCACAGCCAGTATCCACAATACCGCAGTCAGTGGCGCGGATAGCGCCGTCGTGCGGCGTACGAACGCACGCCAGCGACGAAGCGAAGCAAGTTGGCTGCGGAGCGCGTTTAGCTTTGTCATGTGTCGTTAGTTGTTTACTCGAAAGACAGCTCACTACGTCAAGTTGATCATCTTTCTGAAAAACCATTCGCTCAACATCAGACCTATCAACGCAATAAACCAAAGGGGCGTGCTCCAAAGCGGATGGTTGCGAGTGTAGGACTCCTCGATCGACTCCAGTCGTAGATCGTCAGGCAGATTGGAGACCGTTGTCAGATCGTATGAACTTCCATTCGTCTCTCTGGCCAACTCTTCCTGCAAGCGGACGTTGCGGACTCCGCTGCGACGTTCGGCGGACACACCGACAACGTCGAATCGGACTTCGGTGAATCGACTTGTCACGGGGTCTTTGACGCGGACACCGTACTCGCCGGCGGCGTAGACCGGTATGCGGGCCTCGAATACGCCGGTGCGTAGCATTTGCACGGGGATATCTCGCATCCGGGCGGCTGTACCGTTTCTACCCGGGACTGTCATTTCCGCCGACAGCGTACGATCCGGCAGATCGTCTGCGGCGAGCGGCTCGAAGTTTTCGTCGTAAGCTTCGATCGTCAGCGTCACCTTCTCTTCCGCCCGGTACCGCTGGCGATCCGTACGAACGACAAACCGTTTTTCGCTACCCAACGCGTGACTCATGCCCAGACGATAGATCAACTGGGACCAGAACTCGCGATAGTAGCGTTCGCCGTACATGCGCCGCAGACGCCACGTTTCGTTGAAGCCCAGGTAGACGACCTCGCCCGCGCCGTATTGGCGTATGGCCACCAGAGGCTGAGGTGTCCTTCCGTCGCTGCATACGTCGGTTGGGTGTTCGGCCAATGCGTATGCGTGCCCCTGCAATTGGGCGACGGGCTGGTACCAGGGCAGCAGCCTCAGGTTGCTCCAAGCCCTCACATTCTCGACGTCGTTGTCGCCCAGTTGCATGAACGGATATCGCGAGGCGTGAGGAGTCAATCGCAAGCGAAATGCCCGGTCGTCTCGAAGCCGAGCGTCGGGATCGGTAATTACGGGCAACATGTCGGCCAGCGGAGTGCCGTGCAGTTCCGCCGGGCCGAATCGCGGCCCGGCAATCACGACCAACCCGCCCCCGAACCGGCCGACAAACTCTTTGACCATTTCGCAAAACCGGTCGCTCAACGCATTGCGAGGCATGTCGCCCAGGAAGATTACGTCGTTAGCGAAGAACTCGCTTCGTTTAGGCGTCAGCGTCGGCACGAACAGGATGTTCGACTCGCGCACTTGAGGATCGGAGGAGGCCAGGTAGGTGCGAAACCCCTGCATGCCGATCAACTTGTCCCGGTGAAACACCTCCTTGACGAATCGCCATTCCCATGTCGGTTCGTGGGCAACGTACATCAGCCGCAAATAGTCGTCGATGATATTCACTTCGCGGGTGGCCCGGTTGTTCTCTTTGACCACTTCTTCATCCAACGGCTCCACCTGGGCGACGAACTCGAAGCGGCCGGAGTCCTCGGGCGTGAAGGGGAAGTCGACAGTTTCAAGCGTAGAGGTTAGCGGAATGGTCTGCTGACCAACGACTATTTCTGCCCCGCCTGCATCGCCAAACTCGCCGCTTAGTTTGCGCGCGGTCACCAACACGGTCACGTCGCGGTTCTGCAATCCGGCGTGCTGTAGTTTGACCATGATGTTTGTTTTCTCGGCCCGCTTCATCTTTGGATCCGTTTGCAGGTCAACCGCCAGATCTATCGTCTCGGTCGCTCCGATGCCAACGGTGTGAACCGGAACTCCCACTCTGCTTGCCGGCGAGCGATTCTCTTCGCTGCGGTTTCCCAGCGGGGCGACGCCGGAGTTGTGAGCGAAATCGCTAAACATGACCACGCCTGCCAGGTTGCCGGCACCGAACTGTTGGCCAACGTCGTTCAATACGGCCCCCAGCGCCGTGACCTGACCTTTCGCAGAAAGCTGTTCCGCGATGTGCTTCGGGTCCGGGGCATCGCTGCCGCCACCGTTCAAATCCAGCTTGCGAAGTTGACTGGTCGTATTGCCGTCGAAGACAAATGCCTCCAAACGATAGTCCTTCTCATCGCACAACCGATCCAGCAGATTCTCCTCTTTGTTCAACAGTGTCTGGACGTATTGGATTCGCGACACTGGAGTGGGCTCCTTGGCGTCTCGCTGCAAACCAACCACGTGATCCAGAGCATCACGCTGCTTCGGTGAGAATTCGTCCTCGATCGCCATGCTGTCGGTTCCATCGAATACGAGATACAGCAACGGCCGTTGGACGTTTGTAAGCGAGATTCTCAGCGCGGGATTCGCCAGCGTGATAAACAGCA
>CAZURK010000197.1:20770-29331 GCA_964623055.1 uncultured Pirellulaceae bacterium
TGGACGTTTGTAAGCGAGATTCTCAGCGCGGGATTCGCCAGCGTGATAAACAGCAAGGCAAGGAGAAGCCCACGACTTGTTCCCAACGCCATCCTCAGGCCTAACGGACCACGGTGTTGATAGCGGACGTAGAACAACATCGAGGCGACCAAGAGGCAAACCACACCAGAAAACACCCAGAACTGTCCATCGGCCGCCCAAGGCGCAGCCAGCGACGGATCGATCTTATCGATCGACCTGACATCTTCCAGGCCAAGTAGCCAGCCAAGTACCTTCGTCATCGTTGTCTATGCCTGACTGTTTCCATTGTTCTCTCCCGTCCCTCGCGCCTTCAGTGACGAACCGAGCAAGATGGTTAGTTCGACAAAAAGCAAACCCAGCACGGCGACGATCAGCCACCACCAGCAATCCTGGCCGCGAATCTGGGCACCAGCAAGGCTGATGTCCTCGGCCGGTCCGACCCAGCCCACTGTGGTGTTGACGGTTCGTTCCTGAAACTGTTCGCGCGAAAGCGCCTGTAACTCCGATTCGGCAGGATCACCGTTAACTGTCAGTGGCGCCTCCCAAACCGTCTGCTCCAAACCGTTGTTCGCGTCAGTGGCCGGTCGGTATGCTGCCACGCGGTAGAGCCCGCGGGCCAATGGGTCTTGAATACTGAAGCCCCGTTGCTCCCGGCCAATGAAACCTGTATCCAGAATCTCGGGGTCCTTCTCGCGTCCTGGACGTCGCAACGCCACGGTAACATCATGTTGCGCGGCGGGCAGCGGCAGCGTGATCCGCTCGGCACCCGGGAAATTCCTTTGTGGCAGCGTCGACTGCACCAGGCTCCGCAGGATCCGGTCGAAAATCAACATGGTGTTGGTTTGAGGAAGTGTATTCCAGTCGGAAAGCAAACCGCTGGAGACAAACAACACGGTGCCTTGCCCGATACGTCTTTCCACCAAGTAGGGCGTTCGCTCCGAATCGTCGAACCGGGCCAACACGCGCGGATGCGTACGCGCAGCCAGTTGGGACAGAAGCCGTTCGCGTTCGCTTGGATCCTCGGGCAACTCTACATCGTCTGCCGGAGCGGAGTGGTCGTTCCAAAGGAGCCAATTGGGCCGCATCTGATGCAACCGTTGCTCGGCATCGCGTAGCTGCGTTTGTTCCTCTTCTGTAAGCTCGCCCCCCGCATCCAGTTTCGAGTACTGTTGGCGACGCTTCGTGGCATCGGCCATCGACCGATGCCTCTCGT
The DNA here is from genome assembly GCA_964623055.1 of uncultured Pirellulaceae bacterium. GTDB lineage: Bacteria > Planctomycetota > Planctomycetia > Pirellulales > Pirellulaceae > JADHUC01. The sequence goes on from CAZURK010000197.1 coordinate 22,005, forward strand.
CCAACCGTTTCACTTCCGCCTGATGCAACGCCGCGATGGCTTCCGAACTGAGATCGACTTGGACCGCCTTAAAGAAGAAGGGCTCGGCGTACAAGTCCCTAAGCTCGGCCTCGCCGACCCCGGCCAGTTGGAAATAGTAGTGCGAACTGAGACTCTCGTAGGATAGGAAGAAAGGTCTCAGCCCGTTGTTAGCCTCATCCGGAGTCGCACCGATCGGATCGGGCAGCAACGGGGCCGGCAGAATACCCGCTCCGTCCAACCAGGCTGTGTCGGTCCAGCGGTTCGGGTCGAAGCCGCCATTGATTGCCGGATCGTAGTCGCCACCAGCGACGATCACTAACCGGCCCCCCTGTTCCACATACTCGCGGAGCAGCGGAACCTTGGATTCGGGATCGGCGATGCCCGCGACCACGACCAGCCGAGCGTCCTCCAATACGTTCTGTCCCAACTGGTCGAGCCGAATGTGACGAGTCTTGACCAGTTGCCTGGGTGATTCGTTACGACTGGTCACCGGCGCCAGCAGTTTTCGCAGATGCCGAGTTTCGCCCAGTCGTCGCTTGACCGGATCTTCCTCGCCTTCGCCATATTGATCGACAAATACGACCGGCAGCGCGGCCACGACGTGTACGACCAAGTGACGCTGGTCGTCTGCAGGTAGCCGATCCGGCGTGATGGATGCTCGAATGGGCACCGATACCGGCTTTCCAGGCTCCGGCTGGTACGTGTTGAACAGGTACTCGAATGGAACCTCTCGGGCCCCTAGTCCCGGCTCCAGCGTGACGGTCTTCGATGCCACTTCGATGTCGTCGACGGTCAACGTGACCTGAACGTCATGCCGCGAGCCGGATCCCTCGTGGCGCACCTCGACAATGAATGTCGTCGGAGTCTCGATATCGGCCACGCCGTCTTGAATTCGCAAGTCCGATATCCACGTGTTCTCCCAATCGTCCGGCGACACATCTACGACCTGCAGCGAAGGCAACCCGTCGAACTGGTTGGGGCTCGTCAGGTCTCGCCAGTTGGACACCTGTTGATCGCTGAAGAACACGACGCGTTTGCCCAACATCGGGCCCGACTCACAAGCCTTCTGTGCCTCGTTGATGGCTCGTTGAACGCTCGCCGAACGGTCTACCACCTCGATTGTGTCGAGCGCCTGCAAGGCGTCCTTTTTTGTATATGCGTCGGGGCTGTACCCGTGTTCCGAGCCGCATAATGGGATCACGGAAACGCGGCTGTCGGCCGGCAGCTTATCGATCAACTGCCGGGCCCGGTTCTTTGCCCGGTCCAGCAACGTGCCCTCCAGCGATTCGTAACCCATGCTCATGCTGTTGTCGACTACCAGAACGGTGTGCAGGGGCTTCGATCCGTCGTAGGCCTCGTCGCTTCTGGAAAAGAAGGGTTGCGCCAGCGCAAGACCGACCAGCAGCACGGCTACGGTGCGCAGCAGAAGCAGTATCAGATCGCGCATCTGCAGGATGCGCCGATTGCGTTCCAGTGCTTCGCGCAAGAAGTCCATAGCCGCCCACTCGACAATCCGAAATCGCCGGCGGTTCAGCAGGTGAATCACAAACGGCCCGGCCGCGGCGATCAGTCCGGCGACTGCGAACGGCCAGGCGGCGAAGGAAGGCAGGAATTCCATTTGCGTCTATCGTTCCCCGTATTTCTCTCGGAAACTCTCGATTTTTCCTTCCTGCAGGATCGGCAAGTACCGATTCGGAATGGCCAGGATAAAACACGCCACCGATGTGGCGAACAGTTGACCAGGCTTGCCGCCCACGCGACCGCCTCCGCTGCCCCCTTTGTCGTACCAGGATCCGTGGCGGGACGGATCATCGCTCTTGACAATCTGGGATTCCACTAGGTAGTCGCGAAGAATCGGATAGTTCGTTCCCCAATCATCGCCGCCTACCTGATACAACGCCTGCCCGACGTAGTACAAGGTGTACGCATCGAAGGGCATCGTTCCGTCATGGCTGCGCGGTTTGCGTGACTGCTTGATTCGCTCGATAATGAAATCCATATTCTTGGCGATGCGCCAGTCATCGTATTGGCCAAACTCCTGCAGGCAAACGACCCCGGCCGCAGCCATGGCTGTCGTGCCTTTGCCGCCGCCCTTGGAATAGGTGAACTGCCCCGGCAGCTTTCTCAGTTCCGATTCCGGGGCATTGCGGCGGCCGCGACTGGGTGTGTAGTGTTCGCGCACACTCTTGATCGCCAGGTCAATGACTTCGGGCGCCACCTCTAATCCGCTATCGACCGCGCTGCGCAGCGCTTTGGCCTGCATAACGGCGAGACTGAGGTCATGTCCCCGCGACTGCCGACGCGCCCGGTAGTCCCAGCCGCCGTCTTCGCACTGCGTGTTCGCGATCAGCTTAAGCGCCCGATCCAACACCTTGTTCAAACGGCGGTCACGAGTGCTTGTCATTCCGTGGGCCTGTCCTAGTACGAAGGTAGCCAGCCCGTGGTTGTACATGTCTCGTTGCTGATGCGAAACGTTCAATAGTCCGGACGGTTTGGCTTGGTCCATCACGTAGCCCAGAGCCTGCCCCACGATTCTTCCGTGAGGACCGCGCCCCGGCGCATGACCAGCCGCCATGAAAGCCAGCCCGCCGACGGCGACCAAACCAAGATCGTTAGAACTCCAATTCCCTTCAGCGCCTTGATTGCGTTCCAGCCACTCGAGCCCCCGTTCCAGCGCTTGTTCGCTCTCGAGAGTGATTTCCCAGTCGCCTTCGGCAAATGCCGCTTGTGGCGACCAAACCATCGCTACGGCGACCAGGGCAGAGAATATTCGTATCATGGAAGCAGTGGATGTGTGCGGTTGTGGGGCTAGCACCGAAACGCCAAACATCGGATCGGGCGGGAATCGGCGTCGAGGTTTCGTGCCGATAAACCTATATGTTAACTGACGCGAAACGAGTATAAACCCCTTCCAGCCAAGGTTTTCCACTTCTGCTGGTTGCGGAGCACGAAGGTACGCTGCATGTTGGCAAGATTCCGCGAGATGAAGCGGCGGGTCCGCCGTTTCGTTTTTCACACGGTTCTTCACGCTGATGATCCGCCACACCGGCTGGCTCTCGGACTCGCCATCGGCATGTTCATTACTTTTACGCCCACCGTTGGCCTCCAGATGATCCTGACCGCGTTTTTCGCGTGGCTGCTCCGAGCCAACAAGGTAGTCGGCCTGCCCGTCGTCTGGATCAGCAATCCCGCCACGATCCCGCCGATCTTCTACTTGTGCTACCGAGCCGGCTGCTGGGTCCTGCGGATGGAACCAGTTGGCCCCGATTGGTGGACGACTCTGTCGCAACCACCGGGAGAGTTCTGGGCTCAGGTCTCTTTCTACTGGGAACGTTTTGTTGAACTCGCTGAGCCGCTCTGGATCGGCAGCCTGATCGTCGCGTCGATTATTGGCTACGTGACCTATTACCTGTCCTACTATGCGATCTACGGTTACCGTATGAAACGCTGGGGACAGTTGGTGCCGCCCAACGGGAAGAACACGAGCGAGAAGGAAAGTTCTTCGGAAGTGTAATTCGTTGCGGCGATAGGTAGGTCCCGCTTGCCGAGCGGGACCTTGAATTGCGAGGCTTGTCACCACCTGGAGGTCCCGCTCGGCAAGCGGGACCTACTTCTTCAGCAACCACCTCCGGCATCGGGTCAAACGGCGCGGCGACGCGTTGCCCCTGGCGAGAAATGCTTCGCCATTCGAACCAGCAGCTTCTCCAGCGTCAGGCGCGCTCGGTGTGGCGCGGAATGGCTGCCCTTCAGAGCCAAGTCCGTTTCCAGCAGCCATCGGTACATGCGCGCGGCGCGCGCGCGGCCGAGTTGCCGCAATTGCCGTTCGGCATGCTCCATGGCTTCCTTCGGCCATTTGCGGAAGCCGGCCTGCTCAAGGGCCTGCCGCACACTGGGCTTTCGCCCGACTCGCTCGGCCTGCTGGTAGATGCGAGTAGCCGCGGCGAAACGGCGCAGCGACCAGGAGATTTGTCCGAACAGCGCAACCGGGTGCTCTCCGGACTGGAGCAAATGGTCAAGCTGCCCGAGTGCGTCCGCCACGTTGCCATCACATGCGGCGTCCATCAATTCCCAGATCGTTTGCGTGCGCCAGCCTCCGACCACGTCGCGCACCATCTCGGGTGTGATTTCGCCGCCCGGTTCGGCGAAAAGCGCCAATTTCGCCAGTTCTTGATCTAGCAACCCAAACTCTGGCCCCACCAACTCCAGCAGCAATTCACCAGCCCTCGGCTGCAGCTTCGCGTCATGGCGTTGACGGCTCCAGGATGAAAGCCACCTCGCCAGCCGTCCTTCGTCAAGCACCTTGCGTTTGCCGATCGCCTTCTGCGGGGCTCGACATTCTATCTGCAGACCGTTCTGATCGATGGCCTTGTACAATCGAGTGTTGCTTTGCCAGTTGGTCACATCCAGCACAAGCACGCTGTTTGCTTTCGGCTTCTCAACGTAGTCTTCGAGACGCGCGCGGTTGTCGCGAACGAAAACGTCGGCATCTTCTACGATAGCCAATCGCCTGCCACCGCCGCCGAACAGCGCAACGGTCGAAAGCTCGTCCGCCACGTCACGCCATTCGACGTTATCACCTGCGAACGTTGCGAACGGGGCGTCGTCGTCTTCAAGCACATCCTTACGAAGCTGCTTGATCGCAAGCTGTTTGAGAAACGCTTCATCGCCGAACATGACCGAGACGGCCTCCGGTGCGTGTTTCTCGGGAGCGCGAAGATAATCGAAAGCGTGAATGGTGTGTGACATGAACTGCTAACCGCTTCGAGTTTCAATGACCTCTCTTGCAGTACCGAAAAACGGAAACAACGGCACCAATCGCAGCAAAAGCCCCCCAGCCGATCGAAAGTACTGCGGTTACGATGGTGTCGCCTGAAGACGATGATCGTGGCGAGTAGACCGCGTCAAGCACGAGAGCCAGAAGCAGCATAGGCAATGCGCCAATTATCGCCCCCACGAAACCGCCGAAACAGGCATGCCCAATAATGTGATCGAATACCCCCATTTGCCTGCTGGTCGTGATTATTGGCACTATTCCCCTTCTGTTGCGCCGTTGAATCACAAGGCTCGGCCTGTGGCTTTCCAGCAGTTTCATCGCATCCTCGCGCCGACCGGCGAAGACCTCAACAATCACATCGTCTCCGCGACGCACCTGGCGCGCTTCGATATCGTTCAGTCGCAACAACCGTACCAGTCGGCTCGGCGATACGCGGCTGCTTTCGGATGCTACTGCGACCCAATCGGTAAACTGCAGCCCGCCGCTAAGTTGGCCGGGCTTCGATGGATTCTCCATGGCGTCGCGGACTGCATCCAGTGTGGCTCGAATGCGCTCGGCGGACTTCGGTCGAGTTCCTTGTTCGCCCTCCGTATTGTCGACAAACTCCATGCGGCTCGCGTCCGCCTCCCCGTCGCGGTCGGCATCCGCGTCGCTTCGCCACTCGCCAACGCCGTAACACGAAATCAGGAACCGGTAGATCCGAGCATAGATCTGGTGGATCCAGCGTCGATGCACGGGACATCCGTCCACCCGTCGTTGGCTTTCGGCCAAACGCGTGCGCCAGCGTTCGACGATTCTCGTTCGCGCGGACATGGCTTTGGCGGCAGTGCTGCGCCGTTCCGATTCTAACGGCATTCTATTCATGGGGATTCGGCCCAGCAAGGCAGCGCGTCACGGGACGAAACTGCCATTTTTTCGCTTGTACCGCCCTGCCAGTGACGTAGGTTACAGAAAAGGAGACACGCACAAATTCGACGTGTCGGAGGACGGGACACAACGTGTGGCCGCAGAAACCATGAAATACGTCATAACCGCCAGATCCTCCGATTCCATATCCGTCAAGGCCAGCGGTTCCTGGCTGGTGGAGGCTGCGAACCCCGACGACGCCCTCGATCAGATCCAGGATTACGTTCGCACGGGTTTCTGGCCGAAAGACTCGACGTGGACCGTTCGCCCTTCTCTGTGTGAAGACGCCCAGACTTCGATCTAGCTCACGCGAGGGTCTTCACGCCGCGATGACCACTTGGGCACAATCGTCTATAGCAGAGCGACGCACTGGAGTATGGCAAACCGTGTCGAGTGCCACTCGCATGAGCCGTTGACGTATTGGTAAAAGGTGCATTTTATCCAGGTAGTGTCGAATTTCGACACTGCCGGGTTGCCGCGTCGGCGCGTTGCCGACGCGGCTCTTCTGTTGGAAGCAATGCCAAGGTTGCGCTGGTTGAAGCATCCCTATTCTTGGCATATCATACACCTGCGGCGTTGGGGCCCAAAGGTTGTCCATTTCTCAGTGCGGTTGTTGGCTTAGTGAACGACCGCACTGAACGCGATAGCTCCATCATTGCGGTCGGTTGATCGCTGGAGGTCCCCATGGCTTATCTTGAAGTTGTGCGCGGCCCTGGAGTCGGATGGCAGTACAAGCTTAGCGACAATCAGACAACCATCGGCCGGCATCCTGATTGCCAGGTTGTGCTTCGAGAAGTGGCGCGCGTAAGCCGGCAGCACGCCCAAATCGAACGTCAAGGCGAACACTTCTACCTACGAGACTTGCGCAGCCGCAACGGCACGTTTCACAACGACGAACGTATCGACGACACGCGCCGCCTGTTGAGGGACGGCGATATTGTGCGAATCTGCGACGTCGAGTTTGTCTATCGCCGTTTTCCCGCAGAGCTTGGCAAGCAACTCGCAAAGACCATCGCTGTTCCGGAAAAGGGGGCTTTCCTGAAAGTCGTCTTGGTCGATGACGACGAAGATGCCATCGCCCCTTGGCAGTCGACCATGTCGCGTGATGTCGTTACCACCGATTCCGATACGGCCGTTCGCAGTGTCACCAGCCTGGAAGCGAGGATGACCGCATTGGTTGAAATCGCCCGAAGTCTGGGCAAGGTGCTGGCGTTGAACGACGTGCTGCCGAAAGTGATGGAGAGCCTCCTGAGAGTCTTCCGGCAGGCGGATCGCGGTTTCATTGTTCTCGAGACCGAGCAGGGGGACTTGGAGCCCCGAGCGTATCTGGCTCGCAAGCACGCAGAAGGAGACACGATCCGCATCAGCCGCACGATTGTCAGGCGTGTCATGGAAATGAACAAGGCGATTCTTACGCGCGACGCGATGCAGGACGAACGACTGGGGCCCAGTGAGAGTATCGCCGAACTGCAAATCCGCTCGATGATGTGCGCCCCGTTGGTCGATTCGGAAGGCGCTCCGCTCGGCATCATCGAGGTCGACACGTTGGACGAGTGCAAGCAATTCCAAAAGGAAGATCTCGAAGTCCTCAGCAGTGTGGCCATTCAAGCAGGCATTGCCATAGAC
>CAZURK010000198.1:0-29270 GCA_964623055.1 uncultured Pirellulaceae bacterium
ATCTGCCTGGCGATCAGATCTCGCGACCATTTCAACATGGCAACGGATCGAGCCATGCGCTCTTTCGGCGTCAGGCCATTCATCTGCGATTCATACTCTTGCTGGACGATCGACATTTCATTTGGCTCTTCGGAAGCAGAAGCTGCAGTGGTTGAGTCGGTCCGATTGTTTGCCCTAAATGAACGATCAAGGATGGAATGGTATTCTACCAAACGCGGTGGATTCCGACGAGCTACCTCACAGGCAAACGGCTTCCTGAGTGGCGGGCCACGCCGTTCGGCCTACGGACGCGCGAGAACTGCGCCCGCTCGTGGCTGCAGTGTCAAGTTCAAGAGGCCATCGCGTTCTGTGCATTCGGCCACTTTCCCGAACAGTGGCGCAAAAAGTTCGCCGTCCGACACATGCCGGCTGATCGGTAAGTTGATCTCGGCCGTTTCGTCGCCTGCGTTCAAGGTTACTAGTAGCGTCTCAGTCGAGTCGTGTCGAACAAACGCGTATTGCTGCGCCTCGGCGTACACTTGGTCGAACTCGCCATGGCGGAGGGCGGGATGTGCATGTCGTAGAGCGATCACTTGGCGAAAGTACTGCAGCATCTCGTGATCCCAGATCGAATCATCGTGCCAAGGGAAAGGCCAGCGAGCATCCTGATCACGGTGTGGTCGGTTGTACCGTTTGGTGCCTCGCAGGGCGATTTCATCGCCGTAGTAGATGCACGGCGTGCCTGGGTATGTCATCTGAAATAACGTGGCGAGGCGAAGAGTTGCTTTGTCGCCACGTGCGATGCTCAACAGGCGCGGTGTATCGTGGCTGTCCAGGAGATTGAACTGTATCTGCGTCGTTTCCCAATTATACGCGGCGAGCAATTGTCTGATCCGCTGCGCAAACTGGCCGGCGTCGATGCCGGGATAGGCATCATAGTCTCGATCGCCAACAAGGGTGCCACTGACTCGATTGCCGGCCGTGAAGGCTATCGTGGCTGCCGAGAAGACATAATTCATGGTGGCATCGAATCGGTCGCCGCCGAGCCACTCGGGTGCTTCGCGCCAGACCTCGCCAACCAGGTACGCGTCCGGTTTGATCGCGCGGACACGGCTTCGGAATTCTTCCCAGAAGCCGGGAGTCGTGATCTCTGCGGGAACATCCAACCTCCAGCCATCGATGTCGTATTCGCGAATCCAGAATTTCGCGATCCCCATTAGGAATTCTCGCACCTGTGGATTCTCCGTATTGAATTTCGGCAGAGCGCGGTTGCCCGTCCAACTGACGTAGTTCGCGGGTCGTCTCCCGTCGTACGGCGTCAGCGGCCAGCTCTGTACGTGGAACCAATCCAACCACGGCGAATGCGGCCCATTTTCCAGGATGTCATTGAACTGAAAGAAGCCGCGACTTGCGTGGTTGAACACGCCATCCAACATGATGCGAATGTTCCTCGAATGCGCGGCTCGGACCAGTTCCCGGAACGCGGCGTTACCCCCCAACATCGGATCGACGTTTTGGTAGTCGTGGGTGTGGTAACGATGATTGCAGGCGGATCGGAAGATCGGGTTCAGATAGATCGCGTTGATGCCCAGATCGACCAGATAGTCCAAATGCTCGGTGATGCCCAGCAGATCGCCGCCGTGGTACCCTTGCAGCGACGGCGCTGCGTGCCAGGACAGGAGATTCGCCGGCTTACGCACCCGCTCGCAGCGGGCAAACCGATCGGGGAAGATCTGGTAGAAGACGGCGTCCTTGGCCCACGCGGGGCGTTCACTTGCATCGTGGTTGCTCTGGTCAGTCACAATCGGCTCCGCGACGAGGGAGAATTCACCGAGTCAGATCGAACGAGCAGCTATTTCCAGTGTCACTGCATCGAAAATCTCGGGCCAGAACCTGCTCGCGTGGTACGTTCGGTCCCAATATCGTTCAATCTTGCATGGATGCTTAGTGGGATAGGCTTCCAGCCTGTCAAATCTGGCAGTCGAACCACGCGGCATCCCACACATTGTGCTAGATTGACAGGCAAGATGCCTATCCCACGTGAAAACTGAACGACGCTGCGTTCAGTCCGACAACCACTCGTCGCGGTGTTCCGCCACGAAATCGTCGTCGGTCAGGTGGGGATACACCCGGCAGATGCGGTCCAGTTCTTCGCTTTGGCCTGCGCTCAGCATCTCGTTCGGATCCAGACACCAGGTTCCTTCCAACAAGCCTTGGCGGCGCAGCACTTCGTGAACGCCGGGGATGCAGCCAGCGAAGCTGTTGGCCACGTCGAACAAGGCGGCATTGGCATCGGTGACTTCGACGTTTCGCTGAAGTAGTTCTTGCGGGACCGGGCCATCGTCGCTGGCGTAGCGTTGACACTGTTCGAGCAATTCGACGGCCCCACGCGTCCAGCATGCCCAGTGACCAAGTAGACCACCGACGAATCGCCGCTGGACTGGCGTGCCGTCCACAACGAAACGATACGACGTGACGAGATCAAGGACGATGTTGTCGTCGTTGCCTGTGTAAAGGGCTACGTCCTCCCGCCCCGATTCGGCCAGCGCCCGCACCACGTCGATCGTCTGGTAGCGATTGAACGGGGCCACTTTGATTGCCACCGCGGCTGCGATCTCCAGGAACTCTCGCCAGAAGGCGTGCGGCAGCAGCACGCCGCCTACAGCCGGCTGCAGGTAGAAACCGAACACGGGTATTACGTCAGCGACGGCGCGACAGTGCTCCAGTAACTCGGATTGGCTAGCGTCGCGCATCGCCGCCAGACTCAACAAGCCGGCGTGAAAACCCTTGTCGCGAGCCAACGTCGCCTCGGCTACAGCCTGCGCGGTTTGCCCGCAAACCCCCGCCACGCGGGCCATCGGCACACTGCGCCCCGCATCCGCTCGGTCGAATTCCTCCCGGGCAAGCTCCAGCAATGGCTCGAACAAGCCAACTACCGGATCACGAATAGCAAATTGCGTGGTGTGCACACCAACGGCAATCCCACCCGCGCCGGCCGCAGTGTAGTAACGCCACAACGCACGTTGACGACGTTCATCCAAATGCCGCTCGGCATCGAGCGCCAATGGGCTGGCGGGTATGACAACACCTCGTAACAAAGACTCGTGTATCTGAGTGTCCATCATCTTCGCCTCCGAAAGAGCCATAATGTCTGTCTGCAAATCAGGCGTCGCAAGAGTAGAAGTTGTCACGCTCCGCCGTGACGTCATGTCATCACGGCGGAGCATGATGACTACACTGAAGATCCGCTAACCACCAGTTCCCCGAGGTCAAGCTGCTACATTCGCAAAGCGTGACAGGGAAGTCAAGGAGACACGCGGCGGTAGCGGAGCAGCGCCGAGCCGGGACACGCCTCGATCTTCAGCCTGAGTCCTGCCAATTCGTTGCCTTTCACTTCCTTGGCTTCGGGGCGGTCGTAGGTTTCTCCTGTGATACTCGTCGAATAGGTCGCTTGGGGGTCGATGTTCTGCAGACGCACGTCGCAGGTGGATCGTGTGCAGTCCGGTCGGCGGAAGAACAGTGCACAACCCTCGGCCAGGTCCGGACGGTCGAGTTGATAGGCATACCAGTCGGCTTGGCTTGCTGTCAGCGGCAACAGCGGATAGATGTCACCTTGGAACAGTGGCCGCAGCTCCTTCAGTTCCGCAATCGCCTGCTCGGCCAGCTCGTCGGACCACTCGTCTCGATCCAAATCGTTGTACAACACGATCCCGGAAGTCATGGAACTGCGGAAACAGTATGGTCGCATGTCCCAGATCGGGCCGGTATGGAAGGGCAGGTACAGTGACAGTCCGGCCACCATCACTTGATCCGCCTGAGCCATCAGTGGCCAGTTTTCAGGGCCTTTGAGACCTTGCCCGATGTCGTTGTAGTCGCTCCGCCAGAGCGTGAAGGCCAGTTTGCTGGTCTCCAAGTCGATTCGCCGGCCGCCTCCACAACAATTGTCGATCAACAGGCCCGGATGGCGACGCAGCAACTCGGACCAGATCTCGTAGAAACCTTCGACGTGCTGCATTTCGGCGATCCCCACTCGGTCCGAGCCTTCGTCCGGCGGTGCACCAATCCCGAAGTCTTCGCGGTAGATGTCGATACCCCACTCGTCGATCCGTTCCGAAAGGAAGTTGATCATAAAGCGGCGTGCCTCCGGATCGGCGGCCTTCCACACGCCGCCGCGGCCTTCTCCGCCGCCGTGGACGTACTGTGGATATTCCAACGCCCATTTCGTGTTATCGCGCACGAAGAACGGGGCAAACCAAAGCACGAACTCCATGCCCTGCTCGTGAGCGGCGTCGCTCAGTGGACGCATGCCTCGCGGGAAGTCCTCTGGACGAGGATACCAGTTGCCGCCGTTTGTGCTCCACGGTTGCGGAAACCAGTAGGCATCCATCCAGTAGGCCTCGCAGCCAAGTTTGGCGATTCGCGGAATTGCCGCGAGTTCGGTTTGCTCGGTGAGTCTCCCCAACGGACGCTTCTGGTGCTTGGCGCGGACGTAAAGGCCGGCGGTGCTATTGGAGGCCACCGGCGGTTCGGCAGGCTTGCCGTCACGACGTTGGACGTAGTGGTCGAGCATCAGCCGCCGAAAGCGATTGTGGCCGTGGATCATCTGATTGCCGTGGTAGCGCATCAGAAGGATGCGTGGCGTGCGGACACGTTCGCCGGGTTTGAGACGAAAACGCGTGCTCTGCATCCCCGCGCGAACAGCCACATGCCCATCCGTATCGTGCACGAAATCCGCCATCCAAACGCCCGTCCAACCCACGGCCAGAATCCAACCGGAGTGCGGCCCTTTGATGTTGAAGAAGGGAAAACAAGAAGTGTCCGACGAACGAGCCTGGAACGATCGCGTCTGATCGCGTTCGAGCAATTCGTCGCGTGGCAAAAACGATTGGGCCGTGCACCCGTCGCCGTTGGACCACCGCAACGTTACCGATCGTTCGGGAAGCTCGGTCTCGAACAGCGTGGCAGTGTCCAACGGCATGAACTGCCCGATGATCGGTGTGTCCTGTGTGCTGGTGTTGCTCAGATAGCATACCCAGTCGACGCCCGCGGCGTCGGCGTAGTAGGTCAGATGACACTCCAGCAACAGCCCGGTCTTGGGGTCTCTATAAGAGAGGCACCGCTCAAGAACCTCGCGCCGATCGGGGCCTTCGGGCCCATTGACGATCTCCGCCGAGTACTCCCACTCGGGCAGTAACTCCCAGGAAGGCTTGCCGTCGTAGGTGAACGAAAACGGTGCGGTGCAGGCATTCCCACGCCACGGCGAAAATGTGCACTGACCCAACGACCTGACTGACCCGTCGTCCAGCTTCACTGCGGCATCGCCCCACGCACACTGGTCCCAGCCGCGGCCGTTGCCGCCGTCGTCGACCTCGATCACGAACTGCCGCACGCGATCCAAAGGCACGCGCACGCGAACGGGTTCGCTCTGCAGCTTCAATACCGGCGTGGAGAAGACCCGTTCGCCGCTCACCACTACGTGAAAGCGAGCCGAGCCGGCGTCGGGCATTCCTTGCGTGCTTGCGTTGTTGTCGATGCCCACCGTGGCCGTAAACTCCACCGCCGGTCGTGTCAAATCTACTCGCGCCGCTGCCGGGGCGTCCATGTAGATTCCGTGCTCAAAGACCGTTTGGCCGAGCTTCAGCGGCGTACTCCAAACCGTGCGGTTCTTGAGCACCTTGTGGCTTTTGTGCAGGACGACCAGTTGGTCGCCGGAGTCTGACACTCCGTTTCGGCCAGGAATCAAGCGAGGCTCGCCAAATGCAGCGTCGGCCCACAGGTGAGCCCGACGAATTTCATTGGCATGTTCGATTTGGGGCTCGGCTGCGAGAGCCCGGTAACTGCCCAAGCAGACCAGAACCGCAACAGGCAGTCTACACAAAGACTGGTGGAGAAGGCAGTGGGATGTCATTTCGTTCTCCTTCGCTATCGTGAGCGGCCTTCGCAGTCGTTTAACCGCAGGGCCAGCGGCCCGCGCGGGAGTTGAACTGGAACTGCCATCCCGCTCCACGCCAGAGAGAAACGCTACGTCCTCGCCGACGCACGGCCCGTTGGGCACTGCGGTTACACGATTTGGCTGCAGCCGGCAGTTCAGTCTGTTAGAATAACGCGCACGGGCAAGGGATGGGAGTTGTCACCGCTGAAGATGAGCCGTGAAACAATGGACTGCAGCGTTGACGCAGCCTGGAGTCAGTTCTAGTCGCATAGCTTCAAAGGAGAAGGCATGACACATTCACGGAGTATATTACCGTGCATCCTCGCGGTGCTTGTGATTCTTGGAGCCGAGTCGCGCAACACGACTAGCGCGGCCGATGGCGCTGCGGAAAAGCTCTTCGTCGCCAAGCCGTTCACCGCGCCCGGCAGCTTTACGAGCGGTGTAGAAGGCCCTGCGTGCGATGTCCAAGGCAATCTCTACGCAGTCAACTTCGCTCGCCAGCAAACGATCGGCCGCGTCACACCTGAGGGGCGCGCGAGTCTGTTTGTTGAATTGCCGGGCAAGAGCACTGGTAACGGCATCCGCTTCGATCGGGCTGGTCGTATGTATGTGGCTGACTACGTCGAGCACAACGTGCTCCGTGTCGACATGCAGACGCGTGCCGTCACTGTGTTCGCACATAACGACGCAATGAACCAGCCGAACGATGTAGCCATCGCGCCGGACGGGACACTGTACGCCAGCGACCCAAACTGGAAAGAGGGCACTGGGCAACTCTGGCGGATCGACACGGACAGGAGCATGGAACGTCTCGCCAAGGACATGGGGACGACCAACGGGATCGAAGTCAGCCCGGACGGTCGTACGCTTTACGTGAACGAATCCGTTCAGCGCAACGTGTGGGCCTTCGACATCACAACCGAACGGGCTCTGGCGAACAAGCGTCTGCTCAAGAAGTTCGACGACCACGGCTTCGACGGAATGCGTTGCGACGTGGACGGCAACCTGTATATCACTCGATACGGCAAGGGAACCGTAGTGAAATTCACTCCCGCGGGCAAGATCCCTCGCGAAATCGACGTTCTGGGCCCGAACCCAACAAACGTCTGTTTCGGCGGCCCGGACGGCCGGACTGTCTACGTGACCGAGGCCAAGCAGAAACGCATCGTCCAGTTCCGCGCGGATCGGCCAGGCTTGGCCTGGGCTCGCTGGCAGGAACGCGACAAATGATCGCGACGGCGAAATATCGCCCGCGGTTTGGTTTGTCAGGTAGGTCCCGTTTGCCGAACGGGACCTGAGCAGACCGTAGAGCGGCAGAGGTCCCTTCCGGCAGAAGGGACCTACGAGACTCGGACAGTCTTGGCCGTGGGAGTCTTGATTGACGTTCTGTCTGAACGGGACGTATGACCTGGACACGGGGAGGGAGACGACGAATGATGCGAGAAAGACGACCGCTGATTCTGTCAGCAATTCTAATACTGATGCTGGCCCCTTGGGGCGTTGCCGCAAAGGAGACGTTTCCGCCGGCTCCCGAAGGGTCGTTCAGCGTGGTCGTCATACCCGATACGCAGGCATACAGGGGAAGGGGCACGAAGTCCGAGCCGGACAGCGAGGCGGAGGTGACGAACGCGGTCTTTGACACATACACCAAGTGGATTGCCGACAACATCGAGCGTCAGCGGATCGTATTCGTAAGCCATGTGGGCGACATCGTGGACAAGAACGTGCCTGACCAATGGGAAGTGGCTCGCCGAGCGATGGATCGGCTCCACGGCCGAGTACCCTATGGCATCTCAGTCGGCAATCACGACATGGGGTCCAACGGGGATTCGTCGCTGTTTCAGCGATACTTCCCAGCGTCGCGATTCAAGGGCTTTGCCTGGTATGGGGCGTGCTACAAGAACGAAGGCGACGACCAGTCGATATCGGGCAACAACGCAAACAGCTTTCAAGTGTTCTCGGCCGAGGGACTGGACTTTGTGTTCCTGCACCTGGAGTGCAATGCCCCGGACAACGTCCTGGCCTGGGTGGATCAGGTGCTGGAACGCTACGCCGACAGCCGGGCGCTAGTGACGACGCACATGGGCCTCGGACCCCGCGAAAGGCCCGTGACCAGCCGCGACTTTTTCGATGCACCCAAAGGCCGCATGAAGTGGAAGAAACGCCACGGCGAGCGGGGCAACACGCCGGAGCAGATGTGGCAGAAGTGTTTCGGCAAACATGAGAACCTGTTCATCATCTTCTGCGGAGATCAAAGCCGAACACAGGCTCTGCACCAGACGACGCTCGGCAAACACGGCAACCCGATCCATGAGGTCCTGTCGGACTATGGCTCAGCCGGTTTGCGAGTGTATCGATTTGTCCCAAAAGAGAATCTGATCCACGTGTACACCTTCAGCCCCCTTCAAAACAAGTTGTGTGAGGGCACGTCGATCGTTCCCGATCGCAAACAACACCAGTTCACGCTCGAATACGACATATCGCCGTAAACGCCAGAGACGGTTGCCACGCGGGCTGTCACAGCGACAGCACGAATTCGACCAAGTCGTCGATATCTTGCTCGCTTAACTCGCCATCGCGAATCCGGCGCAGGCCGTGTTTGCCTTCGACCAGCAGTTCTTTGACCGTGAGATAGCGGCCGTCGTGCAGGTAGGGGGCGGTTCTCCAGACTTCGACCAGCGTGGGAGTGTCGAAGCGGTCTTTGTACTCGTTCCGGCGTCGCGTGCCGACGTTGTGCGATCGCAGGTCTGTGTACAGCGGTGCGGGGTGGCAGCGATGACAGGCGATACGTTCGCTTTGGAATAGCTGCCGGCCTCGCTCGGCCGCTGGACTCAGGCGGCCATTGTTCAAATATGGACTGGGCACGGGCCGGAGCGATGTGAGATAGGCGTCGATGGCAGTCGCCTCGTCTTCGGGGCGTTCGGCGAACAGGATGTGCTCCAGCCCCGATCGCACGGCCACCTGGGCAGTCGCGCGGACCCCTTCGGCCATTGAAGGTGGCGTCCCGTGTGACAGCAACATGCTCTTGGTGTTCTTCGGATTGCCGACGCTGTCGTTCATCAAGTCCCAGTTCAGACTGTCGCCGCGGCCATCTGGGTGACAACTGGCGCAGCTAACCCATTGTTGGTAGCAGATGGTCGCATCGTGGAACAGCAACTCGCCGCGTCGTTCTAGGGTCAATTGTGGCGAGGGTCCCAAGGCGATGGTGCCAATCGTGTCGCTGACCTCGGCCTCGACCGTGGGATCCCTGTAGTATCGGGTTACGTACGCTTCTGAACTGCGGGTGGCGGGGACTTCGATTTCGATATCCACCTCGGCAATGCTGTCGCTGAAATGCTGGGCGACATAGACCTTTGAATCAACAGTGGCCAGCCCACGTGGGCCTCTGCCAGGCAGATTGATTCGGTGCCAAAGACTTTCCCCTAAGCTCAGATAGATGGGCCAGACGGCCATCATGGGCTGCATCGTCCGATGGGCGAAGTCGCTCAGCAGACCGGCCGTGTCGATCACACACAACTCGTGCGTTCCGGCAACACTGACACAGACCCATTTTCCGTCAGCCGTGCATGTCACGTCCCAGGGGTTGCCCGTCCCCATGTCGTACTCGTCCAAACCAATCGTGCTGAGCACCTTCATCTTCTGCGTGTCGATGACACTGACCACGTTAACGTTGATCCAACCGGTGTCCACACGAAAGGGGATCTGTTCGAAGTTGGCCAACAGGTGCGTTACCAGCGCGTGTTTGCCGTCGGGCGACACGCACAGGCTCCGCAGGCTGTGAGAGCCGTGAGGCAGTTCGAGTGCGGTCGTCACGTGCGTCCGCGCGTCGATGACCGTGACGCCGGCCGCTACGTCACCGTCGTAAGCCGCATCGGTCCGCGTGTACGGAAGATGGTTAGCCACCAGCACTGCTCGACCATCGCATGTGACCGCCGCAGCGATCGGTTCACGGATGGCCGGAACGCGTGTCACTTCTTTGCTGGCCGCCAGATCGATTACCGATACATCATTGTTGAAGCGATTGCAGACATAGAGCTGCTTGCCGTCCGGGCTGACGGTGGGACTCATGGCGGTATGCCCGGCAGAGATCGATGTAATCAGGTCACCCGAAGCAGCATCGAACACTGCCACCGTACTCGTCGGCGCTGCGCATGTGACAACCAGCTTCGTCCCGTCGGGGGTGAGCGTCAGGCCGGTAGGTTCAGCCGGCACGTCCACCCGCCGGACGACTTTGCCGCTGGGCAACTCCATCCACGCCACCTGGCAAGCGTCCACGCAGGCCACGTACAGCGTTTTGCCGTCCTCAGATGCGATCAGCGCGCATGGCCCCTGGTAGTCTCCAGCTTCGCGGGCATGGCTCACAAGTGGGGCTACCCCGTCACCAGCAGCCAGCACAAGAGCTAACAGGCCCATCGCTGCGAGCGACTTTCCATAGGGTCTTTCCCTATGGGGGACATGCAGAGAAATCACGATCATTCAGTACTGCTCCGATTGCCGAGTATCTACCAACTTCGACTACTTGAGTTCGCCAAGAAAAAGCTCACTCTCCCAGAGGGAGAGGGGACCCAAATCAAACAGTCGAACAACACGAAAACGCACGCACACTTTGAGTGTATCCACACGACCGAGATTGGGGAAGTGGAAAGACGCCACTTGCCACCCACTACAAACCAAACGCTTCCTGCATTTGCCGGCGCACTTGAGTCAGGCGTTCGAGGTCGCCGCCGCCCACTTCGGCTGTGGCCCAGCCGGCGAAGCCGATTTCGTCCAGCGCCTTTCGTACCTGGTCCCAGGGTAGGTCGCCTTCGCCGATGTCGGTGAACTTGCTCTGGGCGCGGCTGAAGCCCTTGACGTCCAGCTTCACGCACTGACGGCCGAATGCGCGGATCCAGTCACCCGGCTGGCCGTATTTCCAGTGGTTGCCGATGTCGTAGTACATTCCCACCCACGGGCTGTTGAAGCTGTCGACGAACTTGACGAACGGCTCGGCGGTTTGCTCGGGCGGTGCGTCGTGGTCGTAGTGCATGCGGTTCCACACGTTTTCGATCAGAATCGGCTGGCCAAGGGACGCTGCCAGCGGTATCAGACTGCGAATCTCTTGCCGGCAGCGTTCTTCGATTTCGTCGGCTGGTCCGTCCTCCCCCCTTCCGATGACAATCAGCACTCCGTTGCCGCCTGCTGCGTGCGATACGCGAATGCAGTGTTCGATGTTGGCTCGGCCCTTGGCGCGCTCGTCCTCGTTGGGGCTGGTCAGGCGCTGCTGCCAGTGCGCGTGATTGATCGCGTTGTGCACGAACACGCCAGACTGGCGAACAGCGTCGCGGGCCTGCTCGGGCGTGTATTCGGCCGCCTGATCCAGATCCACGCCGTCAAACCCCGCTTCGCCTGCAAGGCTTAACCGATCGGCCAGCGACAGTGCTTTGCCATCGGCCTTGCGCGTTATCATCCCCAGTTTGCATGACAGTAGAATAGACTTGCCCTCCGGTGGTCTGACGACTGGTGTTGTTTCGGCTCCCTGAGCCGGGGCAGCGTTCGCAGCGATTGCAGCGGTTCCCGCGACCGAGGCAGCACCAGCAGCCAAGAAACCGCGACGTGTGAACGATGGTTGTTTGTCTGTCATCTGATTCGTCCCTTTCATTTCAGCCGGTCTCTCGAATCCCGAATCGAAAAGTGCATTTCCATTAGAATATCACACCGCCGCCAAGATTGTTATCATGTACGTTTGGCGAAGGGTTTGGAAACACACAAAAAGCGCAAGGATCCCCGTCATGAGAAGCCACACACGCCCCTTCCGACTTGCTGTGACCGGTATCGTTCTGACACTCACTCTTGGGCCCGCCCTGGCGGCGGCCGAAGCGCCGGCGCGGCTCGACCGAAACAACTTGCTGCAGTATCGCGATACCGACGGCGAGGTGCAGCCTGTGAAGGCGGCGGAGGACTGGCAGCAACGCCGGGCAGAGATCCTGCGCGGCATGCAGGAGGTCATGGGTCGGTTTCCAGGTGACGACCGGCGCGTGCCACTGGATGTGAAGGTGGATGAGGAGGCCGATGTAGGAACCTACGTGCGACGGCTTATCACGTACCAGTCCGAGGAGAAATCGCGCACGCCGGCGTATCTGTGCATTCCCAAGGACGTACTGGCGGGCAAACGCACCGCGCCGGCTGTACTGTGCCTGCATCCGACGGACAACAAGGTCGGACACAAGGTAGTGATGGGCTTGGGCGGCCGCGCCGGGCGCCAGTATGCGGCGGAACTGGCCGAACGCGGCTACGTGACCCTGTCGCCTTCGTATCCGCATCTGGCCAACTACTGGCCGAATCTGGGAGGGCTCGGTTACGTGAGCGGTACGATGAAGGCCATCTGGGACAATTCCCGCGGGCTCGACCTACTGGAAAGCCTGCCAGAGGTGGACGATTCGCGCGGCTTCGGCGCCATCGGTCATTCTCTGGGCGGGCACAATGCGATCTACACCGCTGTGTTCGACACGCGGATTACGGTCTTGGCCAGCAGTTGCGGGTTTGATTCCTATCTGCACTACTACGACGGCGCTGAACGCGTATGGTATTTCGGTGCCGGTTGGTGCCAGATCCGCTACATGCCACGACTATCCAACTATCGTGGCAAGCTGGAGGAGATTCCGTACGACTTCCACGAACTGCTCGCTGCCCTGGCTCCGCGTCCGTTCTTTGTGAACGCGCCGTTGCATGATGGCAATTTCCGCTGGAAGAGTGTAGACGAATGCGCGGCCGCGGCAAACACTGCATACAAATTGCTTGGTGGCGAAGGCAAACTGATCATCAAGCACCCGGACTGCGGCCACGACTTTCCCGATGAACTTCGCGAAGAGGCGTACAAGGTCATCGATTCGGTCCTGCTGCCGGAGTCGAAATGACTTAGCGCGGCAGAGCCACAGCCAAAGTCGTTTAACGGCAAGCCGGAGGCGTCGGCGATGGCTGGAAACACAGTCGCCTTCGGCTCGCCGTTAAACGAATTCGCGCAGGATGCGCGAATTCTGATCGCTTGCAGTGCAGAAGGAGTTTCCCGCGTATGCCTGAGCAGACTCCACCCGAACGACCGTGCATATTCACGATCGGGCACTCCAATCACGACGAGCAAACGTTCGTCGACTTGTTGCAGCAGCATCGGATCGACGTGGTTGCCGATGTGCGTTCGCAGCCGTACTCGAAATACACGACGCAATTCAACTCCGACCAAATCAAACCGGCGCTGGCCTCGGCCGACATTCGCTACGTCTTTTTGGGACAGCAGGTGGGCGGGCGGCCGGACGCCCCGGAGTTCTACGACGCCGATGGGTATGTGCTGTACGACCGTCTGGCCGCGTCACCATCGTTTCTGGATGGGATTGAGCGACTGGAAGAAGGCATCCAGAAGTACCGTGTGGCCCTGATGTGCAGCGAAGAAGACCCGGCCGAGTGTCACCGCAATCTGCTGGTCGGCCGCGTGCTGGCCGATCGCGGCATGGAACTCCGCCACATCCGGGGCGACGGACGGTTGCAGAGCCAGGCCGAGTTGGACCGCGAATCCGGCGCGGGCGATCCCCGGCAACAATTCCTGTTCGAAGAACTGAAGGAGTCGCCATGGAAGTCTATACGATCGGTTTCACCCAAACCCGAGCAGCCGAATTCTTTGGAAAGCTGAAGCAAGCCGGTATCCGGCGTCTGGTCGACGTTCGGCTGAATAACGTGTCACAGCTTGCCGGTTTCGCCAAACGCGACGACCTGAGGTACTTCCTGTCAGAAATCTGCGGGGCCGAGTATGTGCACGAGCCGCGGTTGGCGCCCTCGCAAGAGATCCTGGATGCCTACAAGAAACAGAAGGGAAGCTGGGAGGATTTCGAGCGTCGATTTCTCGAACTGATGGCAGACCGCCAGATCGAAACACTCATCTCGCCGACTCTGTTTGACATTCCCACCGTACTCTTGTGCAGCGAGCACACCGCCGACCACTGCCACCGGCGGTTGATCCTGGAGTATCTGGACAGCAAATGGGGCGACGTGCGGGCGATTCATCTCTGAGGCCTGAGGAACGCATTGTGAAGCTCGTCGTCAACCACTTGACCCGGATGCAGAAGGGATTCATTTGCGTTGCCGGCATCGATCTGGCGACGGGGCAGCACGTGCGGCCTCTGCTGCAATCGCTGATGCGGAGGGAAATGTTGGCTCGGCACGGCGGGCCGTTCGACATGGGCCACGTGGTCGACCTCGGCTGGACCAAATACATCGGCACTCGGCCGGAAACCGAGGACTACCTGTTCCATCGAAGCGAGGCCACATCGACCGGAGAAATGCCCGCCGACGAGTTCTGGGAACTGCTCAGCAAGCTCGCCAAACGCAAGCTCGGCGAGATCTTCGGCCGGGACCTGTTGCCCCGCGGCCCGCGATCCTACGCTGTGGACGAAGGCCAAGGGATCGCTTCGCTGGGATGTTACATTCCACCGAACCGTCCGCGCCTGGTGCTCCAACGGCGAGATCCGTTGAGTTCCGGCCGTATCCGCATCCAATTCGAGTCGGGCCAATACGAGTTCGATTTGGGTGTCACCGACATCCGTCTCTACGGCGACGACCACGTGACACCGGATCCGGACGCGGTAAAACGCATCGCCGGGCGGCTCGAGCAGGGGCCGGACGTAATCCTCGGCGTCGGTTTGACGAGAGCATTCCGCGGCGCGCCCGATGAAGCGGCGTTGCACTGGCTGCAGGTGAATAACATCCATTTCGAAGACGATCCCTGCTGGAAATCGGGCTGAGAACAGACGCGACCGATAGAGAAATGTGTGCACTGCCGGACTGCGGAGAGAAGTTCCGATGAAAGTTGACGCATTGGTCGAAGTGCTCCGCAAGTATTGGGGCTTCGATAGCTTTCTGCCGTTGCAGGCCGAGGCGATGAGTTGCGTGCTCGAGGGGCGTGACTCGGTGGTGGTGCTGCCCACGGGCGGGGGCAAGTCGCTGTGTTTTCAGGCACCGGCCATGTGCCTGGACGGTGTGGCTGTAGTCGTGTCGCCGCTGATCTCATTGATGAAGGACCAAGTCGATGCGTTGCGCAACTGTGGGGTGCCCGCGGCGTTTGCCAACAGCACGCTTTCGGCGGCCGAACGGCGACGAGTGGCCGAGGACGTCCGCGCGGGCCGCGTACGGTTGTTGTACCTCGCGCCCGAACGGCTGCTGACCGATGGCACGTTGGAATTCCTGAAGAGCGCTCGGGTATCGTTGGTGGCCGTCGACGAGGCCCATTGTATCAGCTCCTGGGGACACGACTTCCGGCCCGAGTATCGCGGGTTGGGCGTGCTGAAAGAGGTCTTTCCGCGCGTCGGCATCCATGCCTACACGGCCACCGCGTCCGAGAAGGTACGGCAGGACATTGCCCAGCAACTTCACCTTACCACTCCTGAGATCCTGGTCGGCTCTTTCGACAGGCCGAACCTGATCTACAAAGTCCAACGACGGGCCGACCGCTTGAAGCAGATCCGCGAAGTTCTGGATCGGCATCCGGGCGAATCGGGGATCATCTACGCGATCGCGCGCAAGGATGTGGACCAAACGAGTGCAGCCCTCGCCGAATTGGGCTACGGCGTGCTGCCGTACCACGCCGGCATGACCGACGACGACCGCCGCCGCAACCAGGAAGCGTTCGTCGACGAGAAGGTCGACACGATCGTTGCCACGGTGGCTTTCGGCATGGGGATCGACAAGTCGAACGTGCGCTACGTGATTCACGCCGGCATGCCCAAGTCGCTGGAGCACTACCAGCAGGAAAGCGGTCGGGCCGGGCGCGATGGATTGGAGGCCGATTGCTGCCTGTTCTATTCCGGCCAGGACTACGGCATCTGGAAACACGTGATCGAGGAGTCTGAACCGGAGGCTCGCGACGGGGCGTTGCGGTCGCTGTCGGCCATGATGAGCTTCTGTACCGGCGTGCAATGCCGGCACCGGGCGATCGTCGAGTATTTCGGACAGCAGTTGGCAGGCGACTCGTGCGGAGCGTGCGACGTGTGCCTTGGCCAACTCGATCTGGTCGACGATCCACTGATCGTGGGCCAGAAGATCTTGTCCTGTGTCTTGCGGTTGCAGCAGCGGTTCGGCGGCGACTACACGGCGAAAGTGCTGCACGGGTCCGAAGAGCAGCGAATCCTGCAACAGCGGCACAATCAACTGAGCACATGGGGCTTGCTGGCTGAGGAAAGCCTGCGCACCATACGCGACTGGATCGAGCAATTGGTCAGCCAGGACTTCCTGGTGAAGGTCGGCGAGTACAACGTGTTGAACGTTACGCCCGACGGACGCCGCCTGCTGAAAGGCGAGGCGACACCGCGATTGCTGCGACCCGCCAGACCTACCAAGGAATCCAAGCCGAAGGCTGCCGCCGATTCGTGGGAGGGCGTCGACCGAGGCCTGTTCGACGAATTGAAGCGGTTGCGGCACGAGACGGCGGCGGTTCAGAATGTGCCCGCCTACATTGTCTTCGGCGATGCAGCGCTGCGCGACATGGCTCGCCGCCGGCCGTCGACTCAGGAAGGATTCCGACGCGTGAAAGGCGTGGGCGAGAAGAAACTTGCCGATCACGGTCAGGCGTTCGTCGAACGCATCGTCGCCTACTGCCGTGCCAACGAAGTGCCGATGGACGTGGAGCCCGAGCCGGTCGCCGAAGCGTCCCCACAATCGCCTCGCGTCAAGTCAGGCCCCGGCATGGCGGCAACTCGCGCCTTTCCGTTCTTCCGCCAGGGACTCACCGTCCAACAGGTGGCGAAGCAGATGGATCGAGCCACTTCTACCGTCTATGGCTATCTTGCGGAGTTCATTCGGCACGAGAAGGTTGCCGATCCATCGCCCTGGGTCGATGCCCGAACGGCCCAACGCGTCGTCCAGGCGGCCCGCCAGGTCGGGGCGGAACGGTTGAAGCTCATATTCGAGCTACTGGATGGCCAAGTCGGCTACGAAGACATTCGGATCGTGGTTCTCTGTATGAAAGAGGCTGGCCGGAAATAACGATTGCCTGGCAACGCACAGGCGTGTTGATGTTGGGGGCACGTGAGGGCTGGGGCGAAAGGACTCTCATATTCCTGCCCCAAAATATTCTTGCCTCGTTCCTTGGGGACAGTCGGAAGGCAGGAACATTCACGGCAGGAATATGTCGAAATATTATCTCGGCGAATCGTCGACACCAGATGCGGCGAGAATGCAAATGGAGCGCACAGTCCTACCCCGGATCCGCGTAGAGCCAGTCAACAGCGATGCGGGCGACATGTAGGCCGTCGCGGGCGTGGTAGCCGATAAGCACCAGGCCGTCGTCCAGGAATTCGACGCACTGGTATCCGAAGTCGTCTTCGGGATCGCGGGCGATGTGGCGCAGAGGCCCGAAGGTTTGGCCCTCGTCTTTCGAAATGGAACATGACAGGGCGCAGCGCCGGTGGACCTTTGGATTCTCCTTGTCCACCGAACGCTCGGTGATCCAGATGAATAACAGATCCCCTGTGGACGGGATGCGCCGCACGGTGGGCAAACCGGCATAGGGCATCGGGAGTTCCTTCATCATCTCCCCCGCGGACCAGATTTCGCCTCGATCGCTCGAATAGGCGCGGACCGGGTGTCCGCTGTAGGTGCGGGCAAACATCAGCAGTCGCCCATCCTTCAACTCGACCGCATCGGGTTCCTGCACTTCGACTTTCTGAGTTCCGTACAGATCCACCTTGTTCTTGCTGGGATGCCAGCTATGCCCATTGTCATCCGAGTAGAAGCACATGCCCACGTAACCGGAGTGATCGGATGTGCTGGGCAGGTACTCCTTCTGCTCGGACATAGCGATGATGCGACCGTCCTTCAGGCGAAGCAGTTTGTCGTTGTGCACCAACGTGTAGCCCGGATACGGTGTCACCAACAACTGTTCTGTCCAAGTCTGGCCTTCGTCCGCACTGCGACGGTAGAAGACCTTGGCGAAATAGGGCGTTGCCGGATGAGTGCTGTAGTTGTAGGTCAGCAGGATTTCGTCATTCTGAACACGCAGCAAGCTTGGATGGCAGTAGTATCCCTTGGCCGGCGGTTGGGGATTGGGAACTAGGGTGAATGGTTCTCCCCACGTCTTCCCTTGATCCTCTGACTTGATGGCGACGATGCCGCCCTGGGTAAAGCAGTACAGTATCGAGCCATCTTTGCGTTGGAGGAAATCGCCGTTCACGCCGCGGTAACCATGAGGGCGTTTTGGCATCTTGACCGCGTGTACGTCCTCGAACAGCGGATCGCCCGTCGCGCTGCCTGCGTTACAGAGCAACAAGGCCCCGACGGAAACGAAACGGAGGATTCTTCTTGCGTGCATTTCGGTGCCTGCGGTTCTGAGTATCAGGAGACGATTTCGGGGACAACAAACGGAGCGCGGTATTCACGTTTGAGGAACGGATTTGCAGCGTCCGCGTTGTCGCCGACGAACTTCTCGCTCTTAGGATCAACTTCCAACATGGGGCTGAGTTTGATCTCGGCGCTTTCGATATCAATACCGTGTGCGCCGAGCAACTGCTCCATATCCTCCAGCAGGCTTTCCCATGCACCGGAACTGTCTTGGACCTGCTTGGCATCCGCCCGCGAAAAAGCGCCGCCGGTCTGGAACGCGATGTTCGCCAAGTTGCACCAGCCCGTTGTGTCATTGCCCACCTGGACGTCCGACCTGAGGATCGACCGGTCTCGTTTCCGAACGGCGTCGATGAAGTTCTGCTGATGCAGTCCGTTGCCGCTGTTGCCTCGGAACTCCTTGATCAGCTTCCCGCCCTTGTCAAAGGCGGCTCCACGGCCACGTTGACCTTCGAAGCGGCCGCCTTCACAGTAGGCGATGTAGCCGCTGCCCGGCCCGGGGTGTTTCGGAGTGCTTCTGGTGCCTGGTTCCGCCGAGATATTGGCCAGTCCGATCACCACGGGAATACTGCCGGTATCGAAATAGACGAAGTGCACGTTCGGTGTCTCACCGGCGTCGTTCCAGACGACGCGACCGCCGCCGCCAAAGATCCGTTTCGGCAAAGCGACCTTGTCCAAGAAGACGTTGTTCCGTAGGTCGTCCAGTACGTGAACGCCCCAGTTGCCCATCTCGCCGGAGCCCGTATTCCAATCCCAGTGCCAGTCGTACTGCAGCTTTTCGCGGTAGATCGGTTCGTCCTGAGCCGGACCGAGCCAAAGGTTGTAGTCGACGCTGTCCGGAATCTGCAGCGGCGTTGCTCGTTTGCCGATCGAGCCGCGAATCCCGTAGCGGTTGACGCGAGCAGACTGGATCGCACCCAATGCCTTTTCCTCGTGCAGGAACTGCTTGATCTCGGCCTGCATCGGGTCCGAGCGTTGCTGTGTACCGACCTGGCAGATCTTCCCGTACTTCTCGGCCGCGGCAACCGTCTGTCGACCTTCCCACTGGCTGTGCGACAAGGGCTTTTCGACGTACACGTCTTTGCCGGCTTCCATCGCCCAGATCGCCGCCAGGCAATGCCAATGGTTGCAGGTAGCGATCACAACTGCGTCGATATCCTTGTCGTCCAGCATGCTCCGCAGGTCGGTCCAGGTCTTCGCACTCGGATACCTCTTTTTGGCCGAGCCGAGTCGCCCCTGGTCCGGATCGCACAATCCGGCCACATTGACGCCGTCGAGCCTGTTGAACGTACCCATCAGCCCCCCACCGCGGCCGCCACAGCTTATGAAACCAAGATTGATCTCTTCATTCGCGCTGGCAGCAAAAAGCGAGCGGGCCGGGAGAGTGAACGCTGCACTGGCAGCCAGACCGGTGCGGACAAAGTCGCGACGAGTCAAATGACGCATGGATGATTCTCCTCTTTGGGGTTGCTTGTGTGCGGACCGCTCTATGGTAACGTGCGTCTTCCACCTTTTCTACCGAGACTCGGCGGCGAATCGATCTGCCAGTTTATCCTGGTTGCTGGTCAAGATAGAATTCACGGCGTCAATCGCAGCCGCTCACGCCTACTTGGAGGGTCCCCAGATGTTTTATGCGCTTATGGCTTGTCTATCCGCGGCGCTGCCGGTTTCTGCCGACGGTGCACAGCAACCGGACGCAAAGAACCAGCCGGCAGATGTGGTTGGTGAACTGTTCAGCAAAAGGATTGATGACGAAACCGATATTGAGAAGTACATTTACATGCCGTCCGCCTTCGCAGAGGAAGTACGCGGTATCCGCAAGTTCCTCGCATCGGAACGCAGGCCACCGGCGGAGATGCTATTTACGATTCGAGACGGCTCCTTCGCGGTCGTGGCGATTGGCATACGTGGCGAGGGATACCGGCATGGTATCGACATCGACCCCGTTCTCCTGATTGACAGGAACGGTTGGAAGATCCTGGCTGAATTAGATGATCCAAGATACCGATTTGATGCCGAGGCGATTGGCCGCCTGGAGAAACTCAAAGGTCAGTTCAAAGAGAAAAAGGAGACGGTGTACGCGGCGATAGCAAAGAAGCGTGCCAAACCGTTAGATGTTTCCGCAAATAACCTACGCGGCATCTGGCACAACATGGGCAGAGATAAGATCACGGTATTGAACCTGGGACAGAATGGCAAGTTTGCATCCGGGCACATCAGCGACGGAAAACTGTTGAATCTGATCACAGGCAAGTGGGCCATAGAAGACAGTACCCTGGTGTTGGCCTCAGACCAGCAGACGGAGCAGCCAACGAAATCTCGGCTCATCGTTGACCGAATCACCGTCGATCAGCTCGTCACGGTTGACAAAGACGACCGTTCAGAGAAGCTTCGCCTAAGCCGGATCACGGATGCGATACTGAAAGTGTTCCCGGACCTTCGGGTGCCTGACAAATAGACCTCACCCTAATATTCCGGGAAGAGGAGTCTGTTCACGGGGCCTTCGACACCCTGACCCGCCTCCAGGTCCAAACGCTCGACGGGAATATTGCGGAGGATGATCTTCTCGCCCCAGATCTCGGCGACTTCAGGGCGGTGCTCGATGTGTTTGGGGTTGGGCGTGAGGATAATGTCGGCGTATTTGACTGAGGGGGCGACCGTGCCGATGCGCTTTTGCAGTTGTGTGCCGCTGCTGGCGCTTCGGTTCTCGGTTCGGACCGCCCATAGGCTGCCAAGTTCGACGGTTTGATCGTGAAACACCGCGGCCACGTCGCAACTGATCGGAATGGGAAGCCCGTCAGAGATTTCCGTCTTGAGGATCAGCTTCTTTCGATCGTCGCGGTCGGCCTGGACGACCAGACGGCTTACCTGGATCCCACCGGTCCTGGTTGGGTCGCGCCCGGGGTCCGTGGTCAGCGGAACGATCGGCACATCTTCGGTGTAGACCTTCAAGGGGGCCGATGCCGATGATTTCCATTGCTTTAGGGCCTTGGGCCAGAGCTTGGCGGGCAAGTCGTGCTTGTTTTGCCCTAGGAGCTTGGCCGGGTCGACGTAGGCGCATTGGATTTCGACCGTCACTTCGTAGTCGCCGGCCGCCAGGCTGCCGTCGTAGTGGCCCGACCAGTGCTCGCCGTGTTTGTGGTTTTGCCGGACGTCCACAGGCTTGCCATCGAGCAGCACTTGCGTGACCTCCCAAAGCAGTTCCACGCCAAGGCCGGAATGACGGCTCCACGTACTGCCGTATTTGACCTCGATTCCGAAACCTTGCTGCTGGCCCTCCCGGACACGAGGCAGTGGCTCGACGATTGGCTTTGGGCCATAGAAAGCATCACATAGCGCAAACAAGACCGGGTCGGAAATCTTGCCCGCCTGGTTGGCCGACTTGAGGAAATCATCCTGCCAGTTCAACGGCCTGTCCCAGCCCTGCGGCCGAGTGGTCTTCATGTGCGAAATGAGCTTCTTCACCGCATCGTCGACTTCCTTCTGGGACAATTTACCGGCGCCAAGGCGATAGTCCAACTCGCGCCATACCCAGGGTTCTTCGATCTGCTTGGGCAATCGTTGCTGGATTAGCTCCTGTGTGCTCACTCCGCGAAGGCCACTTGGCCCAGGGCCAATGAAGTAGTGCGCGACAAACATGCCCACCATCCCCATCACTGGCATCAACAGCAAAACGCCGGCCCACATAACCAGCCCCCACCGTCGGCCCGGGACGCGCGCGTACAGCACCGCCTTTGGTTCGGTCAGATTCGCACCACATTCCGGACAGTTCGTCACACGATCCGTCTTTGCGTCGCGCAACTCGGCCTTGCATTGCCCGCAAATTGCCGTGGACCACGCTGGTTTGCTGCGGAACCCGATCCAGAGGATGGTGCCGATCGCCATAAGGAATGGAACAACGGTCGATACGACCGAAAGCACACCTATGAAGATTTCCGGTTGCTTGAAGAACAGACGCCCCATCACGCCCGCGGCAACGCCCACAGTGATCAGAACAAACAGGAATGTCCTGAGACTGAATTTGATTCCGCGAGGAGGCTCGAAGTTGGCTGGCATCAGCGTGCAATCCAAGAAGTGATAGGAATTCTCTGCCCCAGTCCTTGCGAGTCTATCGCGCCACGGGCGCAATGGTCAAGGATTGGCCCTGCCTGTCGCATTTGGCCTCGCAGATGTTGTGAGTGCCGTCCGGGTGGTAGAATGCGCGGGGTATCCCAAGAATCGCAATGTGGAGCAGATCATGTACCGTGAAAGAACTCTGCGACAATCGAGATGGGTGCGCGGCGTCATGCTTGCCTGTGTCGCATGCGCGATCCACACGTCTTGGAGGCAAGACGGGAATGCTGCGGAGCCGGCAGTTGACGCCACGAAACTCGAGGGCATCGTGGTCAGCTCGCCGCTTTCCGCAGTGGAAAAACGCTCACTGGGACAGCTCGTCGCGGGCATGCGGGCCTTGTATGGGGCGTCGCTTGCCACGATTGAGGATACGGCCGGCGATGCGATCGTTTTGGGCAAGGAGGCAGCCTTGCAGTCCGGCATCATCACGCAGCAGGACCTGAATGCGGTCAGCCCCGGCGGGTTCGTCATCAAGACCCGCGGCGGCAGGATCGCCATTGCTGGTGCTGACGCCTACTGCATCCACTACGGTGTGACTGCGATGCTGGAAAGGCTGGGCGTACGCCAATACGATCGCAAACGCGTTGTGACGCAGCCGAAGACAAAAGTCATCCCAGCGCTGAATTTCAGCGAGCGCCCCGCCCTGGCCTATCGCAACTACAGCACACGCGATCAGTGGGCCGACGCCCGTCAGGCCGCCGACGCGGAGATCTTCAAGAAGACCGACCTTTGGATCGACCATAGTGCCGGTTACCTGGTTCCCAAAGACCTGTACCACGATAAACACCCCGAATTCTATGCGATGCAGGCCGACGGTAGCCGGATCGGGAAGGACAAGTTCACCTACCACCGCACGCCGCTGTGTTTGTCGAACCAGGCTATGGTCAAGGTGTCGATCGAGCGAGCGTTGAAGTGGGTCGAGATGCAACCGGACAAGACGTTCTTTCCCATCACTTACGGCGATACGGGACTTTGGTGCCACTGCCAGCACTGCAAGAAGCTCGACCCGGCGCCGGGCGAATACGCCACTCGTCTGCTGACGTGGGTCAATGCGGTGGCCCGAGCGATCGGACGCAAGTATCCGGACAAGATCATCATCACGTTCGCCTACGGAGGCTCGGACGCAGCCCCGCCCAAGATCCGCCCGGAAACGAACGTCTGGATGTGCGCTTCGACCAGCCTGGGCAGTCTGCGGTTTTTCGATCACTGCATCGCGGCCGGACACAAAGGCACGCGCGGATCCATCGCCAAGCTGGACGGCTGGCTGGCAATTGCGCCGGAGCAGTTGACCGTATGCGAATACCAGGGCGGTGTCTATAACCCGGCCATACTGGACAACATGTCGTCGAAGATCCGTTACTATCAGAAACGAGGTATCCGTGGCGTGGTGTTTAGCTTCGGCTCGCCCGCCAACTTCAAGCCACTCTGGGAGCACGTTTATCCTCGGTTGATGTGGGATCCTCAGCAGGATGCCTTGGCTTTGGGCCGCGAGTTCGCCACACACTACTACGGCCCAGCCGGACCAGCCATCTGCGAATACCTGGAACTCTGCCACGATCGCTACATCGAGACGTTGAAGGGACGCAGGCCGCTCGAAGGGACTTATCCCCAAGCGTTCTACTCGCCCGAGTTCTGTGATCGCACTTTGGCTTGCTTCGCGACGGCCCACGCGGCGCTGAACGACGACCCGCGACTGCAAAAGCAGGTCGACGACGAGCAACGTATGTTCATTATGGACTGGATGCAACATCCGGCCTCCAACAGTATGGACGCGAAGGCGAAGAAGACGCTTGAAACTCAACTGAACCGACTTGCTCAATTGGCGGGCAATTCGCCAAAGGACCGAATCGAGTTCGCGCGGGAGATCCACCGCGTGGGCATCCACGCCGACTCGACACAGAAGGGCGTGCTGGCCGCGGTGGAAGCATGGATCAAGCGACAGGATTTCCCGCGACCAGAGGCTGAGAAGATCCCCGGAGGCGTGCGCTTGCCAGCGGCGACCTTCATGTTTGCCGGTTACGGCCCTCGCCCCTACTCGGGGCACGCTCACGCCTGCCCCACGAAGATCGGCGTGGCCGTCTATATTGGCGATAATCCGGCCAACCGCAGCCATCGCATGGAAGCCGAGTTCGAATTGGACGAGTTGCCTCGCGACGGAGCCGTCGTTCTGGAACTGGAGGGTCAGGATTGCGACCATGACGTAGCGGCCGCCGAGATCCGTATCGACCTGAATAGGACCAAGGTCTTCGAGGGCCCCATCCAGATGGTCAAGTGGAATTGGTCGCGCCAGTCGTTCCAACTGCCGCCAAAGGTCTTGCGAATGGGAAAGAACAAACTGGAGATCCTCAACGTCGGCGATCCGCAGAGTGTCGACAAATGGGACCAACGATGGTTCATGCTCTCAGAGGCCGTCGTGAGATTCCGCCAGTGACGGATCGGTTCAATTTGAGATACTACTGGCCCACGCACGCCGGTTTCAACGGCGGACTGACGGTTTCCAGTTGCTGATTTCGCAGTTCGACAATGCGGAACGCAGTTTCGCTGCGCCGTCGTCTGTGACTTGAGTCTCGTCAAGCACAAGGCACTGCAACCCCTCTATGTTCTCCAGATGTTGAAGCCCGTCGTCGCCTATCTGAGTGCCTGCCAGATCTAACCTGTCCAACGATGTTAGTCGACCTAGATGCTTGAGTCCGGCTCCCGATACCTGCGTCTCATCCAAGAACAGATACTTAAGCTTCGTCAGCGAAACTAGATGAGCCAATCCCTTATCCGCAACCTTCGTAGAACTCAGCGTTAGATGCTCAAGATGCCTCAATCCCTTTAGATGTTTCAAACCGGTATCGGTTACGCCGGTTTCTCTGAGGCACAGGGCTTCCAGGTTCGTCAGTCCCTTGAGGTATCCTAGCCCTGCATCTGATATCGGTGCGCGCTCGATGTTCAGTCTTTTCAACTTGGGCAGACCGGCGAGGCCAGCGAGACCATCGTCTGTAATCTGCTCGGACAAGAGGAGCAAAACCTCTAACTCAGACAGACCTTCGAGAAAATCAAGGTCTGCATCCCCCAATTCGTCATCGTCCAGGGTGATCGACGTCAACTTCCCCTGCCGATTCGTTTCCCACGCCGCCCCCAGGTCTTCCAACCGCTTCTCCAAATCAGACATTTGCTTCTTGCGTCTCGCCATCGCACAAACCCTCAGTCAAGATCTTCTTCTTCGACCAGTTCTTCATAGTCCGGATGTTCATCGTCCAGCGACGCTGCTGACCACCCGTCCTCCGTTCGCACGTAGCTTGCACGCCGATACTCATACCGCTCGACGATCTCCTCTATCGCCTTATGCAGCTCGGCTTGCGAGCTCCACACGCTTCCGCACTCTCCGCATCCCCAGAAGGCTTCGCCAGAGCCGGGTTCCACGAAGCTCACCCAGCCAATACAGCCTTCCTCGGGACAACGTAACGCGGCCCCTTCGTCGCACATGACCGTATCTCCTTTGAACACTCTTAGCCAACTCCCGCGATGTCGCACACGCCTTCGACGCTTCGCGGGGCAAGCACAAGACCCGTTCAGCCGATTTCCGGCAGTTCGTATCCTTTTCGTCGTGGGCGATCCAGCAGCGAGTTCGCTTCGTCGTCGCCCGGGAAAGTCTCTGTATGCGCGTCCCAGCGAACCTTGCGGCGCAACTGACGTGCGATGTTAGCCAAATGGCAAATGGTTACCGAACGATGGCCGATTTCGACCGGAGCGTTCGGTGTAACGCGACTCTTGATACAATCGATCCAGTTCTGCAGATGTGGCACAACGTCGCTGCTGTTTCCCTGCCAGTCGGGGCCGGTTTGAAGGGGCGCGGGCGCGTCGGCGGCCAGTTCGGCTGGCTCCGTGTGCAAGATATTGCGTTGCATGATCATCTTGCCATTCTCGCCGTGGAATTCCCAAGGCTGTTTATTGGCCCAGGGAAAGACAAAGCGCACTTCGACGCCGTTCTCGTAGCGAGCCGCAACGGGGCAGAAACGCATTTCTCCAGTATGCCTTTCCATAAGCGGCCACACCTCGACCGGCCCCGTGTCATCGGTACCCAAGGCCAGTTGAACCATATCGGCGCTGTGGGCGCCCCAATTCGTCATCAGATGGCCGGAATAGCTACGCCACAAATCCCAGCCGCGCCACAACCGGCCACCGATCTTGAATTCGTCCTTGACCCAAAGTTTGCGGTTGTACGGCCGTAACGGAGTCGGGCCACAGAACAGATCCCAGTCCAGACCGTCCGGTACTGGCTCCGTGGGTAGATGGTCGTAGATCATTGGCCCCGGATAATCGGACAATTCGATCAACGAGATCTTTCCCAAGCCGCCGGTGCGTATGAGTTCGCAGCCGAATTGGTTGAGCGGGATGGATCGGTTCTGGCTACCGACTTGACAGACGCGTCCGGATCGCTTGACCGCACTTACCAGCTTGCGTCCCTCGGCGATCGTAAGCGAAAGCGCCTTTTCGACATACACGTCCAGCCCTGCCTTCAAGGCCAGAATTGCCGCCAATACGTGATGATGATCGGGCGTAGCGATGATCACCGCATCGAGCTTTTCCTGGTCCAGCATCCTGCGGTAGTTCTGATGTGTCTTGCAGGATCGTGCGTCTCCATCTCGGAATCGTGTCAACAAACTTCGAAAGCGGCCTTTCGCCTGAAGGGTATCCGCCACTCGCGGCAGGTAACAATCACAGACGGCCACCACCTGGCCCTCGGGCGGCAAGTTCGAGATGAGATACTTGCCGCGAATGCCCGCGCCGATCACGCCAATCCGCAACCGATCGTTCGCGCCCGGCTGACCAGCAGCGCCCCGTGCTGTTTCAGGCAGATAGTAAGGCAACGAAAGAGCCGCAGTCGTAAGGCCATTCAGGAACGCACGACGACGAATACGTGTCTTGCGGGTGCACTGCGTAGTAGTGTCTATGCTCATGGCGGGTCTCCACTGCAGACCGCGACTCGCCTTCATGCTACGGTACAAACTGAAGAGCGTAAAGCTCTGCTCCTTTCATATAGATCTTCACGCTTATCACGCGTCCAGCGAGTTTCGACACGTCACCGTTGCCTTTCCATGCGACAACGTGGTCGACACTATTAGCGTGGATCAGATCACAATCGCTCTTCGAATAGCCCTCGATGATTCCTCCAGTCTCGTCCAACAATTCGACCCTGGCGTAGTTCTTCGCGCCGGAGGTATCCGCTCCGCTGGCGTCGATGTTCAGCTTCAACTTGGTGCCGGCGAACTTCAGATTGGGTGTTCGGAGGGCCCCTTCGGTCCCGAACGTGTCGATCGACGCAAATCCGTCGACACGGAACTTCGCAATCCCAATGCACGCTCTGCGTTTGCTCGTCCCGTGTCCGCCATCCCAACCGCCGTAATAATACCACCACTCGCCTCCCGTCGGGTTCTTGACGGGGCGGTTGGCGATACCACAGATCATCCCCCAGTCCCATTCGCGCTTCCGCCCGCGAGGCAGAAGAAACTCGCGACTTGGTATCTGCCACGGTTTTCGGCGCAGGCTTGCTCCAAGCCGCGGACGCCGTTCGCGCGGCAAAGGCGGCCAAAAAACCGGATCCCGAGTGAGATTTCCGGAAAGAGACCTTGGGGCAATCTCATTGACGCGTCGGGCAAGCGGTCTGCTATTGCGACCATAGCCGGATCTGAGCCGCCGAGGTTCCCTCGCGTTTCTGGGCGTTGGGCATTGGCCAGAGCTTGATCGTGTTGTCTCCCCCACCCGTCGCGATCAAGGTGCCGTCTGGTGAGTTGGCCACAACGTACGTGATGATAGAGTGGCCTCCGTAAACCGCCACGCGTTCCGAGGTGCCGAGATCCCATATCGACACCGTTCCCGGTCTGCCTGCCACGGCCATGAGGTCTCCCGGCGGTATCAAAGCGAACGAATAGGCGCGTTCCTCACATTTCAGATCCATGACCATCGAGTGGTTCTCGATGTCCCAACCACGGATCCGGCCTTTCGCATCGCCGTAGAATAGCTTCTTGCCGTCCGCGCTGAAGGCCACCGTGTAATACCAAGTCGGGAACTCCGGCAAGACTTCGATCTGCCTTCCGGTTGCCATATCCCATAGCGTTACCCGGCCGATTACGTTTGGTTCTCTATAGTCGCTCGTCGCGGTGGCAAACATCTTGCCGTCAGGCGAGACGGCTACTCCGTAGATCCGGTTTTCTTGACGTGGCAGCGCTCTGAGCACTTCGCCTTTTTCCACGTCCCACAGCTTGATCAGCTTGTCTTTGCTACCCGAGACCAGGATCTTCCCGTCTGGGGAATAGGCCATACCACGGACCACCGACTCGTGGCCGGTGAGCGTGCCGATGGGCTCACCCGTCTCGATGTTCCAAAGTCGGATCTTCTGGCCTCCAGTTGCCAGGGTCTTGCCATCGGGAGACACCGCCCCGGACACGACCACATTCTTGTGGCCCTCCAATGTGTGAATCCGTTCGCCCGTCCGCGTGTCAAAGACTTGCACACTTTTGTCGGTGCTTCCCGCTACCAATTTCCGGCCGTCGGGCGTGAAAGCAACAAAACGTGTATGTGTTTCGAATCCGGTCAATGTCGCCATCGGCTGATCGAGAGCCGCCCAACGCCTGATCGTCTTGTCGAAGCTGCCGCTGATCAGGGCACTTGCGTCAGGGGTAAACGCAAGCGAGATGACCATTTCCGAATGTCCTTGAAGTCTTGCCTTTTCCCTTGCCGCCTCGGGGTTCCACAGCGTGATGGTGCCGTCCGACTCGCCGCTGGCCAGTGTCTTGCCTCCGGGCGAGAACGCCAAACACGATACCGTGTTCCAGCGAGGTCTAGGCAGCCTCCGTTCCTTGCCGGTATCGACGTCCCGCAGGATAATCGTGCCGTCCTC
>CAZURK010000199.1:0-21499 GCA_964623055.1 uncultured Pirellulaceae bacterium
GACCGTCACTGTCTCAGTGGAACTGGGCCGAGTGACGATGCCGATTGGCCAGTTGCTGCGTCTGGGTGAAGGCGCCGTGGTCGAGCTAAACCGTCCGGTAACTGGACCGATCGACTTGGTAGCGAATGGAGTACGTATCGCGCGAGGCGAGGTCGTCGTCGTGGACGGCTGCTTTGCCGTCCGCATCACGCAAGTCGAGCCGGCCAGCAAAGCGGCCGGTTGATTGATGCAGGGGAGCCAAGAACTCCCCGAGCGAAATGCGAGAACGTGCAGCCATGGACGAAATCGGACACGGATCAGTAATTCGTTTAGCTGGGTTGCTTGTCGCGTTCTGTGCGCCGCTTGCATCGTTCGCCCAGGTACAAGAGCGTTGGGCGGCTGGACCGGCGGAAGCGTCCACTCGCCCTATGACTCACCGATCAGCACGAAGGTCGCCGGCACCCGCAGCACGATTCACATTTTCCGATCGGATAGATGCTCGCCCAATTAGCGAGGCCGCGCCGATCGGCAACCGGGCGGGCCTGCGGATCCCTGGCAAGTCGAATGAAAGGCCGGTGCCGAGGGAGCAGAATCACGGCCACATTTTGCAGACCGGCGCGTGGTTGGAGACAGAAGAGAACCGCCCCGAGACCCCCACACCCGCAACCGTCGGTTCAAGCGCCAATCCGCCGGAGGTCCGCAACGCTGCGCGGGAAAAGACTGCCACGACACAGAAGCAATGGCCGCAAGGAGGCCCGAAATACGAAGCACCCATGCCGCCGGAACCTCCGGACTTTCGGGCTCTGGTGACCCGTTTTGTGTTTGGCACTGCAGCAGTACTGGTCGCATGCGTGGCATGTTTGTGGCTGGCGCGCCGCTGGCTTTCGCACAACGTACCGGCGGGCAAAGCAGACGGCCGCATGAAGCTGGTCGCAACAGTCAGCCTTTCAAACCGCTCCTCCCTTCAATTGGTCGACATCGAGGGGCACAAGGTGCTCGTGGGAAGCGATGC
The DNA here is from genome assembly GCA_964623055.1 of uncultured Pirellulaceae bacterium. Classification (GTDB taxonomy): domain Bacteria; phylum Planctomycetota; class Planctomycetia; order Pirellulales; family Pirellulaceae; genus JADHUC01. Next base: position 992 of record CAZURK010000199.1, read on the forward strand.
AAGTGGGATCAAGACCGTGACCCCGTTGACAGAGTCCTTTCTCGATAACCTGGAGCAGGCCGCAGAAGAACAAGTCGGCGACGATCGCGAGAGGTTCCCATTCGATGCGCTGACAAGACAGGGTACGTAATGGATGTCGAAATGCTGGAACAGGCCGCTCAGACGAGCGGCTATGAATCCTTGGCGCCGCCGCTTCAAGTTGCACTGTTTCTCGGCGCAATGGCGTTAGTGGCCGCGGCACTAGTCAGCCTCACATCGTTCACCAGAATCATCATCGTTCTGTCCTTCGTGCGTCGCGCCCTTTCTACGCAGGAAATCCCTCCGAATCCGGTTCTCATCGGACTTGCGCTGTTTCTGACGTTCTTCACCATGGGGCCGACTTTCGAAGCGATCAGCGAACGCTCTGTCGATCCTTACCTTAGTGAAGAAATGACTGGATCTGAGGCTTGGGAACTGGCGACCACAGAACTTCAAACGTTCATGCTTAGTCAGACCAGGGAACAGGATCTGGCCTTGTTTATTCATATGTCGGGGGTTGAGTCTCTCGATACTCCGGCCGACACACCGATGCGCGTGTTGATACCTGCGTTTGTCGTCAGCGAGTTGAAGACTGCTTTCATCATGGGTTTTTGCATCTACATACCATTCCTGCTTATCGACTTGGTGGTTTCCGCGGTGTTGATGTCGATGGGAATGATGATGATGCCGCCGGTGGTGATCTCCACGCCATTCAAGGTTTTACTGTTCGTCTTGGTCGACGGATGGCATTTGATCGCCCATGCCCTGAGTGCGAGTTTCGTGTAGCTGTAACGGCAGAGAAGAAGAGCGGACTTACTGGGACCCCAAAACGATGACCGGCGCTTCCACTCCTATGGCCGATTCCAATCTGGCCTTCGCCAGACGCAGCGAGACGCTGCTGTCGGTGGCGCTGCTCGCCGTTCTGGTTGTCCTTCTGGTTCCGCTGCCTACGATCCTTCTGGATATGTTGATCGCCCTGAACCTGGGCATCACGATCCTGTTGCTGCTGATCACCCTAAGTGCCAAGCAGCCACTGGACATATCCGTGTTTCCCTCGGTGCTACTGTTGATGACGTTGTATCGGCTGTCTTTGAATGTTGCCACAACGCGTCTAATTCTCCTGAACGGGGACGCCGGACGCATCGTCTCGACCTTTGGCGGGTTTGTGGTTGGGGGCAGCCTGGTCGTCGGGCTCGTCATCTTCCTGATTCTGATTCTGATTCAGTTCGTTGTCATCACAAAAGGCGCCAGCCGCATCTCCGAGGTGAACGCCCGGTTCACCTTGGACGCGATGCCCGGCAAGCAGATGGCGATTGACGCTGAGCTGAGTGCCGGGACGATCGACGAGAACGAAGCGCACAGCCGCCGTCAGAAGTTGGCCCGCGAAGCCGAGTTCTACGGTGCCATGGACGGGGCCGGCAAATTCGTCCGAGGTGATGCCATCGCTGGTTTGCTGATCACTGGGATCAACTTGATTGGCGGCGTCATCCTTGGCCTGAGCCACGGCCTGACAATTGGCGAAGCGTTCAGCCAATACTCGGTGCTGACAATCGGCGACGGGCTGGTATCGCAGATCCCCGCGTTGATCATCGCGACGACGGCCGGGATTCTGGTCACCAAGGCGGCTTCAGAGGCCAGTCTGGGGCATGAAATCGGAACTCAGTTGTTGGCCAACCAGAGGCCGCTGTGGATCGGTTCCGGCATCATGGTTGCCGTGGCGCTGACGCCCGGACTGCCGAAGCTGCCGTTTATTCTCCTTGCCGGGCTGCTGGTCCTTTTTCTTCGCTATTACGGCGGAAAAGTGCCCAAACCGGAAACCGGCGAGGAAGAAGCAAAACAGCATCCCAACCAGACGCAGGACGAGGATCACCTGAACGATTTCATTCAGACGGATCGCCTCTCCCTGGAAATTGGCACACAGCTTATCCCGCTGGTCGAAACGAGGCGCACGAAGGGTTTGAAAGACCGTATCGCGTCTTTGCGCCGCGATGTGACACGGAAACACGGAATGTGGGTGCCAACTATCCGGATCCGCAGCAGCATTCGCATGGACGCGCATGTCTATCGAATTTTGGTCGCTGGCCGAGAAGTTGCGCGCGGAGAACTGCGTCCGGATCAGTTCTTGGCGATCGATCCCGGAAGAACCACACTAGAGCTGGAAGGAGAAGAAACCACTGATCCAGCCTTCGGTTTATCCGCGATGTGGATCCGATCTGGTGATCGACGCCGGGCGGAACTTGGCGGCTATACGGTGGTCGATGCCCCGAGCGTTCTGATTACTCACTTGGGCGAGATCCTGCGCCGCTACTCACACGAGCTTCTTAGCCGAGAAGATCTCCAGAAGATGCTCGACAAGGTGAAGGAAAACGCGCCCACCGTTGTCGATGAACTCAAGCCGGATCTTGTCCGAATGGGCGTACTGCATCAGGTGCTTGTGTACTTGTTGAAGGAAGGAGTCCCGATTGCCAACCTGACGTTGATCCTGGAATCCGTCGTTCACCACGCGGCTCAGACCAAGGAGCCGGGAGAATTGACCGAACTCGTACGTCGCGACATCGGGAGAATCATCTGTGATGGCTTCCGTGACGACAATGGACGTGTGCGTGTGATTGTGCTCGACCCGCGACTGGAAATGGCACTGCGCGAGTCGGGACGCGATGGCAACTTGGCCCTTCAGCCCAAGGAGCTCGAAAAGCTGATCGGAGTGCTGAGCCGTGAGTGGCAGAAGGCTGGCGTGCAGAACCAGCCAGCAGCGTTGTTGACCGACGGGCAACTGCGCCGCATGACGCGCCGCGCAATTGAACGCGCGCTGCCCGACCTAGCGGTTGTTGCCTACACGGAAATACCAGGCGACCTGCTGATCGAACCGGTGGCGATGCTGCAGGTGGAGGAGGTTTTTGAGGCCAGTGCAGGGCCAAGACCGGACACTGCGGCAGAGGAATTGGGCATGGGAGCAACGAATGCGGCGGAACACCAGCCGTCCGCGGCATGAAAATGAACAGGGTTCGATCAAGTCGCTATGGTGAAGCGCACCAGAACCAAGATGAATCCGTGGGGCAGCGCAGTGGGATTGCTCACGGCGTGTCTTGCGACGCTGATAGGCGTCTGGAGTCGATTGGATCCGGACGTCATTCTGGCGCGCGCCGTTGCGGCCGGTCTGACGGTCGGCTTGATCACGTCAATCCTCGTTAGTCTTCTTAGCAGTGTACTGATCCAGGAGAGTCAGCGAAGGAAGTAGCGACGGAACATGTACGCCACGGCAAAGGCCTACGAGAACACGGTTCGCGACCAGGAGCAGGATCAACTGATCTTGGACCATCTGGAGTTCGTGCGCCAAGTTCTCGGCAGGCTTGCCGTACGTCTTCCCAACCAATGCGATACGGAGAACCTGGAATCGGCTGGCGTAGTCGGCTTGATCGAAGCGGCGCGCAATTTCGATCCACAGCGTGGCGTTGCATTCACCACCTACGCATACCCGCGAATCCGCGGCGCGATCCTCGACGAACTCCGTCGCAACTGCCCACTGTCCCAAACCATGCTGCAAAGTGTCGCGCGCGTCCGTCAGGCTTATGAATCGCTGCCGTCACCCGTTTCTCTGGAGCAACTCGCCGATGCCGCGGATTTGACCGTCGACCAGGTTTCGGAGTGCCTGCACTCGATACGCCTGGCGAACCCAGAGCCTTGGAACGATCTGAACTGTACGATTCACGCTACGTGGGACCATGGTTCAGCAGCGCCCAGCGACGCAATCGAGACGGAAGAGGCCAAGCAAGTGCTTGCCGACGGAATTGAAAGCCTGCCGGAGCGGGAGCGGATTGTCATCACGCTGTACTACATGGAAGATCTCCGCTTGAAGGAGATCGGAGAAGTACTCAGTCTCTCGGAATCGAGAGTAAGTCGCATATTGTCACAGGCCGAGTTCCGGCTCAAGGAGTACGTCCGCAGCCGTTTGGCTCTCTGATGCCGGACTCGCAGAAGAGGAGAAACCAGAATGACCAATGCAGCCAACGTCGGGCGCACGACCACGGCGATCATTCCTGGACAGCGCGTTGTATTCTCCGGGGAAGCTGCTCGCATCCAGATACCTGCGGAGGCAACGTCCAAGGAGCCCCATATCGAACTTGTTCGTGAGAACGACATGATCCGAGCGGTCGACGTAACATGCTCGTGCGGCCAGAGAATTCGCCTTGTTTGCGACTACGAGTGGGAGGACGCCCAGAAATGACTCAGCGAACGGATTTGCCCCGCATTCTGGCAGGCTTCGCTCTCGTCTGCTCAGTCACGATGTGCGGTTGTGCGGCACTAAGTCGCCAGAGTAAGAAGACCGATGTCGCCCCCACACCAGCCCCGCCGCGCGAAACGGCACTCGACAACGAAGTGGTGCCGGCATCGTTCGAGACCGTCTGCCCGGCGGATCGCCGCACACCCGGCGGATATCTTCGGCAGGGGCCCACATTCTCAGCGATGGATGGGGTCGGGAACCCACACGCTGCCGTGGCACAACTCCGCCACCTGACTGCCGAGAATGAGCGTTTGGAAGCCGAGAACGCGGATGTCAGGAAGACACTCGGAGAGCTCCAGGACGACCTAATCCAAGCACGACGGTCGTTGATGCTTTCAGAAGAGGGCTGTCGAGCTGCAAGGAGCGAATTGATCGCCACGCGCAACCAGCTATCGGATTGGCAGCGCGTGATGAAGAAGGCGTTGGATGAACTCCAGGACGCCGAACAAGAACATCTAAGGGAATTGGACAGTGCCATCGAAATGGTACGAACCGTGGTTGACGAACGGAGGAACGAGAAAGGCAACTCGCCGACGGTCGACGCGCGTCTGTCAGATCACGGCAATGTCGAAGGTGGCTGAGAACACAACACCAAAGGCCCCTGCCGAGGTGGTTGCCGCGTGTGACCATAGAACGAATATTCCGTTTGCCCGATTCCGAGGAGTGTGAAGCCGATGCGACGACGGAGCTTGGTCCTGTTTTGGCTATTGGCCTTTGCCATGCTCAACCTCTCAGGCTGTCCGCGCCGGCGCCACGAGGTGTCGGCGCCTCCGTGCTTTAGCTGCTATCGGACGCCGGAGTTCGAGCACCTTGGCGTCCGCCGCGTGGTGCTCCTACCAACGGAACATCAGCCGACGCAGTCCGAGGCCGCCGAACGTTTTCGTGCCACCCTGGCTTCGGAGCTTCGTGCCACTGGGCTGTTTGAAGTCGTTGCGCCACCATTGAGTGAGTTTGGCTGCTGGGATTCCTCCAACCTCGCGTACGGTTGGGTATCAACGTCGGTTCTCCGCGAGTTGGCGTTAGGCTACTCTGCCGATGGCGTCGTGTTCTCTTCCTTGCGAGACTACCATCCCTATTCACCGCCACGAATCGCGGCCACCGTGCATCTGGTGGGAACGCACGACGCGGTCACACTGGTCTCCGCCGACGGAGTCTGGGACGCCCAAAACGAGGCAGTTGCCGAGATGGCACGAGAGTATGCTGGCCTACTGTCGCCCGTTGACGAGACGGGCCGGCCGGACGTCGTGCTGCACACGCCCGCATACTACGAGAAGTTCGTTGCCACCCAACTTGCCAGTGCGTTCGCATCGCAGTGGCCAGAGCATGAGCCAAGAATCGCCCGTCTGCGTCGCCCGCACTAGCTGCACAAAACGACCCTCGTCATTCCTGTTCCGATTGCGAAATACTCGCCTGCGGCAACACCTTCGACAGCTCTTCCACACCCGTCTTCGTCACTTTCGTCTGGTCGAGGTACAATTCTCGGAGTCTCGTCAGTCTGTGGAGGTGTTTCAGGCCCCTGCCGGAGCGGCCCATCCGCACGGTCCAACCGCCCATCGGCATCCTTCAGCGGCCCATCGCCGCGGTCCAACGAGCCATCCGTACGGTTCAACCAGCCATCCGTGCAGTTTTGCTGCCCACCCGTGCGGCTGGAGAATCCGGGGGCGTGGTGGGCCGGTCCCAAAGAAAGAGGCCACGCGAGCTACGAGCAAGAGCGACATTTTCGCATTGAGCAATTTCCCTTGAGTGTCGATACTGACGGGACGATGAAATGCCCCGCCTGCAAATGCAGCGATCGTCTGTACAGAAGCCGATCCGGCAAACGGAGACTCTCCGCGCTCTTGCGTATCTGGGTGGTGGCTGTCAGATGCCACAGTTGTGGCAATCTGTTCCACGTGTTCAGGTTCCTGTGTTCCAGCCTTGGCTATAGCCCCCGTGTTCGACGGAAGGCCGCCTGATCCTCGCTCCGTCCCACGTCCAACGTCGGCGCGGAGTATTGAGAGGCTGGCGTCTTTCCAACGTCTGCTCGCACCGCGGCGTGGCCTCTTCGGTTTCTCGCCCTTCCAACCGCTCCCGAGTAACTGTTGACGCGGTGTGTCAGTAGTCTTGAAGTGCGACATTTTCGCGTTTCCAATCTGTTTCGCGTGATGTAAAGTCTGCGTCACCAAATGTCCACATTCTTGGACGGGATCCGATTAGTAGAAGTAGACGGCTTTGGCAACAGCGAAGGCCGTTCTGTCGCGTTCGTCATCATCCGCTAACCGATCGTGGTGAGACGGCGTCAAGTTCAGTTCGCGCAACCCATCAGAGGCGGGGTACAGACCATGGAAGGGAATCACACCGTTTTTGTGATTGATGGCGATCCAAACTCGTTGCGATCGACGCTGTCTTTGCTTGAGTCGAATGGGTTGAAGGTGGAGACCTACCGGACAGGGGTCGAGTTTCTGGACGACTACGATCCTGACACCCCTGGTTGTTTGGTGTTGGACGTCCACATTCCAGGCATGAGTGGGCTGGTTCTGCAGGAAAGGCTCGTCGCTACCGGAAGGCGTCCGTCCATCATTTTCATGACTTGGAAAGGGGACGTACCGACATGCGTTCGTGCAATGAAACTGGGAGCATTCGATTTTCTCGAGAAACCCGTGAATGACCAGAAGTTCGTTCGTTCGGTCCGCGAGGCGGTCGACCAAGACGTGAAAAGGTGTCGATTGGAGCGTCAGCAGCGGGAGACCAAACTCCGTTTGGATCGATTGAGCGCGCGCGAACGTGAAGTCATGAGTAGGCTGATCAAAGGTGAACCGGCGAAGGGAATCGCTGCGGAACTAGGGATTACTCAGAAGACAGCGCTGAAACATCGTGCGCGTGTACTGCGGAAGCTCGAAGTGAAGTCCGAGGCCGAACTTGTGCGACATTACGTTCACGGGCGGTTCAGTAGCAGTCACCGGTAGCCTGTGGTTCAAGTCCGTCCTGCTCCCAACGTTCTTTCGTTGCAGCAATCCAGATTACCCTACCCCTTCCTCCCAATCTCCACCCGGACGGCGACTGCAGGGACCGCGATAGGCTATATGAACTACCGCTTCCGACAGGACATAGGGCGATGTCTTCCAAGCTTGTGGCGCGACGAGGTCCCAACGTAACTCCTCTCTCCGCTGCAGAACTGAAAAAGAAGCTGACCGATGCTTCTGAAATGCGACGCACGGTACGAAAAGAAAACGGCTTGGCCCGATTCGTTCTTGGCCGAGATGAGATAGCCGTCCTTCTCCCAATCGACGACGACGACACTCCGGACACTGCCTTTCTGGAATTCTCCTTTTCCACTGAGGTTCGAGCCGTCACTGCTGTATGCAAGACATTCAGGGCGTTGGGCTGGACGTTCCAGGGCTAGACGATAGCACGACCGTAGGCTGCTCGGAAATCCCGGAGAAAATATCAACTTTCGACTGACCTAGTCTTGCCTCTGATGTAGGGTTGTTTATCAGGCAGCAACTTCCTCTCGGTCAGGCCACGTCGGAGGCCGCGCTGGCACATCTCAGTCCTGTTCCGGCTGTGTTGGTATGACGAAACGGAACGCCGTGCCATGCGGCGGATTGGGCGTGGCCCAGATTCGGCCTTCGTGGGCCTCGACGATCGTTCGGCAGATTGCCAGCCCCATGCCAAGACCCTCGGCCTTGGTGGTAAAGAAAGCATCGAACATCTTGTGTCGAACCTCGTCGCTCAGACCTATGCCGGTATCGCTCACACAGACTTCGACGCCCTGGCCGTCCACAATCGACGTGGTGAGCGTCAGTCGTTTCTTCCTCGATGAAATGCCACGCATCGCATCCACAGCATTGCGGATCAGATTCAGAGTAACCTGTTGAATTTGAATGGCATCCACACACAAGCGGCAGCCTCTCCTGCAGATCCACGTGTATGGAGACACCCTCTTGACGCAATTCGTGCTCGACGAGTTTGGGCAAGTCATTGAGCAGTTCATTGATGTCCGTCGACGACCTGCGCGGTTCACACTTTCGGACGTCGTTGCGGAGATGGGCAATGATGTCGGACGCGCGCCGAGCTTGTCGGGAAATCTTCTCCACTACCTTGGTCAAACCCTGGGGATCTGCCGTCTCGTTCTGCAATTGCAGATTGATTGCCGTTGCGTAGTTTGTGATTGCGTACAGTGGCTGTCTCAGTTCATGAGCGAGCCCGACGACGATTTCTGCCATCGTCGAAAGCCGTCCCAAGTAGGCCAACTGCTTCTCCCACTCCTTCAACTGCTCTTGAGTTCGTTTTTGCTCCGTGATGTCGCGCGCAAGATGCACGGCTCCCTGGACACGTCCATCCGCTCCAAGCAGCGGTGATACACTCACCAGGTAATCCCCACCAAGGCCATCTTCGTGGATCTCTGTGGTGTGCTCGCGCCCGTCCCTCAATGATTGCGCGTACGGGCAATATGAAGGTGGCTCGTCAGTGCCGTGAATGTGTCGGTAGCAGGACAATCCAACGCACCGCTCGGGCGGCAATCCCATGCGATCCGCCATGGCTCGGTTCACTCGAAGGATGCCGTATTGGTTGTCGAGAATGGCAATCAAGTCAGACACGGCGTCAAACGTGCGCTCCCACTCCTTCTTTGCCCGTTCCGATGCCGGTGCTTTCAAGTCGGCTTCTACCACGTCTCGAAACTGCTTCAGGACCCTCTGAGAAGTTTCGCCATAGGCGTTCGGTTTCGCATCCAGAACGCAAATCGTGCCGAACACCTCGCCATTGGGCCACACGACCGGGAAGCCCAGGTAGGAGATCATTCCAAAGCCGACATCCGGGCTACATTTCCATTCGTCGTCCTCTAACGCGTTGGGGACAAGCAGGAGCCTGCGCGTCCGAATCACGGTCTCGCAGTAGACACCCGAATCAAGGGCCGCCTTTTGGCCGCGCTGGTACGGGTTGCCTTCTGACTGGCTGGCAACAAAGACCTCGGTTCGCCACCCATCGGTCTTCGTGATCAGGGCAGCCGGAACGTGAAGAAGATCGGAAAGAAGATCAACGATTTCCTGCCATTTCTCAACGGTTTCTTCTGCGATGTCCGCTGTGGCACTCATTCCTGCCCCAAACCTCTCTCAGGCTCATCGTTGAGATGCCATCTCGCCTGTGCTGACAAGCTGTATTCACACCACATCATACCGCCCGTGGGGTCGTTGAACGATCCCACGACGCACGTTCACCCCGAGTGTTTTTTCTCATAGCATTTGGGCCTGGCGATGATCCCCCGATGGATATCGCTGCCTTCCCGGCACTGTGGGGTGATTGACAAACCATATTCTTGGCGGACAATTATGTTGCCCCAAACCTACGGGACAGGCGGGGTATTCCCTGTTTTCCCACAGCGTCAAGCGGTGTTTCATGCCTCACAATCCGAATGGTGAACGTGATGGAAGAAATGACGATTGGCAACCTGCGATTCAGCTCCGACGGCAAGACACTGAAGATTACCGCGCATGATCGACCGGACTTCTCCTTTTCCTTGGAGCGAAACGGCGTCGAAGAACTGATCGATTTTGTCACGACTCTCGCGGGCACGGATTTCAATCGACGACAGGCGTTCCGCGTTCCCGTCTGGGGTTCCAGCGGGCTTTCGGCTGTGATGCGCAAAGGGCAGGAGGAAACGCCGGTTACGCCGATTGATCTGAGCTTCACCGGGATGCTCGTACGGATTCCTGCGGACGCGAATCTCGAACCCGCGCTGGATGACCATGTGGATATCACTTTGGAATTCGAAGGCGAGAAGTCAACGTATCACGCAATCGTTAGACGTCGCACTGAATTAACGTGCGGTCTCTTTTTCCCAGAGACGATCGTAGACGGGGAACTGGAACCGCCGGACAACCTTCTGCGGATCGCGATGGAATTGCAGAGGCAGTGGTTGGGCAGGCGTACAAAAAGGACCACGTGACCTAGCCACGATCGGCCGCGGGCAGGATTCGACGCCGGAAGACGACTCGCCATCCAGCCAAACGGGATGAAGTCCGCTCGGGCTCGTCGCGTACGTTCAGTATCCATCCCAGGATGACGGCGAAGATCGAAATGCCGCCGGAGAACAAAGCGCCCATCTTCGCTGCGCCTTGGAGTCCGGTGTCGACAAACGCCTGCCCCGAGACGAATAACGCAACCGTAAGGCCAAGACCGGCGATGATCCCCGTCAGCAACAACTGCTTCATCTGCATTCCGTCAGGCAACGGGAAACCGATTCTCTCGCCGACCGCCGAGAACGCCGTGATGCCGATCGTCTTGCCTAGCACAAGCGATAGGACGACCACCCAGGTTAGCCCCGTGATTCCCGAAAACGGTACACCAGCATTGGCAAAGGCGAAAAAGAACAGGCCAAAATCGACCAAGGTCTTCAAGCTGTGTTCGAAGTTCTCCAGCGGACTGTGCGCGTGATGCGAGCCATGGACGTGAGCTTGCTGTTCGAGCGTCTCGTAATCAGAACTCTCTTCGAAGAGCCCCAAGTCCCGCCGCGGACCCGGAAGGAAAGGTACTATGAATACCAAGGCCAATGCGGGATGCAGGTGTGCGCTGTACAGCCCCCACCAACTCATCGCGCCGCCGAATAGGACATAAGGTATCCAGCTCTGGACTTTCGCGATACGCAGCCCGAGGGCAATCGCCATGCCGGGCAAGATCCACAGAGCGTTGGCCCACAACGTAGGATGCGCGGGATCCGGGTAGGCGATCGCAATGATCCCTAGCCCAATCGCGTCGTCGGCAACGGCCAGGAGCAACAGGAAGCTTACGGCCGGATGGCCCTTGCCGAATACGAATCTGGCAACGAGCCAGGCCAGGGCGATGTCCGTCGCAGTCGGGATTCCCCATCCTCTCGTCCAAGCCGGGTCGCCTGCCAGGGCGTTAATCAACAAGAACACCCCTACCGGTCCAACTACGCCGCCCAGCGTGCCGAGCAGCGGGTTGACGGCCTTGGAAATGGGGTTCAGTGCACCGCCCGGCAAGCACGCCTCGGTAATCTCCTTGGCCGCTATGCCGAAGAAGAGGACCATGAAGATGTCGTTGATCAAGAAGTGCATTGTCAGGCAATGTTCCCAGCCGTGGGCGCCATGATGCGACCCATGCTGGGCACCGTGCCAAATCACGCTGCAGAGCTTGTGCACCGGTGTATGCACCAAGGTCTCGTACAGACCGGGCGCCAGGTTTGCGAACGCCAATGCTGCGAAGACACCCGCGATCAGAGGGAGCGAGAACTCCTGTAACAATTGAACGGTTCGTCTTGCTCTGTTGCCCATCGATAATGCGTTCCTTCCTCTACCGTCAATCGTTCATTGAGGTTTCATGTCGCAGCTCCGGCCTCCCGCGGCCGGAATGTACGCGTGGCGGACATAGTCGGCGACCATCCGATGCGCGCTGAACCGCCAAGCCAGCGAACTGATCGAATTCATCATCCGCTTGATCCATTTCTGGGGTAGTCCGTCCACGTCGCGCTCGTAGTAAAGAGGAATGACTTCCTGCTCAAGTACGCGCGCCAGGTCGGCCGAATCACGGGCGTCGGTGACCGCATCGTCCACGTGATTGGTGCCTTTGCCGATGGCGAATCCGTTGGAACCGTCGTACGCTTCGGCCCACCATCCATCGAGCACGGACAGATTCAGCGCCCCGTTCAGCACCGCCTTCTGCCCGCTGGTACCGGAGGCTTCCAGGGGACGGCGAGGATTGTTCAACCAGACGTCGACACCCTGGATCAAATGGCGGCCGACGTTGATGTCGTAATCTTCCACAAATCCGATGCGTCCGGTGAAACGCGGGTCGTGCCGCAGGTTGGCGATCCGCTTGATCAGTTGCTTACCGGGCTCGTCGGCCGGATGGGCTTTACCCGCGAAGATCAACTGCACCGGCCGGTCCGGGTCGTTTATCAGCGACGCAATCCGATCGAACTCGGACAGGATGAGATCGGCCCGCTTGTAGGTGGCGAACCGCCGGCCAAAGCCGATGGTGAGGGCATCGGGATCGAGCATATGACGGGTGGCCTCAATCGTCCCGTTGTCTTCGCCACGGCGGCGGCACTCGCGGCTGACGCGCCGGCGCACGAACGCCAGCAACAAATTCTTGAGCGCGTGATGGGTTTCCCACAGCTCGCCCGGATCGATGTCGTGTGTGGATTGCCACACCTCGGGTTCACCCATCCGCTCGTACCAATCCGCAGGGAAATGGCGGTCATACAGTTGCTGCATTTGCCACGCGAGCCAACTGCCAACATGTACGCCATTAGTGATGTGCCCGATGGGCGTATCCTCTTCGCTCTTCCCAGGCCATAGCGAGGCCCACATCTGCCGCGAGACGTGGCCGTGCAGGGAGCTGACGGCGTTGGCCCTCCGAGACAACTTCAGACCCAGCACGGTCATGCAGAACGGCTCGTCGTGGTTGTGTGTGTCAACACGGCCCAAGCCCATGATGTGGTCGAAGGACAGCCCCAACTCATCTCGTAGGGGCCCCAAATGCTCCTCGACCAGTTCCCCACTGAATCGGTCATGTCCGGCGGGAACAGGGGTGTGGGTGGTGAAGGCGGTGTGCCGCGCGACATCGCGCAGCGCCTCGTCAAAGCCCATTCCATCGTCCTGCATTCTCTCGCGAACTACTTCCAAGGTAGCAAATGCAAGATGGCCTTCGTTAAGATGGTACACGCCCGGCGTGATACCCAAGGCCCGGAGCGCGCGGACTCCGCCGACGCCGGCGACTAACTCTTGGCGAATACGCGTGCGGCTGTCGCCGCCGTAAAGGCGTGAGGTCAGCTCGCGGTCCTCGTCGCTGTTGCCTTCAACATCGCTGTCCAGCAGGTAGAGGTTGACCCGGCCAACGCGCAGCCGCCAGACCTTTGCCAACAGGCGGCCGCTTCGGGTATGGATTTCGACGGTGACCGGTTCGCCGTCCGGACGTCGAGCCGGTTCCATGGGGAGGTTCTCGACCTTGGTATCGATGTATTCCTCTCGTTGATAGCCGTCGGCGTCCAGACGTTGCTTGAAGTAGCCCTGGCTGTAGAACAGGCCCACTGCCACCAAAGGCACGCCCAGCCCGCTGGCGCTCTTGATGTGGTCGCCCGACAACACTCCCAGTCCACCCGAATATATCGGCACAGACTCGTGTAGGCCGAACTCCAAAGAGAAATAGGCCACCGGCTTGGAGCCCAGTACCCCGGTGTGGGCCTTAGCCCAGAGCGGGACAGTGGACATGTACTCTTTCAGTCGACGGTATGCCTGGTTGATCCGGCTCTGCAGCACCAGTTCCATAGCCCGCGACTGCAATTGCTCGGGGGTAAATTCCGACAACAACGCGATCGGGTTGTGATCCAGCGCCCGCCAGCGCGCCGGATCAATGTCTTGGAACAGGGTGATCACTTCCGGATTCCAGGTCCACCATAAGTTGCCGGCAAGCGCCATGCACTTGTCGTACAATGTCGCCGATGCCTGCCCCATTTCTTCGCACGACGCGGCCGTCGTCACAGGAATCACGGCGGAAAGCGGTTGCGAAACAATCACAGAACTGGCAAGTGCCATGTCAACTCCCTCCTCAGTGCATTCCGGTTGTCGCTGGCTGACGGTCGCCACCGGCAGATCCGGATTCGGCCAATAAGAAAACCGTAGGTTGCGCTGCTGGTCGCGGCGACCGGAGGACCAGCGGTTTCGCCGGCAGCGCGATGGCCGGCGACCGACCAACTGCTACGACGCGCATGATTCATACCTGCATGGCGATCGGGACCCCAGGGTTGCATCGAAAGGAACCTTGGTCTTATCTGTGACCTATATCTCCCTAAGAGGACCTTCCTTTTTCCGTTCGATTGGGCGTCGGCGGCAAGCCGCGTAATCCGCTCGCTAGTTTTCTGAGGAGAGCAACAAAATGGCAACAGCAGTCCTGGAAGGCCAACCTCTGGTCAGACATCGCTCGGAGGCGGAAGATCTGTTTGCGGACATCGACGTCCTGCTGATCCAAGACGGTGGTTGCGCGCCGGGATACAATCCTGTGACGGCGTTTCTCGCGTGCCACATGGAACGTTTCGGAAGACGGTGCTACGCGACGTATGAGGGATTTCGGTCCGTCGTCTCGGATCGAGGTGCGGATTACCGGAGAGCCATCTACAACCGTGAATTATACAAGCGCGAAGAGCACATCCCCGGCGTGCTGAACGTCAGCTTGCTGTCCGAGGCCGCCGGCGCGAGGTTCCGCAGTGAACGGTATCCCGAATTTGCCAAGGAAGAGAACATCCGACACGCGGCGAGAAATCTGATTGGCCGGGACGTGAAGGTGGTCGTCGCCATCGGCGGCAACGGCACATTCCTGGGAATCCGCGATCTCAGCAGGTTGCTGCCCCCGAGCGTCCAAACGTTTTTCGTTCCTGTCACGGTGGATAGCGACATCTCCAATACCGAGTGCATTGGGCAACATACCGGTATCGAAGAAGGAGCGAAAAAAATCGCGTCCTATGCGGCCGACGCGAGAGCCCACAAGCGAATCTACATCGTAGAGATGATGGGGGCAAAGGCCGGATTTCACGCATTGCATTCGTGCATTGGCGGACGTGGGCACATGGCCGTCCTGCCCGGAATGGACATCGACCACGCGAAAACCGTGGATCTGCTGAACCGGAAACAGTCTGCAGTCATCGTCGTGGCCGAGGGGTACAAGCACGACTCAAGGCCGAAGGGTATGAATACGGCCGAATTCTTCTACGACGAGCTGAAGAGCACGGGCGAGCCGTTGCGGGCCAAGGTCGTCTGTGAAGGCTTCTCGCGCGACATCCGCGGGGCCAAACCCAACAGCCAAGACATTTCCTTGGCCCAGAGAATGGCCTTCAATGTGGCCGAGTACATTAGCGAGGGGAAGCGTGCTGTGGTGCCAGCCATTCAGGGCTGCCAGGATTTCCCCCTTCCGTTCGACGTAATCCAGACCGACAACTCCGTCCACGGCAACCTGGTCAAGGTGGCCAACCGGCTGTTCTTATAGGGTATTTCTCACGCAGGCCGGAACAAGGTCGCGCAAGTCGTGCGGCGATCCGGACCTATTGAAGCAGCCGGACGCAGACTGCAGCGAAAGAGGGATCCGATTGTGAGGACATCACCGAAAGACGCACCGCCTCGGAGCCGCGACGCAGACTGCAAGGCGAGTCGCATCAAGCGACTTGTCGCTGACGTATCGGGGACGGCCGTTCCCGAGCACGCCGTTCTCGTGTTGATGCTAGCCGCCTTCATTTTCGGCACTGTCGGCCTAGTAGGTCGCGCGACGACTGACTCGATGGCCAGTGTGGTACAGGCTGTCAGCCACGACCCGCCAACCACCGAATCGAATCCGCGCCGGCCAGTCAATGGGGGTGACCACCGAGAGCTATCTTTGCCGACGACCTCCGGCCCCGTGCTGCTGAGGCCAAATTATCTGTTCGCCCTTACAGCCGGCTTGAGCGTCATTTGCGCCGTCTGCATTCTTCTATACCTACGTGGCGCCAAGAAACGCGGACAGGAGGAAGAAGAAGACACGGTTCCGGAGTTAGACCGGGACGCACTCTTTCAGAAACGCCAGGAGATTTACACTATCCTTCGCAGTCACATGCACGCGCTGCTGGAGAGTCAACTCGAGGTACGGCACATCATGTCTCGACAACTGTCCACTGTGCCGCCGGACGCATCTGCCGATGATGCACGCGGGCTCATGAATGATAGCAGGCTGCGGCATTTGCTGGTTTGCGAAGGCGACCAACTAGTGGGCATCATCAGTGATCGTGACACGAGTCGAACGGATGCGGTGACGGCGGGCCAAATGATGACACCCAATCCGATCTGCATCGCGCACGACACGCAGGTCAATCCAGCCGTCACGCTGCTACTTCGAAGACGGATTTCCTGTCTACCGGTCAAAGAGAACGATCGGTTATGCGGCGTACTAACGACCACCGACCTTATGATGGCCTTGCAGTGCACTTTCAAGGTGCTGACAAAGCTCGCCGCCGAGGTGTCAACCGCACCCACCTGCGACGCGAACGCTCCATCCGCCGGCAATGTGCCGTTTCTGCAAGCCGAGCTAAGCGTCGTAGAGAGCGGTTTTTAGTTTCCGGAGAGCAGCAATTGGCAAGATTGCTGGTGGTTATCCTTGTTGCGGCGAACAGGTTCGGACACCCGAATAGCCGAGCCATATTGACCAATCGCAGAACGGCTACGCCGCCTGTGACTATTTCGCCTTGGCGACGACCTGGATGCGGTTCACGACACGCAAGACGCCATCTATGGATCGGACGGCCTCTTGTGCCATCTGCTTTTCGTAGAAGCTGTTGCACCAGCCACGAAGGTATAGGACGGAATCACGGTAGTCGCACGACACATCATTGATCCCAGTGCCCAGCCTGCTCCTCAAGCGGCCCATCGCACTCTGAAGAACCTCGCACGAGTCCAGAGTCTGCAGAGACATCGCGTCACCTCCATGCAGTAAGAAGGATCAGAGGCCCAACTCACGTTCGCTAAGCCCTCTCGCGAAACGGGACAAGCGCCCGCAACAGCCCTCCAGTCGATCCTGAGTAGTGCGAGTTGACTGTATGAACCACATTTGTAACGTACTTGCGAGGAACGTCAAGCGCGAAAAAGTCGCACAACCGCGGCGATCAGGTGGCGGTCATTGGTGGCCGCGAGGAAAAGGTCGGAGCCCGCTGAAGGTCCAACTCGATCCGATGAGTTCTTCCGCCGCGTTTCTTGATGCTGATTCGCAGATCGGCAGTCCTACGGGGCAGGATTCTGACCCTCCCGCCCTCAGCGCGAGATTCTGCCCCCGCCAGAATTGTGCCCCGTTGCTATCTCAAGTGCACCCCACCAGGTAGAATTGAATCATCGCGTCAGAAACTCGTAGCGTAACACTAAACACGTCTACACGATCCCACTAAATCCCACCATGGCATACAAACCTAGCGACTTCTTCCTGGGCGCCGTTCACTTTTTCGGGATCCTCGTTCCCGGGGCGGTATTGCTGTTCCTGCATGGACACCTACTTCTCATCCCGCTCGGATGGGAGAACGTCTCCAGTCATGCAGCGCTTTGGGTAGCGTTTCTCGTTGGTTCGTACGTGGTTGGCGGCATTCTCTTTGGCATCGGCCTTCTACTCGATTGGCTCTACGTGCTATTGCGGCCTGAAAGGAGCGATCACTACTTTCGCGAAATCGAGAATCATGTTCACCTCCCCGATGCTGTTAAGAAAGACAGGAACCAAGTTTTCCATCGGGCGTACTCGACCCTCCGTCTGACAGACTGTCCGGGATTGGCCGAGATCGAGCGGCAAATGGCGGAATACAAGCTGTTCCGCAGCTTGGTCCTCGTTTTCGCCATAGATACTCCACTTGTGTTCTTCTGCGGTGCCCCACATTGGTCACGATACGTTGTTTCCATCCTCTTGTGCGGCGGGTCGCTGGTACGCTTTCTGGTTTCGATAGGATGGACCCAGCGGCTCACCTTCGAGTACTATCACCTGATGAGGAAATCCACCGCGGAAAGTGACGGCGAAACCGAACAGGGTGTGTCGGCCTGCAAAAAGTTCGCGTCGGACGAATTCATACGATACCTAACCGATGAGGACATAGAGAGCATCATCACAGCCATCTTGGCGGTATCTGGCTCCCCTGAAGAGAAGTTGTGGCAGATGCTGAACAAGATGTTTCTCTTTCTGCAGGGGCACACTGCCTACGTGGCAAGGGTGGCTCAAGAAAACGCCGACGCTGCAAGGGTGGCTTATGAAAAGGCCGAGGCGGCAAGGGCGACAGAAGAATCAATCCCACCAACCAGCGATTCGAGCGACAGTGGCGATCCACCGCCGCTCTGGTAACAATTGGAGGCTTCCGAGTCGCATTCTCAGGGAGTCGATCAAACGCGGTCATTCTCGGCCTTCAACTCGACGGCCAGGACAGAGATATCGTCCTTCGGTTTGCCGGAAGACCAGTTGATCACCGTTTGCAGCAGAGTTGTGACGCTTTCTTGAAGAGGGACTCTCTTGGTATCTTCGACGAGCGAGCAAAGACGCTGGCTGCCAAACTGTTCCTGGCACTGGTTGGTCGCTTCGGTTACACCGTCCGAGTAGAGGTAGAGGCGATCACCCGCTTCGAGTGATATCGTGTGTTCGTCCCAGTGTGCTTCCTCGAACCAGCCGATGGGAAACCCAGGGTCCGTTCGGACTTCACAAGCCTTGCGGGAAGCCGCGTAAGCCAAACCCGGGTGACCAGCCGAAACGAAGCGAAACTGCCGTTGCCGGAGGTCGAGTATCCCGTAGACAGTGGTGAAGTATTGCGCATTCTCCCCGTCCATCAGGAATCGTTGATTGAGCTGGCTGGCAACTGCGGAAGGGGTGACGATCTCGTAGCCCGGCGGCCGTTCGACCCTCCGTTTGACCAACGAGGAGTGTTCCACTTTGGGAAGGAGGAATTGGCTGAGCGTGACGGACAGCAACGAGGCCGGTACCCCATGCCCGCTCACGTCGAGCAGGTAGAGTCCCACGTGGCCCTCGTCCAGTGGGAAGACGTTGAGCGAATCCCCGGCCAGCTCGTCACACGGCTGGAAGGCGTAGGCGAATCGAATCCTTCCCAACTCCGGCAATTCTGTGGGGAGAAGCGACTTCTGGATCTTGGCGGCGGCTTCCAGGTCGCGCGTCATGCGGTCGTTGGCTCGTTCCAAGTGTTCCGACTTCTCGCGCAACTCCTGTGTCCGCTCGGCAACGTCGCGTTCCAGCCGCTCCAAGTACGTGCGTTGCTCGTTTATCCGCGCGTCGCGTTCCTCCAGACTCTTGATCAAGATCCGTTCGCGTTCTTCGCGAAATGCTTCGTGTTGGCGCGCAAGTTGTCCGGCGCGAGCCCTGAGGATGCCGATTCGCTGGGCGTCGCCGGTTCCAGGCTGCCGGGCGCTTCTGTTTCCCGGCCCAAACAGAACGTCCAGTTGGCTGTCGAGCGCTGTCAGCGTTGCCATGGTCTATATTCGGGCCAGTACTTCGGCGTTTTCCAGTTCCTCGTCCAGGTCCTCCCACAAGACTTGGAAGTCGTCTCTGTCGAGTGCCAACGAGTTGAGTGTCGCTGCGCTGGGTGGATCCATCACCGAGGTGCCAACGGAAGATATACCCTTAGAGGTACAGATGAAGTTGGCCACCTGGACCACCTCGACAATACGCTTGTTCCCGTCCGGGCAAGCTTGCGCGTCGTGATGGTGAAGCAACGCGGCAATCACAGTGGACGGGAGGTTCCATCTTCTTGCCACGGCGTCGCCTATTTCCGCGTGCGTGAATCCCAACAATCGCTCCTCTGCCCGACACAACGTCTCGTCGGGCTCGAGCGATTCCATCGTAGCAACGAATTGCGGGTGATGATACTGGTCCAACAAGATGATACCAAGGTCATGGAGGAGTCCGGCCAGGAAGGCGTCTTCAAAGTTTCCAAGCCCCACCCGAGCAGCAATCATTCGTGATGCAACACCTACGCACACCAAATGCCGCCAGAGCGCTTGGCGAGAATAGCGACCGATTCTGTCGTCGCTCTTGAAGATCTCGGCTATGGTGGACGCTAGAGCCATGTTGCGTACCGCTTCGAACCCCAGATACGCAATGGCATGATGGACAGTCCGGATTTCCATGCGGGTTCGATAGGCAGCCGAATTCACGGTGCGCAGGAGCCGGACGGACAAGGGAGGATCCATTTCCACGACACTCTTAAGGTCCGCTGCCGACGAATTCGGGTCGTTCACGATGTCGATGATTTGCTGAACGACACGCGGCAGGCTGGATACCTCGCGAATGCGCGCCGTCACCTGTCTGAGCGCAACCGGCGATCCGCCCACTCGTCCGTTGGTTCGATTGGCTGTCACTTGAGTCATTGTTGCACGACGTCCTAGTCCAGGAACCCACGGGCCAGTTTGAATGCGGCGAGCAACGCCGCCATCATGTTGGTTACGGTTACTATTCCTTGAAGGTCGTTTTCCTGCTCCGTTACCAGCAGGCAACTCACGCGCAAATCGAGCAACATCTTGGCAGCATCGTACACCGTGCAATCGGGTGACACGTGCACGATGTCTCGCTTCATTATGTCCGTGACGGGCAGCCTCAAGGATGGGTCCTTGGGGTCAGTCGCAAACAGCCGACTCCGGAATCGGCTGTCGTCCGCTTGGCGGCGCCCCTGGGGAAAAGAAAGGTGGTGCAGTACGTCCCGATCCGAGACAATCCCTACCAGC
>CAZURK010000199.1:21599-29077 GCA_964623055.1 uncultured Pirellulaceae bacterium
CGTCTTGACATCGACAGTCATGACGTCGCTGGCAACGCGGACCCACTGGAAAAAGACATCCTTTCCAACGATCATATTGTCGATCAGATCGATCAGCCTCCATTGTCCATGCTTGGCCTGCTCGATCCCGACGGAAACACTGCCATCCACGCTGGCCCCCATCGCGCTGGTGTCGTAAGTCGTCGCTTCTGCTGACATTATGTCGTGCCTTTCGTGTTGTCTTGCGTTCCTGGCCTACCAGTACTATAGGCCAAATTCCGGGAGGCTCTTGGCAATTACCTCGATTACATCCATGCAAGACAGCCCACTTCGCAGCGGGAGGTGGAGGCCTAATCAGAGGCGACACAGGCATCACGAAGCGAATAACCGCTATCGCACGATGTTGGTCAGTTCTTCAAGCATCTCATCCGAAACCGTTATCGTACGCGCATTGGCCGAGAAACCGCGTTGGGCTACGATCAGCCGAGTGAACTCCAAAGCAATGTCCACGTTGGAGGCTTCCAGTTGCCCGCCACGGATGATTCCGCGACCACCGGAAAGGGCCGTGCCGACATTTGCCGACCCCGTATTCAGCGACGCGGCGTAGTAGTTGTCGCCTTGGGCGATCAGCCCTTGGGGATTGGTGAACGTGGCAACCCCGAGTTGGGCGATAGCGAACTTGCGTCCGTTCGTTGCGACCCCATCGATCACGCCGTCGGAAGTCACGTTGATGGAAGAAAGCGTCCCTGGTGAATAACCATCCTGGTCCGTGGATAAGGCGGAATCGGTGGCCAGTTGCGTCAGGTTTTCGAACGAAATGTTGATCGTCTGCTCGTTGGCCAAGCCATTGAAGCGGAAGGTGATGTTGGCATCTCCCAGCCCCGTACCGACGGCCTGGTCAAAACGGCCGTCCTCGAAGAATCGAATGTCGCTCACGGCATCGTCGATCACGGTGCCGGAATCGGAGTCGGTCGCCGCCGTCAGGTCCCACGTCGTATCGTCCCGTTTCTGGAAGGTGAGCAATATGGTGTGAGCGCCGCCGCGGACATCGAACAGCTCCACGGATGTCTCGAACGTGTCGCCGTCTTTTCCTGACGTGGCTGTCGAAATGCGGTGTCCCAGAAAGTCTGTTTGGCCCGTGTTGGCGGGATCGTCCGTCACGACCAGACTCATCAGCGCGTCGCCCGTGTCGTCGGCGCGCACCACAATATTGCCGCTGGCGTCGATACTTGCCGTGGCCCCCGTATATTGGGCGCCGATAGCACTGACCAGTTGTCCAAGGGTCGTCGTATCGTCGACGGCCACCGACGCACTGATCGGGCTCCCGTCCACGCCTGTCCCGTTGATATTGATCTGATCTCCGGCTGCGTAGTCGACGGCGTTGCTGTCCAGGGCATTCAGCAGCGTTGCCGTCGTTGCGGGTGCGCCGCCTGCAAGGAAGGGAGTCGAGGTCGTCAGCACCTCGGCAAGTGGCCCGAGCGATCCTGCGTCCAGATTGCCCGTAATCGTGATCTCCGTGCTGCTTTCGCCGGATATGCTGGCGCCGAAGGGGACAACGACCCCCAGATCCCCCGGGGTCTGAAAGCCTAGAGGACCCTGGCCGGATTCTCCGAGCGATCCGAATCGTTGCACTCGGTAGCCTGTCGAAGGATCTACCAGGTAGCCGTCGGAGTCCAGCGCGAAGGATCCGGCTCGTGTGTACATGTTCGTGCTACCGTCACTGAGGACGAAGAA
This sequence comes from uncultured Pirellulaceae bacterium, assembly GCA_964623055.1. Lineage (GTDB taxonomy): Bacteria > Planctomycetota > Planctomycetia > Pirellulales > Pirellulaceae > JADHUC01. The sequence goes on from CAZURK010000199.1 coordinate 23,313, forward strand.
TCCCGCGCCCTGGAGCGCAAAATCGAACATCTCGCCGGTCTGATCCAAAGTGCCTTGCGTAAATTTCTTGGAGATTTGCGCCGACTTCACGCCGGCTCCGAGCTGGTTCGGATTCGTGCCGCCGATATCAGCTTCGGTGGAATTGGTGGCAGGCCGGATCGTCGTGTAAAGCAAGTCGGAAAACACCGTTTTCCCGGCCTTGAAGGCCGTCGTGTTCAAGTTTGCCAGGTTGTTGCTGACCACATCAAGCATCCGCTGATGCGCGACGAGCCCGGAGACGCCTGTGAGCAGGGAACTGGACATGGGATGACTCCTTTGATCTGTTCGTTAACGTGTTAGATGATCGTTTCTTGTAGGGCACGTTTCCAACATGCCGTTTTCTCGCGGTCGGTGACTACGCTTTCAACGTGCTCCAAGTCAAGAGGCCGTCAGCCCGTGGACCCGCTCGATTGGTACGCGTTGTTGATCGACGATAACCACAAGCCGATCGTCCTCGACGCGGATCGAATCGACGATCCCGACTGCCTCAGCCGAGTTCTCCTCGGGCTGAAACACCACGGATTTCCCGATCAGGGCCGCGCCCTGCGTCAGTTCCTCGAGTCTCAGCATGTCCTCAAAGTTCGCGTTCAGTTTTTCGATGCCTTCGAGCGTGGCGAACTGTGCCAGTTGCTGAAGGAAATTCTCCTGTTTGACCGGCTCCAAAGGATCTTGATACCGCAGTTGTGTGACGAGCAACTGCATGAACTGATCGCGGGTGGCTTCAGCCGTAATGTTGGATGTAATCATGGTTCCCTCCTTTCACATCGTCCGTCGCTTATACCCTCAAGTCGACACGGCCTGCCGCGGTCTCGCCCATTTGCGCTGGCGTCGACCGCGACGTATCGGCTTTCTCTCCCTCCGACCAGCGAGAATCCGGAAACAGGCCATCGTCTGGGCGTTCGTCCCGCTGGTGATCGCTGTGTTGAGTGACATCGAATTCATCTAGTTCCACGCCCGCTTCTTCCAGAGACTGTTGAACTGCGGGCAATTCGCGCTCGACGGCGATTCGAGCGGCCTCGCTCGAAACGAGCAGCTTGGCCGCTACTTTGCCTCGTGCCTTCTCCAGTCGAACAACTACACGCCCCAGCTCAGGCGGATTGAGTTGGACTTCGAGCCGGGCATTCGTCTCGTTTGGCGATGTCGCATACCAAGCGCCGATGGAATCGCTTAATCGATCGGCGGTGCCCCATCTCGCGAGCGGCGTTTGATCTGGGGCACCGGTGAGGAACGACGGTCGCTCCGTAACGTGCCCAGAAACTGCCGACTCATGGTGGATGGAGGGGAGACCAGTTGCCGAACTCGTCAAGTCAACGGATTGACTTGGTTCGTGGCTCGATAGTACGTACCCTGGCTTCGTGTGATTCCCCGCCGCCGCTGCGTGCATCCGGGGCGAGCCGAGCGCGGCAGTCAGCGGCGCATCCTGCAACGTATCCCCTGAACCGAACGCCCGTGCCCGTGGCTGCCCCCGACTATCTGCTGCCTCAGCAGATTGAAGGCCTTGTCGTCGGCCTTCTACATCTACTCCGACGTCCTCAAGGGAATCGAAAGGCTCAGGTCCGACAACGGCTGCCCGATTACCGGCCACGTCCACGGAGCTTGGCATCGGCGCCCGAGCCGGGGGTTCTTGTGGTTTTGGATCACCGAGAATTGTTGGTGAGCGGCTGCCGTCAATGGACGGCCCATCCTGCGTTTCCGTCACAACCGTGTGCTGGGGCTGTCTGAGCGACCACGCTGCGAATCGTTCAAAGCCCTGAAACGGATTCCCAGGGGCGCCGGCTCTGCTTGCGTCGGTTCGACTGGTGAGAGGTGCTCCAAGAAGAGTTCGACGATCGTTTGCCGGCATATGTGCCATACCGTGCAGCGATCGATCAGCGATGATGCGATAGTCGAGTTGGTGTGGCAGTTCGTGTTCGCCAGTTGCTCGGTCAGCAGAAGAAGCGATGGTTGGATCGGGAGCGGAGCGAAACAAGACGTTGCCCCCCACGCCTACGGCCGATACGGGGTTACTGGGATATCGAGCGTCTGCGTTGCGAGCACCGGCTAATCGCGTGAGTGCGTTCACGTCATCACGGACGTTGTATGTGTCAGCGGAGACCGGCTGATTCGAAACGGCAGACCCCAGGTCTACCGAACGAGCAAGCTGGTTCTTTGGCGTGGACGCTTGGGCAAGATCCGAGGGCCCGCGATGCTCCGTTACATTGGCCAGAGCATCAGTGGCTGGTGCCTCCATCCCAACATCGTTCACCAGAATCGGGGCTGAACGGCCTTCTGGATCGGTTCGGAGTGGCGCTTGGGGCGGCGCTTGATGAGGGCGGTGGTTGTAGGGTTCCAATTGGAGTTCTGTCAAACCGGTAGCCGGAGACTTCTCGCCTTCTGAGCCATCTTGGCAACTCGAACCAGGTTCACTCACAGGCCTCGCCACGGTTGGGTAAACCAGAAGGTGTTGCGGCTGGCCTTGTGAGAGGCCGTCTCCCGGCAAGCTGAGAAGAACCCGAGACGAGTCTATGTTGGACTGGGCAGTTTCCCTGACTGTGTCGGAGGGATCCGCTGCGAGCGGAGGGGGCTCGCGAGAGGCAGCGTGGGGCGGGCTTGGCACATCCACAGTTCCGTCCGCCGAACCCTCAAGAGATGGTGAGAATGACACGTCGTTTGACGATGTACTCGGCAATTCCAGGTTGTCTGTTTCAACGTAAGGAAGTTGTTGTCCTGGTTGCGGCGCGGCGTGCGCGTGAAGCGAGGTGTGGCCTTTCGTGCTTGAAGTGGGCACACAATACCCGGAAAGCTCGTCCAGGAGGATTCCCAGGAACGGCTTTTCTGCGTTTGCAGGCGATTCCGACAGCGCGTTGACGCTGGCGGCGTCGTTGCTGTTCACAACGACGTGTTGGGAATCAGAGACTGCGGTCGCATTAGCTGGGACCGATGGAATGAGGGCAAGCGAGGCTGATGTCATGCGGGTAAGGGCAGGCAAGGAAGCTAGCAGAGATCGAGGCGTGTCAGAAACACAGCAAACCGTGCGCCCGTTTCGATCTCCGGCAGGATTACTGATGCGCGGGCATGGGCAAACCGTTACGTGCACGCGACCTAGATGGGAAGGGTCACATCGACAGTGCTAGCACCGGCTGGTGAGTTGCGGAAAAATCTTCGCTTCAAGGTTGGAAAGTTTTTGCAGGCCAGTGGAGAAGTGCCATATCCCGGATTATTCAAGCCCGACGCGCAAGCGAGGGAAACCGTGGCGATTCCTTCGCTTGCGCTTCAGGCTTCAATGCGCGGCCTTTTGGGGAATAGACACGCAAGTTTTCTTGTCACGCATATTGCGACGAATCAGGGCTGCTTCATGATCCGGGCTAAGCGCATTCTTGCTGGCGGTACAGTTTGAGCTTGTTCGAGAGCGTCCGCGCCGTCACCCCCAAATGCGCGGCCGCCGCGGTCTTGTTGCCGTTGAATCTACTGAGTGAATTCAAAATGATCAAACGTTCCACTTCAGACAAAGTCAAATTCAGCAGAACATCGGGCACCGATCCCGACGACGACCTCAAAGGCGGCAGGTCCTGCAGTTGAATGATCTCGGACGACGTGAGAACACAGGCTCGATGGATGACATTCCTGAGTTGTCGCACGTTGCCGGGCCACGAGAAGTCAACGAGCAGGCGCATTGCCGACTCGGACACGCCGCGTACGGTTACGCAGGCTTCGTCACGGAAGTAGCCAATGAATCGATTGACGAGCACGGGGATATCTTCGGGACGTTCGCGCAAAGGCGGCAGCTTGATGTCGAGCACGTTCAGACGGTGGTGCAGGTCCGCGCGAAAGTTCCCTTTTTCTACCTCTGCTTCCAGGTCACGATTGGTCGTCGCCAGCACCCGAACGTCCGTATGCCGAACCGCGTTCTCCCCGATTCGATGAAACTCCTCCTCTTCCAGCACCCTAAGAAGCTTCGCCTGAATACTGATCGGGATTTCGCTGATCTCGTCCAGCAGGAGTGTTCCTTCATTTGCCCATTCAAAGCGTCCGATGCGGCCTTCCACCGCCCCGGTGAACGCGCCGCGTTCGTGCCCAAACAGTTCGCTTTCCATCAGGCTTTCGGGCAGCGCAGCGCAATTGACGCGCACGTAACGCTTGTCGCATCTCGGGCTGGTTTCGTGAATCAACCTTGCGATTAATTCCTTCCCGGTGCCGCTTTCGCCGGTCACCAGGACGGTAGCCGAACTCTTGGCAAACCGCGTTGCGTGTTCGACTGCGCGACGCATGCTGTGGGATTGAAATACGAGTTCACGATTCTTCTCGGAATCGGACAGATCCAAGAGCGTCTGAAGGTCGCGGACGGATTCGATGATATGATGAGGCTCGACGGTAACTCGACACGTATCACGCCCGCGGTCGATGGCCACGCCGGCCAATTGCACACCTGGAATGGCGCATCGGAAATCGAACTCCTCGCCTTCTTTGCCTCGGTACACACGGACTTGCTGCTCGCAATCCGCCTTTCTTGCCCTATTCGTTTCCATGGTGCGTTTACAAGCCAGAAATGTTTGCTAGTTCCAGGTCCACTTGTCTCACTCGCCAGTGTGCTCGCTGGATCGGGCCGCCACCGAGGCATACGCCTGTCGCATCTGATGGCCGCGTTGTTCGCGGCTTATCTTCGGCATCAGACGATCCCGTGCTTCGCAAGCGTGCTTTTCCGCTGACGAAATGATGGCGATCAGCTTTTTCAACGTTGGCTCAAGCTGCTGGATGGCCCGTCTTAGACGGGGCCCAGGACGTCGCCGAAGTGCCTCCCAACGCTGGCGAGTTGAATGCACGTGCTGTTCCGAGCCTTCGATTTCATCGAGGATCGAACGTAACCGGCGGAGCACGTCGTCAGAGTTCCGGCCCTGTTCCAGCCAGGTCGGAAGGCACTCGCTGATTCTCATCGCTTGCTCGTACTTCTCTGCTTGCCGTTCATAGGCACTGCAGAGAAGCTCCTCGATCTGATCACTCGTTTGACTGCTCACGGGTTTCACTCTCCATGGTCCGTATCGCCTGGTCCAGCCCTACAAGTCCGTTCTGCAGGCGCTTACGTCGACCGATTGAATCCAGCCACCAACGCGCGTTGGCTGACGCAAGATCATCATCGCTGGCACTCGCCACCTCTCGATAGGTCTGCTCGGCGGTGGATACGTTCCCAATGCGTCGTTGACATGAGGCCACCTGATAGTTGACCCACCTTACCTCGGCGGCGTCCAGGTTTTCGCTCTGGAGACCCCGATATATCTCCAACGCCAGTGCGATATCACCAGCACCAAACAGGTTGTCTGCCAAAGAAAGTCGCTCCGCGGGCTCAGCCGTGTTGGTCGTGTTGTTGGAGGGCGGAATCGGGACCTTTCGGGACGCGTCCTGAGCACGCGCAGGGGATCGCGCAACGTCCGATGACGTGTCTCGTGACGATTCGCCTTTCTCATTTGGACTGTCCGGAGGCGATGCCCGAGGTGGGGCAGGGCCAGCTTGGGGGCTGTCGGTCGTGCTGCGCAGTAGCCCAAGCACAACATCGATCTGGCTGTGCAAATCTGTAGTCCTTTGCGCTCGCTGTTGTTGTGCCTCGCGCAATGTCTTTTCGAAGCGACGGGTCAAGGACTCCAAGTTGTTCCCGTCACAAAGAGGTTGGCACTCGCCTTGTTCCATATCGCCTACTTCAAGCGACGCCGGGCTGGATGGCGCCGGGCTTTCAAGTGGCGGAGTGTAAGGAACTT
>CAZURK010000200.1:0-29035 GCA_964623055.1 uncultured Pirellulaceae bacterium
ACGCGCAGCTTGGTCGAGCGGTTGTCGCTGGCAAAGCTCAGTTGGGCCCCGGCCGCCAGCAGGAACAGGAGGCAGTACCCAACGTATCCCGTAAGCAGCGCCAGTTGACCAATCCAGAATTCCACCTCGTCGTAAGGGGCCGAGTCCGCTTCGACCACGATCGCGATGGCAAGGCTGCACCACCCGATCGTTGCCGCCACCAGCCCAAGCAGCAGCGCAACTGACAACAGGATCTGCAGATGCCGGATGTGCGTGATCGTGGCGACCATCAAGCCAAATACGGACAGCAGTAGCGATGCCAGGAACGTGTAGAACAGGAACAGCATGATCGTGATGATGTCGATGCCGCGCAACAGATACGTGAAGGCGATACACGGCGAGAGGGCCGAGTAATACACGATCATCTGCAACACCGCGCTGCCGAGTTTGCCCGATACAATCTGGCGCGACGACAAAGTCGTGATCGACAGCAGATCGAAAGTGCCATCTTCGCGCTCGGACGCCAGCGACCGGTACGCTGCGAACGGCACGATCAGCAGCAGAGGCACGGTCAATACAATGGTGTACCCAATCAGCAAGAACGGGCCACTCGGCGCGTAGTAAACGCTGCGCCCGAGGATGGCCACCGAAAACAGCGACCATCCCCACCCGCAGATCAACAGCAAGATGAAGGTGATAAGAAATTGTTTGCTCTTGAGCGCCTGCCGCGCTTCCTTGACCAGAATCGGATTGAGTTTCTCGCCCGCGCGCTCGATCCACCGGTCGACGCGGTCCCAGACGCCTTCCTTGGCGGCAAATGGGGAGTCCGACTCTTGCCCGACAACGCTCATGCTAGGAATGACCAATGACGAATGACTAATGACCAGTAACCAACTCTATTGCACGACTCCTCGGGTTACGTGCAGAAACACGTCTTCCAGCGACTTTTCGTGGCTGCCGAATTCGGCGATACGGAACTCGGCTAGGACCATTTCTCTCAAAAAATCTGCCTGCTCCTCACGTCCACCATCGTGAGTGAAACGCACCAGTTCTCCGTCCACGAGGATGTCCTGCACATCGTCGCGCTCGGCAAGCCAGTTCTTCAGGGTGGTCCCGCCGCCAAGGACACGCACTTTGACCTCGCTAAGTTGGGCTTGCCCCTTCTGAATCTCCTCGACCGTGCCCGTAGCCAGCAGACATCCCTGTTCGATAATGCCGACACGATCGCATATCTCGGCCAGTTCGGTCAGGATGTGCGAACTGACCAGAATCGTCTTGCCGTCGGCGGCCATTTGGCGGATCATTTCGCGCAACTCGATGCGGGCGCGCGGATCCAGACCGGCAGCCGGTTCGTCCAGGACCAAAACCGACGGATCGTGGATCATCGCTCGTCCCAGGCACAGACGCTGTTTCATGCCTTTCGACAGCCCGCGGATCGGCTTCTCGGCCAAGGGCTCAAGCCCGGTAAAGCTCATCGTGTGTCGCAGTGCCCGATGACGCTCGCGACCGACTAGGCCATAGGCCCGAGCGAAGAAATCCAGGTACTCTTGGCAATTGATGTTTGGATAGGTGCCGAAGTAGTCCGGCATGAAGCCCAAGCGACGGCGCACCCGATCCGGGTCGTTCACGATGGAAAACCCATCGACCATTGCGTCGCCGTACGTGGGCAAATCCAGTGTGGCTAGAATCCGCATGCTGGTCGTCTTGCCCGCACCGTTCGGGCCGATGTATCCGAAGACCTCGCCCTGCGGCACGTCGAACGACACATCATCCACCGCTCGCGTGCCACCGAAATATCGGTGCAAGCGGCGAAGTTCGATCATGGGTTGTGTCGAGGTCGTAGCGGTAATCATGCCTACCATTTTCCAGAGACGACGTGGAAGCTTGCTTCCTCTTGTGATGCCTGGTGGCCAAGCGGAGATTCGGCTGACGTTCGAGTGATTACGACATAACTGCGCGGCTTCATGGCTCGTGCGTCCGTGTAAATCGCGCGTTGGACGCCTCGTTCAAGGACGCCTTGGGCAAACGTCGGAGGCGGCATGTTTTGGTCGACGTCCGTCCACCGGTAGCTGCGGAATCCAAATGAGCTTCTGTAGTATCTGGAATCGAATCCAACAGGCAACGCGGCACGATTCTCGTCGTAGGCAAGACGCAGACGCTTTGCCGCTTCGGCCGGATCGATTGGCCGGGGCTGGAACTGTTCGCCCCTCTCGATGTTTTCCGCCCAGTGGTAACGGCCGGCCGAATCGCAAATTACCAACTTCGCGATATCCGCCTCCAGATTGTTGGTCACGCGCGGTGCGCTCTCTTGGCCGTCGTTTTCAACGATACTCAGACCCCCGCGGCTCTTATGCGACTGGACGACCATGAACTGCGCCGTGGAACGTGCGCCGAGATAGCCGGCAGTTAATCGCTGGCCTTCGTCCCAAACCATCCACCGATCAGTACGGCGGCGGCGTTCGGATGGAAAGTGTTCGATGGTATAGAAGGCCGCGTCCTCGGGATATTTCAAGCCGCGCGAAGGCGAGAGACCCGCGTAGTACGTCTGCCGGGACCAGGAGACCGCTCGCCCTGTGGTCTGGTCGATTTCGGCATAGCTGCGGACTCGGGCGCGAACGCCCAGGCCGTCAGAGATCAGCGCGTAGTTCAGCAGTGCAAACGTAACCACCCCAGCACCGATCGGCACCGTAATCAGCAGCAGATAAAGCCGCTTCTTCTTTCGCAGGAAGAAGTAGTTGATCGGCCCAATCACCACAACGAACAGCGAAATCAGCACCAGGTACGAGGTGACCGGCGCCCGGCCGACGCCAGGGATCAACAGGTTCCAGTAGTCTTTGTTTTCTCGATGAAGCGACATGCCGTGCCGCCGATACCACATCCAATTCTCGCCGCCGATTTCGTTCATCAGCCAACTGATTCCGTATGCTCCCCGAGCGAACGGTTCGTTCGTCCGCAATGCGAACACGCGTCCCAGATTGACCTCTCGCGAAACGAAAGGCGTCTGATCGGTCTTCACTGCCTCCTGAAAACCGCCAGCATTGGCGAGAATCTCCACTAACGACGACTCGTCCGGCCCTCTCCTCCGCCGCACATCCTGATACAAGCCACCCAGATCTCGAATCGCTTCGATCGAGGCTCTCTTGTCGTTTGGCAGCGACCATCCGCCGAACTCGCTTGCTTCCTTGCCCGCGTCCGGCATCGGCGGAAGGTCGAGCAGCCTTTCCAGTTCGCCCAAGTGCTGGGAATCAAGCGGCATGTCGTAAACGCAAAGCGTCGGGCCCGTCGCAAGCCAATCGCGAATCGCCTGCCATCTGCGAGGATGCTCGCTGATCAGCGACTTGAGGTCGTCAAACGTCACGAACGCTAGATCGAAGCACGTGTAGTCGATCCACTTCGTCGGCAAGTCGCCGGGTGGCAGCATCTCGATCTTTGGCATTTGATCGAGAATCTGCAGGGTGAAGCTGTCGGTAGTCGCGGATTCGAGTTGGAAGGAGGCAAGATTGGCACTGTTATTGGGGTCAGGATGCAAGACGGCCAAGTAGCGGATGTCGGGCAGGCGGTTGACGTTCCCCGAGCCTCTTGGGGCCGCTCCGGACATCTGCGGTACCCGCATGCTGCGTTGACGGTCGGCACTTGGTGGAGCGTCGGAGTCGATGATCAGGATCACCGGCGTCGCCTCGCTCCAACTCCTCCAGTTTCGCCCCCCGGCGCGCAATGGAATTCCTGCCTCGGCCGACAGGTCCTCATGCTGCTTGCCGTCCTCGAAAACCTCGATGCCAAGCGCTCGCCACTGGTCGCCTTGCGGGATCGACACGATCTGTTGTACCTGCCTTGTCGCCTCGGGGATCTCGATGTAAAAGGTCACCGACGGCGCCATGTCTCCCCAATGCCACGATCGCGGGGTCACCTCGACCCGAATCGTTCGATCTGGGCTGGTCGGGCCGGCCAACAGGTTCGTCGCGGTGACGCGGAGCGGGCGATAGCCGTTTGCGTTTACCCAATTCGTGTCGATATCGAGTCTCAGGCCGTTTTTCGGCGCAGTTCCCATCGGAAGGTTGATCACATTGCCCATTCCGGCCCACGTGGCGCCGGAGAGAAGCGTTGCCACGCACAACAGCAGGATGAAGACCTTTGCAGTACGCATGTTCCGTTTCTCCAGATCCGTTTCGCCTGGGACAGCCTCGGCACCCTATTCCGCCGGCTCCTGCGGTGGGATGATTTGCGGTGGCGGCTCGGCGGTCGCAAATGGCGTTCCTTCGACGGGTTCGTGGCGAATTAAGCCAAACACCGTAGCCAGAATGTAGGCAAGGCCAAAGAAGGCCGCATAGCAGACGAAAGCCACAACCACGCTCCCAACAGCAATCGAAATCGCCACGGCCCAGACCTTGTTCTGTAGTTCAACGGTGGGGTTGAGCGCAACGGCGAGAATCCAGAAGAAAATCCCGCAAATTGCGGTAATCGCAAGTAGCCTACGAACGGTAAAACGTGGTATCAGCATACAAGTGATTGTGGCACAGCCGTTCTTGTTTGCAAGACACGGCTAGCTGGATACGCGCACAGACAATGGGTAAGGGTCTCCAGAGACTTCTGGGAGGCTTTTCGTCCGACAGCCGCCGATCTTGGCTGACTCTGCTAAGATGGGGGACCAAATGGAGTGATTGTTAGACGAGATCGGTCGTGACCGTGGCGACCGTGAGAGCGCCCGCAACGCGCCCTTCCGATCACTCGAGACCGCTGAAGTCTGGCCCATCTTGGGATTGGAGTCCCATATCGTCGAGCGACTTGCCTTGCCCCACTTCGAATTGTTGCCTAAGGACCGACTGTTCGAATCGCTTGTCGCTGCGCCGAAACAGCCAAACTCCGAAAGCCAGTCCGCCCAGGACAGCCAGGAAGCTGAATCCGCCGATCCAACCCCACAGTGGGTTCGAGGTGCGCGATTCCACCAACCGCGGCGTCGTCGCCACAAACAGCGGAGCCAGTTGACGTCGGTCTCTGCCGTAGGCGCTCACATAGGCCGACTTGTATGCCCACAACTTGAAGTAGAAGCCAGCGATGCGCACCTGCTGGTTGACCTCGTCGCCCACCTCCAAGCCTTCCGGCAGACGGAGGACATCGCAGTGTACGGGGTAGCTGTTTCTGAAAACGGGGGCCTCCTCTTCGCCTCGGTATTTGGCTAGTCGCAACTCTTCATTGCCGAGCGGCACGAACATGTCGATTTCGTAATAGTGGTTGATGCAGAAACGCTGACGTACATCTTCCTCGTCAATCAGGATCTTCTGCACGCGGCGCACCGTCCCAGTCAGCGTGACCAGGCGTCCGTGCTGTGTCTCAGGCTTGGTGAGCATCGGCTCCAATTCGAAGGTGCCTTCTCCTTTCCCCAACAGTTCCGAGGGATCAGCCCGGCCCACCGCCGCCAGCAACTGATAGAAACACTCGTGATCTTCGTCGACTAATGCCATGCGATTCGTATCGCGCACGCGGTCGAACAACCCAACGTCCATCCCCAAATCGCCCAGCACCAAGTGGCTGGCGGTGATTCCCTTTCTTGCCTGGACACGATCAGGCATCCACGCCAGGCGTTCGGCCGCGAAAACTAGTTCCGGCCGCTCGCCGCTGATATCACCGATTTTAAGAAACAGGCCGTAGAAACTGGCACGCTCGTCAATGGCTGCTTCGCGTTGCCAGGCAGCGGGGATTCTGCGACAGCAGACCACGACGGGATAAGGAGCGTCGGCCGGTTGGAACTGAACCTGATAGTAGCGGTCGAATTCGAGCCGAGTGGCGGCCTCGACCGGAAGCTCCGCCTGGTGAACGAACGTCGCTCGACCGTCCATCTTGAAAACGTCCATTCGATGCGCGGAGGGATCGCTTGCCAACTGCGACCAGGTTACATCCGTTCTTCGCCACGCCTCGATTCTGTGCAACCCGAAATAGGGCATTCGGAACAATACCTTCAGCAGCGTCTCCTCTTCATCGGGATCTAACGGACGATCATCAATCAGTTGATTGATCTGGCTTTCGTCAATGCGGAACAACTCCAACATCTCCTGCGGACTGGACAGACGCTTGACTGGCGGCTTGGGGGCGTCGTCTGACGGACGGTTCCAGGGCAACACGGTGCCTTCGCCCAGCGGCGTCGGATTGACAGCCGGTTCCGCCGCATCGCCAGGCGGATCGTCGGTCGACGCCTCCTTCGCAGGCGGATTCTCCGGCTGCGAGGCCCAAACGACCGCCGTGCCGGTTCCGAGGAACCAGGCGGTCAAGACGGCAATCGTCGTCGTCAATGTGTTCATGTGTTGGAGTCGATATGAGATGGGATTTGGACGTATTCGGGACGCTCTTTCTGCGGCACAGACCGACTGTTCAGCCGGAAGACTGCCACCGTTATTCCGATCCCCAACAGGCAGGAGCCGCCAATGATCAAAATCCAAAACACCGGCCCGGGCAACTCGGTGGAACTGGCGGACGATTCGGCTGGCCGTTCCCAATGTGGCGCCTTGGCCAGCACAATCGGCGCAAGTCGCGTACCGTCCACGGCTCGATACGCCCAACGTTTGAAGAAGTAGCCTGTGAACTCGACATCTTCGTCCAGGGTAGGCTTCTCGCCCGCAGCTTCTAATGCTCTGACATCCGGGAAGCCGTCAGGGAGTTCCAGACAGCAGATCTTGATGGGAGAGGTCGAACCGGTCGGCACCAGCCAAAAGTGATAGTAATCCGTGATGCCGTAAATGTTCTTGTGTGACTGCCGATGATAGCCCAACTTCAACTGGCCTCGGACGGTCACCAGTCGTCCACGGTACTCCGTCGGCTGCCGGTACAGCTGCAAAAAGCCGACACGGCCGGTAGATGACCGGCGCAACTCGTCCACGTCCCGCCGGTTCAGCTCCTCCAGCAATCGGAACCAAGCGTCGTGCTCGGCGGCGCCGCGGAAGATCGTGTTGTCACGAACTGCATCCAGGAAGATGCCATCCAGTATCCGTTGCACATCGGCCAGTGTCTGTCGCTGTTCGTCGTTCAGAGCCTGCTCGTCGCCCATTGCGTCCAAGCTGCCCTTGACTCGATCGTTCCAGTCGGCGTGCAGGCGTTGAATGACATCCAGCCAGGTCTTCTTCTCGTCGCCGGTCAGTCCTCCGTCGTCCTGGCTGACGGCGAGGAATGCGTCGTTCAAGTATTTCTTGCGGCTTTCGTCAAGCAGCCCGACGATCCGCGCCCACGCCTCTTGCTCGTCTTCCGGCAACGCAGTTTGGTCGCGTGCCGCTTTCAGCCCTTTCAGAAACTGACGTCGGTCATCCTCCGCCAGTTCCTTCAGCGTTCGCGACCAGGCGTCATGCCGAGAACGCTCGACGGGGTCCTGGCCGCCCGCTGATACGAGTCCTTCTTTCACGTCATGGTCGCCGCCGGGCGCAACGACCGATGGATCCGCGTCACCTCCAATGATAATCAGATGGGCATCAGCGTCCGACATCTGAGACTCGTCAGGCATGCGCAGCCGCGTGTCGACATCACCTTCTTCCGGCTGCGTCTTCAGAGCGTCGCCGTCCTGCTGAAGCTGCCACATCCACTCCCATCGTTCTGGTTTACCAGCTTCCTGCATGAGAATGATGACCAACATAAACATGGCCACGTACATGAACACCTTCCACTGGACCCGCCGTGAGGAGTAGTTGGGTGGCGGTTTGCGCCGGTTTTGCGTGTCGGGAGGCTGTTTCTGGCCAAATTCGAGTGGCATAGTTCTGCGCTCGATGTTAGGAACGCGGCCGGGATCAATCCGTCGTTTAACCGCAGGGCCAACGGCCCGGGCGGCCCGATGGGCCTGCGGTCAAACGAAGAGCGGTTGCAGTGACAAACACCGGATCTATTTCGGCCCCGTTCCTCGTTGTGTCGGTGAATGCAAAAGCAAGTCGACGATTCATTCTAACAAATCCTGGACGTTCGGCAGGAGCGGGGTGCGTCTTCAGGTTCTTCGTGGTATCGCGCTTCTCCTATTTCACCACGTTGCTTGAAATCATTGCTGTCTCCGAGGTAGGATGTATTAGAGAGCGATTTCTCTCGTCGTGCGTCTGCCGCTCCGCTCCGTCGCATCTCGCTCTATGTTGTTCTGTAACAACAGGTTACGTCCCATTCGGCTTTGATGTACGCTGGTCTGGGAATAACCGGCAACCGCTGATGCGAATGAACGGAAGCCTGGCAGGCGATTTGACCACCGGCATACACCCCGAACCGCGGAGAAAGGGTGGCCTTGGCGCTAACGCAGGCGGACTTCAACCGTATGGTCGAGGACCACGGTCCCGTCCTGTACCGGATGGCCTACCGGATGATCGGCGACCAGCACGAAGCGGAAGACATGGTCCAGGAGACGTTCCGCTCCGTGTGGAAAAGTCGATCCCGGTACGATCCGAGCCGGGGAGTCCGCGCTTGGCTTGTGTCGATTCTGCGCCGTCGCGTAATCGACCGATGGCGCAAGCGGCCCCCGCCGAGCCCGTTGTCCGGCGACGCGTCGCCCGAGATTGGCGTCGCGGGCGACGACCCGTTCTACGATGAGTTCACGGACGAGGTGCAAGCCGCGCTGGATCGTTTGCAGGAAGACTTACGGGAAACACTGTTGTTGGTGGTGGTCGGCGGTTTGACCCACCAGGAAGCTGCCGATCTGCTCGGGATTCCTTTGGGGACGGTGCTTTCCCGCGTCAGCCGGGCGCGGACTCGATTACGAGGGTATTTGGGAGCGTATGTGAGAACGTAGCCGCTTTGACGATGTCCGACAGCTATTCCGACGAGAAACTCGACGCTCGCTTGCGGGCTGTACCGGTACCGGTCGACTTGCCGACACGGTTGCGCGGGATTGCCGCCCTGACCGATGAAGAGTTGGACGCGCGGCTTCGAGACGTCCCATTACCGCTGGGCTTGACCGAGCGCGTGAAGCGAGCGGTTGCTGACGACGAGACCGATCGCCAACTTCGCGACGTGCCACTTCCGCCGCAGATCGTCGCCCGCGCACGGAATATACCGCTGCTCCGGCGGCGTTCGCGCATCGGCGGGCTGGCACTGGCCGCGTCGATGCTGATTGTGGTCGGGGCCGGCTACTTCGCCGCCCTCGGTGGAATCCTCTCGGTATTTCGGCAGGATCAGCCGGAGCCAGTATCCGTTGTGCTCATCGACCAGGGGCCATTGAAGATTGTTGCCCGAGCCGACGACAGCGTCGCGATTGCTCCAATGCCGGTCCTTGTAGATTCCGGGGGCACGCGCGACGATCCGGTGCGCAGAGAGCCGGAGTTCGCTTTGATTCGAACCATCGACTCACTTGCGCCTGGACCTGCCGGCGAGTTGTTCCAGGAGATGGGCAACGTTTGGAGGCCGTCGGACAACTGGCTGCTTCTGCGTTGGGGCGTTCTGGGTTATTCATCTCACGAGGCCGAACTACTGCCCGACCTACATTCGCCGACGGCCCCGATCGCGCATGGCATTGAGGCGTCGCTGGTACGCAACTTCGATCGCGACTTCCTGTTCGGCCGCGGTGTCCACCCGCCCGTTCTGCTGGCAATGGACAGTTCAGCCAACTCGATCACCGCGCCGCTGCGGACCGATACGTCCAGCCTGGACCTGACCCGCCGGTTGGTCGCGGAGGGGCGGTTGCCGGATCCCGACCAGATTCACGTCGAGCATTTCCTTGCGGCAATGGACTACCATTATGCTCCGGCCGAACCGGGCCGACTGGCCTTACGCACAGCGGCCGGGCCCTCCGCGTTCAACCCGACCTCAGCGGGCCTGTTGCAGATCGGTGTCAAGGCCGGCGTGCCGGATCAACGCACGCTGCCTGCCACCAGTCTGACCGTCGTTTTGGATACCTCCAACAGCATGAACTGGGAAGGCAAACTGGATCGAGCGCGTCGCGCGTTGGAGGACTTTGTACGACATCTCGGCCCCGACGACCGTTTTTCGCTGATCGTTTTCAACGACGAGGTGTTTCACGTGGTCGACGAGGCGGGGCGCAAAGACGCGGACCAGATCGTTGGCGTCTTGGAGCCTCTACATGCCCGCGGGGGCGCGAATCTTGGAGGCGCACTCCAACTGGCTATATCCACAGCGATCGGGTACCCCCTCGATTCGCAGGCGGCACACCGGTTAGTGCTCATTACGGATAGTGCCTCTGCCTTGGGCCGCGACGAATCGCGGACGATCGAGGACATGCTTCGCGAGACCGCACGCCCGAATTTCCGCTTCGACGCATTCGACCTGAACGGCGGGCCGGAACTCGACGACACACTGGTCAACCTCACCCGTGTTACCGAAGGTCTCGTGCGGTCCGTTCACTCGGCCGAAGAAATCCAGTGGTCACTGGTGGAAACGCTCACGGGCGATCCGTCGCTTGTGGCAAGCGAGGCAAGACTGCAGGTGGAATTCAACCCGAAAGCGGTCGCTGCGTACCGGTTGATTGGCCACGAAGCGATTGCCGTTGGCGGCCTGCTTCCGGCAGCGGTTGAATCGGATCTCCGAGTCGGACAGGAAGCGACGGTGATGTTCGAAGTCTGGCTGTACCCGAACGACGAGGACAATGTTGGCGTCGTCAAGCTCCAGTGGTCGGACCCGCGCAACGGGCGGCCACATCGGCTGCCGGAGCGACGGATCAGCCGGATTCAATTCGCCACGTCCTTAGAAGGGGCACCGATCTGCCTGCAAGCGGCGGCGGTCGCCGCGGAAACCGGGGAGATCCTTCGCCAATCGTTCAACTTTGCAGTACCTTCGCAGAACGTCTATCACTATCGGCCAAAACCACGGAGTTTGGAGCAGGTGCTATCGACGGCTCGACAAGTCAACCCTCGCTTGGCTGAACGTGCCGATTTTCGGCGATTCGTCTCGCTGGTCGAACGCGCTGGGCGCATTACCGCCGAGCGCCGCACCAGTCTCGCTCGGGCGGGCACACGGGGAATATTTGGGGGGCGCTGGCGAGAATCCAGGGACTGATAGCTGGTTGCACAGACTGATTCAAGACGACACTTTCTAATCAAAAAAACAGGACGGCGGCATAACAGGCAGACTCGGTAAACGGGACCAGTTGTGGGTGCCATTTGTGCCAATCCACGATTCGCGGCGACTTGCGGCGAGTCGATCGACACGATAACTTGTAAACCAATAGCAGTTGCGGTCTTGCGTGCTCGAACGCACCGAAACTCTTCGGCTTCCACAGGCTGCTCGAAAGGATGTGAATCGAGGAAAAGGCCATGAGAAAGCTTCTCTCCGTGAAGATCTGTTTCTTGGGATGCGCGGTCATTTGGCTCGCCGGTCTCGTCCCCTTGAATGTCCAAGCCAGGGAACCGGCGCGGGAGTTCCTCGACGCCTTGCGCGAACGCGGCTATCACGACGTAGCGATTGACTACTTGAACAGCATGAAGACCAGTCGCTTGGCGCCCGTCGAGATGAAAGAGATCCTGCTGTACGAACTCGGGGTCACGTTGGTCGCAGCGTCGAAAACGCAGCGGGACGTCACCCTTCGCGAGCAACAGCTTGACGAGGCACGCGATGCCCTGCAACGGTTTGTCGGTAGGCACTCGGATCATGAACTGGCCGCGTCGGCCAGCAACCAGCTAGGCAATCTGCTGGTTGAGCGAGCGCTCATCAAGGTCGACTTGTCAAACAAACCGGGCGAAGACAAGGCGGCGTTGTTGTCCAGCGCGAGAGAACTATACGACGAAGCCTCCAAGGTATTTGCGAGGCAGGAAGTCGATTTGAAGGAGAAGTTGAAGTCGCAGGGGGTAATCTCTGAGAAGGAAAAGGAGAAACTGAAAGAGCGCAAACGGTTGCGCGCGGATTTCCTCCAGACGCTGCTCTTGGCGGCTGCGGTCAAGGAGGAGAAGGCGAACGCCGTGCAGAAAGGCTCGGAGGAGTACACGGCGCTTCTCACAGATGCAGCCAGCCGGTACGCCGATATCAACAAGAAACACCGCACTCTCTTGGCCGGGCAGTACGCGCAGATGTATCTGGGGCGCTGCAACCAGAAGATGGGCAAGTACAAGGACGCGCTGAGCTTCTATGAGGACGTGCTGAACCAAACCGAGATCGACGAGTTCCGCCCGGTGAAGACCAAGACGTTGTTGCTGGCGTTGGAGTGTTGGGAGAAAAGCAAGCCGCCGTTGTACGCGGTCGCAGTCCAGAAGGTGGAGCCTTGGGTCGAAGGGGCGCGGCCGAATGAGGAGAAGACAACAAGTTGGCTACAACTGCGGCTCGAACTGGCCAGAGCCCAGGTGAAACTGGCGCAGCAACTTAAGGAAAAAGATCCCAAAGATGCTCAGGCAAAACGGCTCTCAAGCGACGCTCGTAAGAACGCCTCGTTCGTCTCTAGGGTGCCAGGGGATCTGAAGAGCGAGGCAGAGAGATTCCTGGATGAGCAATTTGATATCACGCGACCGAAATCGGGCGAAGGTGGTGACCCGAAGACGTTCGCCGAGGCGATGCAGGCCGGCAAGCAGGCGCTGGATGCCATGAAAACCGCCAATCTTGTGCTGAGCACTGTGCCGCAGAGGATCGCGAAAGAGACGGACCAGGCGGTCAAAACTCAATTGGAGCAGCAGGTGAAGGACGCCCAGGAGGCGCTCACCAAGGCCGTTGCGGATGGGAAACGGTACTACCAACTGGCTTTGGGACTAGTCGACGAGCTTACGGATGTTCGCGACGTGAACATCGCGCGATACTTCCTCTGCTTCCTCCACTTCAGCACGCAAGACTACTACGAGGCGGGCCTGGTGGGCGAGTTTGTTGCTCGTCGGTATCCGGACAGCGCCGGTGCCCGCCCGAGCGCCGAGATAGCCATGGTCGCCTATCTGAAACTCTATGAGAATGAAGGCGATGACAAGGAGTTCGAGAAGGACCATATCGTCGCCATCGCAAACTACATCATCCAGCAGTGGCCCGATCACCCGAAGACGGTCGATGCGCGGAACACGCTACTTCAGTTCATGATCCAGGCGGGTGACCTGGATATGGCCGAGAAGTACCTGAATGACATTCCCGAGGACTCGCCCAAGCGCGGCGACGCCGAAATCAAGACGGGCCAGGCGATGTGGAGTTCCTACCTGACAGGAATGCAGCAACTGCGCCAATGGGAAAGCGGCGACGAACCCACACCGCCGGAGGTGGATATTGACGCGAAGAAGACAACGCTGGACCAGATGAAGGGCCGGGCACACACGATCCTGGCCAAAGGCGTTCAACGCATGCAAAAGGCGGGTGGCGTCACTGAGGCCACGGTCGCGGCCGCGTTTTCACTCGCCCAGATCTACGTCGACGCCGAGCAAGTCGCCGAAGCCGTGAAGCTGCTGGAGGACGAGACAATCGGGCCGCTGACGCTGGTCAAGGCGGGTCACGCGGCGGTTGCGCGCGATGGCTTCGACGCAGATGTCTATAAGACGGCGCTGCGTGCCTACATCTCGTCGCTGGCCGGCGCTGGCGACGGCGGTGCCCTAATGGACAAAGCCACCGAAGTCATGGACGCCATGAAAGCGGCCATCCCCCAAGACAAGCTGATCGAGATCTACTACAGCTTGGCCCGTGATTTGGAGGAACAAATCAAGTTGGCTTCACCCGAGGCCAAGAAACCGCTTTCCAAAGGTTTCGAGGAGTTTCTGGAACGTCTGCGCGATGAGTCGAAGGAATTGAGTGTGCGGCATTGGGTCGCTTCGACGTTTGTCAGCCTCGGAAGAGGCTTGGATTCCAGCGCGCAACTAGTGCCCGAAGCAAAGGGATACTATCTGCAGGCGGTCGAAACGTACGAGACGATCCTGGAGGAGGACGAGAAGGAAAAAGACGAGAAGAAGAAACTGAGTGCTGACATCAAGACGCAGATGCGCCTGCATCTGGCCAGGACCAAAAAGAGACTCGGCAAGTTCAAGGACGCGCGAGTTCTCTACACGCAGATCCTTACGGACCGCAACATGACACTTGACGTCCAAGCGGAAGCCGCCAAACTCTATCAGGAATGGGCCGATGTGTGGGCGGGGCACAAGAAGGCGGACGACAAGGCCCGCGCCGTGCCTCTGTACGAGATGGCGATGCGGGGCGCCCAAAAGGGCGGCGATGGGAAGAACATCATCTGGGGCTGGGCGCGTATGTTCCAGATTACGGCGCGATATCCCGATTTCCGCAAGGTGTTCCACGAGGCCCGCTACAATTTGGCCATGTGTTTCTACAAGCTAGGGCGTCTGAAGAAGACGACGGACGAGCAAAAGGAGTGGTACGGAAAGGCCGAGAGGGCCATCCTTCAAACACAGAAGCTGTACGGAAAAGGGGACGACTGGAAGGCCAAGAGGCCGGATTACGACGCATTGATGAGGGACATTCAACGAGCTCTCGGCGAGCGAGCAACCGGCCTGCCTGCGGACCCGGCACCGCCGGAGCCGAAAGAGGCTGTGACCGAATGATGAAACCAGAAAAACTTAGGAGTGCGTTTTCATGAAGAAGTTCCTGACTGCTCTTTTCCTGACTATGGGCGTTTTCGGGACAGCCGTCTGCCTGGCGCAAGATGATCAGGTGTTCTTGAAAGATACCGGTGTGCCTTTGCGAGGCGTGATCAAATCCGTCGGTCGCGAGAAGGTGACAATCCAGGTTAGGGGCGGCGAACGGGGTGTCGATGTCAAAGATATTCTCAAAGTCACATTCGATGGGGAACCGACGGAGTTGTCCAATGCGCGGACACGTGTTTTCGACGGGCAACTCGAGGATGCACTCAAGGAGTTGAGCAAGATCGACGTAAACACGGTCACCAACGCCGTCATTAAACAGGACGTCGAGTACTACAAAGCGTTTGCCGCGGCAAAGCACGTCATGGCGTCCGGCGGCGACAAGAAAGCGGCAGAGGAGCAGTTGTCGGCTTTCGCCTACGCGAACGTAAATTCGTTTCACTTTTTCGAGGCTGCCGAGCTGCTTGGTGATCTGGCCTTTGCTCAATCGGACTATGTCGGCGCCGCAAGGTTCTACAACGGACTGGGAAGCGCGCCTTGGGACGAGTACAAGTTGCGAGGCACCGTGCTGCAGGCCCGCGCGAATTCGGCAGGCGGCCAATACGCCGAGGCCCTTCCCAAATTTGAGGAGGTGCTCGCGAGCGGCCTGAACAACCTGGAAGCGTTGGAGCAGAAAATGCACGCCACCGTCGGCAAAGCCGTATGTCTGGCGGCGACCGGCAAACACGAGGAAGGAATCGCAATCATCGAGGACCTGATCGCAAAACACGACCCCACCGATGCGACGTTGTTCGGCCGAGCATACAACGCTTTGGGGGTATGCTACCTGAAGAGCGACAAGCCCAAAGAGGCGCTGCGGGCGTTTTTGCACACGGATGTGTTATTCTACACGAACGCGGAAGCGCATGCCGAGGCGTTGTACTATCTGAGTGACCTTTGGGTAACGGTGGGAAGATCCGACCGGTCTGACAGGACGCGAAGTCTGCTGCGAACACAGTATGCCGGCACGCGTTGGGCGGCAATGCAGTAGTAGTGGTGCTTTACCCGTCCTGTCGGATGGGATTAAGATATAGAAACCTGTTACGCAACGAATTCGAAGCTGGATTAGGCAGAATCAGAGATTCTTGGAGGGAACAATGCGGCGACGTCTACTGAACGGCTCCTGGCCAGGTGTGTTTTGTTCACTGGTAGTCCTGACTCTGGCTGCAGGAGCGTTTTCGCTCACGTGGCTGGGGCCTCATGCCGCGGCTGTCGCCCAGGAGCCAGAGGACCCACCCGCAGATGCGGGGGAACCCGCCGCCGCTCCGACAGACACTACAGACACATCGTCCAACGGGGACGAAGCCGCGGCCGATGACAAGAGTTACCTGGAGTGGATCTACGACGCGTTGGGGCCGGGCTACATGGTGATCTTCCTGGGCCTCTCCTTCACATTGGTGGCCTTGTTCGTGATGAACTTGCTGACAGCCCGCCGCGACAACGTATGTCCCATGCTTCTGGTCGAGACCTTCGAGGGTCACCTGAACGAGAAACGGTACCAAGAGGCATACGAACTGGCAAAAGCCGATGAATCGTTCCTGGGCCAGGTGCTCTCGGCGGGGCTGGCCAAGCTGTCTGCCGGCTATTCGCCTGCGATCGAAGCCATGCAGGAGGTGGGGGAAGAGGAAAACATGAAACTGGAGCACCGGCTGAGCTACATGGCGCTGATCGGAACAATCAGCCCGATGGTCGGTCTGTTTGGCACGGTTCACGGTATGATCGCAGCGTTCCGGGTAATCGCCGCCGGCGGGGCGACGCCCAAGGCAACCGATTTGGCTGAGGGTATTTCGACTGCGTTGTTCACGACGCTACTCGGTCTGGCCATCGCGATTCCGGCCATCGCCGCCTATAACATCCTGAAGAACCGCGTGGCCCGCTTGGTGCTGGAGGTGGGCATTCTGAGCGAAAGCCTCATGAGCCGTTTCGAGAACGTCGGCGCGCAGAAGTAGGTCTGGACTTACAGAGCTGTGGAGCGAAACTGATATGAGGATCAAGAAACCAGGGTCCGGCATCCACGAAGGCGACATGACGCCGATGATCGACATGACGTTCCAGTTGATCGCCTTCTTCATGGTGCTGATCAATTTCACGCAAAGCGAACAGAACGAACGGATCCAACTGCCGGACAGCGAGTTGGCCAAGCCGCCCGAAGCGCCCTTGGATTTCCCCATCACCATTCATTTGACGAGGAGTGAAGACCTCAACGGCAATGGCGCGTTGGATGCAGGCGAGGATGATAACAAGAACGGCAGACTCGATGACTGTATCGCCATCATTGGCGGCCAGGAAGTGCCCATCGAGGGCCTGTCCCCAATACTAGGGGCTGAAGCGCGAGTTCTGATAGCCAGTGGTGAGCCGCTGTCGAGCGCCACGGTTATCATTCGCGGTCATCGAGACGCGCGGACCGGGAAGGTGCAAGATCTGATCCGGGAGTGTCAAAAGATCGATTTCGAGAAATTCGCCTTGCGTGCTAGGGAGGACGTGGGCAACAACTGAGTCCCGACGGCAGGGGGATCGCGTCACGCATTGAGGTCTTGACCGTTGGCGTTTTCCCAAAACCTGACACCCGAAACCTGACACCCAAAACTCGAAGATATCAGTCATGAAAGTCCGCAACGTTGGGGGAATCGAGGAAGAAAAGGTCGAGGTGCCGATGACACCGATGATCGACATCGTGTTTCAGCTCCTTGTCTTCTTCATCATGACCTTCAAAATCGTCTCGCAGGAGGGCGATTTCAACATCAAGATGCCGCTCGCGGCACCGTCAACAGGCTTGCCGGACGAGGATAAGCTCCCGCCCATGAAGGTTCGCCTGCATGCTGACCCTTCCGGTCGATTGACGCAAATATCGCTGAATGACGATGTTTTCGGCACAAGTTTCGCAAGCCTGCACAACCACATCATCAGCATCATTGGCGACGAGCGGGGACCGGGCAGCGTGCAAGAGACGGCCGAAATCGAACTGGACTGCGACTACGACCTCAGGTACGACAATGTGGTCAGGGCCGTTACCGCCGTGTCCGGCTTCGTTGATGACGACGGTAACATTGTCAAGCTGGTGGAGAAAATCAAGTTCGCTCCACAACGGGAGCCCGGCGGCGGTTAGAGTTCGTCCGCAATTGCCTTTACGATCCGGGCGAACGCGTAGACGATGGGCGCTACCGCGATCAGCACCCCGACGACTCCCATGATCCATCCTCGACGCGTCTTCCCACGACCGCTGGCCTCCATTGCGCCCGCTTCGATGGCACGCAAATCGCGACCGCCAAATAGCCAAGCGGAAAATGACAGTGCCAATCCGAACGGTAACAAGCCGGCGCACAGATAGATCCAGTAGAATGCGCCCACAGACGGCGCCAGAAATATCATCAAGACGCCCGTTGCACCCAGAGCGGAAATGGCCAATCCGATAGCCCCCAGCCAGAAAACCACCCGCCCGCGAGACGTTAGCATCGTTTCGTAACCCCTGGGGCGGTAGGAGAAGCCAGACGCTTGGGCCGGTGCCGCGTAGGGATCATCCGAAACGGCCTCGTCGGGCCCTTCTTCGGCAAACGGGTTACTCTCGCCGTCGTCCCGAAGAGGGTTCCTGTGGTTCGACGTTGGGTGTTTCGGATATTCAAAAGGCATTGTGGATTATGTCGACGTGCCCACGCGACAGTGTTCGAGCATCTCGGCGGGTGTCATGACGTAGCTTGTATAGAACGGGCCAAACTCGGCATAACGCGCACTGGCTTCATCGTAGCGCATTCGGTACACAATCTCCTTGAGGAACTGCGGATTCCGGGCCCACAGCGTCACACCCCATTCCCAGTCCTCAAGGCCGACGCCCACTGTGATCAACTGCGACACCTTGCCGGCGAATTCCATGCCGCTTCGGGCGTGCTCGGCCATCATCCGGTTGCGCTCGGCAAACGGCAGCGTGAACCAGTTCTCGCCGACCTTGCGTTTCTTGTTCATCGGGTAGAAACACGTCGCAGGCCAAGCCGGAAACTCGGGCGTGAGCCGCTGCCGGTTCATGGCAGGCAGCCGCGCCCCGTAAGCCTTCACCTTTGCGTTGAACGTAGGGCTGCCCTCTTCGTCCCCGTCCTCGATCAACTTCTGCGAGTACTGTTCGATCGTGGGAACGTATTCCGAAACCTCGGTCATCGATACAAACGAGTAAGCCGGCCGAAGCGCCGGTCCGAGCTTGCTCGACATCAACCGCTGGTGTATTGAATCGATCTTTAGCGGATCAGGATCCATTAGCATCAGCCCAAAGTCCGCCTTCTGCCCGCTGACCACGCCGGTCTGAAGACGAATCGTCGCGTCGGGCCCTGCTGGATCCAACGTCGCTGCGACCTCCGTGCAACCATCCCGAATGTCCGATTGGTCCATGCCAGCCAGCACAACGCGATCGAACAAGTAGTACAGATGACTTGCATGCCATCCGTCGGTCGGTTCGAGCGATATGTCTTGAGACTGCTCCGAGGTGGGGCGACGGTGACTCATAACGCAACAAAACTCCTCAAATCAGGGCGCGTGCCGAGGAAGCACGAATTATGGGGAACACCGGTAGCATCCTAACAGATTGCGGCGCTGCCGAAAAAGAGGGCACTCGGAGTCAAGCCGGCCTTGGCAGTTGCGTGCGTCACAGGTTGCGGGCCGTGGATATCTCCCTTCCCTTCCTGAGACCTTGCGGTCGCACGCGTGTCGCGGTCGTGAGCCCGCGACACAACACTGATTTGGCAACGACCCGATGTCGCGTTAAGACGCCGTCGACGCAAAATCGTCCGCCAACCGACGGAACACGTCACGGGTCACGGTGAACGGGATTGCTTCCCGCGAGCACTCCGGCCGCTTTTCGTAGCGGCGCAGGCGGGACTCGCCGGGTCGGATCTCCAACTCGTAATAGCTGATCGAATCATCCTCGCGGTGCGGCGGGCGCGAGCGCAACTGGACAATTCGCAACTGCTCGTCCACTTCGATCACGTCCAGTGGCTCCATCAGATAGCCCAGGCGCGCGGCCAGACGCTCGCCCATCCGTCTCAACTGGTGGACCGAAGCATCTGCCGTTTGCTCGGACGACAGAACGATCGAATCGAAAGAGCACGCCAACGCGTTCACTGCAGTGATCCGGCACGCCAATCGACCGTTCTCGGTCTCCAGACACACGCTGCGTACTTCGCCTTCGGTCAATTCAGATGGAATTCGATCCAGTTCGCGTTTTATCTCTGATTTCACCGTCATAGCTCACCTCCTTCGTCCGTAGCGGCCACTTCATCCGTCTGCGTCGACGAATGCCGGCGGCCGTCATAAGAGAGCACCGTGATGTTGCCGTCCAAGACCGTTTCGATGTGGACGGGCCGGCCCCACAGCGTGTGCACGTTCCTGAGCGTATCGTGAGCATGGCTCAGCTTCAGTTCCGCGCCCTGGCAGACGTGCTCCAGGTACAACTCTCCGCGGTTCTTATGGTTGCCATCACGGACCCGTATGATCGGGCGTCCCAGATTGGTCAGGTTGAACAGCAGCCGTTTCTTGATTCGAGCGAATTCGCGGCTTTCGATCTCGTAGAATCCCGACAATTCGTTGAAGCCGAACGAAAACAGTTTGTGCCGACGACAGAACTCGATCGTGAGGAACTCGTCGATGAACGTTAAATCGTTGTGAATGCGCCGGACCTCGAAGATTTTCTCTTGCCCCAAACCGGCGGCCATGTCCCAATTCCGCCTTGCCGACATGTCCTCGCACCGGTCATAGTCCTCGCCGAAGCAGCCGCGATTCCAGCGGTCTTCGATATCACGAAACAACTCGACGCCCAGTTTGTAGGGATTCAACCGCATCGGCGAACTGGCCAGCGTGCCGGCACAATGATCGGCATAGCTCACCACGTCCGCCGGTTCGATGCCGTGGCGCGTCATGATCGTCGAGTGCCAGTAAGTGGCCCAGCCTTCGTTCATGATTTTCGTTTGGGCCTGGGGCGCGAAATAGTAAGCCTCGTCCCGAACGATCGACAGCACGTCTGCCTGCCACGGCCGAAGCGGTGCGTTCTCCAGCACAAACAGCATCACGTCGCTGGTCGGTTCAGCCGGCAGCCGCTCCTTCTTCTTGCGTTTTCGACGTTGCCGTTCGACGTCCGCCGTTAGAGCTTCCGGAGGATTGACATAGGGCTCCATGTACTGTTTCGCCTGAAATCGCGCCGGCAGCGGTTGGTCCTCGTCTTCCGTGTGCTCGCGAAACTCGTATTTGTCGGCATCGTCGTGCCGTTTGATGAAGGGCGAGTGCAGATCGATCAGATCGTCGATACTCAAGCATGCGTCGATGAATTCTTCGACTTTCTCCACCCCGAACCGGTCCATGTAGCGGCGAATCCGGTTTCCGTGATTGGCCATTTCGTCGATCATCCGCCGGTTCGTATCGCTGAACCAACAGTTGTTCTTGAAGAAGTCGCAGTGACCGTACACGTGGGCCATCACCAGCTTGTGGTCGGCCAACGAGTTGCTCGACAGCAGATAGGCGTAGCAGGGATCGTTGTTGATCACCATCTCGTAGATCTTCTGCAAGCCGTAGGCGTAGCTTTTGGACAACTGCTCGTATTCCATACCGAACCGCCAGTGCGGATACCGGGTTGGGAAGCCGCCGTAGGCGGCCACCGAGTTCAACTGCTCGTGGCTCACGAGTTCGAAAACGGTGGCAAAGAAATCCAACCCGTAATCACGAGCATGCCGTTCCATCTTCTCCTGGACTTCGACCAGCTCCGCCGGTAACGATCGAAAGTGATGGGTGGCAATCATGATCGCCTCGCTCCCTCTCCCAACGGGAAAGGGCCTATTTCCCTTTACCCAAGAACTCTCTGATGGAATCGTAAATCGCGTCCTTGTCCGGGATTTCGGACAACACCAGCTTCTCGTGCTCTCTCCCGAAAACGCCTTCCAGCAAATGCATGTATTCCCCGCCGCCGTACGGGCTCTCCACTTGGCCGTAGCAGAACAGGTTGCACGGCGGCAGCAGGCGGGCACCCAACACGTACAACGCATCGCGGCTGTCTTCGCCCCAATTGTCTCCGTCCGAAAACTGAAAGCAGTAGATGTTCCAATCTTCGGGAGCAAACTCGTTCTCGATCAATCTGGCACAGACCTCGTAGGCAGAACTGATCCGCGTCCCGCCGCTCTCCCTCGTGTGATAGAACGTGTGTTCATCCACCTCTCTGGCAGAAGCGTCGTGGATAACGTAGCGACATTCGACGCCGTCGTATTGGCTCTTCAGCCACGCGTCGATCCAAAAAGCTTCGGTGCGGACGATGTCCTTCTGATCGTCGGTCATTGAACCGGACACGTCCATCATGTAGATGATGACGGCGTTCGCTTCCGGTTCGGGCTCCGTCTCCCAGGAGCGATAACGGCGATCGTCGCGTATCGGCACCACGGTTGGCTTCGATCGATCGTAGTCACCTTCGCGGATCTGCCGCCGGAGCGCTTCTACATAGGTCCGTTTGAAATGCCGCAACGATTCGGGACCGACCCGGCGGATGCTTCGGTAGCGAGTCCTCTCTTGGACTATCCTGGCTTTGCCTTTCGGCTCGATGCGAGGAAGCTCCAATTCGTCGCCGAGGATCTCGGCCAACTCTTCCAGCGACACCTCCACCTCCAAAATGTGCGTGCCCGGCTCGCTGCCGGCCTGTCCGGTTCCACCGTCGTCCGGTTCGCCTGGGGCCAGCGGTTGGCCCGGTTCGCCATCGCCCCGGCCGACGCCCCCTCGATTGTTTCTGCCGTACCGAAAACGCGGAACGTCCAATTGGGGAACCGGAATACTCACCAGATCCTTGCCCTTGCGCCCGATCATCTCACCACGAGTAACATATCGGCGCAGATTCTCCCGGATCTTCCCCTTGACGATCTGCCGGAACCGAGTCCGATCTCGTTCAGTTTTGTTTGTCATTTGTCACCAGGGATCTGCCACTCGCCACCTGCCACTTGCCACTCGCCACAAACATCTACTCCATGGCATCTCCACGCGCAAAGATGCTGGCCACGAAGTTCAGCACGTCCGTTGCGCTCTCTTCGTCGTAACCGTAGTCTCGGATCAAACGGCCCTTGACCACGTCGATCTTGGCTTGCGTCTCCTGGTCGACGACGTTGGAGACAAGGCTGGTCAACTTGATCGAATCCTTCTGGTCTTCGAACAACTTCAACTGCAATGCCTTGTACAGCCGCTCGTTCGACTTGTAGTCGAACTGTTTGCCGTCCAGGGATAGCGCGCCGATATAGTTCATCATTTCGCGCCGGAAATCGTCCTTGCGGCTGTCGGGGATGTCGATCTTCTCTTCGATCGACCGCATCAGGCGCTCGTCCGGCTCTTCGTACTGACCGGTGAACTTGTTTTTCACCTTCTCACGCTGTGTGTACGCTTTGACATTGTCGATGTAATTGCCGCACACTCGCGCCAAAGCGTCCTCGTCGGCTGCGATCGCCCGTTGTACTTCGTTCTTCACGATGTTTTCGTACTCTTCTTTGGCCACGCCCAGCAAATCTCGATACCGGCCACGAAGTTCGTCGCTGGTGACCAGCGAATGATGCTGCAAACCGGTCTCCAGTTCGTTCAGCACCATGAAAGGATTGATCGACTTGGCATCCGGATGAGCGACCAGCGCATTGGAGATCTTGTCCTGCACGTAGCGCGGTGAAATGCCCTGCATCCCTTCGCTGGTCGTCTCCTTCTTCAACTCCTTGACGTTTTCTTCCGTGAAGCCCGGCAGAGTCTTCCCGTTGTACAACTTCAACTTCTGCAACAGCGTCAGACCGGCGTGCTTCGGCTCCTCCAGCCGGGTCAGCACCGCCCACATGGCGGCCATTTCGATCGTGTGGGGCGCGATGTGCTTGCCCTTGACCCTCCGTTCGTTGTAGTCCTTCTCGTAGATCCTGATCTCGTCATCCAAACGAGTGACGTAGGGGACATCGATTTTCACCGTCCGATCGCGCAGCGCCTCCATGAACTCGTTGTTCTGCAGTCGGCGGTATTCCGGTTCGTTCGTGTGGCCGATGATCACCTCGTCGATGTCGGTCTGGGCGAACTTCTTCGGCTTGACCTTGTGCTCCTGACTGGCGCCCAACAGATCGTACAGGAACGCGACGTCCAACTTCAGCACCTCGATAAACTCGATAATACCGCGATTGGCGATGTTGAATTCGCCGTCGAAATTGAACGCTCGCGGATCGCTGTCGCTGCCGTATTCAGCGATTTTTCGATAGTTGATGTCACCGGTCAACTCGGTGGAATCCTGGTTCTTCTCGTCCTTGGGTTGAAACGTGCCGATCCCAACGCGGTCCTGTTCGCTCAGCAAGACGCGTTTGACGCGAACATCCTGGACCACCTTGGTCCAATCACCACCGTGCGTCTTCAGCCGCTGGCCGTACATGAAGCGACAAAACGGATCGAGGTCGCCGGTGACCTGCACCTGGAAATCGTCGTGTTCGTGGCCGGCGTTCAAGTCCGCGCAGACTTCCGCGCGAAAGCGGGTTGGGATCAAGTGCAGCGGTTCCTCGTTCATCGGGCACCAATGGACGTCGCCGGACTCCTCGTCGCGCCAGCCGAGGGTGTACAACGCACCTTCGTCAGTTGCGCAGTACCGTTCCAAACCCTTTTTCAGGAGCCGGGCGATGGTGCTCTTGCTGCTCCCCACTGGGCCGTGTAGCAGAAGCACGCGCTTCTCGATCCCATAGCCCTGCGCCGCACTCTTGATGGCGTTGACCAAGTGCTCCAGCCATTCGTCCAGGCCAAACACGGCGTCACGACCATCGTCCATCGGGTCATCAAAGAAGCAATAATGCGTCCGCTTCTCTCCCCTGGTCGGCTCGTACACGTCGCGCTCGGAGGACACGATCATGTCGTACACGCGCTGAAACGCGTTGCGCGTGATTTTCGGATTCTCGCGCACCAGGTCGAGATACTCCTCGAACGTGCCTTCCCAGGTCTTCCTGCGAAACTGTTCGAGGTTCTGACGCTCCCCAATCAGTGAGACGATTGATTGACCGCTCATGGTTTTCCCTAGCCTTCTGTTGGAGGTTCAGTCCCCTGTAGACTCGATTATCCTGGCCACCCGCGATCCCCGACCTGACTAATCCCACACGGCGGGAAAGCCAGCCGGCGCGCTGCGAACCGCGCAGCGCAAAACGCACCGCTGGGCCATCAAGATACTGCCCCGCGGCGCGGCCGGGGACGTGCAAGAGGAGTTGCGAAAGAGCGTTCGGTCCAACCTGCGTGAAGAGACAGTCCGGGAGGAGGTCCTATGGACTATGTCATAAAGAGGTCCATCTCTGCGGAAGGTTCACTGCCTCTCCCCACTCTATCTTTAACGATAATTGCGGAGCCGGAATGCGACAATGTCGAATCTCCACTCGAAGCTTCGTATGCTCTGGCCATCTGTCGCCCGAGCCTCCGCAAGACCGTTGCGCCGCAGCAGGTTGCGGCATTTCCAAAAAAAGGCCCTCGGAGCAGAGATTTCCGCACCGTAGCTGGTCAGTTGGGAGAATGTGTCAGATGGGTAAATTGGCCCCGCTAATTGGTCTCTGTATATGCAAGACTTTGGGGAAAAGGCGGGAGCCCAACTTCTACATCAGCTCATTTGACACTGTCAGTAGGATGGGCATTCCTGCCCGTCTCTTGGGGGTCGGGCAGGAATGCCCAACCTACGAAACAAGAGACACGAGTTATTAGGCCAAGAGCCGACCCACGCTGTCCAGCAGCCGATCCATGGCGAAGGGCTTACGAATGTAGTCGTCCACGCCCAGCATTTCTGCGTATGCCTTGTGCCGGCTACCTTCATTGGCGGTAATCATGATCACCCGCATTGGTACAGGCCGCGTGCGGCGCAGCCTTTCAAGGACCAGGAAACCACTTCGTTTGGGCATCATCATGTCCAATATCACCAAATCGGGATCCTCTCGCTCGGCCATCGCCAAGCCCTGGTTTCCGTCGCGAGCAATCAGGATCTTATGCCCCTTGGCCTCCAAAGCGTACCGCAAAGCCTCGATGATCTCTGCATCATCATCCACCAATAGGATACGCTTGCCCGTGCCTTCCTCGGACGCCTGGGGCTCTTCTTCTGTCTTCTTTTTTGTTTTCTCTGTGGCCATTGATGCTACACCTCCCTATTCAAGCAATGCGCGTCCACCGACACAGCAAGAGCCGGCACGCCACTGGGTGCAACATAAAGAATACACACTTGCCGCGTTTTTTCCAACGTGGCATGGGCAGCTTTCACTTCGAGCCGCCTTTGTCCAGGTTCTTTATCCGGATTCTGCGAAACTCCACTCGACTGCCGTGACCAAGGAACCCAATATGGCCCTCGGTGCGCGCTAAACCGACGTGTTTCTGGAGAACCTCCCGATCTTGTATGTCATCCAGGTTTGCGTCCACGATCACCGTGTCGTTCACAATTACCGTGATTCGGCGTCCGTGGCAGATGATTTCCTGCTCGTTCCATTGGCCTACGGGCCGGAGAGCACCGCGCTTCGCCGGCACAACATCGTAGATCGACCCGTGATACTGTGTGGGGCGAAGTTGCCTTGGATACCCGACATTGTCGAGAATCTGGATTTCGGTCCCTTCATAGGCCGGACGCTTGTCCACCAGGGGCGAACGAATCGCCACACCGTTGTTGGCCCCTTTGCTCAGGCGAAATTCGAAACGAAAGCTGAAGTCAGCGTATTGGCCTTCGGTGAACAAGTATCCACCGCCGTCTTCCGGGCAAACCAGCAAACCGTCTTCGACCACGTATCCCCGACGATTCGCGCGGCGCAATTGCCAGCCGTCAAGGTCACGACCGTTGAACAGCGACACATAGCCTTCTTCTTCGCCGTTGGCCTTTTCTTCCTCAAGCCGAGGCAGCCCGCACCGCAGCACCTTCTCGGACAGCGAGAGGGGCAGCCGTGCATTTCGCAGCGGTTCGGCAAACGACAGTGATCCAGCCAGCGTCACTGAGGTGATTGCCATCAGGAACAGTATACGGCGCATTGCAGCAGCTCCCAGCTTGAGACATGTGACTACCACGCCCGCGCGCGTTTCCACGCCGTGTGCCAACGGAAGGCTTCGGCAGCTTTGACGCCGGCCTGCGCGCCGCGGGTGTCGCATTGACGGATCATGAGCTCTTCCAGCGGCGAGAAATCTTCGCTTTCACCGCGTGAGAGCTGGCTGCGATGGAATCGCATCATCTGCCGCTTGAGTTCCACAAAGTCACTCACGTCCACGTAGAAACCGGGCGTGAACTCGAACATGTTGACCGTGTCCATCCACCACAGTGCCGGCGGCCCCTCCATCGGCGCCGACTCGGTCTTGTGACCGCCCGATGCACAGAACCACGAGGCCGCTTCGGCCAGCGCCGATGCGGCGCGATGATCGGGATGGTAGTCGTTTGGTGAATGAGCCAGCACGAGCGTAGGGCGAAACTGGCGGTACAATTCGATGGTCGTCCTTCGCTCCTCAATCGCGTCCATCAACTCGCCGTCACCAAACCCACCTTCCAATAGCTCCGCCCCAAGCATGCCCGCGGCCTCGGCCATCTCGCCGCTTCGCACATCACCGAGATTCTCGATCGGCGGGTCCGGTTGGCCCTTGTCACCGCGGCAAAGGACACACACGGCAATCGCCGCGCCATCTGCCTTGGCGCGAGCCAACGTGCCGGCGCAAAGCAATTCGGCATCGTCCGGATGAGCAACAACGGCCAGGATGCGCTCATTCTGAAAGTCCAATCGCATATCGACATCGCATCCTAAAAAAGGGGTCGGGAGTCGTTTTGAGGCTATGCGTTCTCGGGCACCTTTCTTGGACGTCCCGGAGGTCGAAAGGTCGATTCCAGTCGCATTTCTTTCGCCGTGCGTCGGGCCCAGTCGTCGCTGCCAAATGGTCGCCCACGACGTACACTCTGACGCAACGAGTCAAGTTCTCCGTCCATCATAGGCCGGTTTACCCGTCGCGTCCAATCCGATGGGTTGAGTACCGGCCACGCTGTCAACATCCTCGCCGCAGATCTGTCAGGGTCCCGCCGGCGCCAGAGACTCGACCAACGCCAGTCCTGCGCACGCTTCACTAGCTTCGCTCGCAAGGCGTTCCGTTCCACGTCCCGTGCAACCGAAAGAAGATTTTCGTCCGTTTGAACTGGGAACGATTTGAAGCGTCCTTGGTGGTACCTGCTGCCGTTTAGCGATTGTTCAATCAGCCCGGCGTCATCGACAACCCAGCCACAACCTGCGATACTCGATGCTGAACTGAAAGGAATCGAAGCAGGTCAAGCGGACCTGGAACGGTACTCCCGGTCTGGCCGAGCGTGCTCGCCTGATCGCACTCACCGCGTGTCGCGCGAGATTCTGTTGTTGGGAGTCGATGCGGGAGAATCCGTCGTCATGTCAACTGCTATTGTTGAACCCGTTGTTACTCGCCGCCAGAAGAAGCAATTCCTCCAGTATCCTTGGCGATTGTATCGAGGCGATCCAAACTGGATCCCGCCACTCCGCCGGGATCAAGAAGAGATGGTTGGATACCGGCCGCATCCCTTCTACGAGAAAAACCAAGCCCAGACCTTTCTAGCCTACCGCGACGGCGAAGTTTGCGGACGGATCGCGGCGATCGCAAACCAGGCACACGTCGATGCTCAGGGCGAGCGACGAGGGTTCTTCGGCTTTTTCGAGTGCATCGACGACCAGGAGGTCGCCAACGGGCTATTTGACGCTGCGCGGACTTGGCTTGCCGAACGCGACCTGCCTTGTATGCGTGGTCCGATGAACCCAGGGATCAACTACACGCTGGGCGTATTGGTCGAGGGATTCGATTCACCGCCGACCTTCATGATGACCTATAACCCGTCCTACTACGACCGACTTGTTGAGGGTTACGGATTCCGCAAGAGCCAGGACTTGTATGCCTACATGGGCACCGCGCGCGACATGCTGCCCGTCGCGGAGGCGAAGCTGTTTCCGCTGGCCGATCAGATCGAGGAACGTTTCGATGTGAAAATCCGCATGATCGACAAGTCGCGTTTTCGGGAAGACGTGGAAGACTTCATGAACGTCTATAACGTGTCGATGGTAGACCATTGGGGGTTCTCTCCCATGTCTTCTGCCGAGATACAACACGCGGCCAAGAGCCTGTGTCACCTGATCGTTCCCGAATTGGCTTGCGCGGCCGAAATCGACGGCAAAGTTGTCGGGGCGGGCTTTGTCATACCGGACTACAATCCCCGGATTAAGAGAATTGACGGCCGGCTGTTTCCCTTTGGCTTCATCCGCCTCTTGTGGAACAAACGCTCGATCAAGCGGGTTCGCAACATGGCAACCAACGTTATCCCCGAGTACCAAATGACGGGCGTGCTGCTGGTGTGGGCCAAAGCGATGGCGCTCCAGGGGACGGCGTGGGGCATGGAGGAGATCGAATACTCCTGGATCGCCGAATCGAACCGTTCCTCACGGGGCAGCGTTGAGAAGGCCGGCACGAAGCGAACCAAAACCTATCGCGTTTACGATTGGGATCCGGTATGAATGAAGAAAAGAGGGCGGGAGTCGTTTCTGGAAACGACTCCCGATCCCTTTTTAGATCATTATTCG
>CAZURK010000201.1:0-28746 GCA_964623055.1 uncultured Pirellulaceae bacterium
TGGAGAATTGAGCGTTGCCGTTGTGGACGATCAGGTTGTTAGTCAGCGTGAGGCCCGGAAACGTTCCCCAGATGGCAAGACCCGAATAAACCGTGTCGATGGAGGTATTGTGGTCGGCCCGGCAGTCTTCCGTGAAATAGAAAACGAGGTTGCGGGAATTCCAAAAGATCTGGTTGTATTCCACTTGCACGCGCTGGCTCGCGCGCACATACAGGCCGTACGTGCCGACGTGCGGTTTGCGCTGGGTCAGACGTTCCGCGTAGCCCGAGTGAATCCTGTTGCGCCGAACGATGATGTCGGAGCAGTTCTCGACGTGAATACCTGCACGTGTGTAACCCTCGCACTCGAAGCCCTCGATGGTCACGAAGTTGAGGTTTTCCAAAAGGATACCGTGAGGCCACTTTTGGCCGCGCTCGATAATCACATGCCCGTCGGCGCGGTAGGTAATGCGTTGCTGCTCCGATCGTCCACTGCGCGAGGGGACGAGCGGCTCGTAGTAAATCCCCTCACACACGACGATCGAGTCGCCCGGCTGCGCGGATTTGGCGGCCTTTGCCAATGTTCGCCACGGTCTGCCGGAAGTTCCCGGCCCGTCGTCGCTGCCTTCGACGCTGACGAAAAGCTGCCTCCCGCCGCGACTGTTTGGCGCCGCGGAATCGCTTTCCGACGAACTCGCCTTCGCCACATGCCACACTTCGGTCGTTACTGGCGCAGACCAGTTGCCGGCCTTGTCTTGAAACTGTGCATAGATCGCTTTCTTTCCGTCGCCGGCTTCAAGGGGCCAGTCGTGTCCGGCGGCGAAGGGAATCGAAGCTGACCAGTTCTTCCCATCGTTGGAGAACCGCATTGCCGTGACCGGGCCCTCACCGTCGCGTGCGCTGATCTGGAGCCTCACGTTGGCGTCCCGCATCAGCGCCGCCGCGCCTCCAACGTCCTGACCGCCGCAGGAGATCCGTCCGACAGGCGGGCGCTGGTCCTCCAACGAGCGATCATCGGCCGCGACCGGGAACGCCCCGATGTTGCCGCCATCCTGACCGGCTCCGGCACAAGGGCTGTTCCGCGAGAGCGACATCGGGTCCGGCCACGCGCCCAGGATCATCGGGTCCTTCGAGACAGAATGCGCCGCCTGGCCCGTTCGTTTTCGCCAGTCACCAAGCCATTTTTCCGCACGCCCTGGGTCACGAAGATCCGCAACGCAGTTGTAATCGGAGAAGAAATCATCGGGCGGCTGCTGATTGGTGAAGATCATGGGTACATCGCAGTTCAGCAAGAGGTTGTTGACAAACTCTCGCCGCCGCCCTGTGTAGGCCAGGACGCCAGTCTCACAATCCGCGATGGTGTTGTTCCTCAGCAAAGCCACCGGTCCCACTTTCAGGCGAATGCCGTTGCCATATCCCTCGATGTAGTTTCCCTCGATCTCGATGTCGCTCTTCTCGTAATCGAACGTGTAGAAGTAAATGCCGACGCTCGGCTTGGACGGCTGGTAGGGCCAATGGTCGCCTCGCCGCACCACACGGTTGTTCGCCACGCGCCCGCGGTTCAGGTACGCAAAACGAATGCCGTCTACGCAGTTGACCACCTCACATGCTTCGACCACACAGTCCTCGGAGCCCTGAGAAACGAGGATGCCTCTCCAGCAGTTTTCGATCCGACACTTCCGCAGCACTGCCCGCTGTGCCCCGTGCCCGAAAACCACCGCGCCGGCACGCTGTCGCCAGGTGTGTTTGATGGTGAACCCT
This sequence comes from uncultured Pirellulaceae bacterium, assembly GCA_964623055.1. Taxonomy (GTDB): domain Bacteria; phylum Planctomycetota; class Planctomycetia; order Pirellulales; family Pirellulaceae; genus JADHUC01. The sequence continues at coordinate 1,740 of CAZURK010000201.1, forward strand.
TCAATGATGATGTCGCTCATGACCGGCTTGTTCGAGACGACCGGAGAGACGTAAAAAGTATCGGACTTTGTGCTCAATTCCAGCTTATGCTCCGCAGGCGGTCGCGAGCCGGCGGTGTGCACGAAAACGCGTCTCGCCTTCCGATCAAGATAGAAGCTCGCCGGTATCAGGTCACAAGCCTCGCGGGAAGGCGCCATGGTATAGGCGTGAAGAGATGTCTCGTCGATGAGTCCGTAGCACTCCACGGCGCTGCCGCCGGGATAGGCGCCGCTGACATCTGTCTCATATACGTTCCGCATGTGTGCCGTTTTCGTGAAGGATATCAGCGGATAGGCCGCAGAGACGACGGTCTCGCCGTTGCCGCTCGCGCGAAACGTGATTGGCTTCTCCGGCGTCCCGGAATTCCGGACGATGATCCGCTCGTGGTATCGCCCCGGCCCGACGACCACGGTATCACCAGCATGTGCCAGCTCGGCGCCGCGGCCGATCGTTCGCATCGGCTTGTCGCTCGTACCCGGATGTTTGTCATCACCGTTCGCAGCCACGTAGTATGTCGAGGCGAATGCGCATCGACAGCACGCCAGGCCGCCAACCATGCAGAAGGCGAAGAACAGAATCCCCATAGATCCCATGCCCGCCTTCACCCAGGCCAACGATTCTTGGCGCACCGGACACGGCCATGGGACAATCCGACTGCTGTTAGTAGCCCTTTTCATGAGGAGGTCTCCTTCATGCTCAGAGGGCAAATGGCGGACATAACAGCCATTGGCATTGAGCCAAGCAAGACGCGCCTACCACAACAACTCGGAGATTCAATGATCAACACCTCATTTGTAGGTCGCGTCAATACATTCTGCGGCTTCTCGTCGAGGAACGCAATCATGTTTTCGACACCGCCGCCGTTCAACACAGATTCACAGGATCCGGATGCCGTATTGCAGTCGAATGAGCTGCCGGGCAACGTGCAGGCCCGAGATCTCAGGAAGAAGCGTGCTGATCGGTGGCTCTTACAGAACGGATTCCCTAAACGCCTGCGACGTGGTTGTTCTTCATGCGCACGGCGCAACTATCCCGAAAGCCCAATAGGTAAGGAGAATAAGGTATAGGCTGGCCGCCTCTCGGCGGCCAGCCCAATGATCAGGTTGTTTAGTGTTCGATGTTCGTGGATCAAATGGTCCGATTCGGAAGTAGACCTTTGGCGATCCTCGCATTATCGTCTTGCTCAGCAAACCGCCCACTCCCCAGCGAGCAGATTCAGCGCAACATCACGGTCGGTGGGAAGTGCCCGCAGCCAACGTGTGAATTGATGCACCATCAACCCTGCGCCGATACTTGCTGCATAGATCGTGCTGCGCGAAGTGCAGCTTCCCCGTTGTGCTTCGGATTGGGCAAAGAGCGAAGAGGCGTAATGCTCGCGTTCGGCGATGTCACTGACCGTTAGTACACGAATGACTTCGCCAAGCATTCTGCCGTCGGTCCAGAATTCGCATCGAGAGTTGACGGATCGCCAAATCGCCCCACGAGCGCTGATCGAGTCGACACAGCAGAACACGGCATCGCCAACAGTCTGCCTCGGTCGATAGCGATCCTGTACGGCCTCAACCTCTGCGGTTCGATCGATGCGACGAATTGCCTCGGTCGTGGCCGCGACCTTGGGCTTACCGACATCATCTGCCAAGTATCCTTGAGTCGTAACATTGGTCAGCTCAACCGAATCGAAATCGATGAGCTGCAGATATCCAGCTCCGATGGCTGCCAACTGCAGGGCAACTTGCCGACCGATGGCGCCAACGCCAATCACGGTTATCTTGATCGTCGACAGCCGCTCGTGGGGCACCAAATCCCGTTGACGCGAAAAGCGTTCTGTGTTAGTCATCTGTGGATTGCCTCCGACAGAAATGCATCGTCCTCGTCCACGTAGTCGCACCAACCGAATAGCCATTCGTCAGGCAACTCGTCGGTTGAGGGGTGCTTGGTTGTGATTATCGGTTGCGGTTCAAATTCAGGCTGGACGTTTGCCGCATATTCCTTTTCCCAGGCGGTGTGATCGCTAGCGGCAAACGGCCGGCTGTAATCCACTTCAACCGGTATGTCGATTGATCCACCGGGTCCCGCATTGAAACCGAGACGCGCGTAGGTCTTTCCGCCTTGAGCCAGAATGAACATGACCGCCCAGTCTGAGCGCCCAAACACACGGTCGAACGTTTCTTCATCAACGGCACTTGGCCGCGGACAATCGCCAGGATGGGTGTGCGCCCATATTCTGGCAAAACGCGACGGAGGCAGCCCGCCGTCTACTTGGGCGTCAAAGAAATCAGCGACCGAGGCATCGTCGAATGACACGCTTGCACCCGTGCACGCCTGCCCAACCAATTGGATGTCTTCGACCAACAGCAGGTCGTCATCGGCGGAGATGCCGAAACCGCCCACCTCGGTTTCGCCCCAATCACGCAGGAACAACAACTTGGCCCACGCCGCGGGGCCGAAGCGCAGCGTCGTCCTGGGCAGAAACGGACGCATTGTCGATCGGTCCGCCATAGTCATCTTCGTCTTCGTTTGCTTCATGACAGGCCTTACAGATTTCGTTGTGGAGGGGCCCGAATCACTGCTGGTCGCTGTCGACGCGTTCAATGGAACGAAGCTCTGGCAGCGGAAGCTGCCGACATGGGTTCGGACCTATGTCGCTCACAAAGACGCGCTTTATTGCAGCACGGCGGCCGGAGGCGGCAAGATCGAGGTGATCGACGCCAGGACAGGTGATGTGCGAACAGTCCTCGACCCGTTTCCACGGGCAGGCACGGCACGCTGGCCGCTGCTCGCAGTCTATCGAGGAATGCTCTACAGCAATACCCGCGAGACGCTTTATGCAATCGACCTGGAAACGGGAGAGGTCAAATGGCAGACAAGGCAGCCGGGCCGGCCGCTTTGCCTGGGCGACAACCGGGTGTATGTCTATGAAGAAGGATATGTGGTCGCAGTCGATACGGCGGACGGGAAGATCCTCTGGAAAACAAAGGCTTCCATCTTTGCTCCGGGGAAGAACCTGTGGGCTCTTTACGGGTTCTACGGATCGGGTGTGCTGTGTGTGGAACTCGGTTCGCTGGTCGGCATATGGAGCAAGGACGGCTCCGTACTCTGGCGGATTGAACCGCCGGAACGTGGGTTTCACTCGTATGTCATCATTGGCGACCGACTGTGGCGAGAACAGGCGCATTCGATCACCTCCTTCGACGTGGCAACTGGCGGAGAAATCAAGTCGGACCTCGAGCACTACACCTACCGATGTGCGAGAGTCGCAGGAGTCGGCGATTGGCTCCTTTACAGCGGGGGAATCTCTGCCAACAACATCAAGACCGGAGAGTCGCTGTTCTACATCTTCAGCAAAACCGCCTGCCGGAGCCTGTTTCCCTCGGCCCACGGCCTCACCTACGCGATGCCCAGCAATTGCATGTGTGGCAACACGATAAAAGGATATATTGGCCTGGCAAACGCGCGTGGCTGGAAGCCGGGTTTGTGTGAGGACGAGTTGAGCACGCGACTGGAGAAGGGACCCGCTTATGGAGTTATCTCAAAGACAGCGATCGAGGCCGACAATTGGCCCTGTTTTCGACACGATATCGAGCATAGCGCGGTAACAGCATCAAGCGTACCATTTCCCTTACGACAGACTTGGGAGACCGAGATCCGCGGAACGCCGACGCCTCCGGCCGTCGCCAGTGGATTGGTGTTCGTCGGATCGGACGCCAACCGCATGTACTGTTTCGACGCAACCGACGGGACGAAGAAGTGGTCGTTTATCACGGACGGCGCCGTATTGGCGACCCCGACCGTGCACGAAGACCTGCTTTTGGTCGGTGCCACGGACGGCTGGGTCTATTGCCTTCGAGCGGCCAGCGGCGAGCTTGCATGGCGATTTCGCGCCGCGCCCGAAGTGCGGAAGATCCTCATGTACGATCACTTAACGTCCACCTGGCCGGTCAGCGGTGGCGTCGCGGTCGTGGAGGACGTTGCCTATTTCTGCGCTGGCAGACTCGCCCCAGACGGCGCTTATCTGTACGCGGCCGATCCTCGAACGGGTGAGATCCTCTGGAAGAGGAACGATCTCGGTTTCACACCTAACAGGAAACAAGGGTGGTCGCGCGGCGGCCGGCATTACATTTACACGGCCGACGAAGGAAAGGGCATCGACAGCGCCCCAGAGGGCCCCGGTTGGGAGATGCCTCCAGGCAAGCGGGGCAAATCCGACTGGGATATCGTGCTGATCTCCAAGCATGGCCCGATGATTCACCACGGCAACACCATGTACGCCGCCGAAAGAAGCAAGAAGGGCACGCCGCCGCTCGTGCCAAACCGGGCAAATCCCTACTTGTACCCCAAGGGAAGAAGTGGAGCTGGGACGACCGTCAGGAAGGCGACGACAGAAGAAGGACCAAGAAACTGCAACTGCAGATTCAATGGAATCTGGAGTTGCCTCTGCATCTGAATTCCGCACTCGTCGCGGGCAAAACCTATTTCTGTGCGGGACCAGATCCAGAGACAGAGGACCAAGCGAGTCTGGTGGTAATTTCGACAGACACCGGCGAGCAACTGGGCGCATGGCCGCTTACGCGAACCCCCGTGAAAGACGGCATGGCTGCGGCTGGAGGCCGGCTGTTTGTTGGGGCGGAAGACGGCAGATTGGTATGTCTTGGTGGAGTCGAGTAGGTCGGCTAAGACCGCAGGCCGAGCGAGTCGTTGGAGATGAGCATGTTCAGTCTGGTCGTTTCTCTTTTGATGACAACCGCAGTTCCCAATGCCGACGAAGACCTCGCCGACATGATCGTCAGCTCGGCGAGGATCGAGTCGGGGCTCTGTCTCCACGTGGGATGTGGTAAAAGAAACCTGACTCTGGCTCTGTCGAAACGGGGGCGTTTTCTTGTTTATGCACTGGAGGCCGACCAGACGCGTGCACTAAAAGCGCAAGAACTGATTCGCGAGCAAGGTTGCTATGGCCAGGCGTGGGTCGAGCACAGACCGATTGACACATTGCCATTGGCCGAGAACTTGGTCAACTTGGTTGTGGTGTCCGGCGCCGGGCGCCAGGTTTCGGACAAGGAAATTGAGCGGGTGCTCTGTCCGGGTGGCGTTGCGATCAAAGTCGATCCTGACACCCGTCCCCCAAGGCCCGACATCTTGATCCGCAAGCCGTGGCCGAAGGAGATGGACCAGTGGACACACGTGAGACACGGCCCCGATGGAAACGCCGTATCAAACGATATGCTGGTCGGGCGGCCGAAGCGTTTGCGCTGGCTGGCCGGGCCACTCCAGAAGAACAACAACATCGTAACGTCAAATGGCCGGATCTTCTTCGGCGGACTGGCGGCCCGCGACGCCTTCAACGGCCTGCCGCTGTGGGAGCACGAGTGGGCGATGGATCCACGGGCCAGGCAGGCCTGGTACGGGGATCGTCTGCTGTTGGCAGTCGATGGTGACCGTGTCTATTCCTATATCAGGAAAAAGGCAACGTTGGTGGCCGTCGACGCGGCGACCGGCGAAACGCTGCTGAAATTCGCGGACGCGCGAGCTTCTGAGCAGGTCTTGCTCGCCGGTGGAATGCTGGTGACTGCGGATAGGAGTTCCGTGCGCGGGCATGATACCGCCTCCGGCCAACTGCTGTGGCGGTACGATGCCGATAGTCCTCGCTGTGTCATCGCTGGCGATGGTCGGCTATTTCTCATCCACGGAGATTCGCGAAAAGGGGAAACGCCCCGCCTTGCTGCATTGGAGCCGGACACAGGTCGAACGTTCTGGGAACGCAGTTACGAAGATTGGCTCGATCATGTGCGCTATGCGACGCATCATGATGGTCTCATCGCGTTGGAAGTCTCGTCATTCAGCGATGATGACCAACAGGTGCAACTCTGTGTGATCAGTTCTGAAGATGGCAGGTTACTCTGGCAACGAGACTATGCGGATCACGGCGGGGCAGGAATGGCGCACAAAAATCAGGCGCGAGGATTGTTCGCCGATGGCCTGCTCTGGGTGCTTCTTCCTCAGCACCTAATCCCGCAGACTTTGTTATCGAACGCGAGCCGGCGTACGCCCCTGCGCCCCGTCCCGATTCGGCAGCGTATCCGGCACCGCAGGAGTGGCCTGCCTACCGTCGCGACGCACGCCGTAGCGGTCATCTGCCGACAAGCGTGCCTCCAGACGTGAGCGTCCTCTGGCAGACGGAACTCGGCGATTGGCCGGACTCGCCTTTGTCCGGTGATTGGCAAGACGACCCGTTCGTCCGCGGGCCCATAACGGCCCCTGTCATTGCGGACGGTCTGTGTGTGGTCGCCCGGCCGGACTCACATGAGGTGGTCGCCCTCGACTCGCTCACGGGGACGCCCCGCTGGCGTCATACGGCCAATGGCCGTGTCGACACGCCTCCCACCCTCTACGGCGGTCTTTGCCTGTTCGGCACGCGGAGTGGCTTTGTTACCTGCCTACGGCTTTCTGATGGTCAACGGGTTTGGCGACTCCGTGCTGCCCCAGTCGACGAACGGATCGTTGCTTTCGGACAAATCGAATCACCGTGGCCGGTCGCCGGCAGCGTACTGGTGCTGGACGGCGTGGCTTACTTCACCGCCGGCCGCCAGTATCGCCTCGACGACGGCGTGCTCGTGTTTGCCGTCGAGCCTGCCACGGGCAAGATCCATTGGGTAACGCGGGCGGACCAGGGGGCAAACATTCGTTACGGCGTGTGCTCCGAGTTCGACCCCATCGACCTGATGGTTGCCGAGGACGCCCGCGACGACGGTCTCGGTTGGGTGAGCTTCTCACGCTGGCGATTCGATCGCGCGACAGGCGAGATGGACGTTGATGCCCGCAGCGGTTTTGGCTATTTCGAGTCGGCCGAGACGGACGGCATCGGCGTGATCGCGCCGCGCGGTCACTGGTCTTACGGGCCGCGGCACCTTCCGCTGCGGACCGTCCGCCGTCCACCCATTGTCTTCCGCGGCAACGAAATCTACGGCTGCAGCGACAGCCGCAGCCGCGTCTTCCGCCGCGACTGGACCGCGGAAGCGGTCGAGGCGTTCAACCCTATCTGGTACAGTAAGAGCAAGCCGGTGGACGCCAGAACCAGCCGGAATCTGAAGGTCGCCGAAGGCGCTCGATGGTTCGTCAAGCTGTTCCCCGAAGACAGCGCGCCACCCCGATGGTCGTGGTTATGGATTTACAGCTTGCACGAAGGTCACGAGGCGGTCGAGGCGATGGTGTTGACGGCCGAGACGCTATTCGTAGCCAGCAACGAAGGCTCGCTACTGGCGTTGTCCACCGACGATGGCCGCACGTTGTCGCGTACGACCGTTGAACCACCAGTATGGGACGGCCTGGCAGCCGCCCACGGCCAGCTATACTTGTCGACCAACCGCGGAAGTGTGATGTGCCTGGCGGCGAAGTCGCAATGAGGACCGACCCAACGGATAAGACCCATGCAGCGAGATTTCAAGATGTCTCCATCGACAGGACGCCTAATCGTTTCTTGAACTGCATGTTCGACGGGTACGAGCACCGGTTGCCCAACTGGCCTCTGCCGGCTCGCACCGCGTTTCCCAGGACATCCGGCGACTGATCGAGTTGGTCATCGCTGCCTCACACATCAGCTATTGCTTCGTTGCTGGCGGGTTGTCGCGTTGCCTGTCGCTGGTGGGCTTCGAGCGTGGTTGTGTTGCCAGGTTCTGTTGGAAACGTACGAAGGCTGGATCGGAAGGAAACAAGGTTGGCATGTCAACGACGCGTTCGCCCCTTTCTAATTCTTTCTCCAGATCGAGTACGACGACGTTGTCGAAATTGTGAAAATGATAGAGGCAGATCAATTTGCGTTTGAGGTCATACACCGTGGAATACAGCGTCGGGTTGCGACCCTCCTGATGGACCGCTGCGCAGATTTGTCGGAAGAGATCAACGCTGAAGCCATCAGCCTGGGCGAGCATCCTGGAGGCCGTGCGGTAGCGCCGGCATGTGGAGTCAGCAGGTGGAATAAGCGACTGACGGAAGTTCGTTGCCACTTGGTACGCGCCCTGCTTTCGCACAACCGCCTCGGCTTCGACAATCGCCGACTGGCCCCGTGCATCACCAAGAAAGATGCAAATGCGCCTCATGAATGCCCGGTCGTGGGATTCCAGCATCTCGACGGCCTCGTTTACCGTCGCGCACTGTTCCATGACTTTCCGAAGCGGATGTACGTTCCAGCGAGCTTTGTCAGGTGTGGCTTTCACTTCTCGCGGCTTGACGGCCAGGAAGTCATAGAACAGACCTTGGTCGTTCATGCCACCTTGAATTGCCCGATGGTTGCCGAACGTGACGTAGATGACTCCGTATCTGCCTTCCTCCCGGGGAAGAAACCATAGCTTCGTCAGAGGAACGTGCCAATCTTCGTTGTTGCCACCAAGTACAATGTCGCCACTGGCTGCATGGAAAACCGTGCAACCTGCGCTTTCGCGACCACCTGACAGCAAGAGTGCTACGAAAGAGAGTGCCAATGCAACGACGTTTCTGGTTGACATGAGTTGTCTCCACACGGTGTGGTCCCTTGTTGGCTTTTGCCTCTGATTTGCCCTATTCTCCGCATCAGGGTTGCATGCTCTTGGGCAGTGCATTGTAGTTTGCTGGTCTCAATAATGCAGTACGACAAGACAAGTCAAACTGTGAGAGAGGTTCGATCTGGTACCCGACACTTCTGGATTCGGTCTGCATCTTGTCTGAACCACCGGGCATTGTCTGACTTTCGGGTAATCGATCCTCCGCCGAGGGCCTCTTCAAGTCTCTTGCGCGATTCGGGCGCCAGGACTTCACGGGCCTTGCAGATGGACGGCGACGACGTTGGAGATTGGGCTCTGGTTGCTGCACTCGTCGCGGCTCTTGAGGGCGAAGTAGTACGTGCCCGGATCGAGATCCTTCAAGACGTAGCTCTGCCGCGTGCCGGCGGATTCGGGTGCCGGCTCGTCCGATACGTTCTCGCTTCCCCAGAAGGTGATGTGCGTGTCCATCTTCTCCGGCCAGGGGACGAATTCGAGGATGGGCTTGGTCGAGTACTTGATCTGGTACACGGCGGCCGTGCCCTTATCTCCATCGTCGCCGGGGGCGGTCCAGGTGAGAGTGACTTTTCCTTTCTCAGTCTTGGCCTCGAGGTCCGTGACTGCCGTCGGGGCAACGCTGTCGGACCGCGGGTGATGCCGCATATACAGTTCACCCGGAAAGAGGCCTAACCAAGCGTTCTGGTTGTTCTTCTCAAACGCGAAATCGAACGCGTCAGCGTATTTCGGGTCACCTGTTTCTCGATAGGCGAAAGCAAACATGGCGAGCATATATCCGTTGTACCATTCTCCAAACCAATACTTCTTGAACTCTTCAGGAAGCACTTTCCCGCGGTCCTCCGGTTTGTGGTTCCACGGATCTGGAAACTGCTGGTAGCCGTATCCGTGTTCCGGGTTGAGTTCGTAGGTCATCGCCCAGTCGGCACAACCGAGAGCCAGATCGCGCATGCGTTCGTCGTCAATTGCTCGATAGGCATTGATAGCGCCTCGAGCATAAATCCCCAGATACCAATTCCCGCCCTTCTCGTCGGCCGGCCCGGCCTTGTTGATATCTTCCCAGATCTGATTGATACCCTCCCGTAGACAAGGTTCAAACCGTTTGTCGCCGGTCAGTTCGTAGTACCGCGCGAGGGCCCTGATGGTCCAACCGACCAAACGGCGCGGTCGACGCGGTCGATATTTCAGCGTTGAAGAGATCGCAGCGTGTGCCGCGATTGTCTCCAAACACCGTCTAGCGCGATCGTCGCCGGTCAGCAAGTGCAAATCGTACACCTCGTCAAGGTTGTGGTGTTCCATGTTCGGCAAGACCCAGCCGTGACGCCGGTAAGGATGCAACCCGTCGTCTGGAAGCCTCCTTGGCCACTCCTCGCGCACACAGTTTTTGATGTAGTCCTTCCACGTCTTCCAAGTTCCCAGATTGTCCTGGTCGTCGATCAGATACGCTCGTACGTCGCGAGCGCTTCGAGCACAGGGCATACCCCACTCGTACCAACCGGGATTGCCGGTGAGAACGAATCGGAACAGCTTCCCCGAAGTTGCCAGTGGTTCATAGTTCCACGGCGTGTGGCCCCCAACCTCATGCGGCTCGTGTCCAAATATCTGCCAGCCGTAAGCGTTGCTACTTTTCCTGGCGGCGACGATGGACCTCTTTTCCTTTATCGGTTTCCCGCCATGACTGAACATGTCAATGTCCTGCTGGAGGATATGGTCGTTCTGCATGTATGCTTCGAACTCGCCGAGCGCGCCTACTTCCGCGCAATATTTGACGGGGGGTAGAGCCACTGTGCGGCTCAGGTATCCCTCATTCCCAGCATGTGACGATCCGAAGGTCAGTCTGAACTCGTGCCCCTTGGCCGAAGCATCTTCGAGCCAGTGGACGCTTGCGTACTCGCGCGGAAAGATGGCAAATCGCAAGACACCGTCGCCGCCAAACTCCATAGCCGAAGGGAACTGCTGCCAGAAATGTCGCGGCGTTATTTCGCACTTTGCCTCGGCAACGCTGCACGTAATGCGACCATCGGAAAAATCCCCTGCGCCAACCTCAGTGTTCTCCTCGGACGAACAACGCCAGATCTTGTACCCGCGAAATGTCGCGAGGTTGGGGCGAACGGCCTTTCTGCCGCCAATGAACTGCAATCCCGTGAATTCCTTCCAGTTGTCCGTACCAAGAGAGTCCTGGTACAGCACAGCAGATTCAGCATTCTTCACTGCCATTGCCGTGTGTCCGGCCAGTGGAGCAAAGGTCCCAACTGCGCCTGTTCCATCTCCGATCTTCACCAGCACACTCCAATCCTCAAAGTGTGGTTCGCCGTGGGGCTCGGGAAAGTTGTTGGTGAGAATTGCATCGACGTCGCAATATGATTGACCGGCGTGAAAGGTCATGGAGACCTCGAATCCGTAGAGACTTTTTTCCGAGGCGCCTTCGTCTATCGAACGATGGACACCTTTGGCCATGAGAGTAACCCGCACGGGGCCTTCGTCGATGATTCTCACCTCGCGCGTTCCCAGGCTCGAGTAGTACTTCCGACCTTCGGGGTCTTCTGTCACCGATCCCATCCGTTCATTGGGATGAACCAGCGTGATTTCATCGATGGCAACGCGATTGAGCAGATTGAAGTGTTTCCTATTCACCTCGAAGAGGGCCGGGCCCGTATTGACGCGAATGAAATTGTCATCCTGGTCGAGAACGAGATCCGTCTTCGGACGTGATGGGAGTGCCTTCCGTGCAACAAGACGATAGGTTGGACTGGCTGGCTCAGAGTCACTTCGGATGAAGTCCACTAAAACCCAACGAATCGAATTGTCCTTCTTCCACCATCGCGCCAACACACGAAACTGCGATGGCACTTCCCGTCCGTCAGGGCCTAGCACGTGAAGTTCACTTACATCCATCACGGCTCCGGCTTCGAGCGGTACGCCGTTCGAAATGCACTTCATCCCGTCCTTCCCGTTGTGCGGTCGCAGTTCTAGGGGCAACTCGAAATCCGCAGCACTGGCATCCGCAGCGACGATCAAGGCAGCACCGATGATCCATGTCGTACGGTTGATATTCATGGGTTCCCTCCTTCACGCTACGGGGTGGCACTGTGCCTCACTTCTGCGCGGCGGACCAGATTTCCACGTCATCGATCCATTGAAAGACCGGCCCACGATCAAAGGCGGCCTTTGGCGTATAGGCTTTGAATAAGCACCACGTGCCGAGCGAGCTGTCTTTCATGTTCTTGCCCCGATGGTCAAGAATCAGTTTCCTGTTAACAGACACTCGATAGCGGCCGTCGGAGCCGCTGCTGCGATTGAAGTAGACTTCGAGCAAGAACCATTCCCCCGCCGGCACCGGCACATCCTTGTTGACCTCCTGCCACTCGGTTATCGCTTCCGGGTTGCGCTGCTGGCCTTGAAGCTGCCAGTACAGGCGACCTCCATCGCGCGGCTGGTGTATGTAAAGGCCTACGCGGTAGTCGCTGCCGGATTCAAACCACTCCATCAGCATGCGCCAATGCGGGCTCGACGGTGCGTTGTGCAGGCTGTCTCTCAGATTGGGTTGGAGCTTGATCCAGTAACGGCAGAAAGCTTCCTCCAATTCATTGTTCCGGCCCAACCTGAGTTCCAGTGAACTGCGAGTGTTGGAGGACGTATCCGGGTCATCCCGTTTCGCCGCCATGTAGAGAGCATGCGTGAGCGCGCCGTGGGGACCAGGGACTTGCTCGATCCGGGTCTCGACGAAATCGGCCAGGGTCTTGTCCTCCAGCACGGAGTAGTAGAACCAGACTCGCGCGGCGGCGGGAACATCTGAAGGCCAAGCGTAGCCGCTTTGTTTGTCTCGCCCCGCGAGTTCTTGCCACCAGTGGCCATTGTGGGCGAACGGGGCTGCGACACTAACCCCTGGCTCGAAGCCCGACCGAAACAGCAGGCGAGCCTTCTCATCCGCGCGTAAGCTGCTCTCATCCGCGACGCGCGAACTCACGGCGTCGGGGACCTGCGCCCAGGCGGAGGCGAGGCAAACACTGGACAGTTGAACAAAAGAAGTGCATACAACCAATAGGCGCGCCATGATGGAACCTCGGATGCGAAGTCAGGGTGGGACAGGTACCTGGAGTGGCGGACCATTCTCTCAGCGTATTGTATCGCCCGTCAAACCATGACGCCAACTTGGACGATCCTGATATGGTCGATGTAGAGTGGTATCCATTTCCTGATTGATCCCACGGATGTCACTTCTTCCGACAACGCAAGCGCCAACGCGGTAGACTTTGAGATGGGCAAGATCGTAGAATGGCCTGGTCGAAATAGCAGGTCACGTCTCACACACCGGAAGTACCATCATGCGATTGAATTGCCTCGTCATAGCGATGTCGGTTTCGGCGTACGGCTTTGCCCAGACCCATGCCGCAGACATCCCAACGAAGAGCCAATTGGCGCTGACGTTCTTCGAGATGCAGGACGTGGGCGGTTGTGGTCTGGCCATCGTAATCCAGACCCCAAGCGGCCGGACGTGGCTTTACGACACGGGTGTCGCTGGCGGAAAAGAGAAGCCATTCGACGCCGGACGAGATGTCATCGGCCCCTTCCTCAAGCAGGAGGGGATCCAGCGGATCGACGGCATTGTTATCAGCCATCCGCACAACGATCATTACGGCGGCCTGCCATGGCTTTTGGAGCACTTCGCGGTGGACCGCCTGGTCGATTCGGGATATCCGCCTGAGCCACCTTATGCGAAGAGTCGCAAGCAGTTCGTGGATCGGGGCGGCAAGTACCAAGTGGTCGTCGCCGGTAATCGACTCGCGCTAGACGAACAATTGCAGGTCGACGTGCTGGCGCCCCCCAAGGGATTTTTCGGCGAGGCGCATCCGGGAAAACGCGCCAAGTGGGACCCGCCGTCGCATTACCTGCCGAACAAGAACTCCTTGATCCTGCGAATACGATATGGGAAGATCACCGTGCTGATCCCGGGCGACATCCAAGAGCAGGACCAGCATGAGTTCGTCAAGGAGTATTTCAAGCCAGGGGAACTCAAGGCTACGATCCTCTCGGCTCCCGGGCACGGTCTTCATGCCGATCCCCAGTTTGCCGAGGCGGTCCGACCGGAGGTGGTTGTGGTGAGTTGCCTGCGGCGGTACGGCGGAGGGCAGAAGGCCAAGGCTGTGTACGGCAAGCTCGAAGCCCAAGTGTATTCCACGGAAACGCACGGCCGGATTCAGATCGTTTCCGATGGCCAGCAGTACAACGTGACTACCGAGCGCAGCGGGGAGTGAGGCGAACCGACGACTCCCAAGCGGCGCCGTGGACAACACCGCGTTCGGTCAAAATATTGAGCCGACGTGAAAATGCTGGAAATCGCCGCACTTCCCGTATGTTGCACGGTATGAAGTTCGGCCAAGCTCGATCGTGATTCCAACTTCAGCTATGCCTTCCGAGCGGTGTTGAACGATGCCGGTGTGGAACCGGTGCGACTGCCAGCCAGAAGCCCCGATTTGAATGCTCATTTGGAAAGGTCTCACCTCAGCATCAAATCCGAGTGTTTTTCCCGAATGATCTTCTTCGGCGAGAAGATGCTTCGCAATGCCATCTCTTCCTATCTCGTCCACTATCATCGCCACCGAAGTCACCAGGGCCTCGACAATCGCCTGATCGAGCCGGCGGACGAAGTCGGCCAGACGGACGGCGAAGTCCGCTGCCAAGAGAGCTTGGGCGGAGTATGGCGGTACTACTACCGCGATGCTGCGTAGTAGCCAACTTCTCCGTCCAATCTGCGGCCCCGGTACGCGCCGGCCTGGGAATCTCCACTACAAAGTCGATTATCTGCCACAGCAGCATCCTCGTCGTCCAGATGTGGCGGGCGTGGCAGTTGCATGATCCAAAGCGCGAGAACTCGCGCACAAAACTGCAAAATGTCGTGACAGACATCTGGGCGAATTCTCAGTGGACGCGATGTGCGTCTTGTTGTGAACGGTTCCTGAACGCCCCCACGGGGTGGATTGAGTTTGTTCGGCAGGTCGCCTCACAACAGCCCCAACGCGTTCTCGCGCGTCTTCAGCGGAAACTTCACCGGCCCGCCCGTTCGGTGCGAATCAAATACCGCGTTGACCATCTCTACCGTACAGCGGCCTTGATAGACATCGCACACGGGCTGGCGGTCATCGCGGATCGCCTGGATCAGATCGCGGCAAGCGGCGATGTTGCCGAGCAAACGGGCGTCGCCCTGGATTGGCTCGGGTTGGCCGATGCCGGCACTGGAAACAGGCTGCCACTTCTTGCCGCTGCGGCCGGGCGACCAGGCTTGGTCCTGCAAAATCCAGACTTCGGGCAGGTAGCCGGTCAGGATCTCGATGATGCCGCCCGAACCGAAGACTTGCAGGCCGAACCGCGAAGGTCTGCCCGTGCCGGCACCGCGTACCGAATCGAAGGTCGCCGTGCGGCCCCCGTCCAGACCGTAGACGGCGTGAACGGTGTCCCCGGCGAGCGGCCCGAGAGCTTCGTTCCCCGGCGCCACGTCGGCTTTGGTCACGGGATGGCCGTCCTGTTCCATGACGGCAAAACACCAATTCGGCTCGCCACCGATCGCGTGAATCAGGTTCATGATGTGGCTGCCGAGCACCCAGAGATCCTCGCCTCCGCCGCGGCGGGCGTCTTCCTTGCCGCGACCCCGCAACTCGAGCACGTCGCCGATCGCTCCGTCGCGAATCAGACCTAGCACGACATCCAGTCTCGGGCTGTTGCGGGTGATGTGGCCAATCGCAAGCTTGACGTTATGTTTTTCGCAGGCGGCAACCATGTCGTCGGCCTCTGCGGGCGTCCGGCACATTGGCTTTTCCATGTACGCGTGGATCCCCCGCTCCGCCGCGGCGAGAAACATGTCGCGATGCTGGTCGGGGTGCCGCGAGCAGATGGACACGATCTCGGGTTTCGTCTCGTCTAGCATCTGCAAGTAGTCCGCGAAGGCTTTCGGGGCGCGCAGGCGTGTTTGGGCGGCGGCCCGTCCCGCGTCGTCGGCATCGGCCACACCGACGATCTCCGCTTCGTCCTCCATCGCCCGCCAGCAGACGTCGAGACCGTGGCCGTAGTTTCCGCGGCCAGTGTGGCCAATAACGCCGACTTTGACTTTACCACGGTCGGCCGTATTGGCAAACAAACTGGAGGGAGCCAAACTCGCAGCAGCGATTCCTGCTCCAATTCCTTGGACGACTTCACGTCGATTGATCATTTGGGCATTCTCCTGGTACGTGAATTGAGCGTTGGGATTGCTTCGCAGCAGCCGGCTTGGATGCGAAACTTCCGTCCAGAATAACGCCGCACTTCGCTCGAATCAACGTGACGAGTCAACTCACTCTTGCCCGAACCACTCCTGCGGAATCTCGATATTCCACACCTCGCTGTTCAACGGGCGTGCATGG
Source organism: uncultured Pirellulaceae bacterium (assembly GCA_964623055.1). GTDB lineage: Bacteria > Planctomycetota > Planctomycetia > Pirellulales > Pirellulaceae > JADHUC01. The sequence continues at coordinate 17,695 of CAZURK010000201.1, forward strand.
CCCCCGGCAACCCAGATCTTGTCCTTGAATACGTACGCCGAATGTTCGTGGCGGCTCTTCCAGATCACGTCGGACTTGAGTTCCGTCCAATTCTTGCCGTCGCTGGAGTACCAGACGTCCCCGAAGTTATCGTGTTCCTTTGACCACCCCCCGAGCACCCACATCCGGTCGCGGTAGACAACCGCCGAGAACCACAACCGCGGCTGCCACGGGGCTGCGTCGGTAATCAGCGTCCAGTTCACGCCGTCCTCCGAGCACCACACGTCGTTGACCGCGACGTGTTCCGGGTGCCAACGCCCACCGCCCATGATCCACAGCTTGTCGTCAAATACGACGGCCTGCGCATGTGCCCGTTTCGACCAGGCGGCGTGCTCGGCCTCCAACCGCCACTCCTGCCGTCGCCCGAGGACCAGACGTCGTTCTTGATCATCGCGTCGCTGTGATCGTAGAAGTTCTCCGTGCCGCCGAGGACCCACATCCTGTCCCGGAAGACGGCGAACGAAGGCGCCACCCGCGCGCACCAGCCGGGATCGCCCGTCTCAAGGGTCCATTTCGCGCCGTCGGTCGACGACCAGACCTTGTTGCTGTTTTCTGCCCCCGGCAGCTTGCGTCCGCCCATGAACCACATCTTGTTCTTGAAAACCAATGAAACCGACAGATCGCTGTGCTCCCACGGCGCCACCTCGACCGTGCAGGTCCACCGCTTGCCGTCTGGCGACTTCCAGACATCGCGCGGATTGGGCGTTTTCGGTGTGTACCATCCGCCCAGAATCCACAGGTGATCGTCATACACGAACTCGCCCTGCGAATCGCGCGCCTGCCAATCCGCCTTCTTGTTCACGCACACCCAGTCCGGACCTTGTCTTGCTTCACACGTGGCCGCAACCACCCCGATCAGAATCCATACCAAGACACCACACCGCCTTTGCATTTGCATACCTCCTCAAACTGAGATTGCTCGATGCGAGCCGCTCTGATTCACGACGCGCCCGCTTGGCCAGAACGCAAACCCTCCAGAACAGCATATCTTCGGTTCGAGCAAAAGTCTCCCTTTCTTACAGATCATCTTCGGTTGTACTGCGCGGGTGCGAAAGCTATCGGTGGAAATCAGGATTCTTGTCACGTATCATTTGTTTTGGATTTGGCTTCGGCAGTCCATCGCGGAAGACCTAGGTTTGGAATACCTGCCGATGAACCGGTGTAACTTCTGGGAGGGTGGTGTGGTGAAGAATCTGCTGTCGCTCGGCTTACTGGCGCTGGGATTCTGCGGCGTGGCTTCGGGCCAAACGTTCCGCGCGATTACCAGCGAGGGCCCTTGGGGTGACTACGAGGCATTCCCTGACGTGTGCCGGATGGCCAACGGGGACCTGTACGTGGTCTTCTACGCCGGGTATGGCCATGTTTCCAACCCGCGCGACGACCTGCCGCGAGGAGGCGCGGTCTACGGGCTCCGCTCGTCCGACGAAGGCAAAACGTGGAGTGATCCCATCCTGGTCGTGGACACACCCGAGGACGACCGGGATCCCCACGTGACCCAACTCGCCAACGGCGATCTGCTCGCGTCCTTCTTCGACAGCGTCTACTACACCGAGGACGGCAAGCGGAAGAGGAGGGCGGAGACGTACGTTGTCCGGTCCGCCGACGGCGGCAAGACCTGGGGCGATCCTGAGGTCGTCACGACCCCCTACCAGGACACGGCCGGCATCGGCCGCCGTATCTTCGTATCCGGGCCGGTCGCCCAACTGAAGGGATCGCACGTCGTGCTGCCGATCTACTATGAAGAAGTGGCCGGTCATTACATCACGTCGGTCGTGCATTCCGAAGACTTCGGCCACACCTGGACGCGTCACTCGCCGGTGGACCCCGAGGCGTCCCTGGCGTTCTCCTACGGCTTCTGCGAAGCGTCCGTTGCGAGCGTCTCCGACGGGCGGCTGATCATCCTGATGCGCCCCGGCATGCACCAAGCATACTCCGGCGACGAGGGTCGTACCTGGAGCAAGGCAACTCGGTTGCCCCACCGCGGCGACGCGCCCACGGTCCTGATGACGTCGAAGAACGTTCTATTGGTGGCGCACCGACATCCCGGCACCGCGGTCACCATCTCCGTGGATGACGGGGCCAGTTGGGGCCGGCCGCATCAGATCGACACCGTCGGGGGCGCCTATCCCGGTCTCGTGGAACTGAAAGACGGCTCGATCCTCTGCATCTACTACGAGGAGGGGAAGGCCTCCAGCATTCGGCAGGCGATCTTCACGGTCGAACCCGGCGTGCACTTAGAGAACCTGGAGGAGCGGTGGCCTGTGCCGCCACCGCCGGGTACGAGACTCAATCTGGCGGCGCTTCACACGGACGGCAAGCTCACGGTCACGACGGATATGGACACCGCCGGTCCGCGCCTTCCCGGAGCCGGTCCGCAGGCTGCCTTCGACGGTAGCATCGAGTACATGTCCGCCGCCTGGAAAGGCACCGATGGAGGCCCGGCCACGTTCACGCTCGCGCTGGACCAGTCGTACGACCTGACCGGTCTGGGAATCTGTCTGAAGCAAAGCAACGGTGGGAAAGATTACCCCGAATCGGCCGAGGTCTATCTCTCTGTGGACGGCCAGAACTGGGGCAATCCGGTGGTTCGGTGCACGGATGTCGTTACCCGGTCGGTGAGGTACTCGCACTTCCCGGCCCCAATCGCCGCCCAGTTCGTCAAGGTGATCGTCACGAAAGCCGAGGGATGGCCTTCGCTGAATGAGATTGAGCTGTACGCAAAGTAGCGCGGTGCGTTTGAACCGGCAGCGAGAACACACGTTGCCGTCTTCTTCGCGGACCCTTCGGCGTTCCCAACGATGTCGTCTGCGCAGACGAAGAATCTGATGATAGCCAGTCGCGAAACAGAAAAGGGATCGGAAGGATCGGAAGTCATTCTGCAAAAGACTCCCGCCCCGGTTTTCTCAAGGGTGTTCGCCGTGAATGACATCGCTATTCCTTGAAGTTTCCCAAAAAACGACGTCGAGTCTCTGGCAAACGTGACGGACTAATAAGTAGTGGCCAAGCTCGGCAACGCCTGCGGCTGGGATTTGCGGGCCCACTTGGAGGATTATTCGATGTCTTTCAACCTCACGATTACAGTCATTTCGGTTTGCCTTACGTTGTTGGCCGTCATCGCGATGCTGAAGGGCCTTAGGCCGGCGATCATGTTCCGGGGTCTACGATTCTTCAGTGATTACGGGGCTGACGACCGTGTGGAGCATCCGGAAGAGATGGATCGCGAAGATGGTGAAGAAGAGCAAAGACTGACGGCAACTACCACGTGCGAGGTCAACGGAACACCCGCCATCGTACCTGTAGAGACTACAACTATAACTGAAAAGGTGGTAGCCTAATTGAGGACCCTCGACTCAATGTAATGGGCGGGCTCACACATGTCTCAGGCCGATTCACTCGTTCAGCTACTTAGAGGCAACACTGACGATGACGGTGAAGCGTTGGACGAATTGGTGACTAGGTTGTGGGCGAAACACAGCAAAATGCTGTATTGGGAAGTGAAACAGCGACATCCGGTTGAGGCCTCGGACATCATCGCGAGCGGGTTTGCCAAATTCGTCGCCGCGTTGAACCGGGGCGCAATCAACGCCAGCAGCCGCGACGAGTTATTTGTCATCCTGAGGCGCATGATTCGTGACAAGGTGTGTGAGCACACACGAAAAGAGGTCCGGCGAAACGACCTTGTTCGAGTCTACAGCGAATCGGATCGCCCCAAAGGTACGGAATCGGATGTTCAATTCGAGGAACTCGTCGAATCTGAGGAAGTGCCCGCTGATTACCGGCTCCTCATCGAAGACGTTCTACGAATTGTTGATGAACCACGTCTGCAGCGCGTCGTGGTCCTCAAGCTGGAGGACCTAGACCGGTCGAACGTGAGCATCGCCAGACAATTGCATCTGAGCGATCGTGAAATCGGACGCAGGCTCGCACGTGCCGCAGCGAGCCTGACTCAGCGATGCGAGTGGTTCCGGGAACAGTCCGAGCTGCGCACGCCATCCACGAAACCAACGCGATAGATCCTCGCTGTACGCGGAGACAAGCCATGCAACCCGAACTGGAAGCACAGCTAACGGAATACGCCGAAAAGTGGCGCGAATGGCGCGAATCGCCGTCTGATATAGAACCCAGCGCGGAGAGTTTCCTGGGCGACTTGCAGACACTCTTGCAGAACGTGTCGGATGAGGAGCGCGGAGAGTTCTTTTCGGAACTGATCTACGAAGACTTTTTTCATCTCTCAGATTCCGGAAGATTTGCCGATCTGCAGATGTACCGGGATCGTTTTCCGGAATGGGCATCGTTGGTTCAACGAGTTGCCGAGAGAGTTGCGTCGTCGCTGGATTCGACTGCCGACGGACTTGCCGAACCGACGCCCTCGCTCCCTGCAATTGACGGGTTCGACGTGCAAGAACGGATCGGCGACGGAAGCTTCGGTGTCGTGTATCTTGGTGTCGAGAAGGAATTGAATCGTCCTGTCGCGATCAAGATCCTACGAACTGATCGAGACACACCTGCGCACCTTACGTCGCTCTTGAAGGAGGCACAAGATCAGGCACGCCTTGCCGGTGTTACCGGAATCGTTCCCATCTACAGTTACCCAACAACGAATGACGGCCGGGAGTGCATTGTGTCGATGTATGTTGATGGCATTGACTTGAAAACGTGGCTCGAACGCGTGAACTCGGGGAACGATGAGATCTCGCACCGTGACGCAGTCCACATCGTCGCGCAAATCGCTGAAACGCTTCACGGCGCGCACAAAAGCGGTTTGTTTCACCGCGACGTCAAGCCGTCCAACATTTTGGTGGATTCAGACCGAAAGGCCTGGCTGACCGACTTCGGACTGGCACTTCGCGATGAGGATTTCAGTCCTGCAAGGGAACTTCGAGTCGGCACGCCACAATACATGAGCCCGGAACAGGCAGGCGGCAACTCCGCGAGTATCGACAATCGTGCAGACATCTACAGCCTTGGCATCGTTCTGATCGAACTTCTCACCGGGCAGCTTCCTTATCGGAGTCGTAATGCCGCAGAACTTCTTGAAGAACTCAAGACCACACAAACCCGCCCACCGCGCCAACTCGACGACCGAGTTCCTCCGGAACTCGACAGAATCTGCAAAAAGGCTGTTGCGTTAGAACCCAAGAATAGATACAGCACGGCGATCGAATTCGCCGAGGACCTGCGCGAGTGGCTGCGAAAAACAACATCACAGAATGTCATCGCTGAATCCCGTGAAGCGTTTGGAAAAGTACTCCCATCCTCAAGCTCGGCATTTGTTCCACCTGAGGCCGACTCGGAAACTGGCGTTGTCGAAGCCGCAGCAATCGTCCCCTATCTGGCAGAGCAATGTCGTGCTGGCCGTCTTGCAATCCTGCTAGGTGCGGACGCTTCATCATCCGCCGCATTGCCGCTTCGCAGTCAGGTTCTTGACTGGCTGAAGTCCGTCCTCAGAAAACGTGGCAACCCAGGTTTTGACGACTTCGCGCAATTGGCGAGCATGTACGTCGAAAAAGAGCAGACGACAGGTGACCACGACCCCGTACGAGCGAAAAAAAGCCTCGTCGACCGTATTCGCCGCGAGTATCTCACGCTGGAAACCAACCGGAATAGCAGCGACTTTGGCGAGATATATCCGCGCGTGGCCAAGTTGCCTGTCGCTGATCTATTCAACGCGAATTGGGACGATTTACTCGAGCGATGCATGGTCGGTCTGGGGATGGAATTCGAATCCTTCGACAATCAACATCTTGTACCGCCGCACTGTTCAGGTTGGGAGAGACGCGTCGTCTATCTCTATGGGCGGATCAACGGGCCACAAGATGATTTCATCGTCACATCGGACGATCTGTACTACATGGATCATCGGAAGGGCAATAACGCCTATGGGCATCTAAAAGCTTGCCTCGGCGCGGGCACAACGCTCCTCGTCGTGGGCATGCCATTTGCCGACGTAACAGTTGCCGAGTACTTGCGGGGCGCATTGAAAGACGCATCACCGGAATCACGTATCTACGCAGTTTTTCCAGACCTTTCGGAGCACGACGCGCACAAGCTTCGAATTCAACACAAGGTCCTTCCGATTGTGCACGTTGATAAGTGCGATGAGCGCGCTCTCCCAGAGTTTCTTGACGATCTGCTTGAGGCGTTGCGCGTACCGGAAAAGGAACCGAGTCTAACGGAGGTCTCCAGCTCGATATCAGCCGTGGATTCGAATGCTGAGGAGGCAGTTCGTCACGCCGAAGAGCGATTGGCAGTCGAAGGATTCCAATCGCCCGCACAGTGTTTTGCGAACTTCACTGCTGAACTGCCGGCACCAAGGCCTGCGCCGACTCACCCGTTGCTTCACTCGGTCTATATCGAACGTGGGTTGACGGATTGGATCGAAAACAAGTTGCGGAAAAATGAGAAAGCGGGGATTACCGGTCTCCTCGGGATTGGTGGCATCGGCAAGACATACATGGCCATGAAGATCGCTGGGGACATGTCCGAACAAGGCTGGGAGGTCGTCTGGGTCAGCCTTCTTCAGCAGGGCACCGACGACGCCTTGAACCAGATGGCCACTGCGTACCAACTTGAGTTCAGCACAGATCTCCACACGGAAGAGAAGGTCGTCGCGCTACGGTGGATGTTCACGGAACTCACTCGGATCGGTCGCAAGCCGCTGGTCATCCTTGACAACGCGGAACGTTTCCCGGACCTGACTGTCCTGTTGCAGGCCCTCGTGGGACTCCCAGTGCTGGTGACATCACGAACCGAGGAATGTCGCGATCTTGTCGAATACCAGCGTCTTGAACCGATGACAACCCGCCAGGCGATGCAGTTATGCGAGCTCATTCTCAACAACCATGACGCAGGCCGGTTCTCGCGTTTGCACGAACAAGACCATGAAGACCTTGAGGCAATGTGTACCTATCTTGGTGGCCATCCGTTGGGGATCCGACTGGTGATCAAGGGGTTTCTGAATCTACCGGAGATCCGTCGCAACGAACCACGCCCGTTTTCACGCATTACCGAAGCGATCAGGGCAGAGGGGCTAAAGGCGTTTCCCGAGGTGGACGATCCCGACACCGGCCTGGCCGGCCAAGTCAATCACAAAACGCTCTTTTCGACGTTTGAGTGGCTTTATCGGGAACTTCCATCCATCTCACCCGACAATGGAAGATCGGCTCAGTTGCTGTTGCCCATTGTGGCCGTCGTCGGGGCGCTGCCAGTCGAAAAACAAGTTCTTGCGACGGCCGCCGAAATGCTGCGAGACAATCTGCGCGGATGGGATTTGGCCAAACGAACCCCTGACACTGGGACATACTTTCCCGGACTTCAGGAATTCGGCACCACGGTGTCTGAGCAGGAAGCAGGCGAAGGGACCGACATCGCCGACGTGTCGCACAACCCGATTCATATGATGGCAGCGTGGGGCACTGAGCCCTCCGATACCGACACGCAATCGAAACGCGCCGCCGACTTGGCCGAAGTCGTTGCTCACTGGATCGAAAGAGCCGAGAGAGAGCCGGCAGAAAACCGAAGGGAAGACTTGGTCCGTTTCCACTTGTCAAATTGGATTGGTTCGAACGAGCAATCCGAGAAGAAAGTGGCGTGGGTAAATCTGTTGATCGAGAGAATAGATGACGCGTTACAGGCGTATCGAAATGTCATCAGCCAGTTGCACTGGCTTGAACCGCTTTTTGCACTCGCCGAGGACGACAAGTTGGACAATGCGATCGACCTCCTCAACCAGGTTGCCTTACTTGAGGCAGCGGAGGTTGGCGAAGCCGTCTCGATCCATCCTCTGGTTCGCGAGTTTGCCTTTGAAGAACGGAGCCGCGACCAATCGGTGCACTTTGGGCCTCAGACGTCAGAGTATCTGATGCAGCGTTCTATTTCGCTCAGCGGTCTGCACCTTTGTGGATTGGCTGTCCTTTCCGAGAAGCCGGAGTACGCCGACTCGTTTATCGACCTACTTCCTCGACTCAAGCGGAATCGGGCACTCGCCGACAGCGCGTGTGATTACATCCTCAAAAGGTTTTCGATGTACCAGCACCGCGATTGGCAGAAGCTGACGGAGATGTACGAAGCGGGCGTTGAACTCGCCACAAGCGTCGGCCTCTCAGACAAACATGGAAGACTCCTTTCGGATCTTGGCGAGATTCGAGATAGGATGGGTTACAGCGATGGATTTGAAACACTTGAGAAAGCGGTTCGAGTGCTGTCCGATACTATGGATCCAGCGTCTTACAGATCTCGAGTGTGGTCGGAAATGGCCGTGCAACGAGACTTACAAGTCAAAGAAGTCGGCCAACAGAATACCCTGGCGGCGCGACGGCTCAGGGAGACGTTGTCTGACATCTGGCTGGACCGTTCCAGCGCGACGTTTGCGCAGCAGCTTTTGAGAGACCACGCATCGTATTCGCCAAGCAGGTATCAACTAGCTCTGGCGGTTACTTATGCTCGGGATTCAAACTCTATCTCCCACAGCGTTGAATCCCTCTTTGACTTGTGCGGAACAACAACCTCTCCTTTGGAGATGCAACGACGTGCAGCGACTTCGTGGAATTCCATCCTTCAAAGAGCATGGGAGCCGCAAGCGAAGCAGGACTTCGTCCATCCAGAAAGACTCACAGAGCGAAACGTGACGTTCACATGCTTAAAGCATCAATGGGGAAGTCTAAGCGACTCACAGTTCGACCACGAATTGGGAACCGTTCTTAGAGAATCGGAAATTGCGGGATTTCGGCCGAGTCGTTTCCTCGTGGATGTCTTGCGTCATCGTGTGAAAATGGCGATTGAAAGGCGTAAATGCCAAACGGCTTTGGAACATTGCGAACGTTGGGGCCAGATTGCGGCTGACATGGCACCGCGCCAAGCCGAGAATATGAGGCTTGAGCCATCGCTCTTCAAGCTATTAGCAACACTGGCACACACAGGTAGATCTGAAGCGGACGCCGCCGAACTGCAGCGTCAGACTGCGCGAATTGAAGAACAATGCGATCACTGGGGACGGAACGACCTCTTGGGTTGGCTCATGCTCGCAAAGGCTTTGCTTTTCGCACGTTTTGACGGCGAAGACCGCCGGAATGCAACCAAATTCGCCGTTATGGCACGAGAAGCGTTTCGACGATACTCACCGGGAATCACAACGGCAGGCGAAGTACTGTTTCGTCGAGTGGTTGAACTCGTTGATGAAGAGGAACCAGTATTCGAACGACACCGTGAAGCACTCGCCAACGAGAACATCGACGTACCGAACTTCCAGGCATGTTTGCCCGATTGCCGATTTCCATTGCCGAAAAGAGTGATCTCGAAGTGTGATGGCCGACGAATGCGATTGGTCCGAGGTGGACTGCAAAGTTGTCTCGACGGTAAGGAGGCCTGGCTGTATCCCTTCTACGTTGACGAAGAAACGGTCACCGTCTCTGACTTCAGACAGTTTCTCGAAGAATCGAAAACAGTGTGCGAGATTGGCGGCCAGGATGACGCGCCTGTTGCCGTTGCCGATCCAAACGTGGCGGTCGGTTTCGCTCGATGGGCGGGAAAGACCCTGCCGAATGTTCACGAGTGGTACGCTGCGAAGTGGCAATTGGCATTTCAAAACGAACCTGAGATATGGGAGCGTTGGGATCAGGCCCTGGAGGAACTCCTGAAACGCATTGAAACGGCAATTGATGGAAAACCGCTGAATCCGCACGAAGCGTTACCGGCAGCCAAGAGCGACATTGAGTCTCATCAACGGGACGCGCTCCGTTACTACTGGGACCGCAAGTGGATCGAGGAGTCGCCGCTGCTTTCGGAAGCGATCCGTGCTTTCATCGTGCGGCCATTGTTGGACCACGAAGCGTCCTTTGACGAACCTTTGGCCAATCGATTTGCCTATGGTTTGGCCGCGTCAATCTCACTCACATGGGATGAAAAAGACAGAATCGTCTCCGCGATTCCCAAACTGTCGCAATTCCAAGTCGAAGAGCTCGTTCGCATCCTCGAGGAGGAGCGAAAGAAGTTCCTCGAACTCGATGAAGCCCACTTTAACCAACTCCTAAAACTCGGATGGGCGCATAAAACGGAGTTCACAACTCTGCTCCTGAACTCGCGGAATCGAACTCGTGAACCAATCGAGGCAGAAGACGTATTCACGTCGCCACCGAAGTCGCCCGATGAGCCACCACTGTCCTCAAAGGCCGACCAGCCGCAATCGCCGATCGCGTTCTCGGCTGGCAAGGACGAACTGGTTGGCGTCTGGAGCTGCACGAAGCAAGGTCCACATGAAGACTTGGAACTTGTTTTAGTCGGCGATCCGTTCAAAAAGGAGGAATGGAGAGACGGTGGCATGATGTATCGACACAACTTCATCCGAAATACCGACATCGGAATCCGCTGCGTACTCCCCATCTTCACAAGAGACGATCTCGGCCTCGTCGACCCAGTTGACTGAAATCTGGGGAACGACACACCGACTGCACGAAACCTGCTTCGGTCGATGTCGACGTCGCTCGCCGGTTGGTCTCCGTTGCTCCGAGGAATCGGTGGTTTGCGGTGTGCCTTGCGTCCGAAGATCCGGAAGTCGAACCGGCACCCGACGGCGACTCCGTGGCGTGGCTCAAGGCGAGGGGACCAGCGATTGGTCGTTGCGACGGTCGGCTACCGTGTTCAGCAGGTCGAGCATCTTGGCGACGATCTTCGGCTCCGCTTCCTCTTCCAGACAACTGGATCGGGCTCGCCAGGTTGTGTAGCCGCCCAATTTGTGTTGATCAGGCGGCGGCAGGTAGCCGGCGTAGCCGTTGGCCAGCGAGACGTTGAAGGTCGGCTTCAATGGGCTTTCCGCCTTGACCCGCAAACCCGTGCTGCCGAAGACTTCGTTTGGCATCGCCGTGACGCCCAACTCGCCGATGCGGATTGCCTGGAGCTTGATTTCACGGGTGTCGGGCCACTGGTCCATGAGGACGGTTTCCCGGGCGTAGATTTCCGGCCATGTGCGAGGTTTGCCGTGGGGGAGTTTGTCGAAGACCAGCTTGGCCTCCTTGACCT
>CAZURK010000202.1:0-28715 GCA_964623055.1 uncultured Pirellulaceae bacterium
GGCAGACCGCATGCCGCTGCATCCGCGCGACATCAAGCTTTGTGTGAAACCCGTGATGACCAACGTCATTCATTCTGCTGAATGGCAGGGGCCGTGTCGGTGGACTTCCGCGCCGCCAAAGGTCGAAAAGGCCAATGCCGAGCGGCGATTCGCCGAGTGGTCGAAACAGCTCAAGACCAAGGGCTTTGGTCGAGCGGAAGGCGTACGTCTGCTGGAACCGGCCCACGTGACGTTCTCCGAAGACTGGGTGCTCAAGCCCGATCAGATCGCCAAGCTTACGCCCGATAGCCGCCAGACGGATGTCTATTTCATCTATCCGTCCGGCAACTCGCGCGCGTCGTACGAGATCGGCGACATGTTCGGCAGGCCGATTGTGCTAAATGGTCTCAGTTGCCGGACCATTGACATTGCCGCCTTCACGCTTGCCATGGGAAACGAAGTCTATCTTTCTGGTGAAGACCTGGACTTGCCCAAGCTGCTGTCGCTGTTGCGGGCGAGGAAGGTCTTTCGCCAGACGAGCGTCCTCTACCCTACAAACGGCGTCGCACCATTTTCGGTGGGCAACCCTTGGGACTTCGAAGACCTTCAGAAGCGACTGGGCGTGGTCGTCAAGAAGATCCCCTACCGCGAAATGGCCGACGAGATGGAACGCTTGCTGGGCGATCGCAAGGAGGCCGATCGGGCGGAGCGTGCGGCGGCGGAGTTGATCCGCAGGGCCGACAAATCGTTCCTCCAAGAGAACTTCGTCCTCCGCAGCATGGTCTTCGATCGCTGTATCAGGAACCTCATGGTCCGACACGGGTGCAATGCGTTTACCATCGACTGTTTCGAGTTCTGTCCCAGCTTGCTGCCGCAGAAATGGTTCGTCGTGCCCTGCCTGCAACTCGCCATGTTCGGCAACGAGGGGATCCCCGCCGCGTGCGAGGCGGATTTCGGAATCCTGCTGGCTTTGCGGTTGCTGATGAGCGTGTCGAACAAGTCGTGCCACCAGGGCAACTCAGACCCACGGCCCGGCGGCACGTTCCGGATCAATCACAGCGCTCCGAGCATGAAGATGAACGGGCTGGACCAGCCGGATTTGCCGTTTCAGTTGGGGCGGTTCGTTGAACAGGGCTGGGGCACCAAGGCAGTGATCGATTTCCTGAACAACGAGGAGAAGACGGTCACCGTGGCCCGTGTCGATCCGACCGCCACGAAACTGCTGGTGCTCAAAGGCACGCTTGTCGGAGCCAGCGGCTGGGGCAAGGATCTGATCGGCTGCTCGGTCGAGGCCGTCATCCAACCTCCAGAGGGCCGATCCCCCGAGTTCATAAGGCGACGGATGATCTACGGCAATCACCTCCAGTGGGTCTACGGCGACTACACCCAGGAACTCAGAATCCTCGGCGAGATGCTCGGCCTGACCGTGGAAGTGTTTTCCTGACGGCGCCACCCGACGATGATGTCCAAGTGCTCAGTTTTGCGAGGTCAACTGCGATCAGACCCACCCGCGGGCGGCTGTTTCCTCGTGCGACACTACGGTCTATTGGGCAGGGGCCATGCAGACGATGTGGCCGCTCTTGGTCGCCAAGTACAGACAGCCATCAGCGGCGGCCATGCCGTCGAATACTGGGGAACTTACCAGTTCCAGATCGGCCGAGGTTCTCCCATCCGCTGCAGATACCGCCAATAGCCTTCCGCCCTGCGCGGTCGCTAGCGCGTCGACAAGCGGATCGACGGCCGATGGTTCGTGAGGAATCTCGCTAACGGGGTCCGTCGGACCAGCGACGAACAGGGTTTGGTCTGCCAAAACCATGCCTTGGACCAGTATCGGTATCCTATGTGTCCAACCCGATTCGCCAGCCTGCGGCTTCGCCGGCTGACGACGTGACGCCTTGTCCGCTGGCGCGCTCAGTGGTTTTCCGAACAAGCGATAGTAGGTCCAGCGGCCAAAGTCGCGCCCGATGGGGCCCCAGACACCATCGGCATCGACGCCAACGTGGGCGCCGGGAGTGTCGTACTGGTTACGGCCGTATCCGTACACATGGGAGCCGTCGGTAGCAAGCAATCGGCCCGCGGGCACGCGCTGACCGGCCTTGGCCCAACCGCCCCAACCGCTGGACATGGACGTGCCGAACTGCCAATACGTGCGGTGCCACCAACTGTCGTCCAGCAAGCCGACCGAACTCCACAAGTGCGGCACGGTGTCCTTCTGTCTGGCGAGTTCGTGGTCAAAACGTGCGCTGCGCAGAAAGATCGAGTCGCCATCGGCCGAGAGAAGGTCTGACAGGTGACCGCCCGAGGCAATACCTCCGTTGCGTTTCTTCTCTTCGACAGCCAATTCCTGAACGACGAGCACTCGTCCGCTGGCTACATCGAGTTTATAGAGGAGCATGCCGCCATCCAGGTAGCTGGTACGCCCAGCGACGAAATAGGCCGCATCGCCGACCACTAGCACGCTTCCAGAGACCGGCCAAGCCGATTCAAGCTGGCCGTTTACCACGATCCGCCGATCCCCAAGGGCCGCATGGAACCTCCAGATCAACTCGCCATCCTTCAACCGGACGCAGTACACGCAACCGTCGGACGAGCCGAACAACGCGCGGCCCTGGTGGATGGTCGGCGGCGAGTCGATGCGAGCACCCGCAACAAAGGTCCACATCTGCTGACCAGTCGATGCCTCCAACGCGACTATCCGATGCGCATCCGCTGCCCCGACCAACAACACGCCATCGGCGACTACCGGACTCGTGAGCCGACCGCCGAGTTGCGTCTGCCAGGCCGGACGCAGGTCGTGCGAAACCTGCGCCGGCGTGAAGCCACTGCGGCCACTATCGTGGCGGTACGTAGGCCAATCAGTTGCAGAGATCAGAGGCTGGGGATCAGAGGGCAGATCATCCTTGGCCTGCGGGGCTGCTGTTTTTTCGTCTCTGACTTCTGACCTCTGATATCTGACCTCTGAATAGGCCGGGCCTTTGTCCAGTCTTTCTGACTCCTGACCTCTGACTTCTGATCTCTGACGCTCCGGCGCCAGGGCCATGAAGCCGCATTTGAGCATGTCTGACGTCGAGCAGGCGCATGCGTGGGGCGGCACATACAGCAAACCGTTGGCCGGCATGACGCCGTACTGGCACGTGCCTCGCACCCAGAAATTGGCCACCATGTTGCCTGACTTCAAATCGACGAACTCTACACCCCGCCGTCCGAGGATCAGGTACCTACCGGTAGCCCTAGCCCGGTAACACCGGGCGTGGCCTATGCGGGGCAGAAACTCACTGTCGGGTGGTCGCTGCCGGCGGACTTGCCCCGTCTTCGGATCGCGAGCTGCGGTGATGCCCGGATCCGGCCCCCAAGCGTATCTTCCGGTCCACAGCAGGCCGTCGGTGATCAAGATGTCGACCGGAGAATTGAATCCTTCATATGCGGGGCCGGCCCACAATCGCTGGCCGGTTGCCGCGTCCAACGCGATCAACTCGCCCTTTACCTCCTCGCCGCGGATGTACTCATGATAGCCGCCGCTGGGTATCCACAGGAGTTTGCCTTCGGTATCCGCGGCTTGGCGATCGGCGGTGTACACAATGCCGTCGTGGACGACGAGCGTTGGCGTAGACCAGGCAAGCCGTGGACGATGGACCGGTCGTGGCGACGTCCATTCGGTCTGGCCGGTTGCCGCATCGAGGCATACCACGGCGTCGGCATTCTGGATATACACGCGCCCGTCGGAGGCCGCAAGCGTCGAGGGCATCAGCTCGCGCACGTCAGTTCCCGAGCGTCTCCATCGTTGCTTCCCGGTGCCGGCATTCACCGCCATTACTTCGTTTTCGTAGGGGGGCGGCGTGTATCTCTCGAATGGCGGGACATAGCCCGGCTGGCTGACAATTTGCTTCGCCTTCTGGGCACGCCAATTCCGCTTGGGCTCACCCAGAACCAGCATGAGTGTGTCGTCACAGTACACGATCTCATACGTCCCTTCGGTCTCCGCGTACGTTTGGACAGTCTCGCCGGTTGCTGCATCCAACGCGATGACCGGCTGCCCATAGCCGAGCGTTACGTAGACGCGATCGCCGACGGCCACCAGTCGCCGGGCAGCATCCGCCGGCCCGCTCCGGAAATCCCGGAGGTGATATTCCCAGTCTGGTATATCGCGTTCCCACAAGCGGACGCCGTTGAACGCGTCCTGCGCGATCAGTCGCCACCGGGGGCTGGCACCGGCGAAGGCGATCGAGCCCATGTCAACGATGGAGAACAGCCGACCGCCCGAGGAGACAACCGCGCTGATGGAGGCCAAATGGTCGTGGCTGCGTGAGAAGCGCGGCGGGCTGATCCACTGGAAATGCCGCGGCGGGCCAACCACACTGTCTTGCGCCACCGCGTTGTTGTCGGGCCCGTGCAGGTAGTGGGTCCATTCGTCAATGTCGTCAGGCCATGGCTTGCGGAAAGAGTCGACAGCCGAGAGCTGAGAGTCGAGAGTCAGTGCCACGCCATTCGGCGCAAGAACACGCGAAATCTCCTCACTTGCCACCGGACACTCGCCGCTCACCACAACCAGATTGACCAGGTTGTCCGCATACGGCAGCTTCCGACCAGTCAGGAGATCGATCGAGACCGGACCGTAGAGTCCCAATGAGTTGACGTAATCCCGTGCCTGCTGCACGTTCCCGGCATCATGACCCAGCCCGTGCACGAGGTATCTGTCGTTCGTGTGCAAAGCAGCGGTGAGTCGCCCGTCTCCACATCCCAAGTGAACCACCAAACCGCCTTTGACCGCGGCGGTCTCAAGGATCTCCTGGGCTGCGACCCGCATACCTGGATCTGGCTCAGCAAGGTCCGCAGCAAGTAACGCTGCAGGGACACACGAGAATGTGATGACGGTGAAGATTGACCTTACGATCCTCTGCTGCCCCAAAGACATGACACGATTCCTCCGGTTTGGCGATGGACAACGACGCGTTCGCAGACAACAGTAATCGTTACGGCACGGCGCGCCAACTGCCGAACGGTGCGAGAGCCATTTCATTGAGGAGGTATTGGCCATGAGTTTGAGAAGGACCG
This sequence comes from uncultured Pirellulaceae bacterium, assembly GCA_964623055.1. Classification (GTDB taxonomy): domain Bacteria; phylum Planctomycetota; class Planctomycetia; order Pirellulales; family Pirellulaceae; genus JADHUC01. The sequence goes on from CAZURK010000202.1 coordinate 5,032, forward strand.
CGAGGTTTCCATCTGCCGCCACTTGCCTATTGATGGCAATGACAACGACAGTAGCGTTGGCTGACCAGACGTCATCCGTCGACCCGTCAAACCGGAGTCCGGCCCGCCAGGCACCCGAGCCGAAGTCGGGTCCGCGTATCGTCTACAAAGGCGTCTTCATCGGCGACACATCCGTTCCGGGTGAACAGAAGAAGGACTGGCTTCAGCCGTCGCATCCGTACTGCTGGCAATTGAGCCGAGACCGCTGGATGTGGGTTTTCCAGACGCGGGGATTTTCTGGGATCGATGCGGAACATTCGATTCTCTACCAGATTCGACGCGATGCACCCGATGGCCCAATCATCAAGGAGAGCATGTTGGCCAAGTTTCGCGACGATTGGGACCCGTTCGACGATGGTTCAATGTACTGGAAGATTCACGGTCATCCAAAGGTTTTCGGTGTGCCGATGGGTGCACTCGATGAGGAGGGTAATGTTTTTCCGCACCAAAACGTTTTTGTTGCGGCGTGGTACACGCGGGCCCGTGCAGTTGTGGATGGAAGGCTGCTCGACCCACATGCGGACGAGAAGCTTGACAGTACGCTTCGTCTGGAGTGGGTGCATTTTCGACTGAATCCGTCTGGCGACGACATCGAGCTGTTGACCAAGCCTGCCATGCTGCGGCAGCGAGGTTTCGAAACGGGCGAGGCGATCTGTTCCCTCAGCGATAGACGCATGCGTATGAATCACTGGGCCCATCCGCCCGAACCGCTGGACACGACCCACACGCGCTGGCTCGATACACCCCACTTCAACAACAACGGCATCGCCGCAATCGAGTATCGTTTCAACGACCAGTCGGGGCGCTACGAGTGGGTCCATACGGGAGCGATTATTAAATCCGAGTCCGGCAAAGGAAAATTCTTCGAAGGATCGATCAACCGTGTCGGGAACGAATGGATCCTGTGCGTGCGCAATCGCGGGCACGTGCTGGAAGGACGCCGCGGCTCGTGTACCGCTTGGTTCGAGACGAAGGACCCGTTTGCCGGCTGGGGCGAACCGACTTACGCGCCGACGCCGTCCAGCTACTGCCCGCGTACAGCATGGCTGATGGCGGACGGCGTCTTACGCATCTTCAGCGGCGACTTCGAGGCGTCGCCGCATCGCCAGAAACGTGACCCGCTGTTCTGCTGGGATGTCGACCCGAACGACTTCTCCGTGTCCAACTCTCGCACGATCCTCGACGGACGAAAGACGCTTGGAATGGAATTACCGATGATCGGTTTCGCCAAACTTTCGCCGGTCCACGACAACCGGCAGATACTCACCTTCCGCGTAACCACACAGAATCATCGCCACGCGACAGACCGCTGGCCCGCTGTCACGGAACACGACCTGACCCAATGCGGCGCATACCATTGCGAGGTGATCTACGATCGAGAAGTCCCCAATGCGTGGCGATTCCGGTGAGAACTTCAGATTGGGCGCAGAGTCAGGAAGTCGGCCGGCATAAACGTGCCCAACCTTTCCACGTGGCCTGCCCTGCCATAGACTGTGAGTGCGTTTCATACCCCACGGCAGGATTGCGGGCGGCCATGAGACTTCGACTGCTGACATACAACATCCACAAGGGCATTGGCGGCGTGGACCGCCGGTACCGCCTTGGGCGGATTGTGGAAGCCATCACGCACTGCGATCCGGATATCGCTTTCCTTCAGGAAGTAGATGACGGCGCGCCGCGGTCACGCCATCATCGCCAGGTGGATCTGTTGAGCGACGCGTTGGGCCTGCCACACCGGGAATTCCAACGAAACGTGGCGTTGCGTGAAGGTCACTATGGCAACGCAATCCTCAGCCGGTTCCCGTTGCACGACGTCCGCCATCTGGATTTGAGTGTTCCTCTGAAGAAACGCCGTCGAGCACTGGCAGCTCATTGCCGCGTGCGATTCGGCGGCCATTCCCATACCTTGCTGCTGTTCAATTTCCATCTGGGGCTGGCTCGCTTTGAAAGGATGATTCAAGTTCGCCGGTTTCTCAACAGCAAAATCTTGACGCACGCCCATAAGGACACTGCGACCATCGCCGCCGGAGACTTCAACGACGTCCGGGGCAAATTGGGAAAACGGCTATTGGAGCCCGCCGGCTTCAAGCCGGTAGCCAAACACGTCCGGACGTTTCCAGCAATCATGCCCATGCGGACGCTAGACTGGATCTACTACCGAGGCGACATCAAGCTACATCACTCTTACGCCTCACGCACGGAAACCGCCAAGCGAGCGTCCGACCACCTGCCGGTGGTCGCGGATTTCCTGATCTGAGTGGTGCCGGCTCGCTCGCTTCGCTAGTAGGCGATTTCGTGCTGCCACGCTGGCCGTGTCGCGCGTCTTCAGAACTCATTCGTGCTGACCACTTCTCCGCCAGCGCGAGTGATCAAAGCCGCGTACACCCGAATGTCGGCGTCTTCGGACATGAACCGAACACCGCCATCGGCGAAGGCCGTATTGATTCCGGCAGGATGAAAACTGAACGCCTCGTTATTGTTCGTGCAGTTGATGGCACACGGCCCTGGGGATCGTAGACCGTCACCGCGGAAACCATGAAGGGGAATGCCGTTGTTCGGGTCTGCCCACGCAGCGCCAAGGACACGTCCGTTGTGGACGGCAAAGTTAGCAGGACAGCCGGGCCCGCCGCCGCCCGGTGTGTTGTTGGCGGGACCACGGCCCCGGCTGATCCAGAACTCCGGGCGGCCGGCATCTTCGGTGATCGTCAAGGTGTTGGATGTGCCGTCGAGGATATCGGACATGCGGGCGCCTCGAAAGTCCGTCATGACACCCCGGCGATCCGACATCGGCGGGATTTGTCCGACTTGCACCAGCCGGCTGCAGACCCACAGCGGCGGCGCATAGTCGGTGGTCGCCGCGGTGATTCCATTGGCGACCGTGACTATCCGTCTTTTGCCCCCTGGTGTTGAAGGGCAGTGCAAGACCTGCAAGTGTGATCGGACCACCGGCTGATTGGACGGATGCGACCAATGGACATTCCAGCGATACTGGTCATACAGCCCCTCCTGCTCAATCTGAGGCAAGATGAAGGGAACCCAACTGTGACGCCGTGGCCCCCAGATGGCTCCGGGTGGAAACGTCCTGTGTACGTCGTGGTAGTTCTGGAGAGCGACGCCAAGTTGCTTCAGTTTGTTTCGGCAGGACGCGCTGCGCGCCGCCTCGCGAGCCATCTGCACCGCTGGCAGCAGGAGAGCAATCAGGATGCCGATGATTCCGATGACCACCAAGAGTTCAATAAGCGTAAATCCAAACCGAATATGGCGTCGAGACATAACAGGCTCCTTGATTCTGAGAAGTCGTAGGCAGCAGTGGTTGCCTTCCGTCCTGTATATCCACAACACGTGCCCGAACCCGACAGCTTGATCACGGTTTGGGCTTTTTCTGGTTCTTGCCTGGCTGCCGCCAGATGATCTCGCATGTGGGAAGCGAGGCTTCCAGGCCCGCAACGCCGGCAGCCGTAACGCCCGTATTCTTGAGGGAAAGCTCACGAAGAGTCGTCACGCCTTTGAGTTGTACGACTCCCGCATCGGTGACTTTCGTCGAGTCGAGGCGAAGTGTGCGCAGCATTCTCTGTCCGATCAGATGTTTCAGACCGCGGTCGTTCACTTGCGTATTGCACGCTTCCAGCACCTCCAGACGAGGCAATCCCTTGACGATCTCCAGCCCGGCGTCGGTGATCCGGGTGTTGCTCAAATGAAGCAAGCCAAGATTGGTCAACGCTTTCAACTCTCGGAGACCGGCGTCCGTGACGTTTGTTCGGTTCACGTCGAGCATATAGAGCCTCGTCATTCCCGCGAGGTTTTCAAGTCCTCGATCGGTCACTTGCGTACCGGCGAGATTCAGACCGCGAAGGAACCGCATCTCCTTGAGGATAGAGAGCCCTTGCTCGGTAACGCGGGTGTCCGTCAGGTGGAGGCTTTCAAGCCGCGTCGACCTCTTGAAGTGAGCAAGACCCTCGTCGGTTACTTTGGTCTTGACCAAGTCGAGAGTCTTGAGCGATTCCAGCCCTTGGCAGCTCTCCAAGCCCTCGTCCGTCGCCAACGGGTTGCCCGTCAGTTGGATCCCGACGATTCCAAATTCGCTTCCTGGCAGGTCGGCTATGTCGGTCACCGGCCGCTGTTGTCCGTCGGCCGATATCTGCAGAGTTCCCTCAATCCCCAACACCCATTCTGCCGCCCGTCTATCGGAATCGAGAATCGATAGTTGCCTGTGCGGCGGGATGGGCTTTTCCCGACGTTCAATTTTCGCAATTACTCGACCACCGCGTTTCAGCACAAATCTGTCGGTACTCAGCCGCAAGCCCGGTTGTCCATCGGCCAGTTTCAGGTGGTACTCGCCCGCGCGAAGCGAAACTTCCCGGTCGGTTGCCGTATCGATAATCCTCACGGTTTCGCCGCCCCGGCTGACAATGACCTCTACCGCGTCGTCCAGCGTTTCGATCACCAAGCTGCCCCGCCCCGGAATCGACACCGTCAAAATAACGCCCAACAGGATAAGGCCAGCCAGCGCTCCACATACAGCAATATACCACGGACTGCTTCGACGGCGGGGCGGAGTCTCTAGCTTCAGGTATTCAGTCAACGTGTCGGCGAACTCCTGCATCGACGCGTAGCGGTCTTTCGGAGCCTTGGAGATCGCTCTCGTGCAGATCGCTTCCAGGCGCGGGTCGAGGTCGCGTCGATGCGTCGACGGTGGCTCCGGGTCCTCAGAACGGACTTGCGTCATCACTTCGGCCGCGGATCCTTGGAAAGGGCGTCGTCCGCAGATCAGTTCGTACAAGATGACTCCCAAGCTGTACACGTCCGATGCCGGCCCCACGGCCTCGATTTGTCCACGAGCCTGCTCGGGGGACATGTAAGCGGGGGTACCCAGGATCTGGCCCCGGTGGGTAAGCTGCGCATCGTCCCTTTCGCCGCGATGCGCCAAGCCGAAGTCCATGATCACTGGCTCGCCCTGTCGGTCGATCATGATATTGGAGGGTTTCAGGTCCCGATGGACAATTCCTTCTCGATGAGCCTCCTCCAGCGCCAAAGCCAGCTTGCGTATGAGTGCCAGTGCGTCGCGCTGTTCTATCCCTTTCTCATCTTTCGCGAGTGATTCGAGCGTCCTGCCGGCAATATAGGCCATCACGATGTAGTGGTTGCCGTCCTCCTCGCCGATCTCGTGTACTGGGCAGATGTTTGGATGTCGCAGGGTCGCGGCAGCCCGCGCTTCGCGAAGGAATCGCTTCAACTCCTCCTCGGTCTCGAACACCCCTTTGCGAGGAACCTTTAGGGCAACTTCCCGGTCCAGGCGTGAGTCATAGGCTCGATGCACCGTTCCGAAAGCCCCCTTGCCCAGGACTTCGATCACTTGGAAGTGGCCCATCTGGTGCCCTGTCTCGTCATCGGGTTGCCAAGCGATCGTCCCGTCCAAGCTAGCGGCGGACGTGTCCACTGCGGCCGTATCGGGCGGGTTGGCGGGGACCTGCACCATGTGATCGCACTGAGGACACTTGCCCTTCCGGCCTGCATACTTCGCCTCGACCCGAAAAGAGTGTCCTGCGGGACAGGTCACTGGGATGGAACTGCGGGTTCGTGGGGGCTTTCCACCACTGCCGGACTCTCCCGACACGAACGGCGTCAAAACGGACTCGAGCAGCTTCGCGTCACCGGGAAACTTGGCCAGGTATTCTTCTGGGCCTGGGTGTTCACCGCGTCGTTTGCGATAGGCGATCTCAAGCGCCACCAACTCGACCAGCACTGCCGAACGCTCCAAGCCTTCGCACGAGCTGAGATAGTCCTTGACTCGCGGCGCCTCGCCCTCTCGCCAAGCGGCCTCGAAACGATCACAGACGCCGTCGACACGCTGCTCGATCGGAAGTGGGATGGATTCCTCCCACTCGGCAACAACATCGCTCACCATGGTATCACCTAGCTCTCTTGTGTTGGAGAAGTCATCGAACTCGAAAGAACGAGATGGCCGCCCGGCGGAACACGCGGACCCGTCAGGGGAGCGTCGCCAGCCGTGCTCGCCTCGTGTAGCACGATTGGTGCAGTGTCACACGAACAGACCATACAAGCAGCCAAGGGCTGCGCCGACGGCCATGAATGCCAGCAGTCGAGCAAACGCTATGGCCATCATGCCTGCCGCGCTCTCGAGGAATTCGGGTTGCGGCAGGTGCAGGACGTCGACCAGCACATTCGAGCCGACCACGCGAAAAGTCTCTCGGTTTGTTGATCCAAAGAACATGAAGGCGCCCAGAAGCAATTCTGGCCAAAAGAACACAAACCAGGCGGCGGTACCGACGACGACTCCACTGCTGATGTATCCCAGATTCACCAGCATGAACAGACCGATTGGGATTATCCACCAAAACTGCAGGAACAGGCGCGCCGGAATGCTCGTAAACTTCTCCTCCAAATCTCCCCATACCTCATCGAGGTCGTCGCTCCAAAACCGACCTGCCCGTATGGCCCAATACGCTGCCGCGCTGAGATGAATGAGTCCTCCCAGGGGCACGTCATGTGGAAACACGATGCCAGGACGTAGAAGATCACGCTCGCTGACCATCAGGCTGCGCATCATCATCATTGGAATGCCGCATAAGACGAACCCGCCGATCCCGGCCAGGACGACTTTCCACACAACGGCGCCACCGTATGTGGCGCGCAGCTTGAGGAAAAGGCATATGGAGCCCCCAATGATACCTGGCAGGAGTATGAAAAGGATGACCGTCGCCATCGCGTCAATTAAGCTCTCGGGAAAGGACACCACATAGGTGAGAAGATCCAGGAATACGAGAAGAAAAAGCGTCGCGACGAAAACCAGAGAATAGACCGCGACGACTTTGTTCTTGTTGTAGAACTTGATCCACATATTCCACAACCGCTCGCGCCAATTCCCCGCCCTTGGCGAATCATCTCCTGCGCCCGCTTCATCACGGACGGAGCCGGATGCGACCGATGCAGCCGTCACCGCGGGGTCCGACTCGGCATCTACGTCTGCTCCACGCTTGTCTTGGCGTAGTGTCATAGCTTCTCCTCCGGATCGCTTCGCATTTGTGCCTGAACTCGAATTCCGGAAAGCGATTGCCTGCCTTCCACCCTGCATATCCACAACGCGTGCGGCAACCCGACAGATTGGGCCGAAAAAAACGGCGAGCGTTGAATTCGCGGCGATTGGCGGCTGTGCTTGCGGTGTTCGGCGAGCGACAATGCGACGAGCTTCGGTCACTTGCGTTTCAGATGCCGTTACTCGAATCTCCGGCGAGGCTTGCGCAAGAGAGGCTAGCGCCCGAATGTGTGTGGCAGAAGACGTGAACGACCGTTGTTACCGTTCCTCGCGGATCTCCAACGTCTGATCCGCCTGTACATTGTTGATGCGGCTGACGGCGCCGCTGGGCCAGTGGACTTCGACGACGTCTGCTGTGTCCACTTCTCCCAGACCAAAATGGGCCCAAAGGCCCGATTGGCAGCAGCGTCCCGATCCACCGCGGATCTCGCGGATCTGGCTCGACGTTCCGGTCGTGACTTTTACCCTTGCGCCGATCCCCGCTCGGTTGCTTATCGTGCCGATCGGTTTGACGATCAGCCAATGACGACCCGTGCAGTTGTTCCGATATAGCCGCCCGGCTCCGGTTTCGCCGGAAAAGAAATCCATATCTCCGTCATTGTCAAAATCTCCCCAGGCGGCACCGAAGCCCTCTACGGTGGCGGCAATGCCTTCTGAGGCGCGTCGCTCGCTGAACGTACCATTCCCGTTATTCGTATACAGCAAATCATCGTCGGCCTCAGCATTGTCCACGTGGATGTCCAGGTCGCCATCATTATCGAAATCCACCCAGGTTGCGGTAAAGCCGTTGTCCTTGTCTGCAATGCCCGCAGCCCTCGATGCGTCCTCGAAGGATCCATTACCGAGGTTTCGGTACAGCTTCTGGTAATAGCGCCAGAGGCGAACGAAGTACAGGTCCAGGTCCCCGTCGTTGTCATAGTCGCCCCATGCTACGGCTTCCGTAACCGAATCAGGGAAGCCCAAGCCTTTTTCCGGTGCCACGTTGGTAAACGGATGGGGACTGTTATTCTGATACAGACAATTCATCTTGACTCCAGCGACGACCAAATCCGGGTCGCCGTCATCGTCGAAATCACCCCATGCACATCCGCGCGTGTCCGCTTCCAACACGAGCCCCATGTCCCCCGTGACGTCTTCGAATCGTCCATTTCCGAGGTTGTGATAGAGGCGGTTCGTCCCGCCCGACAAATTGGAGACATAGAGGTCGACCCAGCCATCGCGGTCGTAGTCACCCCAGGCAGCCGCCGCCCCCCGGGCACTATCGTTTACACCAGCAACTGCGCCCACCTCCGTAAAACCGCGGTCTCCGTCATTGTGGTAGAGTTCATTAGGCGCATCCACATTCACCACATAGAGATCAAGACGGCCGTCGTTGTCGTAGTCCGCCCATACACCACCCTGGCTCTGCCAAGTGGCGTCCGCCATGCCGACCTCCGCAGTGACGTTCGAAAACGTCCCGTTGCCTTCGTTGCGGTAAAGGGTGTAAGCGGCGCCGAACTGACCGGCGACAAAGAGATCCAAGTCACCGTCTCCGTCGTAATCTGCCCAAGAGGTGCCGACCTTGCCCCCCTGGTCATCAACGTGTGCGAGTTGCGATACGTCGGTGAACTGCGCATCCGGAAGGATTCGTTCCACTTTCACGACTTTACGTTCGCCGCGTCTGAGCGTAAACCTGTCCGGAACCAAGCGTAGCACCGGTTCGCCGTCGGACAACTCCAACTCGTACTGGCCCGCATAGAGTTTGATTTGCGTGTCGGTCTTCGTATCGATGATTGTCACCTCTTCACCGCCGCGGAAAACGATTACCTTCACGTCGTCGTCCAGGACTTGGATCACCAATTTGCCCCGCGGGAGCGCAAGGTAGATAGTCACCCCTAGCACTAGCCCAATCAGTGTCACGGCTGTGGCGATCCACCGCCAGTTCCTTCGGCGTCGAACTGGCGAGGCAGACGCAAGAGGTCGCTCGACCGCGCCGAGTCTAGCGGAATCCGTAGATGGGGGATCGAGAGCGGTCTCGGCCCCCGCCGCCTCGGCGTCGGGACTCTGCAAGTACTCGTCCAACGCATCGGCCAATTCGCGCATTGAAACGCATCGCTTTTCGACGGCTTTGGCCATCGTTCGCACGCAAATCGCATCCAGGCGTGCGTCGAGGTCAGGTCGATGCGTCGATGGTGGCTCCGGATCGTCGCGTAGAACCTGGGATATCAATTCTGCCACGGAGCCTTGGAAGGGCCGCCGTCCACAAAGCAACTCGTACAGAATCGTCCCCAAGCTGAAGACGTCGGATGCGGGACCGATCTTCTCGATCTCACCGCGAGCCTGCTCTGGGGGCATGTAGGCCGGCGTCCCGAGAATCTGGCCTTCATGCGTAAGCTGCGCCTCGTCTGCTTTAATGCGGCGGGCTAGCCCAAAGTCCATGATCACCGGTTCGCCCCGCTGGTCGATCATGATGTTGGAGGGTTTCAGATCTCGGTGGATGATTCCTGCCCGATGGGCCTCGTCCAAAGCCAAGGCCAGCTTGCGGACCATTATCACCGCCTCACGGTCGCCGACGGACCGTTCTCCGCGAATGATCGCGTCCAGAGTCGTACCGGCAATGTAGCCCATCGCGATGTAGTGCCGCTCGCCGTCTTTCCCCGTCTCGTAGACGGGGCAGATGTTTGGATGGTGGAGCGTAGCGGCGGCTCGAGCTTCTCGAAGGAACCTCTCCAACTCCTCTTCGGTCTCGAATACTCCCTTGCGAGGGACCTTCAGGGCGACCTCCCGCTCCAACCGCGGATCGTACGCCCGGTATACGGTGCCAAAAGCGCCCTTGCCCAATTCGTCGATTATCCGAAAGCGGCCGATCTGTTGGCTTCCGGCCCGCCGCTCGCTCTGTTTCGTCGCGGGCAGGCCGGTCTCGTCGTCGGGTTCCCATACAATCGTCTCGCCTTGGCTGGCGGCTGACGTGTCTACTGCCGCCGCGGGTGGCGGGGCGGCGACCTCCACTCTTTCGTCGCAGAAGGCACACTTGCCAGTCTGGCCCGCATGCTTCGCGTCCACTCGAAATGCGTGTCCCGCAGGGCAGGTCACGGGGATGGAGCTGTGAGGCTCCTCGGCGTCCTGACCACGGGAGGGCTCATCCGGCAGCAGCGATTCCAAGGCTGATTCGATCAATTTGGCGTCGTCGGGAAACCTAGCCAAGTATTCTTCGAGCCCTAGGTGCTCACCGCGCCGTCCGCGATAAGCGATCTCAAGTGTTACCAACTCGAACAGTACGGCCGATCGCTCCATGCCGTCGCGCGAACCAAGGAAATCCTCAACTGGCGGGCGCTGGCCGTCTCGCCAAGCGGCCTCGAAACGATCGCAGACATCGTCGACCCGCTGCTCGATGGAGAGGGGGATCGACTCTTCCCACCCAGCATCAACATCCCGCGCCATCCAGCCACCTGCGACGTTCGTGCTCAGTGTGCTCGAATCAAGCTGCCTGGGAAGAGACGATCCCCGCAGCGAAACGTACCCTATGTGTCCCTGCTACTGTATATCCACGAAACGTGCCGTTGCCCGACACGGTGTTTCGAGCAATGTGACACAGGCGGGTCAGCCAAATCTGTGCTCGCCCCACAACTTCCGGATGAGGCGCAGTTTGCGCTCAATCGTCCGAGGCACACAGCCGAGGCGGTCGGCGATCTCCTCGTTCGTATACGCCTGCAGCTTCCACACGGCAATGTCCCGCAGCGTCGGTTGCGTCAGGAGGCCCAACAGCAATTGGCACTCTTCGGCGACGGTTGCGGCAAACTCCGGCGTCGGCTCACGGCCCACGATTTGGCCGATGTCCTTCAGCACCGCCTCGTCCTGCACTTTGCCCTCGCCTCGCTTCTTTCGATGGTCATGATGCCATTGATCCACGGCCTTGCGTGTCGCAATTACGACCAGTACCCGCCACAGGCTGTTGCGGTCGTTAAGTTGCGGAAAACGGCCCTTACGCACACCCTGGACGAAACTGCTGAACGCACTTAACGCCACATCTTCTTCGTCCGCGATTCGTCGAGGTTGGTCGCCAAGCTTCTTGTGGCAGAGTCGAACAAGCTGGCCGTAGTACCGCTCCCAGAGCTGCTGGGCAGCATCCTCGTCATCATCCTTGAGTTGCTCGATCCAGTGCGTGACTGACCCGTTGGATTCCATCGTCTGCCTCCCAACCGTCCAGTGCATTCCCACAAGACAGACGGATTCTACCCCCAATAATACGGCATGGGAAGCGCCTCTCGGTGAACAGAAAAGCGGACGTGCATCACTCGCTGATGCACGCCCGCCGGGCAACGCCATCTGGGGCTCGTGTGTGGGAAAACGGAGGCACTCGGCTGTAGCTGAAGTCGCAAGACTTCAGGGATCTGGCCGAAAATGTCCGAATTCCTGCGAATCCGGCTACCAGAGCCCTTAACGGCGTCTCCCACCGGGAGTACCTGAAGCCGCGCCGAACGAAACCGGACCTCGCCTCACTTCAAAGCTTCGATCCAGTCGCGGATTCCTCGTCCGAATTCCTTTGCGAGATATCCTCTGATCAACTCCGTTTGAAACACGTAGGCTCCGCATTCTGGATCCAAGTCGGCGTGCTCGGCGCTGAGGAAGCGTCTGTCGGGGTCAGGATCGATGAGTTTGCGGCACAGGCCCATCAGGCTTACACTTTCGGCCACGTCCATGGGGACAAGCTCGGCTAGGTGGTGAGGCAATTCCATTCTCCTCCGCAATAACTCGTCCTTGTCCAGCGGCTCCTTCTGCTCGGAAGGCATACTGGTTTTCGTGCCGGTGAACAATCGCCGGCCGGCCAGCAATTCGATCAGCACGTATCCCAGACTGGCCAAGTCGCTTTGCGGCGTCCATTGCCGTCGTTCCAGCACTTCCGGCGCTGCGTATGCCGGAGTGAAAAACCGCTGTCGCTGCGTGTCGTCCAGATCGAACGCAGATCCGAGATCGACCAGCTTTGCGTGACCGCTGATCCTGTCCAGCATGATGTTCGAAGGTTTGATGTCGCCGTGGACGATGCGTCTGCGGTGCAACAGATTCAAACCGGCCAAACAGTCGCGCACAATGGCAACGGCGAAGCCCGGCCGCATTCGCAGTTGCGGGCGGCCGAATGTGACCAGGTCCTTGTTGATTTCATCCCAAAGGTAATCCGGTGCACTCTTCCGCAGTTTGTCGTGCATCTCGGGCTTCAGCAGTCGCCGTAAATCGAATCCGTCGACCAGTTCCATGAGCATCATGCGGACGCCGTACCGCCGGTCAAAGAACTGCACATCCACCAGGTTCGGATGATGGGCCTGCGCGACGAGCGACGCGACACGAGCGATTCGCCGCATTGCGGCTTCGTATTTGGCGACACTGGAGTAAGATTCGGGCGAGAACAGCTTGATGGCAGCGACGAAATCAAAGCCGTCCGCACCGCGTCGTTCGGTAAGGAATACTCTCCCCTGGCCGCCTTTGCCCAGAAGTCTCCTCAACGCATAGCCCCGCGTTCGTCCAATCCGGCGAGTGCGAATGATCGCTTTGTACCGAGCGACTGCCTTTTGCAGAGTCAGCTTTTTGCTCACACCTTTCCCGGACGCGTCTTCCTCAGGGTGGTCGTCCCTCGTGCTGGACTCGCTACGGGCCGTGGGTATCACACTCTCGCCGTGTTTGGAATCGGGAACATCCCACTCGACACCCGATATGGAAGAAGCTCCATTCGTCTGAACAAGGCTGCTGCCAGGCTCTGTTGGGAGGTTGGTGGGGAGAGGCAGACGCTCTCCAGCGCGCACCTTCGCCAGCAGCCTCCGCCCCAGATTCGGGCCAACGGCATCGATCGCTTCCTGACAAGCTTTCGAAAGGCGATGTTCGCCAAGCTCCGGGGCGGGCGGCCCAGCATTTGGACCCAGAGGGCCGTCTCGCAGGATATCGGTGACCAGCGGGTCCAGCGATTCACCGGTCTCCTCGTTTCCCGTCCTGGGCTTCAAACTGTCGTTTGCATTCACTGTCCATAACCCTTTCGTCGAAGATGCTTGCGAATCTTGTCGCGTCCCTCTTGCCGGGCTCGCCGTACAGAGTTGTGGGTCTGGCTGACCCCTGTCGCCTTTTCCACGGCTTCCACCAATTCCGAGAGGTTTCGGACGGAAAAGCCGCAGGCACGATAGGCTTCCCATACGGTCTTCTGCCTGGCCGGCAAGTTGTCGATCCCTTCAGATATCAGGTGGAACACCTCGTCCAGGAACAACGGGTCCACGTCCGCGACGTCGCCGCAGCATGCCACTTTCTCCCGATACCTATCGAGCGATTGCTGGTACTTCGTGTTCGCGTTCAGTAGGTCAATGCTGCGCCATCTCATGATGCCGGACAGTAAAGCGAACAGCGAACCCTCCTGCTGGAACTGCTGATCTGCGACCATTTGCACGAGGCAAAACAGCGTGTCTTGCCACGCATCGGCCACGTCTTCAGGTGATAGGCTGCAGAAACACCGTTCTATCCAACAGCCGATCACCTGACCGTAACTCTGGTGTATCAGCGCGATTCCGGAGGCAACGTCGCTTTCATCACCCAGCAACAAACCCTTGATCTGCTCCTCGGGATCTTGTCTCGGACAACACATGAGTCACTCCATCCGACGCAACTCTCGAAGGTCCTACAGGTAAACTCAACGCGAAGAGGATTCCCGCCCTTTTCTTCTCAGAAGTTCTTCCGATTTTCTCAGTCAACGCTACGTTTTCTTGTGGGTAGAGACCGTCTTATCTGCAGAGAACAGTGGAGAGTATTGTAATGAGTCTCACATATCTCCCCACTCAAACGTCCGAATCCTATGGAACGAGGCATGCACCCTATGACGACTCTTCGAACGACCCCCAGCCGAATGGAAACGCACAGCCAACGTCGCCCCGACGCTGGAGATGGACAACTGCCCCGCTTCGAGGGGGTGCCGCCTTGCCGCGACGCATCCGGCCGCGAATATGACTTGGCGCCACTGGCTGACCAGTTCACATTCATGGTTCCTGAATCGATACTGTTGGATCTTGGCGCCCCCAGCAGAGATATGACGATTCGGACCATGGTAGGCAGCTTGGCCGAAGCCGGAGCCATTCCCGACTCCGAACAGGAAAGCATTGCCGACGCGATTATCCGACGCGAGCAACTCGGATCGACCGGTATTGGGCGCGGCGTCGCCATACCACACACGAAACATGGGGCCGTGGATCGAGTCGTCGCCACGATGGCTTTCTCTCGCGAGGGAATCGAATTCAGCAGTATAGACGACCGGCCGGTCCATCTGGTCTTCCTGATTATCTCACCCCCGAACCAACCCACCGATCATCTGCGCGCGTTGGAATCCGTTTCACGGTGCTTGGCGAACCGGCACTACCGAGTGTGGCGAACGGATCACCGCCACGCGGAGGATGAGTCCAGGTAACGGCAGGTGGCCCCGGAGAGGCATTGACGAGAACGATTTGGGGGCACCTGGGATTTCGAGCCGCCTGGTTGGACAACGCCAATTTGGCGGGTAGAGCGTAGCAAAGGAAGCCTGAAGCGCAAGCGAAGAGCCAACGGGGCAACTCGTTTCTTCGCTTGCGCTTCAGGCTTCAATCGATCACCGAAGTGGCGCAGTCTGCCATGGCTTCGCAATCTTCCACAAGTACTTGTCACAGCGCACATACATGGCGTTGCCGGCGACGGCGGGGGACGCGTGTATCGGTTCACCGAATGTGCTTTCGCCCACGACCTCGCCCTTCGCGCCGCCAAGCTTGACTACGCGGGCTTCACCGTCGTAGTTGATGCAGTACATGTAGCCGCCGGCCACCACGGGAGTGGCCCAATGTCTGCCCTTCAGCCGGAGTTGCCATCGGAGTTCGCCTGTCGCGGCATCGGCGCACTTCAGGATGGCTCCGCTCAGTGCGTAGACATGGCCCTCGTAGACAATCAGACTGGACGACCCCGGACGCATGCGAACAGCGTCCCAGAGGACTTCGGGCGAATCGGATTCGTTGGACAGCTTCAATGCCGTTAACCCGCCCATCGGCGCATACAGAACGCCGTTGGCGAAAACGGAGGATGGCGTCGACGAGCATTCCGCGTCCCATCGCCACAACTCGTCGCCGCTGCGTGGGTCGTGCGCGGTCAAGCAGTCGCGTGACTGCAGCAATACCGCCGTCTTTCTGTTGCCGACCCCTGGCATCGCGATCGGCGAAGACCAACCGGCCACCCTGGTTCGCTCGACTCGCCAGCAGTTCTCGCCCGTGGCTGCATCAACGCCAACCGCGAATGCCTCGCTTTGACTTTCGGCCTGGACCACGACAACGCCATCGACGACCAGCGGCGAGCACGCCATGCCCACGTCGTTGCCCGTTTTCGGATAGTCGTACGCCAACCCTCGATACCAGACCAGGTTGCCGTCCATGTCCAAACAGAACAGATCATTCGACGAATAGAACGCGTACACGTAATTGCCGTCGCTGGCCGGTGTCGGTGCGGCGACCGAAATGCTGGGATGCGTCGAGGTGCGCCCCGTCGCCCAGAATTCGCGTTCCCACAGTTTGTCGCCGGCTGAGGCGTCATAGCAAAACACGTGCAGACGCGTATTACGAAAGCCGCTGGTCGCCGTGATGAACACCCGATCGCCCACAACAATCGGGCCTGACGGTCCGCGCCCTGACAGTTCGATTCGCCACGCAACGTTCTTGCCTTCACCCCAGGTGATGGGCAACCTGGCGTCCGCCGCGACGCTGCTGGCGTCCGGGCCACGAAACTGCGCCCAGTCGGCACCGCACAGCGAACAGATCAGCCCGATAAGAGCCAGCCGAGTTATAGCTCGATTCGTCATGTTGTCTTTCCACTCGTTGGAGCACGTACGTTCTCGTGCGAGGCGACGCCAGTTACTTGTCGCGATCCTTCGACAAGATCGCCGTACCGTACTGATCGCAAACGCGAAACTGTAGTTGCCAGTTCTGGGCCCAGTTTTCCTCTTGTTCGTTTTGAGCGATCTTCAGCAGGATGATATTCTTGCCCTTCTTCAACCGGCCGTTGCCGACGTACTGGTCGATGAAAAAGCCCGTGTGATAGACCTCGTTGGCAAATAGCAAATTGCCGTTTACCCAGAGCTTGTTGGCGTTGGTGCAACCCAATCGGAATTCTACGTCAAGTTCCTTTTCTGCAACGAAATCCACGCACGCATACGCGATCGCGCCTTTGAGTTTTCCCAGGATCTTATTCAAGTCGACGTTGCCGTATTGGTCATCGGTCGTGGCGTCGATCCAACGAACAACTCCTTCTTTGCCATCGTATTCCGCCGTCACGTCGGGCGATGGTTCCGGTGCATAGGCGACGTCGAAACCGCCCATGTTCGTGTTGTCGAACGGCGCGATGAGTTTCCACCGTCGGATGAAACCAAAGTGCGCCGGCAAGTCTACCGTCTCGCCCAGATCGCGCAACTGCTTGGCGACCTCGTCTATCTGGTCCATGTCGCGTGCCGCCGTGAGGGCGCGTCGATAGGCGGCGATAGCGTTCTTCTTGTCGCCCTTTTCCAGCACAGCATTACCCTCGGCCAGCGCATACGCTACCGCGTCCCGACGCAATTCCAGGCTGGGATCGTTCAAGAACCCTGGGATCAGACGTCGCTCGGCGGACGGATCGACACGTCGAATCAACTCATAAGCCAGTCGGCGGGGACGGGGAGCATGCGTGACATCCGCCAGGAAACGCTCCAATTCGGTTTGGGGTAACTTGTTGCCGTTTGTCAACTCGCGTTGGACAATCGCTTCCACCGTGCCGCGAAGCCAATTCGCAGACAGTTTTCCTGATTTGTCCATGCCCGTCAGGATCTCCGGGATCTGTGCCGCATCGGCTTGCACAAGTCGCCGACAGGCAGCAATGGCTTCGGCGTGGCCGGTGCCCTCCGGGCCGACGGCGTTGATAGCGGCCGTTAGAGCGGGAACATCCGGTGCCTCAGCCAGGCACGGATGGCATGAACACACAATCACGACGATGGCGATCAGACAAATCGCTTGCGACCGGTCCACCCTACTTGAAAGTTTCATCGTTCTCTCATCGCTTTCTGCACGATTTGCTTGTCAAAATAGTTGATCGACATACCGGCGTCGATCACGATCGACTGGGCATTGATGCCCGACGAGCGCGGGCTGAGCAGAAAAGCAGCCACGTCGGCCACTTCCTGCGTCTGCACGGCTTGTTTGCGAGGGATCACCTCTTCGGCATAGAGGTACGAATCGACATAGCCGGGTATGCCTGCCGAAGCCGATGTCTTCAACAGCCCCGGCGCCACGGCGTTGAACCGGACCTGCGAGAAGTTGCTGAACGATTTCGCGAGAAACGCCAGCGAAGAATCCAATGCCGCCTTGATCGGCGCCATGTATCCGTAGTTTTCGCTGGCCATGCGCGTCGTCGAGATGGAGATCGTGACCACCGAAGCATCGGGATCCAGCAGGTCCTTCATCGCGTTGGACAAAGCGATCAACGAGTAGCACGAGATGTCGACCGCTTGCAGGAATTGGCGTTTGCCGGTCTCGTGAAACGGCTTTATGCCGTCCGTGTAGTCGGCAAAGGCGATCGAGTGAACCATTCCATGGAACAGCTCGCCGCGCACCGCCAGTTCGCTCCGCAAACGGTCGATCTCATCTTCACGTTCCACATCGCAAACATAGACATCCGCGTCGCCCAGCAGTTTCGCCACGCCGGCTCGCCGTTCTTCATTCTGCACGACATGAACGACGTTGGCGCCTAACACGGCCAAGGTGCGGCCGATGTGGTACGCCACACTCTTACGATTCGCCACGCCGAAAACCAGAACCGATTTGCCGGAAAGCTGCAGAAAATCCATGGTGACAGTCTACGAAATCTCCGATTCGTTCGCGAGCGGGCCAGCGGGCGCAAACGGGCAAGCTTACGCCGGCGGATTTGCTACGTGGGAACCGCAACGTCGTCGACCAATCGCTCGATGATCGATTCGGCGGCTTGGCGATTATCGCCTTGTATGAAACCTTTGGTGACTACACGGTGGGACAGAATCGGTATGGTCAGTTGCTTGACGTCGTCGGGCACGACAAACGTGCGTTCGTCGATCAGGGCAGATGCTTGTGCAGCCCGGTACAGGCTAATCGCGCCGCGTGTGCTGACGCCCACGTGAAGGTCTTCGCAATGCCTCGTGGCTTCCACAATATCCAGCAAATAGTCGTAAATGGAGTCTTCGACGGTGACCCGGCGTACTTCTTGCTGCAGCGAGATGATCTCGTCGCAGCCCAACACCGGCTTCAATCCATCTACCGGCTCGCCGTCGCGGTGCGACGAGAGGATCTGACGTTCCGCATCGCGGTCCGGGTAACCCATCGAGACCCTCAGTAGGAAACGATCCAGTTGGTTTTCTGGCAGTGCGTATGTGCCCTCGAACTCGAACGGGTTCTGCGTCGCGATGACGATGAAGGGTTGCGGCAAATCGTGGGTCACGCCGTCGACCGAGACCTGCCGGTCGCTCATTGCCTCCAGCAACGCACTCTGGGTCCTGGGCGGCGCACGGTTGATTTCGTCGGCCAGCACTACGTTGGCGAAGATCGGCCCGCGTTTGTATTCGAATTCCGATGTTTTCGAGTTGAATAGACTGCTGCCCACGATGTCGCTGGGCAACAGGTCCGGCGTGAACTGCAGCCGACAGAAGTCGCCAGACAGGCTCTTGGCAAGCGCCTTGCCGACAAGCGTCTTTCCCACGCCCGGCACGTCTTCCAGCAGGACGTGTTCCCCTGCCAGCAATGCCACCAGGACCTTGCGTATCGCCTCGGGCTTGCCCAGAACTACGCTCCGCATATTCGCTTCTAGTTGTATGACGGCGTCGTGCAACTCTGGGGGCATGGGTTTCTCCAAAATCGTCTCAGCAAACGGGCTGTCGCTGACGGCGAATGCCACAAACTTGGTAAGTGTCGGCTTCCGGGAGGTGCGCCTCCCCTCATTTGAGGAGGCGGCATTTCTGCGGGATTGAGCCCACCTCATTGCCGAATAGGTATAGTAACTAGACTGGACCGGTCCAGTCTATCCTCCAACGAGGAATTGACCGCTTCGGGCTTCGTTCGCTTGAGAACATGCAAGGGAAGTTGCTAAACTAAACGTTTGGCGCCGCATTCGCAATCCGGCGGGATCGACGCGGGCTGCCAGTTTCGTGTACTGGAATTGAGAAGAGCGGGGATGGCAACACAACTGACGTCAGACTCCAGCCTTGATTTTCGCCTGATTCCCTTGGACGAATCGGGGGACATCGTTGTGGACAAGCTCCCCCCGGTGGATGAACTGCCGGTTATCGACCTTTCGTCGGATCGCCCCCTGCCCGACATCCCCGAGGATGCCAATCTCGCTCCGCTACCCATGCCATCGGCACCGTTGGGAGATGCTATCGCGCGTGGCAGTGGTACGATCTGGCTGGAAGGCGACGTGCTGATGTGCGCGTGTCCGGATTGCCGCGCACCCATGTCGATTCGGCTGTGGCTGATGATCGCGGATTGCTGGAAATGCGGAACCAGCATCGAGCTTACCGAGGAGCAGGAACGCGAGGCAAAGCGCCTTCTGAAGGAGCGAGAGAAGGCCAAGCGGCAAGCGCAAGAAGGGCGGTCCGTACAGCGCGCCGGCGGCAGTGCGGTTCCTTCGGCAGCCAGCCGTGCGGGAGACAAATCGGCCGGAACCCAAGCCAGGACCAGGCCGCTCGGTTCGCCTACCGGCCGGCCGCCGCGAGCGCCCAATGGCACGCTGGCTGCGTCTCCCACGGCTCCTCCGAACAGACACGCAAGGCGTGATCCCAGAAAACGGGTGGCGGCTGGGCGGAATCTGGCTCGTCGCCGGGTCACCGGACGGCGCGGTGCATGGTTATCCAGCCTGCTCAGAGACACGCCGGCCTGGTTGGTCAGTCTCGTCTTCCACCTTGTTCTGCTCACGCTGTTGGGGCTGCTGACGATGCCCAACGAGGACGAAGGCAAGTACATCACGTTGAATGCTACGGTGAGCAAGGACCTCCGTCGTCCCGGACAGTCAGAGATCGAGAATCCGGCGGACGAAGTCCATTTCGATCTTCCCGTCCCAGAGGACGTCGATCTGAATAGCCGAAGAACTCGCGAGGCAATGATCCGCGCAGACCAGGATGCTCGCGAGTTGCGGCTTGTCGACACGGCCGATCCGCATCTCCCCGACCTGGAGCAGGTGAAACGCCGGATTGGCGATGTGGATGGCAACAACGTGGCGCTGGTGGCACGCGATCCTCGCGTACGGGTCGAAGTGATCAAGCAGGAGGGCGGTACCACGCTGACCGAGGCCGCCGTGGCCCGCGGCCTCCGATGGATGGCCCAGCAGCAGCAAGCGGACGGACGCTGGCGGTTGGATGGTGACATGCGAAGCGATTCGGCTGGCACATCCCTTGCTCTACTGCCGTATCTTGGGGCCGGGCAGACGCATTTGGCCGGTCGATACAAGGACAATGTCTCCAAAGGGCTGCGTTGGCTGGTTGGCCAACAGAAAGAGGACGGCGATCTTCGGGCCGGTTCAGGCGGCAACTCGGGTATGTACGCACAAGGCCAAGGGGCCATCGTGTTGTGCGAAGCCTTTCTGATGACCGGGGATGAAGAGTTGCGAATCCCCGCTCAGAAAGCGATCGACTTCATCGTCGACGGGCAATATCCCGATGGTGGCTGGCGCTACGACCCCAACAAGGAATGCAGACCCCACGAACGCCGAGGCGACACAAGCGTGGTTGGCTGGCAACTGATGGCCCTGCAAAGTGCACGCGCGGCAAACCTGACCGTGCCCGACGAGACGTTTGAACTGGCCAGCCACTATCTGGACAGCGTCCAGCACAAAGACGGCTCGCAGTACAGCTACCAGCCCAACCAGCGTGCTACCCACGTCATGACCGCCGAAGCACTCCTATGCCGCATCTACATGGGCTGGACCAAGGAGCATCCGGCATTGATGGAAGGCGCCCAGTACCTGGCCGAAAGCCACATGCCCAGCACCCACCAGACGAATATGTACTACTGGTACTATGCCACCCAGACGTTGCACCACATAGGCGGGCCACTCTGGGATAGATGGAACCTCAAAATGCGCGACGTGTTGGTCAACACACAGGAAAAAGGCGGGCGTTACGCCGGCAGTTGGACACCACGTGGCGGCCACGCGAGGACGGGCGGCCGATTGTACATGACGGCCCTGGCCACCTGCACCCTTGAAGTCTACTATCGCCATCTGCCAATCTTCCGGCAAATCGACGTGGAGTGAGTCCCATCGGTAGGCCCCGTCTGCCGGACGAGACCTCAAGCGAGCATCGGCCGCAGCGCGCCCATCCCAGCACAACGACTTGAGTATTCTATCCCCGCTTCTCGCTCTTCAATTGCTCCAAATACCGGCGACGTATCGTCAACAGTTCCTCGTCATACCACCCATCGCTGAAATCCGGAAACGTCCATTCGAAAGGCTGGTAGCGGCCCTGTTGATATCGGGCGATCATGTCCGCGTACACGCCGTCGCCCAAATGAATCTTCTGCCCGGCGAACTTCACACTGGCCAACACAATCTTGCTGCGATCCAGGTAGCCAATGTCCAGATTGACGCGTCGACCACCAGCGACCGAAAGACGGTTCTCGATATCGTTGCAGAACAGTTTCGCCTGTCGGATGCCTTCCGGAGCCACGAGATTGGCGAATGCGACTAGCCGGCGCTGAATGCCATTTCCCATCTCCGGCCCATAGTAATCGGTGATGTCAAACGGCCGATCCAAGCCGCCATAGTCGATTTCGCCCCATTCACTACACAGACTGTAAAATGCTTGCTCTAAGGCGTCGGCGTCGACCCATAGTATCGCCGCCAGCAGTTTGACCGGATCGACGGTCTCGGGCCTAGCCATAGGGTTCCCCCTTTCGCTTCAAGACGCTCATCGCTCGCGCCGCGACTTGCGGATCGATGCCAAAATCGGCAGCGATTCTGCGGACAAGCTCCTCGTGAGGTACTTCGCGACGTTCGACACCATCGAGGCTGCGGGTCTGGAAACGATCTCCCCGAAGGTACAGTTGTTTCGAGCCGGATACGCGAGTCAACACGGGGTATCGCATCATGTCCCAGTCGAACGACGCGTCCCACGCGTGCAGAAACTCGCCCTCGTCGGCCGGTGCTGTTTTGAAGGTCAACCGGTGCGTCTGGCGTCGCTGGCTCACTGTCAATAGATCCAGTTTTTCCCCCTGCGTGTGTGGCGAAAGGACCAGATCGTTGAAAGCCGTCCTTAGCCGAGTCTCCGCGGCAGACTCCAGTGGAATCGGATCAACGATCAGGTATCCGGGATCGACCAAATGAGGCCGATCGTCGATCCAGACCAACATCGCGCAATGCGTGTTATCTCCGTATCGGCGATCGGCCAATAGCGGTTCCGCCCTCCATCCCAATGATCGCACCAAATGCAACAGAGTGGCAGTCAACGAGAAGCACGTCCCACCGGTGCCGAATTCCAAGTGATCCGTTACGACCTCGTCGGGCAAACGCCTCGCCTGCGTCGGATTCCCAAACTCGTGCCCTTTGATAATCTTCGTGAGGTTTTCGTACGGCAAACCCGCAAACGCCGCAGCAACATCGCGCAGCAGTTGACGCGGTTCCGCGTCCGCACTCAGGCCGAACCGCTTCAGAAAAAGCGACAGGAGTTTTCTCTCACGCAGCGGCGTCAAAGGGCTTTCAGGCATAGTCACCACAGTTTCCATCATCTATGGTTAGAATGGTACGCTGACGGCCAATTCTAACATCAATCCGCGCAGAGAACGATTCATCGCGATCACACACAGGGAGCTTGCCATGACGATTCGACTCACTACCTGCAGATGCCTTACGGCTGCCTCGCTGGTGATCATACTTCTGGTTGCGACCGGCTCGAAGAAAGCCACCCACGTCCAACGCTACGGCGCCGTGATCGGCGTCAAGCCGGAGAAACTCGAGTACTACAAAGAACTCCATGCCAACCCCTGGCCTACCGTCAACAAGGCAGTCAAACAGGCGAACATCCGCAACTACTCGATCTATCTGACCCAGTTCGACGACGGCAAGTGGTATCTCTTTGGCTACTTCGAGTACACCGGCAACGACTTCGAGGCGGACATGAAGAAGCTTGCCGCCGACAACGAAGTCAAACGCTGGTGGAAAGAGACTGACCCATGCCAGATCGGACTAAAGAACCGCAAGGACGCCGAATGGTGGAAAACGATGGAAGAGGTATATCACCTGGATTAGCGGCGAGAATCAGAGCCACAGATCGAACACCGACGAAACACGGCACGAATGAGGGATCGTCGGTTTCTGCCCAGAGGAGGGCTGTTACGTTCCGCATCATCTAGTTAGACTAACGAACGATACGCGTTTTGGGATTTCGACCATGAGCATTTGTGGATTTTCTCCCGCAAATGCTTGGCGATTAAGAAGATACGACAATGCACCCCTAGCTCAATTGGCGAGAACATCCAACTCTCCCTAAGTTGTTTCTTCGCAACAACTTCTTCAGCGTCAAGAGCTGTCTGAATCTGGGGACTGTCCCACGCGGCGCGTCGAGAGACTGAAAGGCGAGACAGTTTCGGTG
>CAZURK010000203.1:0-28682 GCA_964623055.1 uncultured Pirellulaceae bacterium
GGCGGGCAGCCGGAGACCGTAGCCGCGTCTGCCGCCGGCAACACCGCGGCGGTTGCCAATGCGGGCCAGCCCGAGTCATCGGGGACAATCAACACAGACGATGTGGCGGCGGAAGCCGCCGTTGCGGGCATCGTGACGAATTTCCGCTCTGCCATTTGGTCGACTTTCTTCGGGCTGTTGTTCGCGATCGTCTTCATGGGTGTCACGGCGTGGTATGAGCCATCGTTCATGCGGTTGGTCGAGTATCGCGCCGCGGTTCGCGAGGCGATTCGCGAAGCCGAACGCAGTATGGTGGCTACGGCTGATCAAGGAGGGCAATCGTGATCGTTTCGCGCCGAGTGGTGGTGAGTCTAACACCGCTGCTGGATCTGTTGCTGATCGTGATCTTTGCCCAGTACGTTGACCTGAAGGGCAAGTCCGAGCGAACGGTCAAGCGCGTTCAGCAGACGTCGTCGGAGCAGCTCGAGGCAGAGCGCCAGATGCGGTTGAAGGCCGAACGGGAGCGCGACCACGCGATCACGCTGCGAAAAGAGACGGAGACGGAGTTGGAGGCCCAGACGAAGACCATCGAGAGCCTCCGTATGGAGACGGACAAGCTGGGTGCCGAATTGGCCGAGGCCCGCAGCTCGGCTGCCGTCCAGGCGGAGCAGGCCCGCCGCGATATGGAGGCGGCCGCGGACGTGCTAAGTGACATCCTCAAGCTTCCCAAAGAGGCATTCGGCCCCACGCTGAAAACACTACCTATCGAGGAACGGAC
This sequence comes from uncultured Pirellulaceae bacterium, assembly GCA_964623055.1. Lineage (GTDB taxonomy): Bacteria > Planctomycetota > Planctomycetia > Pirellulales > Pirellulaceae > JADHUC01. The sequence continues at coordinate 758 of CAZURK010000203.1, forward strand.
CGCCGTGCGGCGGGAACTGGAAGACGTGCGCGGAAAGGGTGTCGACAAGGTCATCCAGCACCTGCGGAAACTTACAGCCTTGAAGAAGCGATGCGATTTCTGGGAGGTGTTTATCGCCGACGATAACACGATTGTCGTCAAGAATGGCGATACGCAATTCGGCCCGTTCACGGTGGAATCGGAGGATCAGTTTATACTGAAAATGGAAACGATCGTTGGCAGAATGCCCGAACCGAAGAGCCTGGTGATCGCGTTGCTTAGTTACGCGGGCGCGCAACGGTGGGTTCGCCGCGAAGTGGAGGCCGGGCTGCGACGGTTGTGTGACGTGCGGTTGAAAGCCAAGTACGACGGTGAAAAACGTTTTGAATTGGCGGTGCTGGGTTTTACCACGACACCACCGTAACCCGCAGGGAGACAGAACATGCAACGGTTGGTAGTACGAGGATTCATTGGTGTCGGCATCGTTGTCGGAGCTGCAATCTTGTCGATGGTTTCGGGGATTCTGCCCATTGGGGGCGGGGGCGGCGGGGATGGATCGGAATCGACCTCGCCCACCGAAGCTGCGGGCAAACCGGACGAATCCGCCGAACGGGCGGAGGAGCCTGCCGCGCCGCTGGATAAGCAGTTGGTGGTCACCATCGATGACCGCCGCTTCCTGGTGGAAGGACAAGAGAAAACCGCCGACGAGATCGCGCAGCTCGCCGCTCAGGTGCCTGACGAGTTCAGCGTGAAGGTGATCATCATCTGCAAGGACACTTCGCGAGCCGACGCCGAAACCGAACTGGCTGACAAGCTCGACTCGCAGGGCATCTCGCACGAAATGAAGGACGAGTAAGTCGTGGGCACTTCCGCTACAGGTTACGCCCTTACTGGTGTTGCGCCGACGCGAGTTCCTGTGCTCCTAGGTCACATCGACCCGGAGCACTAACCCGGATATTTCACGCCCCTGGTAATTGCGTGACACGCTGTCGTAGCTACGTTCGCCAGAACGTGGTCGTAACTTCAGGACACGACCTACGTTCTGGCGAACGTGGCTACAAACGGATGAAATATCCGGGCTAAGGCCCGCAACATTGACAATCGTGCGAAGAGAGGATCCGGTTCCATGAAGATCAGCCAAATAGCAGTTCGTTCAATTGCCTCGTGCGTCTTTGCCGGCTTTCTTTTCGCGGCATCACCCGCCGTTGGTGCGCAAGAACCTGTGGAATTCCGATTCGCAAAGATCATTGGCGACCATATGGTTCTCCAACAGGAAAAGCCGATCAAGGTTTGGGGATGGGCCAAACCTAATGCTACGGTTGCTGTGACCATCACCCAAGATTCGGCGATTGGAGGACAGGGCGTGGCCGCCGCCGTTGAAAACGGTCCCCGCCAGGAGATTCTGGCTCCTGACAGCGATGGCTACAGTGTCACTGTCCGATACGTGGAAGAGAATCCATCCACACTTGAAACCCAGACAATCGAAACCACAGCAGACAGCGGAGGTCGCTGGATCGCGACGTTCGAGCCGGCCAAAGCCAGTTTTCAGTCCACGTGGATCATCGCCGCCAGTGGCGGAACCACGCTTGCGGCTCGGAACGTGCTGATTGGTGAAGTCTGGGTTTGTGCCGGGCAGAGCAACATGGCCTGGAGCAATTTCAATCGCAAAGGCCGGGAGGCAGCTTCGGCTAACTTCCCTGGTTTGCGTTACATCGCCTGGCACGACTCTTGGTATCAGCCGTTAGACGATGTTCGAGGGAACATCACCTGGCGAGAGTGCTCGCCGGAAGCCGCTCAGCAGTTTTCGGCTGTCCCTTACCTCTTCGGCATGTTCCTGCATCGGTATTTGAAGGTGCCCGTCGGCGTGGTCAACGTCGCCCGGGGCGGCACCACAGGCCAGACCTGGTGTTCGCGTGAGGAGCTCGACCAGTTGGATCATATCACAGTTCGGACTGCGCTTCGTGAACACGAAACGGAGACGGCGACGTGGGAACATCCGTCGGAGGTCGAGCGAATTATGAAGGAGTGGGAAGCTGCCAAAGAGCTGGCTCGCGCCCAACATGCAGTGAGAGTCGAACAGGCAAAAGCGGAAGGGAAGAAGGAACCCAGACTCCGTCTGCCCAAACAACCGGGCGATCCTCGCAGTGGTTGGAGTCCTCCGGCCGGACTGTTCAATGCCACGGTTTGGCCCATCCGCGAATTGGGCGTTCGCGGCGTGCTCTATTATCAGGGCGAGAACAACAACTTCCTGCGCTGGACGCGTTACGAGCACACCTTTCCCAGAATCCCGGCTTCTTTCCGCAAAGCGTTTGGCGACGACGAGCTGCCGTTTGGTTGTATCAGCCAACCGGGTTGGGGAACTTTCGGGGTTGACCCAGAAGTTGCGACTGTGGCGGAAGGTTACGCCATCGTACGTGATATCCAACGACGTGCGTTGGCGAGCGACCCGAATGCAGACATGATCGCGACTTACCCCACGGGCAATTCCTATATTCATCCGGCGGAAAAGCTGCCCGTTGCCGAGTATGCTTCGTTGTGGGCGTTGGCGAAGGTCTACGGCGCGCCCATCGTTCACCGCGCCAACGAGTATCAGTCGATGAAGAAGAAGGACGGCCGGATACTTCTCTATTTCGACACCGATCCGGTAGTACACGAACGCTGGAAACATATCGAGGACAACGCCTATTGGCAGGTCGTTCCCTGCCCGCGCGAAGGCAACGCAGATTTCCAAGGGTTCATCATCGCCGGCAACGATCGTCGCTGGTATCCCGCCGAGGCGAAGCACACCAAACTCGACGGCACCTGGACCATCGAAGTCTGGAGCGATCTGGTCGAGGATCCCGTCGCGGTTCGCTACGGCTGGGCAAACTGGCCGACGGGAAACCTGGTCGGCCGCGAACGGTTACCGCTGGAGACGTTTCGTACCGACGATTGGCCGATTCCGGAAGGTGCCAGCTACTCGGAGGAAGTGAAGAAATCCACCAATGAGAATTTGAAGCAGCTACGGGAAGAGGGCGCGAAACAGGCAGTTCATCGAAAACTACGACAATTGCAGGTGGATCTTCCGGCACTCGAGGCCGAGTTGTACAAGGAAGACGCCTTGGGTCACCTCAAGAGCAAGATTGACCGACTGGAGACGATCCTCAGCGAACTGCAGGGTCCCAAGGGCGTCAGCCGGACGCATCCGGAACTGCGTGAGAAGATCGAGGGGCTTCGGAAGCAAGTGGATTCGCTCAAGAGTGGTTTCTGAAGGCCCTCAATACGACGGTGCCGTTTGGCCCGGATTAATCAGGATTGTGTAAGCCGGAACGAGCAAACGCCGCCATTGCCGGGACTACGGTCGCTTTCCTGCAATCACTCAGCAATCGTATCGCTATGTCGCTCCATCGCGTTTGCGCTGTTCCGGCATTTTGTTGCGCGGACTCGTTCCGTCCTGCGTGTTGGCCGAGGGTGTCCGGGAATTGGGAGGGCGAGGCTCCTGCTGAGCGGGATTTTCGTACCGACGCGCGGCTCGGCAGGAGCCTCGCCCTCCCGAGAACCGTGAAGTCCTTCATTGCCTCGCAGCAACGGCACGGAAGTCTTCTTCAGGTTAGGGCAGCGATCGGTCAAGATGCGGCGAAGATCGAAACATGGTATGATGATATCGGCCGCTGCGGATGGCCCGCACGTGGGCTGATCCGTAACTTCGCTCGCGTCTGCAGGACAACTGGGCGAGGGGCGACCCGCCCAGTGTCCGCATACGTATCGCCTGTCGGCACGGCTCGTTTGCTGAGGGGCAGCCGCCTGCCAACACACGCCTCGCACACCAACTGGGTCTCAGTATTCCCGCTTCGTGACGAGACCAGGTTGCGGGATGGGGTACTTGCCGCCGGCGTCGGACTGCAATGGTGGAGGCGAATCCATTGTCCACTTGTCCACGCCCGGCGCGAATTCATGGTCGCATTTGAGCATCTGCTCAAGCGTGATTTCCTTGGCGGTATGGGCGGCTCGCCGGCCCAACGAGCTGACGAGGCTGGCCATGACGCCGCGTTCGACTTCGTTGAAGGGTTTGTCGTTGCGGATGGCGTCGACCAAGTCGTTCCATTCGTTCTGATACGGATTTCCCTCGCCTTGGGGCGATTCGGACTGCCAGGTCATCTTTGCGGGGTCCGGCTTTTGGCCCTCGTAGATGCTGGAGGGCCGCCCGCAGTCACCGGCCTTGGAGACGACTGCACTACCCTTGGTACCGTGCGCGTAGCTGGAGTAGATGCTGTGGGCTCCAGCCATGCAACGCCCATCCATGATCAGCTTGGCTCCGTCCTCGAAGGTGTATTCCACCGAATACGAATCGAAGTTCTGATCGACGCTATCACGACGATAGTGGCGGCCGCCCAGCGCCTGCGCTTTGACCGGCCAGGCGTCTTTCATCCAGCAGCAATGATCGACGACGTGGATGTAGAAGTCGTTGAAAGCCCCGCCGCTGGCCCAAAGGAAACTGTGGAAACGTTGAATCTGCCAAAGCAATTCGCTCGAATTGCCGGGCCATTTCGTCGAAAACGCCGACCCCACGGGCCCCGTCATCCGGTAGGCCCTCATGGCGACGATGTCGCCGATGGCGCCGTCCTGGATGCGCTGGTGCAATTGTTCCAGCGCCCGGCTGTGACGGGACATCAATCCCACGCCCGCCTTGAGGCCCTTTGCCACCGACTCTTCGGCGAGCTTGAGCATTCTCTGAGAAGTCGGGCCATCGGCCGTCACCGGTTTCTCCATGAACACGTGCAGCCCTTTCTTGATCGCGTAGCCAAAATGCACCCACCGGAACGCCAGCGGCGTGGCGAATATCGCAATATCTCCCGGCTTCAGGCAATCCATCGCTTTCTGGTAGGCGTCGAAACCGACGAACTGACGATCCTGGGGTACGTCAACCTTGTCGGCAAATTGCTTCTTCAAACGCTGGTAATTACCCTGCACACGGTTCTCGAAAACATCGGCCATGGCGACCAGCTTCACCGGGCCCTGCTTGACCGACATGGCGTTAGCCGCGGCGCCAGTGCCCCGGCCGCCGCAACCGATCAGAGCCACCTGAATCGTGTTGTCCTCTGCAGCGTGGACCCTGGGGACGGCCAAACCAGCCAGGGTTGTTGCCGCCGTGATGCGGCCGGTTTTCTGTAGGAACTCGCGGCGTGACGAGACGGATGTTGCAGTTTCGCTCATAGTGGACCTCTCTGTTATGCGCGTGTTTGAAAAACGACTCAAGAAATAGCACCCTCCAATTGTGGTCTGCCACGTATCATCCCATGTTTTCCGTTTGGGTCGAGCCTGAGGTGATCGAGGCACGCAGTGGCCGTTATTCTAACATCGCACCCCTAGCCTTGCGTCCATCGTGCGAAAATTTTCATGGCCCCATTGCATATCGCCACGGTTCCCGCCGTCGGATGTTCTTGGCCCTGGGTTTGACGAATGCGCTCCACTTGTGCAACATGAAGCCACACGGATCGATCAAACGAAACCATCGGGAAGGTACATTATGCACAAAGCGACTGATTTCCACGGCTATACTCTCGGTTCACGACATCGCTTACAACTCCTTTCAGCGTTTGGCAGCGGTTTGCTCGTTCTGCTGATGTGTTCACCGCTTTTCGCTGCGGAACGGCCCAGCATCGTGTTGATTCTAGCGGACGATCTGGGGTACGGAGACCTCGGCTGCTATGGGCACCCGGTGGCGAAGACTCCGAACATCGACCAGCTTGCGCGGGAGGGCGTGCGTTTCACGCAACACTACGCCAACGGCCCGGAATGCAGCCCGACTCGCACCGCGCTTCTGACGGGTCGCTACCAGCAACGCGCCGGCGGGTTGGAGTGTGCGATCGGTACCGGGAATGTGGGGCGTTACGATGACGCGATTCGCCTTGCCGCGAGTCATGAACTGGGGCTGCCTGCCAAACAGGCGGTGATCCCGGCTGACCTGCAGAAAGCCGGTTACGCCTGCGGCGTCTTCGGCAAATGGCACCTCGGGTACGAGCCGCAGTTCAACCCAATCGAACACGGTTGGGACGAGTTCTTCGGCTATCTCGGCGGAAACGTGCACTACTTCAACCACCGCGAACTGAGTGACTTACGCGTACTCTTCCGCGGACGGCAATCGGTTCGTCGCGAGGGCTACATGACCCATCTGATCACCAACGATTCGATTGCCTTCATCCAGAAGCACAAGAACCAGCCGTTCTTCCTGTACGTCGCACACGAGTCCCCGCATTTCCCATTTCAGGGGCCCGGCGATCGAGACAAGGTGGTAACTGAAGAGAACTGGATGGAACGAGACGCCGAAACGTACGTTGCCATGCTGGAGGATCTTGATACGGAAGTTGGACGACTGCTTTCGTCGCTTGACAAGCTGGGAATCGCAGATAACACGATCGTGGTCTTCGTCTCGGACAATGGCGGACTGTCGGATGCGGCAAACATGGGCCCGCTCAGCGGCGCCAAGAGCACGACGCTCGAAGGCGGCATTCGAGTCCCATTGATCATCCGCTGGCCCGGCCGCATTCAACCCAATACCGTGAACGAACAGGTATCTGCGACGTTCGACCTCACATGCTCGTTTCTCCGCCTGGCAAAGACCGACACCGCCGCCGATCGTCTGGATGGCTACGACATCATCGGCCACGTGACTGAGCGGCGCGACGATTTCCCTCGGACTCTCTACTGGCGCGGCCGACGAGGCGATCGGACGTGGTGGGCCGTCCGCGACCGTGACCTCAAGTACGTCCGAAAGACCGAAGGCGGCCAGACCGACGAATGGCTGTTCGATCTGGCCAGCGACGTGAGCGAGAAGAAGAACCTATATGAAACAAACGCCGCTGATGCGAATCGATTGAAGAAGATACTGAGCGACTGGGAGGCGGAGGTGAAGCCGATGCGGTGACGTCGAGCCCCAAGACGAAGAAGAACAAACGGTCACCATGAAGAAACAACTGACCTGTGCTCGCAGCTTTCGCGGCGTTTTGTGCTTTCTGCTGCCGGTCCTGCACGCCGTTTCGTCTGCCGTCGTGGCGGGGGCCAAGCCCAACATCGTGTTCCTGTTCACCGACGACCAGCGTTACGACGCAATCGGGGCGGCCGACCCGTCGATCAGGACGCCGAACCTCGATCGGCTCGCAGCTCGGGGAACGCGTTACGCCAACGCATTCGTCACACTTTCGATCTGCTCGCCGAGCCGCGCGGCGGTGATGACCGGGCAATACGGAAGCGTGAACGGCGTGACGACGCTGGGTCGGCGCATCGCGGACGGCAGCCCACTGCTACCCAAGCTGCTCCGCGACGCCGGGTACCGTACCGGGATGTTCGGCAAGTGGCACCTGGGCAACGAGCCCGCCGAGATTGGGTTCGACGAGGCCAACTACTTTCACTCAAACGGCACCTTCTACGGCCGGAAAGCGATCGTCGACGGCAGGACCGTTACGGTGCCCGGGTACATAGACGACGCGGTGGCCGACTGGAGCAGCGCATTCATCAGGCGGTCAAAAGCCGATGGCAAGCCGTTCTTCCTGTGGCATTGCACTCAAGTGCCGCACATGGATCACACGTTCGATTGGCCCGCGCGCCCTGGAGTACGGATACGATGATCCAGCCAAAGTGCGCCGTCACATTCAGCGATACCGTGCTGCGGTCACTCAGATGGACGTCACTCTGGGTCGCGCCATCGACACCGTGGACGAACTCGGACTGTCCGACAACACCTGGTTCGTCTTCATGGGCGACAACGGGTGGCAGATCGCCGAACACGGTTTCACGTCGAAGGTGCTCGCCTACGAGGAATCGATTCGCGTGCCGATGATCATCGCCGGGCCAGACACGAAGCCGGGCATCGACGAGCGGCTCGCGCTGAACATCGACCTTACGGCTACAATCCTGGACATCGCGGGGATCGAAATCCCTGGCGCGATGCAGGGTCGGTCGCTACATTCGCCGCTGACCGAGTGGCGCGACGCGTTCGTGTACGAAGCTCCCACGCCTGTGCTCGGGACGCACCCGGTGATGGCTGTGCGCGACGCCCGATGGAAACTGATCCGAACCTACGATCCGGAAGATCCCCAACGGGTCGCTTTTACCGAGCTTTACGACCTGCAAGACGATCCGAACGAGATGCGCAACCTGGCCAACGAGCCAGAGCACGCCAGCCGCGTCGCACAAATGGTCAAGTGCATCGTCGAGCACAGACGAACGATCCACCAACCCTGACTTCAGACACTTTTTCGACGTTTCTTTCGGAGTGCGGCGACTGGTCTCCGCTTTCTTTGGTATCGTATGCACTTCGGGTCCACCGCCATCAATACGAGTTGCCCGACAAGGAAGAAGAAGTCCAAAGCGGTACCGAGTTACCGCACTCTAAATCCTGTGAGGTGATCATGAGTAACTTGTCCTGTTTGCCCCATTTTGCGCTCGGCTGGTTGGCTTTCAGTCTTATCGGCCTCGCCAACGTCGCGGCGCAGGCCGACCGTCTTCCCAACTTCGTGGTGATTTTCGCCGACGACTTGGGTTATCAAGACCTCGGCTGTTTCGGATCGCCGAACATCCGCACACCGCGGTTGGATGCAATGGCGAAAGCAGGGATGCGATTCACCAGCTTCTATGCCCAGCCGTTCTGTGGTCCGTCGCGCGCAGCACTGATGACAGGCTGCTACCCGATGCGCGTGGCCGAGCGAGGCAACATCAAGGAAGTCCATCCGATCCTGCACAGCGACGAGATCACTGTCGCCGAGGTGCTGAAGACTGCCGGCTATGCGACCGCCTGTTTCGGCAAGTGGGACTTGGCCAAGCACGCGCAGACTGGATTCTCCATGGATCTATCCCCGACGCGACAGGGGTTTGACTACTTCTTTGGCACACCGACCAGCAACGACTCCGTCGTGAACCTGTATCGCAACGAGGAATTGATCGAGCCCAAGTCGGACATGTCGACGCTAACGAAACGGTACACCGACGAAGCTCTTACGTTCATGAAAGAGCACAAGGATCAGCCGTTCTTGGTCTACATCCCGCACACTATGCCGCATACCCGGCTGGATGCATCGGCGCAGTTCAAAGGCAAGAGCACCCGCGGCTTGTACGGCGACGTGGTGGAAGAAATCGACTTCAACGTCGGACGGGTCCTTGACGCAATCAAGGAAATGGGGCTGGATGAGAACACGTACGTGCTGTTTACCAGCGACAACGGTCCGTGGCTGATCAAGAACAAAGACCTTGCAGACGGTCATCTGCCGAGCGATCACGGCGGATCGGCTGGACCGCTGCGCAGCGGAAAGGTATCAACGTGGGAGGGCGGCGTCCGCGTGCCGACCATTCTGTGGGGACCGGGGCGGGTGCCGGCGGGGACAGCCTGCGATCGGATCGCTAGTACGGTCGACATCCTGCCCACATTTGCCGCGCTGGCCAACACCGAGGTGCCCACAGACCGCGTGATCGACGGCGAGGATATCCGCCACCTCTTTCACGGACAATTCGATCAGGCGAACGCAGACAAGGCGTTCTTCTATTACTGCCGAGTGCATCTTCAGGCCGTGCGACAGGGCAAGTGGAAGTTGCACCTGGTGCGAGACAAACAGCCAATCGGAGCCGCGCCGTTTAGCGATAACCGTCACATCGCACCGGCCGACCGCGTGGGTTTCGACGAGCCATTCCTGGTTGATTTGGAGAACGACCTCGGGGAAACGACCAACGTCGCCCACCAGCACCCGGACGTCGTCGAGCGTTTGCTCGCATTGGCCGAAGCGATGCGCGATGATCTAGGCGACTACGACCGGGTCGGCAAGAACATGCGTTTCTTCGATCCGATTGACGCACGACCGACGAAGCCACCGGTTCCGCCGCGTCGCAAGCCAAAGCAGAATAAGCGTGCTCCCAAGCGACCCAACGTGAGGAAACGGCAGACGAGTCATGCCGCACTACCGCTCAGGCAGCGTGACAAGCCAAACGTGCTGTTGATCATGACCGACCAGCAGTCTGGCGATGCCATGAGTTGCCGGATGGGTACGAAGTACATCAACACACCGTCCATGGACAGCCTGGCGGCCGAAGGCATGGTGTTTACGCGTGCCTACAGCTCCAATCCGTTGTGCATGCCTCTGCGCAGCTCGCTGTTCACGGGGCGGTATCCCCACCAGACCGGTGTGACCAAGAACGGACGCGTCAAAGGGGGGCTTGATCCAAAAGAATTCGTGATGATGGGCACCTACTTCCGCAATGCGGGCTATGAAACCGCCTACAGCGGCAAATGGCACTTGTGTTTTAGCGAGAAGGACTCGAGTGTCCACGGCTTCCAGATACTGGACCGCAAAACCAAGCTCAGTCCACCTGAGATCGACAACTACGACACGCGAGTCTCGCACGCGGCCGTGAAGTTCCTGGAGCAGAAACACGAGAAACCGTTCTTGCTGGTCATCAGTTTCATGAATCCTCACAACATCTGTGAGTGGGCCCGACGAGCGGCCGGCCGTGAGCAGACGTTGTCGTGTGGTGAAATCGGTACGCCGCCGGCCACCGACCTATTGCCGCCGCCCCCGCCGAACCTCGCTCCGCCGAACAATGAGCCTGACGGCATGGCAATTATGCGTCGCGGATACCATGCGTCGACAACGTTTCCCGTCGGCAACTTCACCGCCGAGGATTGGCGCCGGCAGCGTTGGGGCTACTACCGGATGATCGAGAAGGTCGATGGCGAGATTGGCAAGGTCCTCGATGCGTTGCGGCGGGCGGGCGAGGAGGACGGCACGCTGGTGATCTTCACCAGCGATCATGGAGACTGTACCGGAGCTCACGGCTTCAACCAGAAAACCGTTTTCTACGAAGAATCGGTCCGCGTGCCGTTGATCGTGCGCTGGAAAGGCAAGTCGACGGCTGGAATCTCGGATAGCCTAGTCAATACCGGCATTGACGTTCTACCGACAATGCTCGCATGTGCCGGTATCGAGAAACCGGAGAAACTACCCGGACGTAGCCTACTGCCGCTGGCTTTCGGACAACCTGTTAGCCCGTGGCGCAACTTCGTGGTATCGCAAAACCACATGGTGCAGGCGGGCGAAATCGACGGTTTCACGCCAACGATGGAAGGCCGGATGGTTCGAACTGATCGCTACAAGTACTGTGTTTACAGTCGTGGTACTCGGCGCGAATCGCTAATCGACATGGTAAGCGACCCCGCTGAGACGAGCGATTTGGCGGGCGATCCGGAATACCGTGACTCATTACTCGAACATCGCGAGATCCTTGCTCGCTTCGGCCGCGAGCATAGTGACCCGCTGGTGGATGAGCTTCTGGCCGACAACGTCAAGCCAATCCCGTTTACACATGCGATTTCACCAACGGCGGAAAGAGAATAGCAGAAGAAGGAAAGAGATAGAATGACGCAACGAATGGACCGATTCATCACGTCACTTGTTGTCTCGCTGTGCCTGCTTTGCGGCCACACCTGTGCCGCTGATCCCAAGCCACCCAAGAGCGCGGAGGCAAAGGCAAAGAAGACTAGGGGGCGACCGCGTATCCCCGGCAAGGCCGGCGACCTCAAAGGCAATCTCTTTCTGCTGAACCAGTGGGAAGAACAGCCCGCTTCGATTCAGCAATTCTACGAGGCCGCGTACAAGGTGTTGGCGGCCGACCCTCACGCGACGTTTATGGACTTGGCTCGCAACCCCACTATCCAGCGAATCTGCAAGGAAGACGGAATCGTGCATCTTGGGGGACCGATGCTCGGATCTGTCACTGAGGATGGTGCCAGAGTCTGGCTGCGAACGCTGCGGCCCGCGAAGGTCGAGGTCCGCATCACAGTCGATGGGACCGATAGATCTTTCGGCCCAGTGGAAAGCACACCCGAAACCGACTTGGCTGCCGTCGTGCCGGTTACGGGCCTGGCACCCGGGGCCGTCTATCCCTATCGCGTCTTGGTCGACGGCCAATCCATCAGCATTCCGAGCACTGCCGCCATCACCACCGGCCCCAGCGCCGATACACCCGGCAAGGTGCGAATTGCGTTTGGCAGTTGCTTTCACCGCTGGGGTCTAGGCAACCCGAAACAGGCGGACCAGATACGAAGCCGCAAACCAGCGGCCTTGCTGGCCATTGGCGACATCGCCGTGCAGGACCGCGACAATCACCTGGGCCTTCACCGGGCCGACTACCTCCATCGCGATTTTCAGCCGGCATGGCGGAGCTTGGTGGCCGCGATCCCTGTGTTTGCCACTTGGGACGATCACGACTACTTCAATAACGATCGGTTCGGAATTCCACGGGGCTTCACCGATCAGGACCGAATCGGTGTCTGGAACGTCTTTCGGCATGCTTGGAACAATCCAAGCTATGGTTTCGGCGACGAGCGGCGCGGTATCTTCCTCCGCACACGGATCGGCTCCTGCGACGTGATCATGGTCGACGAGCGGTACTTTCGCACTGGTCAGCCTGGCTCGTTTCTGGGCGACGACCAGATGAATTGGCTGGAGGAGCAGTTGCTCGACTGCAAGGGGCCGTTCATCATTTTGTCGTGTGGCACCATGTGGAGCGACTACGTTTCAAACGGCAAAGACTCCTGGGGCAGGTGGGACCCGGAAGGTCGCGAGCGAATCTTCAGCTTGATCGAGAAAAACCGGATCGGTGGCGTGCTGCTGATATCCGGCGACCGGCACGGTGCTCGTGGGTTCCGTATTGAACGCCCCTCGGACTTCAACTTCTATGAATTCGAAGCCGGCAGCCTAGGCGGAAGGAGCGGCCCGCCGGTCAAGCTTCCCAACAGTCCCCAGTTCTATGGAATCGCCAACCAATACGCCTTCGGCGAGTTCACTATCGACGCCACCCTTCCGGACCCGGAAGTGGAATTCCGGTTGATTTCCGAGGACGGGACAATCATCCACGAAATGAAACTCACCCGCAGCCAGTTGACGCCGGAAGGTGAGTGAAGCCTAAAACCTCGAACTTGCGAAATGGACGCATCGGTCCGTTGAATTGATCATAGTCTGCCGTCCGATCTCAGAAGGAACGTTCGAATGCCCATTAAACTGATATCGCATTTCGCCTGTCTCATGACGCTTTTGGTTTCCGCGGCAATCCCACCTGCCACGATGGCTAAGGAGCGAGTCGACTCTGAATCTGCAGCCTGGGAGACCATCCGTGCCGATTTCAGCAATGTTCGTGGCCTGAACTACATCGCATCCTACGCCCCATCGGATGTGGCCATGTGGCGATTCTACGATCATGACCAGATCGACCGGGAACTTGGCTATATCAAAGCACTCGGCGCCAACAGCATCCGCGTTTGGCTGGCGTGGGTGGTTTATGAGGCGGAAGGTAAGCGTTTCATCGAGAAGTTCGAGGACTTTCTGTCGCTTTGCGAGAAGCACCGGATCACCGTCATGCCGATCCTTTGGGACTCCTGTTTCGGCGACGCAAAGGCAGGCTACGAAGACGTGACCGATTGGGTCGCCAACCCCGGTACGGAGCGCGTGGCCGATCCGAAGTTTCGCGCAGAGGGCAATCGCTACGTTCAGGCAGTCGTGGAAGCCGGATGTGACAATCGCAGTTTGCTCATCTGGGACGTGATGAATGAACCGTCGGGCCCGAAGATCAATGCATGGTTAGAGCATTACTGCAAGCTGGTCAAGTCGCTGGACAGGAAGCACCCTGTGACGATCGGTTGGGCCCACGCCAGCGGCAACAACGTGTCAGCCGATTGGGTCGATGTGATGTCGTATCACCCTTACGGGATCTTTGACAAGAACCGTCATGCATGGACGGACGCTGTACGGAAGATCGCGCATGCGCACGGCCACAAGCCAATCCTGGTTACCGAGGCGGGCGGCCCCGGTCTTGGCCAGCGATACGAAGAATGCCTTGACTACTTCCAGAAGGAATCCGTCGGATTCTATCTGTTCGAGGCCATGGTGGGGGCGAATCGTTTCCGAAATATTGTTGGTTTTGTCTTCCCCGACGGTTCGGCGCGGGAGTTGAAAGCCGTACAGGCCTTCCAGGCATGTGCCGAGCGACAGGGCGTTCCGGTGGGCAGACCATTTAAGGAGAACGCCCAGAAGCTCCCCTACTCGATATCCGCTGCGAGAGATATCGCTGATCTGATCTTGAATTGGGACGACATTGAATTGACACCGGAAAACGTCGTCGAACATCAGGGGCTTTTGCGCTGGACGTTCATCAGCCTGGCATGGGGCGGCGCTCTCGGAGATCATCTGAATGAGGCTCAGGAGTTGAACGCCCAGGCTGAAGCAGCCCAGAAGAAAGGCGACAACAAGGCACTGAGAAAGACGCTTTCCAAGCTTGCCAAACTAGCCGCCGAGCTTCTTGTCGAACATGGCTTCATCACAGAAGACGGCGCTCCCGTGGCGTTTCCTTAAGATACCGCAAGCGGCATCAGCCGCTGATTTCGTGCCAGGTGGCTACTATGCGAAGAACCATTGCGATCCCGCTATCGGCCTTACTCGCTCTCATAGCATCGTTCTGTGCGGCAGCCGCACCCGAGGACAGAGCACTCAAGTATCCGTTCGGCGACTTTTCATGGATGCACGGGGCCAACTACACACCGTCATATGCCTCAACGGACGTGGAGACGTGGCTCAATTACGATCCGGACGTCGTCGATCGTGAGCTGGGTTACGCCGAGCGGATCGGTTTGAACTGCGTTCGCGTCTTTCTGCAGTCGCTGGTCTACGAGCATGCGCCGACAGAGTTCCTCGATAATTTCGCTGATTTCGTCGACCGGGCCGATGGCCACGGGCTGAAGGTCATGCCGATTCTTTTCGATTCGTGCTTCGGGGTGTCGCCCAGCCTGGAAAGCCAGCATATGTGGGTTGCCAATCCGGGGCCGGACCGAATGAATGAAGCCGACTTCGAGGCACTGGATGCTTATGTGCGCGCAGTCGTTACTCCCTATGTCGACGATCAACGGATCGCCTTGTGGGATGTGATGAACGAACCGACCGTCACGGTGCTGTCGCTGACCGACGAAGGCAAGACGCAAATATGGGCGTTCGCAAGACACTACGCACAGCTTGTTCACAAGTTGGATTCGATGCACGCGATCACGGTTGGGGTGGCGGGGGCGGACAGTTCGAAGGTTGTCGACTTGGTCGACGTGCTCTCATGCCACTCGTACGCCTCAACTCGCGAGAAGTTCCGTGAAGCCCTTGTGACCACACAGACCCAGGCCCGGCAGGCGGGCAAGCCCTGGATCATTTCAGAATGCTGCGCACCGGGGTGGGGCAACCGATACGAGATGGTCATGCCAGAACTACGAGAATTCAATGTGGGCCATACGGTATGGGAGGTGGTAATCGGCAAGAACCAGTTCGCACCGATTTCCGGTCTTTTCTATCCGGACGGCAGTGTGCGGCGCGCGAGCAGTATCGAGGCGGTCGCCCGAAAATCGGTACCCAGTCTGACAGTCAAGCCCGATACTGAAGGCGTTCCCATCGCTCGTCAACGCGCGGGCCGTCTGGCGGAATATGCTCGTTTCTTGGCACGCAACGAAGTCACCAATTCGACGTGGCGCGAGCGGAACACGGCCGTGGCCGCACTGATCGTGCACGGCGTCTACAAGCCGGATGCCGCAGATGTGCTCAAGAAACTGGAGGACGCCCGAACTGCCCATGCCGAAGGCCAACGCGATGTCGCTCATCGCGCTGTGACCGATCTTCTCAGACGAGCGGCGGGAATCCTGACCGAGCGAGACAAGGCCAAGGCGACGAAGAATGAGCAAACGCGAACAATTGACTTGCTGAATCTGGGACCGTGGACAAATCCATTTTCAGAACATCCGCTTACGGTGGGCGCCGATTGGTCGGGAGCAGTACCCATAGATGAATTGCGTCTTGACGCGAGAAATCTAGGTTCGCGCGAGGTCAAGATCGGAGTCATCCTTGTCACCGAAGAGGACAGGCTGATCACTTCGCCGTTCCATGCTGTGGAGCCTGGCAAGGGAGATACCCTGACATTCGATATGCTCGACGCCGAACCCGAGCAGGTTCCGGGGCACACGGCCCATGTCACGCGAATCGAAATTGCCGTCCGGGGCATGCACGCCCGAGTGCCCTACTGCGTATCGGTCGGCACATTAGAGTTCCATCGCAGACGTACCCTCAAGCCAGTCACGATCGAGCCGAAGGACGCGATAGGCGACGCAGGCACGGAAGTTCGTTTGGAGTGGAATTCGTCGTCGTCGGAATCGCTCGATCGGCCAATCCCCGTGGCGCTGACCGTCGAGAAGAACGAACACGTATTCCTCAAGGCGACCGGTCGCATTGTTGGTACAAACGCCGGAGTCGTATTGGAGCCGGTATCGATCAAGTTGCCGCGGGGCATGCCGGCGGGCGCCTACAGGATCTTCGCCGATACACGGGAACTCCCGATCATAGGGCAGCCGCCTCGTCGCGCCCTGGTGGGACATCTCTCGGTCCATGCGACTCGCGGCGGCAGGCCTATCCGCGCGCAAATCAAACAGCACAACGGCGCGCCGGCAATCGTCCTGGATGGCCAGCCGTCCAACGGCCTAATGTACATGACCTATGCGCTGGAAGAAGAGTATCTCGGACCGTTTGCGAAAGCGGGCGTCGAATTGTTCAGTTTCGACACCTGCTGCGGCTATCATCCTTACGGCCTGACCGCCACGTCATGGCCGGACCCCAACACTCTTGATTTCACCGAGTGCGATGCCCATGCCACTCGGGTTCTTTCGGCTTGTCCGGATGCAAAGCTCCTGATCCGTTGCTACGTGGCCTGTCCGCCGTGGTGGGCCAAGGCCAATCCGGGCCAGTGCATGGTCGCCATGACGGCCGAGAATAAGACGGTCGACTACGAGGAGAAGCCTGGTTTTCGTCCCGGTTCGTGGGCCTCCGACCGCTGGCGCGGCGATATGGGCGAAGTTCTCTGCCACTTCGTCCGGCATCTGCGCGGCGCGTCGTATTCGGATCGGATCATCGGACTGATGGTGTGCGCCGGTGTCACCGAAGAGTGGATGATGTTCGGGTCGAACACGGGCGGCGTCGTTACGGACTACTCCGCGCCGGCCAAGGCGGCTTTCCGCGAATGGGTCCGTAGGCGATATGAAACGGGAGGACTCCTCCAGTCGACTTGGAAGGACACCGCTGTGGCCTTTGATTCGGTTTCGCCTCCCGCGCCCCACGAGATCGTGGCGGCCGCGCACGATGACTTCAACGATGCGTCCCGCGGGTGCCGTGTCGCCGATTGGTGGCGATTCCTTTCCGATCTCACGGCAGACACGATCGAGCACTACAGCAAGATCGTCAAGAAGGAATCAGAGAACGACTGGCTCTGCGGGGCTTTTTACGGCTACGTGGTTCAGTTTCACGAGCCAAGAATCCTCACGGCTGGGCATCTGGCAATAGATCGGCTGACGCGATCACCCCATGTCGACTACTTCTTCAGTCCGGCTCTCTATTCTCATCGTTCGCTCAAGCCCGGCGGCTATAGCACGTTCATGTCGGTGGTCGACAGCTATCACGTGAACGGGAAGCTTTGGTGTAACGAGAACGACTTGCGGACCTTCCGCGTGATGGACGTTCCCAACGTCAAGGCGGACCAGATCGACCGCCGTCAGACGCCCGACGAGACGATCGCACTGCTACGGCGTCAGTTGGGTGCCGTGCTGACTCGCGGTTGCGACGATTCATGGGCGGCTACGTGAAGATCACGCCATGGGACTGTTGGTTTATGCGCCGGGGTACGTGTCCGGACCGGAGGTCATGCACGAACTGACCGGTATGCGTATCGTCGCAGAAGACAAGCGGCGACCGGTCAACGTCACCGTGCCCGGCGATGGATCACTCGTTGACTCCGAAATATCGTACGGGACGAGTTCCCCGGTCGGGCCTGCCTCGTTCGGCGAAGGCAAGATCTCACCCACGTTCCACGTCGAGGATGAAACGGTGGAAGTGCTGGGTTTCGACACCGCAACGAATCGCGATGCTCTGTGCGTCAAGAAAATGAACGGCTGGACGAGCGTCTATTCTGCCGCTCCGTGCGTTGCGCCGTCGGTGCTGAGGGCGTTGGCAAAGAGGGCTGGCGTGCATGTTCATGTGGATGAGGATGCCGTCGTCTACGCGAATAACTCGCTGGTCAGTGTCACCGTTGTCGAACCGGGACGGCGGACGATGCGATTGAGGTGTCCGTCGACGATTGAGGACGCGTTTACGGGTGAAACCCTCGCGACGGATGTCAGCGAGGTGCAAGTGGAGTTCGCGGAACGCCAGAGTAGGCTTCTTCTGTTGACACGCTGAAATCGGTTCTTGCGTGGGGCTAGAGTATGTGATGATCTAAAGGAGTATCCGTCGTGAGAATCCCGTTCGTTTTCTCTTTCGTCATCGTTTTCACCACGGTCGGAACCCGCGCCGCCAATTTTGACAACGACGCAGATGGCGACAGAGGGCACGACGTCAATATGGTATATCCCGAGGACGTGTTCCTGGAGAGCGGCGGTCCGATGATCGACATAACAAAACCGCCCTACAATGCCAGAGGCACTGGCGATCCCGCCGATGCCGAGCATAACACGAAGGCATTCGTCGCCGTATATGACTTCATCATGGAGCAGCTTGACAAGTACGGCGACATGCAGCGAAAGGTCACTCAGCCTTCATCCACCGCATGCTCTTACATCGTCTACATACCGAACGGAGTGTATCACGTAAACGACACGCTGATCTACTCGGGCCCCGTGCGCCGGGTGGCTGAAGTTCAACGCGAATACTGCGTCTGGCTGCGATTCATCGGACAGAACCGAAAGAACACGGTTATCAGACTTGTCGACGAGGCCCCAGGCTTCGGGGACAAGGAGAATCCCAAACCGATCTTCTCGTTCGGTAAAAAGCACGATGTCAACCCGATGAAGGCCAATAACGCCATCAGAAATCTGACGATTGATGCCGGCAACGGAAATCCGGGAGCGATTGGGATTCGCTGGACGTCGGCCAACAATGGCGGTGCGAACGAACTGCTCATCCGTTCGGGCGATGGAGACGGCTTTGCCGGATACGACTTCTCGATGGGAGGGCCCTGCGGCTATTTCCGCGATATCGTGATCGAGGGATTCGACTACGGCATCCGCCTCGGGACTCACAGAAGGCATTTCTACAATCCGACGCTTGAATACATCACGCTGGAACGGCAAAAGAAAGCCGGCATCCTCTGCGAGGCGGGTTCGGGAACGTTGAGAAGGATCCACAGCGAAAATACGGTTCCGGCAATCAAGATAACGGATGCGTACACACACGCAGTCGTGCTCGACAGCCAGTTCACTGGGGGAAGCTCGGGGAACGCTGCGATCGAGATTGTCGACGAGGGGCACGGCGTAGGCCACTTGTTTGCCCGTAATGTCTCGGTTTCCGGGTACGGTCATGGAATCAGAAAGCACAACGTTGTAGCGCAGTCCGGAGGCATCACCGAATACGTCTCCGACCCGATCAAGAAGCACTCGTCCGACATGCCCGACACGTCCATGAATCTACCCATCGAGGAGGTCCCGTTTGTTCCTTGGGAGCAGGATCTCTCAAAGTGGACGACTGCCGGAGTCGGGGATGGCAGAACGGACGATTCCGCAGCGATTCAAGAGGCCATGAATGATCCGACGAAGTCTGTCTTCTATTTCCCGAAGCGGAGCTACCGAATTCGAGGAAGTGTTCAGATCCCCGCGCATATCAAAGTCGTCGATTTCATGTTCAGCAGAATCTCCGGCTCCACACCGTTTCGTGTAAACGAGGACTCCGACGATCCGATTCTCTTTCGCGATCTCTGCAAATCGGGTAGCCGTTCACGAGTCTTCATTGAACAAGACTGCAGAAGAACGGTCTACACAGAGTTGGTCCCCGGTCGGTTCGGCAACCCCGGAAACCATCCGGGCGCCAAGGCGTTCCTCTGTTCGACAAACCTCGCGAGGATAGACAGGGATTATGGCATCAGCAATGTCGATGTGTTCTGGAGATGGGGTAACGACGAGTATCGCGACCACCTCTTCCACATCGGAGACAACTGTCGCGTCGTCGTCCTGGGATACAAGACCGAAGGAGGCGGGATCGGTTTCAACCTCGCCAGCAGTTCCAAGGTCGAGATCCTGGGAGGCGTTCATACCAACCACGGAAGACCACTGTGGTACACGAAAGCCTATCCATACTTTCAGACCAATGATGCCGAAGTCTCCGTCATCACGCGATTCATCCAAAGCGACAAGACGTACGAGCTTCATCTTCAGGACGATCGCAAAGGCGCATCAAAGACGTTCGCCTCATCCGAGTTCCCGGAGATCGGCACGGGAGACGCAAACGAGAGGGTCATACCGCTGTACATCGGCCATCGAGGGCAAGGCAAATGACTCGCCGGGATCATCAACTCGTCGGTGAAACCCGCGGATCCTCGCTCTCAGATTGCAGGTTACCTGGAGTTGGACGACGCCATTTTGGCGGGGAGAGGGTGGAAATGGAAGCCTGAAGCGCTAGCGACGATCGAACGGCAAAGCTCGTTTCTTCGCTTGCGCTTCAGGCTTCCAACGATCACCGAAGTAGCCATGTCTGAATGTGTTATCCTTGATAGGGATGGACGTATGGTTTGCGGTATTCTCGCTTCAGCAGTTTCGCGGCTTCGGGGTTGTCGACGATCTGTTCGGACTGCTCGTCCCAACGGACGATGCTGTTCGATTCAAAGGCGATCATACCCAACTGGACGGTGGCCGTCGCCTTGAAGCCTTCTTCGATCGGGCAGGCCGGTTGTTGGCGAGTGCGGACGCATTCCAGGAAATTGGCCATCTGCAGTGTGCCGATGTCGGCTGGCGCCTTGAACTCCTGCCGCTTGTCGCTTCCGCCTTTCGGAATAACCACCCAGTGGCGGTCCGACGTAAAGACGGTGGCCTCTTCGCCAAACAGAAAAATGCCGTTGTTGACTTCCGGGTTGTACTCCGTAGCGCCCCAGAGGCGGTGACGCCATACAACAGGCAATTCGTCAAACTCGAAGTGCGCGGTCAGCGTATCGGGTGTTGTGATCTTGCCTTGGTACTGGTAGATACCACCGGCAGCCGTGATCTGGCTTGGCATCGATAGCCCAAGCACCATTCGCGTGGCGTCGATGTTGTGGATGCCCCAGTCGACCAAATGGCCGTGTCCGCTGGTCTTCTCCAGACGCCAACTCTTGTGGCCAACCTGCGGACTGTACGGGATCTTGGGGCCCGGGCCGCACCACAGTTCCCAATCGAGCGACGCCGGCGGATCTTGCGGCGTTGGGTCTTTGGTACCGGCGCGATAGTGGATCTGGACGTCGGCTTGCACAATCCGTCCAGCCTTACCCGCCTTGATGAACTCGGCGACCTGGTGGAGAGCCAGGCTCTGACGGCGCTGAAAGCCGATTTGGACGATGCACTTACTGTTCTTCACGGCATCCGCCATGGCGCGTCCCTCGCGAATGTCGTACGCCAACGGCTTTTCGCAGTACACGTCCAGCCCTCGTTTGATGCAAGCGATCAACTGCAACGCGTGCCATTGCGGAGGTGTGCCGATGACGACGACATCCAAATCGGCCTTGTCGAGCATCTCTTCGTACAGTTTGAACGTCTGTGGTCGTTTGCCTTGTGCTTTCTCCAAGTCCTCAGCGTTCTTGGCCAAGTGATCACTATCGACATCGCAAATCGCGGTCACTTCGACTCCGCCCACCTTTAGCGCTGCCTTGGCGTCAACCATGCCGTACCAACCGACGCCGATCACGCCCATCTTCAGCGTCTTCTTGTTCTCGGCTTCCTGGCAGTGGACCGAACGGCTCAAGGCCAAAGTGCCGGCTGCGGCAGCAGCCCCCAGAAAATCGCGACGGTTGTTTTTGAACATGGCGTTTTCCTTCCAATACCTGTGATCGGTGAATTCGACGACTTCTGGCGAGATTGATCACACCCCAAAGCGTTACCATGCCGGAGCCGGTTCGAACTGTCCGCATACGTCGTTTAACGGCAAGCCGAAGGCGTCGGCGAGTCCCCGTCCGTCGAAGGTAACCATGCACCGGGCCGTCGTCAAGCAACCGACGCCAAAGTGACATGAAACAGGATTCGCCCTCCAATATCCGTTTGTTTTTTGACATTTCGGACCGACGAGCTTATGGTGATCGCAAACGAACATCCGGAACTCGCCATTGGAGGATCAATATGATGCGTACAGCCACGCTCGCGACCATGTCTGTGATCATGGTAGTCCTGACGGTAACCACCGCGAGCGGCGCGCAGGAGACGACGCGACCGAATATTGTCTTGTGTATGGCTGACGACCAGGGCTGGGGCGACGTTGGGTATCGTGGGCATCCCGTGTTGAAAACACCGGTGCTGGACGAGATGGCAGCTACGTGCCTGCGGCTGGAACGGTTCTATGCCGCTGCGCCGGTCTGTTCGCCAACGCGAGGCAGCGTGTTGACGGGCCGCCATCCGAATCGCTTCGGCTGCTTCTCGTGGGGACACAGCCTCCGACCCCAAGAGGTCACCGTGGCCGAGGCACTCAAAAAGGCTGGCTACACCACGGGCCACTTCGGCAAATGGCACATCGGGCCGGTGCGAGCCGACAGCCCCGCGTGCCCTGGGAACAGCGGTTTCGACGAGTGGTTGTCCAGCCCGAACTTCTACGAGAACGATCCCTTGATGAGCCATAACGGCAAGGTGGTACAAACCAAAGGGGAAAGCTCGCAGGTAGCAGCCGATGCCGCGATCGAGTTCATCCGCGGGTCTGTAGAACGAAAACAACCGTTCCTGGCAGTCGTCTGGTTCGGCTCGCCCCACGGTCCCCACATTGCCACGGAAGAGTTCCGGAAGATGTACGCAGACCAACCGAAGCAACTGCAGCATTTCTACGGCGAGATCACTGGCATCGACTCGGCGGTCGGCAGTCTTCGCGACGAACTCCGCCAGTTGGGAATCGCCAGAAACACCCTGTTCTGGTACACCAGCGACAACGGGGCCTTGAAGGTAGGCTCGACCGGTGGCTTGCGAGGCAACAAGGGCAGTCTGTACGAGGGCGGTATTCGCGAACCGGCAATCATCGAATGGCCCGCTCGTATCAAACAACCGCGCGTCAGCTCCGTGCCCTGCGGCACTGTAGACATCTACCCAACGCTCTTGGACATCGTTGGTGTAAACATCGAACAACAGCCACCGCTGGACGGCATAAGCCTGGCCCCGTTGATCGAGGGCCGCATGGACAGCCGCGAGAAACCGCTCGGCTTCTGGGTGTATCCCATCGGCGGAATTGGCAAGCGAAGCACCGCAATCCTGCAGCAGATGCTGGCCGAGGAGAAAGGCGAGCAACCGGCCGCGAAGCCGGAACCGGATCCCGGCAAGATCACCAAACGCTTTTCCGTGGAAGAACTACCCGGACATTCCGCCTGGATCGACGGCCATTTCAAACTCCACCGCAAAGCCGGCAGGGACGGCGCTGCGCGCTTCGAACTGTACGACCTCGAAAACGATCCGCAGGAACAGAACAACATCGCCGATCAAACGCCCCAGCGGCTTGAAGCCATGAAGAACAGACTGACCGCATGGCAGAAGTCGGTCATCCGGAGTCTGAATGGCGAGGACTACCCAAGTCAGTGAAGCACGATTGTCACAGGATTCCCAAGACCATTTGGTGCTCGCGCCGCGTCGGACCGCCGGATTATCGTCATTATGTGCGGTTCGTGTCTGCGGGTTTAGAACTCCCGCTTGATCTCCTCAATGTTTCTCTTAACGCTAAGCACGATTTGGTCATCTCGTGTTTCCGGTTTGCAGATCAAGATATGGTCGTGCGGCATGGCAACTGCATCCACTCCCGGCATACGGGCAGACGCGGCGTTGACAACCGTGATGCCCTTCGTTGCCTGTGTTTCGTAATAGACAATGTTCTTCCGGATAGGGTGATTCAGGTACCAATCATTTAGATCTAAGAGTAATGGATTGGCGTAGGTCAAGTCTTTAACGGTAACTGTAGGACGTGTGGGAAGACTGACGAACACGTTTTGCATGAAACTGGCCAACGCCGCGTCTTGATGGGGAGTCGCGATGAATATCACACCGGCCACTGACTCCTTCACGTCCTGTTGCTCGTTATCCCACGCGTGCCGCCACATGCTTTTGACAACAAGTCCGCCGAAGCTGTGGGCGACGAAAATCGTCGGCCGGGCGAAAACTCCATAATTCCTGCAGATGTCCAGCACACTCCCGCCGCGAAACAGCAGGGGCATGGTTATACCTCTCCACCGCGACGTTGCGACGTTGTACTGCAGTGACCAAACGCCAGCTTCAGGAAAGCCATCAGCGATCCATTCAGGCCAGAAACAATTTTCACGGCCGCTTACCTGCCACGTTTCCCTCCAATGCCCGTCGACACCGTGGACGAAAACAACATGGAATGCGGCGTCGGTGGGCACGCGGACTTGATACAGTCCTTCACGCGCCCGTCTACTGGCTTGCCTGGGCCCAAACACACCAATCAAGAGCGCCGCTGGCGTCCACGCGAGTGGTCCGAATATGAGGCCATATAATGCCGGAAGAGCGCGCTCCCAAAGATGTCGGTTGAACTCCAAGTTGCTTGTGAGATCCTCGTGTAAGTCAAAGAACTCCCATGTGGCCACCCCTGACAAGACCAATCCAACTATCCATAGATACCTGGAAACGCGGCGGTTCAAATTCAAGATCGTCGCGGCGCTAAGCACCAAAGTCCACACTACCCCGGCCGCGCGCTGCCCGGGATAAAGCGGAAAAGTCTTTAGGACAATGCCATTGAGCGATTCAAAGGCCATGACCACAAGAATAGCCACGACAACAGCGGGTATCCGGCGCTGGTACGACTCGCTCAAGGTATCTGATGGCATGGCTTGTTCCGCTCACCGTCTGACTATGGACCTCTGTAGGACTGTGAGCGTTGCATTGGTGGACGTCTTGCGTAGGGGGTGGCGGTTGGGCGATGATGTGGGGTGCCGCGTGTGCGTTGGGCGGGGCCGCGATGGGAGTCACTTTGGTTAGCGCGACGGAAGAGGGAACCGAGAACGAGGACGGCTACTACTTTCGAGAGTTCGACCCGAATTGTCCGTATCTCGCCCTTGATCCCGATCGGTGGTGGATCGGCAGAGATGCTCGCTCGGAAGGCCGCAGAGGAAGCTCTGCGTCGAGCCGAAGCGCGGCTGAAGGAGATGGAGCGGATTGCCCAAGACGAGATAGAGCAGGATGTGGAAGACGCTCCGTCGTCGGAGCCCTAAGCCAGCACCAGATAATCACACACTACCCGCTTCCGCCTATCGCTTGACCATTTCGTCGTGTTCCGCATTCGCCGTCGACATGCCCACCGATTCCCAGGCGTGAGAGGAACGCCAAGCAGAGGTCGCTGAAGTCTTTTGCGGCTGTGGGCAGGGACTTGCCGAGTCGCGCAGCATTCTTCAGGTCGTCGTCGGAAATCGAATGTGTCAACCTATTTTGTGGCAACCACGCTTCAACGCTGGTACACTGCCGAATACGAGTCCTGGTGTCCAGTGTGGTCTATCTTGCTCGAAATAGGTGGAGACCTTGCCATGAACTCACAGACGATGTGGATGTTGCCGGTTTCGTTTCTTTTGGTATGCGGCATGATTCGCGGTGGGGAGAAGCCAGGGCCGCATGACGACGAACGCAAGACTGCGATAGAGAAGGCCATCGCCGCACGGACGGAGTGCAGCCAGAGGTTGGGATTGCCAGTCGAAATCACCAACAGCATCGGCATGAAGCTGATACTTGTCCCTCCGGGCGAGTTCATGATGGGCAGTCATGAGTCGGCAGAGCAAGTGGAGCGGGTCTTCAAAGACTACGGAGCGGATGCGAAGTATTACCAGGACGAACACCCGCGACACCCGGTGCGGATTACGCGTCCGTTTTACGTAGGTGCTTACGAAGTGACCAAAGACCAGTTCCGCCGTTTTGTTGACGACACGGAATACAGGACGGATGCTGAAGAGGATGGCAAGGGCGGTTACGGGTACGATTCGACAAGAGGCAAGTTTGAGCAGAAGGTCGAATACAGTTGGCGCAATCCGGGGTTCGAGCAGATTGACAGCCATCCGGTTGTGAACGTCAGTTGGAACGACGCGATGGCGTTCTGCCGATGGCTGAGTGGCACGGAGGCCAAAGAGTACCGATTGCCCACGGAAGCGGAGTGGGAGTATGCCTGCCGCGGTGCCACGACAGGACGCTATTGGTTTGGCGATGATCCGCAAGGATTGCCTCAGGTGGCCAACGTAGGCGACGGCACGGCAAAGGAGAAGTTCTCGAACTGGACGTGGTGCATTTCCGCCAAAGACGGATGCGTCTTCACGGCCCCCGTTGGAACGTATCGGCCCGACCCGTTCGGCTTGTACGACATGCACGGGAACGTTTTCGAGTGGTGTGCAGACTGGTACGGCGAAAGCTATTACGCAGAATCCCCTCCGGACGGCCCTGCCGGCCCAAGATCCGGAGAATGCCGTGTTATTCGGGGCGGTTCCTGGGCCAGTAGGCCGTACCTCGGGCGTTCGGCCTCTCGCTTCAGGCTCACGCCGGGTAGCCGCCTCACCAATACTGGTTTTCGGGTCGCGTGGACTCCGTTTTGATTTGCTGTGCGCTGACTGGCCGTCGACTCATCTTGGCCGAGACCGTTATGGGTGGTAGAGTGGAGGTGGGTACCTTTCCTTCGCTGCAAGGCCTCAACTAGAACGGCCATTGAGCACGCGAGCGCAGCTATGTTTCGATGGCTCAAACGAAAGAAGCGTGACCCTCCGCGGCCAGAGCGGACAGTGCCGCAACGCCCCCACAACGATGGTGCTTCCGCGTCGGACGACGAGCATGACGCCTTCCGTTTCGCTCCGGAGCTTTTCGAGGTTCGGACCGACGTCATAGCCGAATTGAGCGACCGCGGTTTCGATTGGCTGAGCCATTACTCCGCCGTTGACCCGATGCACGATGTCTACGGCATCGAAGTCTGTGGCATCCGTGACCGAGACGACGCCATCGCAATCCGGCGCATCCTCATGGAGATGTTCCCAGACTGGCGCCCCGGATGACTGCAGTACAAAGACTACGGCCGTGAGCCGGGATGGAAAGCTAAGGTCCAGCGTGACAAAGATCGACCAGATGAGAATTGGGAAACGGCATAGCACTCGTCGCTGAGAGGACCGACTCTGATGAAGCTCCGAGTGAATTGACAATCCTCTGGGAACATGAGTCTTGGTGCGTAGCGCAACACCGAAATGTCCGACACAGCGAGCAAGCAGAAACATCTCGTAACGTACAAGGGACGCAGAACGCTCCGCCTTGGCTTGGCTCTAGCCGTCGCCGTCGGGAGCATTGCGTTGGCGGTTTATCTCGCATTCTCGGTTGGTCCACTGTCTCTGCTGTCCTTTGCCGCAGGGGTCGTGGCTATTTGGGCCGTCCGAGTTGCACGCGAAATGAGATTTGAGTTGTCGATGAACAGGGAGATGGAGCGGGAGTTCGCGGCCCTGACGAAGGACCTGCAGGATGAAAACCGACAGACGGATTGACTCGTTCCTTGCTAAGCCGGCAGCCAGTGATCACTCGACCGGGCACTTTACACCGCGCATCACCACCGTTTCTTTCGGCATCCTGTTTCTGCTCGGATGTTCGACGAGTACTGATAAGCCGGAATCACCAAAACCAGGAAAAATGACCACTATCAAGGCCAATCGCCCGTCAGACGAAGAATTCTTCAAGATGGTTCAAGCTCGCGTAGATATTAGTCAACCAGTTGAGCTATCGTTTTCGTTGAGCTTTCGAACCGAAGAAGACGCAAAGGCGGCAGCGTCTGATATTGGTGCAACCTTCACGACCGATGTTGGCAGGGCCGGTCTATCAGTGGATAGTGGTTGGACAGTGTCTGCGTCCCAGACAACGACGGTCTAAACACCGGTCAGGAAGTGCAGCGCTGATCGGAGGCACGTCGCCGGTTTG
>CAZURK010000204.1:0-28475 GCA_964623055.1 uncultured Pirellulaceae bacterium
ATAGAACAAGTGCAAGAGGAGTTGAAGCTGAACGATGAGCAAAAGGCCAAAGTGCAGGAGATCAGCGACAAACTACGCGCGGAGGGGCGCGAGCAATATGCCGGCCTGCGAGAGATCGAGGACGAGGAGCAGCGCCGGGCGAAGATAGCCGAGTTGCGTGACCAGCGGGAGGCCAAGTCACGCGAGCAGCTTAAGGAAGTGCTTCCACGAGAGCAGTTGATTCGTCTGTATCAGATCCGTCTGCAGGTCGCCGGGCCCGTGTATGGTCTGAACAACGAGTACGTTGCCAATCGCCTTAAACTGACGCCCGAGCAGAAGGAGAAGGCAGCCGAAATCGACAAGAACGATCGAGAGAAGACATACGAGTTGTTTCGAAGCTTGCGTGGTTTGAGCCGGGAAGAGATCGGCAAGAAGATGACCGAGATGCGAGACAAGGTCGGCAAAATGCGAAAGGATGCGGCCAAGCAAGCGCTTGAGCTTCTGACCGACGAGCAGAAAGAAGCATACGAAAGTCTGAAAGGCGAGAAGTTCGAACTGCAAAGGCCGGGCTAGTTGGAAGACCGACCCACAGGACGCCAAAGCTGAATGGGAACAGCCGCCAAGGCGTTTCGCGATTGGCGGCTGTTCCGGCTAATGCGCAGTCCGATCTCTCCCGGACCGAACCAGGCGGCCTGCGAGTCGTCTCCGATCGAACTGAGCTGAGATCCTATTCGGTTTTCGGCTTCCGCAGGAACAACCAGACGAAGCCGTGTCGTACCGTCTGGGAGCCACTCAGGTCGCGAACTTTCCGGCTGCAGATGGCGTATCCTTGGGTCAAATGTTGCAGGGTGTTCCGCAACTTTTGCAGTTCTTTCGCTCCTTCCGCCCCCTGCCGCGATTCTTCCTCCGTCTTCGGCTCTTCGTCATTCTTGGATGCTCGCTGCAATTTGAGCAACTTGGCAGAGACCTCAGCACGCTGCGCCGAAAGCTCAGTCAGCCTTTTCTTCGCCTTTTCGAGCGACTGCTGCTCTTCTGAGGTCAACTCGCGATGAACGACCTCGCCGGAGCGGTCGCCCAGAAGCAGGTCGAGTCGCCCATCTCCGTTGAAATCGGTTGCGCATGGCTTGACACGAGCCCCCCACATTCCAGGCTTGCGATTCTCGAATCGGAAGCCGAACCCGCTCTTCTCGACAAGCATCTCGCCCGAGGCGAATTCAGGCTTCTCCGCCGATCCAACGTTGCGGAACCAATGGGCACTGCCATCGTCCAGCCCGACCAACAGATCGGCCAAGCCGTCGTCGTCCCAATCGGCCACGATCGGCCCCGAGTTTCGGCCCTGCAGTCCAAGATCCAACTTGGCCGGTTCGCCGTAGGCCGGTTCTTTGGCCGTGCCTTCGTTGATGACCAAGTACACATCGCCATTGATGCTGCCGAGCACCAGATCAAAATCACCGTCGGCGTCCCAGTCGGCCAGGAAAACGGTGGAGGCCTTATCCGCTTTGATTTCCTTTCCGTTGCGGTCCTTCAGCTTCTCGCCATCCTGGAACGAGCCGTCCGCGTTTCGTCGAAAGAGATACAGTTCGCCTGGATATGATCCCGAAAGCACGTCCAAATCACCGTCCGCGTCGAAGTCTCCCAACATGGGAGTGAATCCGATGCATCACCCAGCCGGGACGCGGCCGGTCTCCGCCCCGTCCTTGAACTGCTCGTAACCGCTAAACTCCGGCTTCGAGTTTGTGCCATGATTGCGATAGATCCACAACTTGCCATCCCTGAACTGGCCCACCAAGAGATCGCGCACGCCATCCCCGTCGTAGTCACCCATAAACGGGGCGGCATAGCCGATACCGCCGACATCCAGCGGCTTGCCATCGGCCATCACTTGGACTGGTGCAGCCAACTCGCCTGCCTGGGCCACCATCGCCCAGACGGCCAGAACTGCCGCACCCAAAGAAACCCATGGAAAACGCATGCTCATCCTCCTTCTCACTCGTGAATGACGGTGAACCTCGAGCGGACGGGAACGCCCCATCCAACCAACGACGAACGATTCAGCACAGTGCTTTCAGGCTTCCCTTACCCTACCATGTCACCTACGATTGGTCCACATTCGGCGGGTGATCGCACGTCTATTCCTTGGCTGCTTTCCGACGGAATCCCTCGCGAATGTATTCGATGACGGCCTTCGCGGTGTACTCCTTCCGCCAGTTGTGTTTCGACTGCTTGCAGGCTTCCAGCAGAAACGCCTCAAGCGTTGCTTCCTTGCCGATCGCTCCGTGATACGTGTCGACCGTGCGGTCCGGCGCGACGAACTCGACCTTCTCGATCTCATTGCCGAGATCTTCAGCTTCGCTCAACCATTCGCCGAGTGTTAGCTGGCGGGTCATCAGTTCAACACACTTCGCGTCGATGGGCTCATGAAACAGGAGATTGTCTCGAAAGGCCATACCTTGCGTTGTCTCCATGTCACGACATCGGATGGCAGAAACATCCGCTTCGTTGCGCCGTTGAAGCTGAAAGAGGTTGTTCTCGAAAGCGATACCAGAAAGCCGATGCTTTGCCAATTCGTCCCCAGGCGTACCCACCCAGCTCAACGTACGCGGCCAATTGTGTACGATGTTCCGTCGAAACTGGGCATTGTGTACGCCGACGCCAAGCGGGCTGATCTTCAGAGCGAAACCCTCGGCTCCATCAGTTCCAATCAGAATGTTCTCCTCGACAACCACGCCACAACGATTGATGTTTCCGACTTCGATCCCATTGCTGGCGATGCGGATATCCTTGTGTCCCTTGCGCGTGGGCGCACCGATCACGACATTGCCCGAAATGTGTCCGGTCACTCCGCCAACTCGGAATTTGGTGATGCGTCCCAGGTTCAACGCCGGACTGTTGTCCACACACAAGTTGTTTTCCAGAATGCCGTTCGTTCGGCAGTATAGTCCTGTGGTCGATCCACGAGTCACAATGTTGCCGCGCGCCACCACATTATCGCACTCGATCGTGATGTACACGTTGTGATTGAATACCGTGGGTAGATCCCCCGTTTCAAGATTCCAGCCGTTGTGGTCCAGGACGTTCTCCTCAAGCAACAGTCCATGGACTTCGTTGAAGAAGCAGCCTTGGCAATGCCCTTTGGTGGACCACGCCCCTTCCACCACACACCGCCGCACCTGCATGTTGCGCATTCCCCATTCCGGCGTGGGTCGCCCCTCAGGTATCCAAATCCGGCCGAGTCCGATTACCCCAGTAAGCATCTCGAAGCGGCAGTCCTCGATCAACACGTTTTCGCCAAGGCTGTAGTACCAGATGCCGTGGTTGGCCTTCACACGATCTCGAACGAAATGCTCCGAGGCCGGGTCGCCTTTATGATCATAGAAGTGGATGCCGACCACCGCGATGTTCGA
The DNA here is from genome assembly GCA_964623055.1 of uncultured Pirellulaceae bacterium. Lineage (GTDB taxonomy): Bacteria > Planctomycetota > Planctomycetia > Pirellulales > Pirellulaceae > JADHUC01. The sequence continues at coordinate 3,384 of CAZURK010000204.1, forward strand.
CGTCTCTCGCCCGACAACACTCAAGCCAGATCTGCAGTCACCCAGCATCAGTTTCGGGCGATTGCCAGTGTCGCCGTATGAGCCGACGAGAATGGGTTCCCGCGGACCACGTCCCGACACCTTCAGATTGCCCAGCGATTCGAACCACACGTCGCCACGGCGCAACAAAACCCAATCGGGATGGCCGTTCCGCAGAAGCGACAAAGCCTTGACTGGGGTCTTCAATGGTCTCTCGGGTGAAAACCCGTCGTATTCGTCGTTCCCCTGCGAGCTGCTGACGTAAATAACCCGCGTATCATCACTCCCCTTGAATACGGTCCAGCCGTCTTCGTCGACGCCGGCACCGATACGTTTGAGCACGTTCAGGTTCACGCCAGGCGTGCGGTTCTCCTCGGCTGCGCTGCAACACAGCGAGGCACACGAAGCCACAAGGCCAACGAACGTGATCGCCGCAATTGGACGCAATCGGCCAAATGTTACTGGCTTCATGTCTTCCGATCTCCTTCGTTCAGCGCGTTGACGCACAGATTCAAATACAGTGCCGCCGGTTACGGATACCTTCGTTTAACGGCAAGCCGAGGGCGACTGCGTGCCGGATTCACCGACGCCTTCGGCTTGCCGTTTGACGACGTATGCGGACACTTCAAACCGGCCGCCGCATAAGCGCAAAATTGCACGTCTCAAACGAACCGTGCACCTTTCGTGACAACATCATGGTACACTGTTCACTGGCGAATAGGCCATCCAAATGCAGAGACAAAACCATTCTCTCACTCCAGAGGTAATCCTACAATGAAACGCTGCTTGCTTTTTCCCGTTCTGATGCTGTGCTGCACCTCGTTACTAGCCCAAGAGCCGACCGGTGAGAACAAAGAGGAAGGTTTTGAATCGCTGTTCGACGGCAAGTCGTTTACGGGTTGGCGGGTCGGTGAGAATACGCCTACGAGTTGGAGGATCGAGAACGATCTCTTGATACTGACCGGCGGGCGCAGCCACCTGTTCACCAAAGAACAGTTCGACGACTTCATTGTCCGCTTCGAGTGGCGTCCGTCAAAAAAACGCTATAACAGCGGCTTTTTCGTTCGCGGCCGCCAGATTCAGATGGCGCAGGGCGGCGCGGGACGCTTGTTTGGTTCGGATGACACCAAAAGCGTGCCCGAACTGCACAAGCCACCGGGAGAATGGAACGAGTGGGAGGTGACCTGCATCGATACGAAACTGTCCCTCAAGGTGAACGGCACGCTGGCCTGGGAAATCGACAACTTTAAGCGGGTGAGTCGTCCGCTGGGCATCGAAGCGGAAGGACACCATATCGATTTCCGCAATTTCCGCATTAAGAAGATCCGCAAGGTGGAATAGCGTGGCCATGAAAGTCCATCTGCCGCTGATCGCGCTGACCCTATGCCTGGCGCATTTGTCCGGTCACGCCGAAGCAGCGTCCGGCCGTTCTACTGACGAACCACAACTAGAACCCGGATTGGTCTATGTCTTCTTCGACGACGAAGGCTTTCAGCGACCCGGAAGCCACGGCAAAGACGCACAGATCAAGAGTCACGGCGTGCTCACGGAAATCAAGAGCCATGGAGTGGACAGGCAGATCGACTTGGAGATTGAGGGGATCAACGGCTACTCGCGGTTGTGGCTTGGACGGATTCGGTTTCCCGTAGAAGGCGAAGTGGTCTTTTCCGCCGAGGTAGACAACGGCATGAGGCTGCACGTTGGCGAGCAGTGCGTCATCGACGCTTGGGTAGCACACGCACCACGCCAAGGGGAAATCCACGTCGCGGCCAACCAGACTCTGACGTTGCGCGTCGAGTATTTTCAATCGGGAGGCCCTTCCTATCTGCGTCTGTACTGGCAACGGAAGGGAGCCGCACGCGAACTGGTTCCCGCTTCGGCATTCTGGCACACGGAAGAGGATTGGGAACTTGTCCAGGCGATCGCGCAAGGCCAGAAGTCGGTCGGCGCCTCGTACTATCCGCCGGTTATCTCGATTCCCGGTGGCGACGAGGAGTTCAAGTCGAGCATCTACCAGAAACTGAAAAAGCCCGTCAAGCGCGATGGCCCGATCGTCTTGAAGCCCGGGCCGCATCTGTTCGTGGACGACTACTTGATCCAAACAAGCAGCAACGCCACCCGCCGAGTCAACTGCCCCAAGCGTGATCCCACGATCCCCAACCCGCTGATCACTGGCAAAGAGGATCATTGTGTGGCGCCGTACATGGCCGTGATCCGCGATCCGGACAGGGATCGGTTTCGCATCTGGTACAACACGTACAAGGCAAAGCACAAGGACGGCACTGCGCGGTTCGCCCACATGGAATCGGAAGACGGCATCCACTGGATCCGGCCGCATCGCGTGCTCGACGACCCGGGCTCGATCAATTTTGGCTCCTCAGTGATCGACGAAGGGCCGAATTTCGCCGACCCGAAGCAGCGCTACAAATTGGCTTGGTGGGCCAACGGCGGTCTGAACGTTGCCGTATCAGCCGATGGGCTTGGGTGGTCAATGTTCCGGCCCTATCCCGTATTACGCCACAACCACGACATCAACAACATCTTCTGGGACGACGTGCGCAAACGCTACATGGCCACCGCTTCCGTATTCACCACCGGTCCGACCTGGAAGGGCCAACGGCGTACGACGATGATGAGTGCAAGCAAAGATCTCCTGAACTGGGAGAAACCCTGGTACGTCGTCACGGCCGACGACAGTGTGGACAAGGACTTCACCCAGTTCTACGCCATGCAGGGTTATCTGAACTGCGGCGACATGATGATCGGCCTTGTCAAAGTGCTGCACGACGATTGGGTCGCACCGGAAACGCCTGCCGGTGCGTTCGGCGTAGGCTACTCGGCGCTGGCCTGGACGCGGGACGGCCAGCACTGGGTGCGGGATATCGAGCCGTTTTTCGAGCCCGACCCAAACCCCAACGCTTGGGACCACGCCCACGCTTGGTTGGATTGGCAACTTCCGGTGGGCGACGAGGTGTACATCTATTACGGCGGCTACAAGTTCGGTCACAAGATGGACCGCTGGGAAGGCCGGCAGATAGGACTGGTGAAAATGCTCCGCGACCGCTACGTCTCCCGCGACGCCGGCCCCGACGGCGGTACGCTGCGCACACCGCCGGTGATCCTGGACGGCGGCAAAATGACTGTGAACGCCGCAGTGTCGGGCCAGTTACGCGTACGTCTGCTGGACAAGTCCGGCAAACCCATTCCCGGATTCGACGCCGACAACTGCCAACCCGTCCAAGGCGATTCGCTGGCGCACCCGGTCCAGTGGAAATCAGCCCTGAGCACTTTGCACAACAAGCCGGTGGTAATCGAATTCAACCTACACGACGCACAACTGTACGCTTTCGACCTCGTGCCGTGAAGCCGAGAATTCGTGCGATTGAGATCATGCCGGACGTTAGAGACGATCGTCTTTGTTCTATCACGCAATCGCAGATGCGGGAGAAACCGCGATGAATCGTGCTCTGCAATGCGGCATTCTGTTCTTGTCAACGATGTTCACGTGCGCGACGACGCTTCACGACGCGTTCGGCCAGAAGAGCGTAACGCGAGCGGACTCGACATGGGTTTCGGCCTTGGATCAGACTCGCGTCGAACGGATGGGGCAATGGCAGGAAACACGCTTTCGCTACGCGGCAGCGAGTCACCTATTGACCAATTCCGATGGCGCTGCTCTGGAATGTAGGTTTAGTGGGTCTGGGGTTGTAGTGCGGCTGGGAAACCATGCGGTTCCCGCTTACGGTGTTCCGAACCTTGGTTCGATTGCCGCGGCGATTGACGGGGAGATTAGGAATACGTTTGTTCCGCAAGCGACGCCCAGGGAAGTTGTTATCGCGCGAGGACTTGACGATGGCGAACATGTGCTCCGCGTGGAACATCGCGCCGAGGCAGACGGAACAGGATGTCGCATCGAAGGATTCTATGTCCTCGATCGACCCACGGGGGATCTGCAGTTCATCGTCAGTGGCGAAGAAAACGCATTTCTGGTTGACGCGCGAGCGGTGCTTCGGCAGGGCGACCGCATCATTCGTAACGTGTTGGTGCGGAATTGGCTGACGGGACAATGTAGTCTGGCCGGTTTGCCGCCGGGCGAGGGCTACTCACTGGAACTTTCCGCTATTGGCTGGAATCCCGCTCGGATTGACAACATTTCGGTTGAGGCCAACAAATCGTCGACTATCACCCCAGTTTTTCTGCATCGTGACGAGGCCACGCGTATCGTGCGGTTTCGTTTTCCGGCGCTCAACCAACCGGCGATCCGAGGACCCGGACAGACGTTTCGGGCGAGGTTTCTCGGATTTGAAGCAACGATTGACGAAGTCCAGTTGCGTCGCACGGTTGGTCCCGCGGTGATCAGTCGCCAGATCGAGTTTGAGGAAGACGAAGCGGCGGCGTATTACTACGATCGAGAAATTACCGTCAGATTGCCGCACGACATTCCGCCGGGTGTGTATGACTTGAGCATAAAGGTAGCGGGCGGGCGGCGCACGGGGTTCTGCCTGTCGCCGCGGAGCGTCCACGTCGTTCAGGAGTATCCCGTCGATCCGGTTCTGGTCACGTTCGGTCATTTGGATACTTCCGGTCAATATCAGGCGGAGTATCTAGAGCGGCTGGTTTCGATGATCAATCTGCTCGCACCCGACATCGTATTGAACAGCAACGCCGTGAATCCCGCTTACATATCCGGCGCGTTGTCGAAGCTGGATATGCCTTACGTCATCAATTTCGGGAACCATCAGTTCCACGGGCACGAGAAATGGTATGGCGACTCCGTTGGCCTTGTCGATTTCGGCCCCGAACTGTGCGTCTTGAATTTCGGTCATCCCTGGCACGTCGATCGTTCCAAGGCCGCTTCGTTGCTTGCTTTGCGCGCGGATTGCCGTCACAAGATCATCAATGCATTCGAGGCCAACGCCCCGATTGCCTGGCTGGACAAACACAAGGTCTGCATGATTCACGATGCCCACGGCACCGGCAGGAAAGTGATGGACATGGGCGCGACGCCGACCCGCCGTATCGGCAAGGTGAACGCGGTCAGCTTTCGTGTCGTCCGGTTCAAAGACGGCAGCGTCACAAGCTGCACATACGACGGCCACGAAACCGCCCCCGTCCCATTCGGCCGAGAACAAGAGCCGCCGCTTCGCGTCCGGTATTCGCCGGCCAATGACGGCAACCACCGTGACGTAACAGCAACCGTGACCAATGAATACGTCGAGGACTTCCCCGACTGCCGCGTGACGTTCGTTATGCCGCAAGGCGATTACGTCGTTGATCGCGGCCGGATCGAATCGTCGATTACCAGTGACGACAAGAAATGCACGGTAGTCACCGTACGCACAGATGTTCCTGCCGAGGGAACAGTCATCGTGCGCCTGCAACCAGATCCAAAGCCTCGGTGAAGCCTTGAGACATGAATCATCGACTTGCTTCACGGTTGGCCGACAGCGCGACCTTCATGCTTCCATTTTGGTTCCGCACGGATATCGCTGGCAATCCTCGCAGCCGCTGCTAGACTCAGTAGTTGAGAATCTGCCGTAGCCGAACTCGCCAAGAGTTCGGGGGAAGCGGCAAATCGCCCGAATTCTTGCGAATCCGGCTACGGCGCGTATTTCGGCGTCGTCCCAACGCTCAACTACGGAGACTCATATGATTATGCCACCCAATCTTCCATCGAAGCCGCTGATCGTGCTGATTCTGATCGTGATTGCGAGGGTCGTACCCGCGATGGCCGAGCCGGCCGATGGCACTCGGTGGGCGCGCGTTACCGAGGACGACGGGGGCATCAAGATCGAGACCGACAAGCTGGAAGCCGTCATTCCCAAGGAGGATCCGAAGCACTGGATGACGGGCATCGAAAAGGGATCGTTTCTCGACAAAACCACCGGTTTCCGCGAGGTCGGCGACGGGCTGATGGTCGTGGATTGGCTGATGGAAGCGGGCAGCGACGAGGCATATGGCGAGCAGGTTCAAACCAAAGACGGACACGGCGTCGGCCGCTATCTCTGGCACACGAACGAGACCGATCCGGGAAGGAAAGCCTACGCCATCAACGCCCACGGCAGCAGCCATCGCAAGCGCGTTGTCGAGGGCCCTCAACTCTGCCACAGGATGAAGTCGGTGCAACCCGAGATCACTCGCGGGAAAGACTTCATCGCAGTCAAGACAACCTACAAGTACGAGTACGCCGCCCCCGGCCGCAAGGCCGGATCGCGCTGGACGCAACTGATCGTGTTTCCCAAAGGAGTGCGGTACTTCGTCTTGATGGACAGGATCGACACGGTCAACGATTCGGACGAAATGTTCCTCCGCAACGACACGCCAGGCTGTGTCCGCCACCAGCGCGGCGACACGTTCAGCGAGATGTACCTCAGCTACCTAAGCGGAGTGAAAAAGGGGTCAGGTCCAATTTGTGCAAAGCACCCTCCGGGCCGTTCCGGCAAATTGGACCTGACCCCTTTTTCACGTGGCCAAGGGTTGCGCATCCCATCCAGTGAGTTCTTCGAGCCTTTCCCGCCCGATTCGAAGTTTGGCTATCGACGCGACATGCACAAGACGCCGGAGCACTTCATTCGTGCGTACCATCTACGCGACAAAGAGACAGGCAAAGACGGCCCCTGGCTCGGGGGCCTGACGCTCGAACCTTCAATCGTCTACGAGGCATGGTGCAGCCAGCGATTCGGTGGGATCATCGTCATGATCGAGGAGATCTACGGCAAACCGATCAAAGCCGGCGAATCGTTCAGCGCCGCCCACATCGTCGGCTACTTCGACACGATCGACGAAATGCACGCGGTGTGCGAGCAATACAAGGGCCATACCGGCCTGAGCGTTGACGGGTCCGGATGGCGCCTTGTAGAATAGGCCGCCAAAAAAGCTCTTTCTCACGCGCAGATTTCCGGCCTTTTTGCCCTCCGTCCTTGTTTCTTGCGCGCACGATCAGCCGTGGTCGAGTGCCGCCGACTGATCGCGTCTCGCATTCTTGGGAGAAGCAGCAATGGCGATTTGGACGTTTTCCAAAGGTAAGACCGACGGCGTCATGATACCGCTTACGGCTGTGGGGCGTTTGAGGCTCGTATTCCCCGCGGAGCGTATCCTGCACAAGTCGCTAGGATTCGACAGAACGGAAAGAATGCCGACGCGGTTCTACGAAACACCCACCGGCCAATGGGCAACAGACGATACGAATGAGCTCAGGTTGCTTCACAACGAATTCCCTTTTGTCATTGAGAAGATCGCAAAGGTAGCTCGGGATACGGAGTTTGTGGCATCAAGCACCAATTACGGTAGTAATCCCGGGTATTGCATCCGACACCCGCGTTCCAAGGCGGGGCCGGCGTCTCTGTTCTACCTTCAGCAGGAGACATTCGACGAGCCGCTGTCTGCCTTGTCCATACTGGCGAGCCCAAACGGCCTGGACGTAGAGGCTGTTCGGGCACGTTTCAATCCCGTGGATTGCTCTGTAACGTCTCCAGATGGGACGAAGTTGCCCGATGAAGCGTCTGTCTTCTGTGCGCCCGCAATCGTGTGGGACGGGAAGTTTGTGACTTGGGAACGTTACGCACGTGAGACCTACGATTGCCGCCACGTTGTGAAAATTCAATACCCCTACGCCACGGCGAAGCCAGGCTCAAGACGTTTCGAAAAGGCCAGGGCAGAGATTCAACGGATTCAGCGCCTCTGGAAGAACAGACCGAAATACGTGAAGGAAGTGTTGCGGAAGGCTCGGCGGGTCGGATACGCAATATACGAGAGAATGATCGTCGGTGTAGGCGGCAGCGGTAGCGGCAGATATCTGCTACTCGCAGCCACGAAAGGGACCGCCAAATCAGTGGCCCAACAATTGATAGCTGACTATCCCGACATCGACGCCGCTTTCCAAATCACCGAAGGAGGAGGCACGGGAATTCTGATGGGGAAGGTACCTGACTGGCGCGTGTTGGGTACGTCGTCCTATCGGCGAGGGAGAGTGCTTTGTGCGTTGCTGATTGAGATGGCCGACACATAACGGCATCCATGAGCTTATCCGTACTTCGTTACCCTTCCCTCCGTGCCCTCAGTCGCCTTCGACGAATTGCTTGGCTCGTGTTTGGATCCAGTTGAATTGGCGTGGCCATTCGCCGTCGGCTATTTGACGCATCAGACGGTTGGCGTCGTCTTTGCGATCCGCTTCCAGCAGCACCTGGGCGCGGTCCCAGAGGATTTGGGCGTTGGTCGCTTCGGCTTCGAACGCCGATGCGTAGGCTCGATCGGCCAATTCCAGATGGCCTTGTTTGCGGAGCATTTGCGCCATGCTGACCCACGGAGCGGCTTCGTTCGGCCGGGCGGCCAGTGGTGTGGTCAGGTAGTCCCATGCCAACTCGGACGCGCCCAGGTCGCCGAAAATGCGGGCCGCCGTCTGGCAGGCCGTTGTGGGATCGGGGTCGATCGCTCGCCAGCGGTCGGCCGCTTGGATCACGCGGGCTAGAAGTCCGTCGGAAGGTTCCGAGTCCAACGTGACGATCGATTTGGCTAACTGCTCGTACTGTTGTAGCAACGTTCCGTAGTCGTTTCTAACGACTTTCACATTGAACTCGCCGGACAGGGTCTCGTACTTCCGCAATAGCATCTGCTGCATGCACTCCAGTGCTCGAGCGGTCATGCCCTGCTGCTCTGCAACTCTGGCCGCCAATTGCCACATGGCCTTCGACTGGCGACATCGCTTCTCGTCCAACAGCGGCCATAACATGGCGCCCGCTCGGTCCTTTCGTTTGCTGTGCCAAAGGCATTCGGCGGCTGCCAGTCGCGTGGGCCAGTGCTTGCTGCTGCGGATCGAGTCCGTCGCCAGGCGAAACAGTTCTTCGCCCAACTCCTCATCGCCCACGTGCTCCGCTTGCCAAGCCAAGTAGACTGCGTCCGGGCCGTTCTTCTGTTCAATTCGCTTCTTGGCCGCCAATCGCATCAATTTGCGCCAGTCCTTCTGTCGGCTGTTGTTTTCAAACGCTTTGCGGAAATCCGCGTCGATTGGCGGCAACACACCAGCGTCCAACGTGTCCTCGTGTAGCTGGGCGAATCGCTGCTGGGCCAACTTCCACTCGCCGGACTTGTACGTCGAACGAGCATGTTCGTAACGGGCGACGTACGCAAGTGCGGGCACGTTTTTGAACTGTTTGAAGGCATCGCCCACCTGCCGATAGAACTCGTCGACCTGCCGATCGTCTCGTGCAGCCAACAGCAGGGCAAACCCCAAATGCGGCACATCGCAACGACGAACGAAGTCCAGCAGCCGCTTGCGGTTTTGCGCCTGCCTGCCCGCCTTCTCCTTCTGGTCACCGCTGTACAGCGCCCAAAGGTCGCGAAATTCGGCTAATTGCTGGAGGATACCGTCCGTTGGTCCGCCGATCGTGCCGAATTGGCCTTGCCCGCTCTCATACCGCAGTTGCAGATAGGCCGCAATGTACTTGGCCAATGGATGATCGGGCTGGCCTTCGAGCGGATCAAGTTGGGCATTGTATCCGCCGCCGAAATCGTGTGGCTTCTTCGGATCCCATGTGCAGCCAGTGGTGATCAGCAGCGTGTAGAGCCCCAGCCGCGTGTCGCCGCCAGCGATACGTTGGGCGATGATCTGACGCGCCAGCGACGTGTTAAGCCTTAGTACAGCCGAGAGTATCCGCCAGGTGTCGTCTTCGCTCCAGCTCTTCGCTAGATGAAACGAATAGAAGCCGCGCAGCGACTCTTCGTTCGTCAAACACCGAACCGGCATGGGGAGGATGACCAGATCCGTTGTGTCGGGCTTCAACGCAGGTGCACCGCACGGTTCCAGTTTGGTCTTTCGTTCGCACAATAGTTTATCTTCGCTGTCAAGCCATCGCGTCGTGCCGTCGGCCGTGTAGGTTTGCCGCGCCAGTGTCTTACTGCCGGGCATCTGTACCAATCGCCTTTCGACCAGCCGCCCATCGCTGGCAAAGATCAGAAGCATTCGAACATGTTCGGGCGGCTGTCCGTCTTGCGAGTTCAGCCGCTGGATTCCGTGCGGCACGATCGCTACGGTTTTGTCGTCCAACGCCTTCAGGTCGGCGCCCCGAGCCAGGTCCTCCGCAGGCGGCAGCGCCCAGGGAATCAGCGCGGCAAGGTATCGACGATGGAACCGACTCGATTCGCGCTGGGCACCAACACCCAGGTCGGGATAAAGGTGCCACACATTGTTGCCATCGCACATAGCCAGCTCGCGCAGACCGCCAGTCTTCCGCTCGTAGCGATACCGGCCCGTACCGTCGAAGTCGATCGACAACAACGGCTTGCCTTCCTGGTCGGTGATCGTAGCGGTCTGCCAGCCACGGCCTCGCGATTTTTCGATCAGCTCGCTCGCCTTTTTGTCGATTTTCCCGAGCGCGGCGTTGGGATCAGGCTTGGCTTCGGCTTCCAGGACGGCTAGCACGTCGGCCAAAGTCGTATCCATAGCTGGTGCATATTTCAAGAGGTCGAAGTTGTCGTTCCAATCGGCCTCGATTTCGGGCTGCCCGTATGTGAGTGTCGGAGCCAGCCCCTCCTTCAGACGCCGGAGCACGGCCGCCGGCCGGTACTCGGCAGCTACGCACGACCGGGCTTCGTCCGGCGTCGTGATCAGCAGCACGTTGCCGCGGACAACGAACGTCAGTTGCAGAGGTCGCAAGATGTGGCGCAATGCGCCCCACAGCGAGATGTCTTCCAGTTGAATGGTTTGTATCGAGGCGTCGGCGAAGTCTTTGTCGGCCAGCAGGCTCGCGTCGATCTGGATGTCCAAGTCGTGTTGCTCCTTCAAGTAGTCGATCACATCCAGCAACGGCGCATCGACGAAGTCCAGGCGAGTGGGCGACCGCAGGGCCTTCAAAACGGCGCTCTCACTGACCGGGTGGGCCATCGGGATCTCCGGCAGCCATCCAAGGTAGTCGATGGTGAAATGCCCCCCCGCATAATGCCTCCCCCAAGAGCCGAAACGCGACGAGCCGTCGAAAGCAAAGGTCGTCACCTCACCCATACCGGAAAACATCGGCATGGGAGTGACACGCATGTAACGACGGTCGGCGGATATCACGGCGGATGACGTGAATTTGGCCCCCTCGGGGAAGGTCGTGATCATGGGCCTTCCCCAGTCCATTGGCACTCTGGACCAGCCGAGTGGCAGCGGTCTGTGGAGACCGAATCCTCCACCCCTGAAGCCGCCCTGGCCGCCCATCAGATATGTCATGCTGTCGGTGGGCAGTACCAAGTCGCCGACAGGATAGACCTTGAACCGGTTTTCCGCGTCTTCGGGCGTCGTGATCAGCAGTTCGTCGTCACGGACTACATAGGTTAGGCGTAGGGGCTCGACCAGTAGCATTAGCGCGGAACGCAAAGAGATTTTCTGGCTCAGATTCAGCGTTATCGGCTCGTCCGTTGCGACTCCGACATCGTCCAGCGCACGCGTGTTGATTTCCATGTCAATGTCGTGCGTCTCTTTCAGATGTTCGATCACAGCGTCCAATGGCGCATTGGTGAATTCCAGTTCGGTGTCGGCAGCCAAAGCATCCAGGATCTTCGCCTCGGCCCTGCTGGGTCGAGACAGATCGATGGAGGCGTGCCTCATCCGATTGTGCGTCAAGTCGGCCCAGACATGTGGTTCCGGGTGCGCCGGAAACTCCATGAGGGAGTGGTCTATATCAAGCAATGCCAGGGCGAAGTTCCTGTGACGTACTTCTCGCAGTCGTTCCATCGTGGCGAAGTGTCCGCCGAAGCGCTCCGTCCATGTTGTCGTAAACGGGGTTCCATCGAACAAAGGCATGTCGCCGTCGAAATGATGCTGCCAAATTGTTCCATTTGTTACAGTGTTCCAATTGATAATCCCCGCTTCGTTGCCGTTGATATCCGCAAACGATAGCCAATCGATTGGAACAAGGTGTTCGGGCCAGCCACGAGCCTGCGATGGTCTTGACACCAGAATCGTTTGCAGGACCTGTCTGACGTTTGGTTTCTCCTTCGCATCGCCCGATCCGCGCCAATCGGGCAGCGGCTCGTGTACCACAGGGATCTGTTCGGGGCAATCGTACAAGGCCCAATGGTCCTTTCGCCCTCGGTCGACGTTGTACTGCTCGTACATCTGGTCGTTCTCCAGCACCAGCAGCGATGTAAAGGGTGACATGACGTACATCGCTTTACTGAGTGCGACGATCTGGTCCCGATGCTCCTGGCTTCCCAGAGCGACAAGGCGATCGATCTCCAGCTTGGCCCAGGTTCGTGGCAGGTAGTCGGCTCCTTCGACTGGGTTGCCGATCGGGATCGTGAATTGCTGCCGCTTGCCGTCCAGCGTGCCGCTGACTTCCAGCGACTCGGGCAGCGTGCGGTCGGCGTCGCACCGGACGATCGCACAGAGTTGCTCGCCTTGCGCTAACGAGTCTTCGTAACAAAGGAAATCGAGTTGATCGCCGTCGCCGCTCACGCGCAGGTCGAGCAACCGTGGGGTGTTCAACGTGCTGAGCAGATCGAAGGTGCGCCAGGCGACTTGTTCGTCGGGATTGATTTGGGTGAAGTATCCGCCGGTGCGGGCGGCAGCCGTCTTCATCAAGTTGCGCGACCATCGTTTTCCCACGCCCACACCCACGTAGCGAGCCGGCTGTGGGACCTTGCGCACGAGGGCGGCCACATCCCGTTCGCCCAGCACGGGGGTGGCCGAGCCGATGTGCACCAATACGGGATTCTGCGCCGCCTGGACATACGGCTCGGTAGCCTCGAAGGCCTGGGCCAAGTCCAACGCACCGACCAAATGGACTTGCTCCAGATATGCGATGGCCTGGCGGACATTCTTGGGCTTGGCAGGCACCGCTTTGGCTTGATAGGCTGCAACATGCGTCCCGGCCGTAAGAATCGTAAACGTGTCTTCGTGCTCGGCGTTTTCCAACAACGTCTCGATCACGTCGATCTGCACACGGGCCAGCAGCGGGTTGCGATCGGCCGACGACTCGAACAGGAAGATCCAGTCGCGTCGTTCGCCCGATTGTTTGCCGGGCAACTCGGGCTGCCAGCGGAGCATAAGGTAACGGAAATCCTCGTGGACAGTGGTGGCGATTTCTGCCTTCTGTGCCGTCGCGGAACGCGATGCGGGTTTGGAGCCGCTACTGGCGGAGCGGTCCTCTTTTCGATCGCGCAGCTTCAGAATAATATCCTGGTTGGGCGTGCAGTTGGCGGCTTCTGTGGTTAACACCAGATGGCCATCTTGATTGACTCGCTTGAAATCATGCGAGTCGCTTTCGCAACGAAGCCGAGCTCCGCCGTGCACAAGAACCCGGGCCGACCAGTCGCGGACCGTTTGCATGCTGTGCCCGCCCGGAAAACGGTACTGGCTGCGACCGTACAGCGACGCGAGTCGCTGGGTGTAACTGAGGATGATCCGCTTCTCCTGCCGGCCTTCCAGCGGGAAGACACGCATCTTGAATGTACTGCCGTCGATCCATTCCAGCAGAGCCGGGTCCTTTTGCGTGTTGACGATCGTTTCAAAGACTTGACGCGCATGGTTACGTTCGGCCATGCCGCCCTCCATCAGCTTGCCGTTCACGTACATGGCCAACCGGGAAAGCGACGCATCGGGCGGCAGCGGAAAGTAGAAGGTCCCCTCCAAACGCCGCGTTTCATGATTGAAGTAGGTTTGGTCGATGGTGGTCCGCGCGAAGCCGTCCTGGATATGAACGTCCACATGGTACTTGCGCAAGCTCAATTTGGCCTCCTGGCCGTTAGGATCAACGGCAGTCAGGACACCGCCGCTGTAGCTACTCTCAGGCACCAACGGCGATTCGGCCTTGGCCATCAACTCGCGCGTCCAGTCCAGCAGATGCGTGGCACGCGGTGTCGGAGCGACGGTCGGCTCGTCACCAGTTGCAGGCAAGCCCAGTTGCTGTCCGGCCAGAAGCGGCAGATCGAGGCCCGTTACGGCGACCTTGCCCTGCGTGACGAAAACGCGCGTACCCTCCTTCGACACGCGAGCATCGAACTTGGTGCCCAACGCGGTGACCTCACGATCGGGCGTAACCACCACGAATCGCTCCAACTCGTTCGGTACATCGTCGCCCTCCGCGCGGACCGGTTGAACCTCAACAAACACCTCGCCCGAGTTCAACGTGAGACGCCGCCGTTCGGACAGTGTGATCGACGTCAACTCGTTCAGATAGACAATCGACCCGTCGGCCAACTTCACACGACGACGTTCGCCACTGCCCGTAGATAGCGATTCGCCCACGCCCAACACCATCGGGGCCAAAGCCTCCTGGCGAACCTGCGCGGTCAGGCCGGTGCTACCCAGAGACTGCCTCACTTCTTCGTTGCCCTGGACAACATGCTCGGGCTCGACCTCGCGCGAGGGCAACTCGTTCGGCTTGCGGACAATGCTCCCGTCGCGCTGGTAGCCGGGCTTGGCCAGCCACATGCTGCCCAGCACAGCGCCCACACCAATCAGCAGCGTCGCGGCAACGGCCCAACGCACCAGACGCCATGACGGACTACTGCGGCGCGCGGGCTTGTTGGAGACCTCGCCCGCGGCAGCCTGCATTGCGGAAGTCGCTCGCGCCACGAATTCCGGATCTGGATTCTCCGGCTGATAGGCCTCAGAAAGCAACCGCTCGATGTTGCGATCCGCCACATCTTCATCCGACTCGTGTGAGTTGTTGGCAGATTGGTTATCGCTCATGATCATGCCCTCGCACTTTGTGCGACCCCTTCAGGGTCGATGGATGTTTGGGGTCGCGACTGCGCGGCTTCGCCGCTCCGTTTACCCTGGGCTAAGTTATGTAACGCCTTCGGCGTAGTTCCCCCTCGATGTTGGGTCCAACTTCTAGCTGTGCTCGACACTCAGGTTCTGCGCCAAGGCCGTGAACGTGGCGCGGAATGCTCTGCGTGCCCGGGTTAATCGGCTTTCGACTGCCTTTTCGGTGGTTCGCCACGCGACTGCGATGTCCCGTACGGTTTTCCCTGCCACGTACTTGGCCTCCAGCGCGTCGCGGTATTGCGACGGTAGCTGAGACATGGTCGCGCCGACCATTTCACACGTCTCTTCGCGGCGAAGCACCTCGTCGTCCAGCGGCTCGGATTCTATCTGCGCGTAGACGTCACGAAGCTGTTCGTCCATGCGCTCCCACAGGGATTCAAGGCTAGTGGTCGCGTTTTCACGGGTGAGAACACGCCGAATCTCGTTACGTGCCAATCCGGTCAGCCAAGGGAAAATATCCCCTTTCGCTCGGCCGGGGTCATATGCCTTGAGTCGACGTATTGCCGCCACAAGCGTTTCCTGGACTACCTCCTCACACAGATGGCGATCGCGGCCGACGCGGTACAAGCAGAAATGATACAGCGGTCCGAGTGCCTCGCGCGCCAGCCGACCAACGGCTTCAGGGTCACCCCGCACCGCAGCGCGGTGCCACCGGGCGTCGAATGTCGCTTCCAAGTGCTTGTCCCCACACTGAAGCGGCCTGGGGCCGCAATCACAGTAGGACGGGTCTCCCGACCCGTCCAGACGGCTCAGGAGAGCCGTCCTACGAAGATGCTCGCATCGCGCGCGGATGTTTCCGAGTGAAACTCCAACAGGGCTTTGCCTTTGAAATCAGAGTCTCGAAACCCGATCCACGTCCAAACTGACTGCCTCCCTGCCATTCTATGTCATTAAGCAGCCGGAATCCTTCGCGGAAATGCAGAGAAAGCGCCGATTGGCTCGTGGAGATGGAAAGCTGGCGGAATGGAGCCTTGAAACCGTTATCAGTGGGCGATCTTCGCTTGGGGAAGGGCTTTCTTGAGTTCGGCCAGCCCGGTTTCGGTGATGCCGGTCCCTGAAATGTCCAGTTCCTTGAGTTGCTTGAAGCGAGCCAAATGCGGTACGGAGGCATCGGTGAGGGCCACGTTGCGCAAATCTAGCCTTCCCAGATTGCTGATCGTCGTCAAATGCGACAGGCCGTCATCGGAGATGCCAGCGTCACGCAGGATCAGACTTCGCAAACCGGTCAGTTCGCCGAGCGTCTGCATGCCGACGTCGGTCACATGCGTCGACATCACGTTCAACGATTTCAAAGCCGGTAGCTCCTTCAGATGCGGTAGAGCCTCGTCGCCAACGTGTGTCACGCCCAGGTCCAGCCAATTAAGATCCTGCATGCCTTTCAGGTGAACCAGCCCGCTGCCGTCGATTTCCACGCGTCTTAGATCCAGACGGCGCAGCTTTGTAAGCCCGGCCAGATGCTCCAGACCTTCGTCAGTGACCTGGAAATCCTGGGCCAAGGACAACTCTTCCAGGTTGGTCAACCGGCCAACGAATTCCATGCAGTCGTCGCTAACCGCGTACGAGTCCTCGATGGCCAGCGTGCGCAACTGGCTCATCTTCGAGAGGTATTCGAGGCCCGCGTCGCTCACCGCGCGACTACGGATGCGAAGCGCCTGAAGGTTCTTCATGACGGCGATCAGTTCAATCCCGCCGTCGCCGATCAGATCGCTGCCCTCCAAATCGAGCGTGCGGAGGTTTTCCAGTTGAGAGATAGCTTCCAGGCCGCTGTCACTGATGTAGCTGTCCGTCAGAATAAGATGTTCGAGTCGAAGGAATTCCTGGAAATACTCCGCCGCCGAATCGGACATGCGCGTCAAGCGGTGCAGACGCAATGAGTTGAGGTTTTCGAGCGCAGTAAGCGTCTCAATCCCAGCGTCGGTCACGCCGACGTTATCCAGATCCAAGGTCGTCAATCCTGCGATGCCGGCCAGATGTGGCATCGATGCGTCGGTGATTTTGGTGCCTTTCAATTGCAGTCGCCTCAGATTGGGCAGCGTAGCCAACTGTTCTACATCGGTATCCGAGAGGCTCGCTGCCAGCAGGTCGACGCCGATCAGTCGTCCTTCGTCGTCGAACTCCACCTCGCCACCCCACTGCTCGATCTGTTCAAGAAGCGGCGCAAAGGTTACTGCATCGCCCTGCGGCGTATCGGGCGGAGCGGTGGCAGGCGAGTCGACGGCGGGTCGTTCCGAAACGTCCTTGCGCGGCGCGACTTCCTGACGCGATGCCGACGGGCACCCGGCAGCGACGAGCATCATGCACACGGCAAACCATGATCTCAGCCATTGCCTCACTTGGCAGACTCCTTCTTGACTTGGCCCATCGGCCACGGACTAGACGTGGGGCACGATTCCATCGTGCCGAGGCACGTTGGAAACGTGCCCCACAACAATCGCCAAACCCGGCTCAGCGTCCTACCGGTTGGACCTTTGTCTTCTTCGTCGGCACGAGCCGCATGTCGGGCACGCCGGGCGTCTCGACACCACGCACGCGAAGCGAATGGGCCAACGCGGGCTTCTGGGCGTCAGTGGCCGTGGCCAGCGCCGCCTTCAGCGCAGCGGTCGCCTTATCCCCAGGTAGACGCTCCAATGCCATACGCGCGTCTTCGTGAAGCTCGGCGTTTGCCAACAAGGCCGCAACCGACTCGACCGCCTCCTCGCCGGCGATCTGCCACGTCATCCACAACGCATCGCGGCATAACTGCAACGGTTGCGAATCGCCGAGCAGTTTGAGTAACTCGGCAGCCACGGCTTTCGCTTCATCTTCTGCACCAGGGCGACCAGTGTAGTAGACGATGTTCTGAATCGCCCGGTTGGCCGCCCGCGCAACCTCCAACTCGCCGCTCGCTGCGATCTTCGCCAGCGGAAGCACGGCTTTGGCCCCGACGGGACCGGCACCGTCGCGAGCCGCAGCACGCACCGTATCGTCGGTGCTCTGAATGTTCTCGATCAGTGCTTGAAGGGTTGACTCTTCCATCGACAGTATCCTTGTTGGTATGTGATTCGTGATACGGGATTCAAGATACGGGATTTGGGATACGAGGTCATGAGTACACACTGTAGTCTGTGGGTTCTTCACGTACGCTGTTGTGGGACTTCTCCACGCCTTGGATGAACCTGTTTAGCTTCCGCCCAAGGGTATCGAGACGTTCATGGAGCCTATGGTAGAACGACTCATCTGCCAGCGATCGGGTCTCAAACAACGTTTCCAAATGGTCTATTGTCTCGTCGCACGACGCGTGAGCGTAGGTGAGAAACCGGACGAAATCCTGCTTGTATCGCCTTCGTCCGTAGCCCTCGACGATGTTCGATTTCACCGACTTCATGGACCTGCGGATTTGCGAGGCCTCTTCGTGCAGCTCGAACTTGGGAAGCTCCTGGAGGGTCATCTCGTGCACGTCAACAGTCAACTCCCTGGCCAATTGCCAGATATCCAGTTTCCTGTAACTCATGCTTTGGCCCCTCCATCTCATATCCCGTATCTCGCATCCCGCATCTCGCGACTCGCATCCCGTTACAACACGTATGGGTAACGCTGCGGTCGGCCCATGAGGCGCCGGGCCTGTTCGTCGCCGACGATTTCGCGTTTGCCGTGGTCCCAGCGGAGCTTGCGGCCCAGCAGGAACGAGAGGTTGCCTAACACGGTCAGAATGGCCACGTCGGCGCTGGCTTCGACGTTCATGATCGTTTTCTGGCCAGTCTTGATACCTTCGAACCAATCCTCCTTGTGACCGGGGCTCTTGTACACGTCGATCGCGCCGGGAGCCGGTTTCCACTCGCGAGCCTTCCGTTCGGCCCAGGTGCCGCCGTCGCCGCCCCAATGTGTGAAGGTGCCTTTGTCGCCACGATACACGGCGCCGTAGCCGGGGCGGGAAATGCGGCCGCCCGGTTCGTTGCCGGTGCGTTCCTCAGGCGGTGCCGGCTCGCCTGGCTGATTCCAGGTCAGCACCCAATCGGGATCCTTGAACGTGTACTTGACGTTGATCTTCACGGCCGAATTCCAAAGGCCTTTCTTGGGCGCTTCGCCCGTGGCTTCCACCTCGACCGGCCCGGTGCCGTCGGCGTTCATCCACCACATGGCGCAGCTCATTACGTGTGCCCCGCGATCGCGGATCTGTCCACCGCCCGACTCCATCATCCAGCGGAACGTGCCGTGGCAGTAGCCGCGATTGTACGGCCGGTAACGAAGTGGGCCGAGCCAGAACTCCCAGTCCAGTTCGGGAGGCGGGTCGGTGTCTGGTGCCGTAGCGCCGGAGGGGCTGGGGTAATGGAAGCAGTCGACCCGCGTGACTCGGCCGATATTGCCGTTTGCCAGGTACCGGTGAGCCAAGTACGCCTCCGGTTGACTACGCCCCTGCGATCCGACCTGCACCGCAATGCCGGCCTTGTTGGCGGCGGCGATCATCGCCTTGCCTTCCTCGACCGTGCAACAAGCGGGCTTTTCGACATAGACGTGTTTGCCCCGGTCGGCGGCATGTACCATCTGCACGGCGTGCCAATGGTCGGGCGTGGCTATGACCACTGCGTCGATGTCCTTCCGGTCCAGCACATAACGATAGTCGCGGTAGCAGTCCGCTTGTGGCCCAGCAGTGCGCGACGCGTTGGTCAGCCGTCTGTCGTCGATGTCGCAAACGGCGGCAATGTTCACTTCGCCACGTTTCATGCGGCCCACCATGTCTCGCAAATGGTAGCCACCCATACCGCCCACACCGATATGGCCAAACGTCAAACGATCGTTGGCGCCGGATTGCCCTCGCGCGGCCAGCACGCCCGAGGGAATCACGTGCGGCGCAGCCACCGCTCCAACCGCAACCGCCGATCCGGCGGTTTTCAGAAAGGTGCGGCGTGGCACGCCTGGAGTCTTCTTGTTCATGCGCTCACCTTTTCGCGTTCGATGACAAGGAACTTGACTAACAAATCGGACAGCGACAGGATACCCGCCCCTCGACGAGCATTCAAGCGATGGCCACGTCACGGCCGGCGAGAATGCAGAACAGCCGGCCAACGGTGCGGAAGTAGATCATGATCAAGGCGACCAGCGCCGCCGCGAAGACGAGGCCGAAAGGGAATCCGAAAACGAGCCCCAGAAGTACTCCACTAACAAGGCAGAAGAAAAACGCAAATAGGCCAGCAATGATGACGAGCGCCGTGATCAGGTAGGCCAGCTTCCATGGATCCGGCCGCCTGCCGATGCTATTCCAGACTTCGCCGTAGAAAGGGGCCAGAGCCGATTTGCGCTCGAACATGGACAGCAGCATCGGCGGGAACATCGCCCAGAAAGTGGCGGCGGCGGTGAACAGGTGCGAATCGGTAATCCCGACCAAGCTCAACAAGACACCCAAGACGACACCGGGCAAAGCCGCGAACATACCGGCGTTGACGATGTAGAAAACGTCCCGCCCCCACGCGCGAAAATCGATTCCGGGCCAGTGCTCGATCTTCCGCAGCCCGGCGGATGTATCTCTGACGAGGGCCAAGCCACAAGCCGCTGCAACGTACAGAAACGTGAGGAGCATGAAGCCCATGGCGACCGTCGCCACCAGACTGGCCGCCTTGCCTAGAATCGCCGGTGTATCCTTGGATATTCTTATCCCCGTCGCGCAATGGAACATTGTCACAGCCAACTCGAACCAGATCGCCAGAACAGCCAGCCGAATGATGGCGTGCCGGTCGGCAAAGAATGCCAATAGCCCTGTGGTAAAGCGCTCGGGCGAGCTTTCGCGTTCTTCCGCCTCTTCTTGCTCTTGTTCGGCTTTCGCCTTTTCCAGCCGCGTCTCGGCGTCAGCCTCCATAGCCGTAGGGCCGTCGAGCAGGCTGTCGGCATCGTCCCACGTTCCCTTCGCCGCTTGCCAGGGTTGAACCCGTTTCGGCGGAGCCTCGACAGTCACCGGCGAGTAACAATCGGGACACTTGATTGTGGTTCCGATTTGCGTCGGATGCACGTGCAGCCGCGTCCGGCAAACCTGGCAAGTGATACCGAACTCGTCATCGTCCACCGACGAACCGGGGCGAAGCGGCCGCAACGTCTCGGCGTCCGCAACCGGCGCTGATGCACTCGCCTGCCCATCCGCAGCATCAGACGACCCAGGCGGCTGGCCCACGACAATGTCGGCGCCGCAACGCGAACAGCGATATCTTTCCCCAGCTTGGACCGTCGGCAACTTCACCTTTCCGCCACACTGCGGACAGGAAATCCGGATCGGAGCACTGCCTTGGCTTTTCATGGCTCCACAAGCCCTCGCCCCTCCGGCACAACGATTCGGCAGAGATGTGTGTCGGTGCGGAGGATAATCGACCGGTCGACGAAGGCGGGTGTGGCCATGATGCGCCCGTCGATGTGGTTCTCGGCGAGGCACAGAAATGAATCGCTTGGCTGCGCCACGGTCGTAGTGCCATTCTCGCCAAAGAAGTAGACGCGATTACCGGCGAAGACCGGCGAAGCGGAGTAGGCTCCATCGAGCCGTTCGCTCCAGTGGGCCTCGCCCGTTTGTGCGTCAACACAACTGGCGACGCCGCGTTCCGAGATCAGATACAGGCAGCCGTCAACTAACAACGGAGACGTACGTCGGGGCGTCGATCGCTGCAACTCCCACGCGATGTGAGTGTCGGTCACGTCGCCTTGTCCGTCCGTGCGGACGGCAAACATCCGCGTCCCGCCGTAAGCGGTGCAGACGTACACTATGCCGTCACCATACGCCGGACACGATGCGTTGGAGAAGGTAGGCCCTGTGTCAACTCGCCATCGCTCTTTGCCCGTGGCTGGATCGTAGGACACGATCCACTGGGCACCGACGACCACCATCTGTTCCGTGCCGTCGTTCTCGAACACCACTGGCGTAGTGAAGGCCTTGCGGTAAACCATGACGGGCGTGTCGTGCGGCGGCCGCGGCGTCTTCCAGACAGTGCGGCCGGTCGCTTTGTCCAGCGCGGCGATGTACTGCTGGTCGCATCCGTCGCGGGTCAGGATCAGCGTGTCGCCATAAAGAATGGGCGAGCTGCCAGGGCCGACTTGATGTTCGATCGGCAGACAACACGACCAAAGTATCTGTCCGGTTGCCGCATCCAAACAAGCCGTGCCCATTGCACCGAAGTCGCAGTAGACGCGCCCAGCCTCCGCAACCGGCGTGGGCGACGCGTAACTGTTCACGGTATTCAAGACGACCGGCTCATCCCTCTCGAACAGCATCACGTCGTGCAATGTCCGCCCGCTGGCAAGATCCACGCAGATTGCCCTTAGCGTTACTTCTCCTGCCACATAAGGATTCGGCACTGGGGCGCCAATGCGTTCGACGGCCCGTTGCAGCTCCTCCGGCGAACCTTCGGTTTCGATTGCGGTGGTAAGCCAGATCTGATCGCCCAGGACCACCGGCGACGACCAGCCGCGGCCCACGATCGGCACCTTCCAGCCGACATTCTCAGTTTCGCTCCAGCGAAGCGGCACGTGTTTGGCGTTCGAGTGGCCTTGCCCCGTCGGACCGCGAAAACGCGGCCAATCCTCGGCCCTGGCGTTTGGGATAGACGTTACTAGTAGCACAACAAACGAAATGCACGTCGCCTTGAACAGCTTCATATCGGGGCATCCTGCGATCAATGAACTGGTTGAAAGCCTTGATTGCCCCAGCATCATAAACGCCTGGATCCCCGTCCCGCAATATCCGATAGCTCAACCAGGCCAGACGGAGCTGTGAAGGCGACGTTGTGATGTGTCTTTGTAGCCGGATTCGCAAGAATTCGGTCGTCTGGGGCTTGGTCTCTGAAGTCTTGCGACTTCAGCTACGATCGAGAGGCCGCCAGTTCCCTAAGGAGGAACGTTCACAGCGTTGCATGCAAGGGGAGGGCCTTTCTGCCGATCCCGCGTACCTTTGGGGGTGCCATCCGCAGGGCCGATCACTTCCGGTTGATCACAGCCACCTGTCGCGTTTCGTCTCGGTCGCCCAGTGTGACTACATGGTGGGTGACGCGTTCCAGGTCCGTGGAGAAATCCTCGTAGATGGTCAGGTAGACCTTCGTGCGAGTGGACGTGCGGTTCGAGTCCGAGCCGAAGTAGTGAACTTTTGCTGCGTACTTGCCGTGCGGCGCCTTCCGCAGCACGTACATTTCGGGACCGAAGCCTTCCGTAACGTCCTCCGTCAATTGGCCGCCGCTTTTGGTCTTGCGATGCTGGTAGTTGCACTGTTCGCCGGACGGTTCGACCACGTGCAAGTCCACGTCGGTGCGGTCGGTGTTCCACATCATGGTAATCACCAAGTCGGCGTCCGCCACATCAAACTCGTTCGACAAAGCCTCGCAGCGAGCCTTTGCATAATCGGCTGCATGGCTTTCCAGTTCACCGGCACAAATCCGCTGCAGCAAGTGCAGATACTCGACCGCAACGATTCGGTTGAAGTCGCGAAAACGCCTGTCCCAGTTCCCAGAAAAGGCGATTTCGTAGTACACCATCGCCAGGTCTGCATGCCCTAGTTCTGTCAGACAGCGCCCGATCGCTTGATAGATCTGCGGTTGGTATGGTCGAGCCCGGGCGACGCGGCAAAGCAGCGGATACGCCTGGCCGCCGAGTCCCCACTGGATCGCAGAAAACGCGACATCGCGAGCCAGCACCATATCACCGGGGTTGCTTTCAATCAGAGAACTCAACGCTTTCAGAGCATCGGGGCCGCCGTACTCGGTGAATCGTCGTTCGGCTTCGGCAGCGAAGACGTCATAATCGAGTGGTTCGTTCGCATCGCTCTTGGTCGACAGTGCTTTCTGAAACCCTTTGGGCAACTGTTCGCGACGGCGCAACTTGCACTCCAGTCGTGGAGTCTGCACGTCGAACGCGTCGGGCGGCATGTGCTCGATCGCCAATCGGAAGGCGGTCGATGCCTTGAATCCAACGCCGCGCAGTCGCTCCAATTTGGTCAGCCAATCGAGCAACGACTGTCTCGGGTCCGCGAGACGCTCGGCCATTTCATCAAACGTCTTCAAGATGACTTCGTCAGCACGACTGCTCTTGACGACAAAGGCATCGTCTTCGGGCTTGATGTCAAAGCGGCGATAATCCGTCTCGGATTCCAGCATGAGAAGCGAACAGGTTCGACCTGTCACTCGGAAATGACGGGCGTAAGCGACCGAAACTCCCTCAGTTGCCGCAGCCAGATCCTCCAATTGTCCAACCGCCACTTGACCGTAAATGCGCGGGGTCAGGTCCGACTGGGCAACGCGATCGAGCGGAATACGCATCTGCCGGTCGTCTTCGCCTCGCCGCACATGCAACGTGACTTCCGCGCCGGTCTCCAGCCCGCCCCGACCCACGACCAGCAGCCGCTGATCCGGATAGACATTGCGAGGGCGGCCGGCGACTAGTACATCCGTTCCACCCGAGACGGAAGCGTGCAACAGACGCCAGGGCCGGCGCCGGTGGGCAGTTGCCGCCGCAGCCACTTCCTCTTCCGTCGCCACCGAAAAAACTGCGCCGCCGGTTTGACGAGCCAAGTGTTCCAAGACGTCGGTGGCGGTTCCGGTGGTGCCCGTCTTGTAGGCGAACAATGATCCCATGAGATTGCCGTTCAAGGATCTCGTTATCAGATGCAAGTTCGACTCGCCCCATGTCACAGCGCCGTCGCCGAGCAGGAACAAATCGGCGTTGGACAGTTTCTCTTTCGCCCATGTTGGCGATGATGCTTCGCGCAGGGCCTGTTCGAGGTCGGTGGCACCTTCCAGCACTAACGTGTGCGCGAATTCCATGAGTTGCGCCACATTATCTGGCGTGTTTTCGACGTATTGGTCCTGCCACCAGTGCGTTTCGACGTTGAACTCCAGCACAGCGAACTGCTTCAGCGTGTCGCGGTTCCGGTCCAGGATGTTCTTCAGCAGAGCCAGCCAGACGTTGAATCGGTCGGGATTGGAGCTGAGCGATGTATCCAGCAGGAATACGGCATGCGATGACCCGGCGACTTCTTCTCCGGCGTTCAGTGACGGTTTGATTTCGGCCGCGAAGAAGTCGCCTGCCTGTGGATCCTGGCCGACCAACATCAACGCACCCGGTTCGTGCAGCCGCAATTGAATCGAATCCGTTTCGGGGTCCTTGAAGTGGTAGTAGGCCCGTCCGCCCGACGTGAACGGTTTTGTGGCCGGGTTTACTTGCGCCTCGACTCCCGGCAGGGCGGCCACGTTCATGTCCACGACGCACTGGCCGCGATCGTCTGGCAGTTCCAGCTTGTAGACCAGATCCGGCTCGTCGTGTTGGAGGTTCACATCATAGCCGACGACAATGCGGTGCAGCTTGCCGGGTGCCAGCGGAAACACCTT
>CAZURK010000205.1:0-28233 GCA_964623055.1 uncultured Pirellulaceae bacterium
GCGGGCCCGCGGGGTGGGTGAGCGTGTCCTTGGTGGGCCCGCGAAGACTTGGCCCACCCTACGAAGATGTGCTCAACGCGCATCTTAACAGGAAGGATTCCATCAACAACGAACTCAAGAGGCACAAGATGGCTAAACCGCGAATGAACCGCAGAGAGTTTACTGGCGTTACGACAACTGGCATCGCCGGCGGCGTCTTTGGGCTGGCTGCCGGCGGAAAGGCCGCCGAACAGGAAGATCCGTGGGATCCGAATCGACCACCAGTCGTCACGGGAAAGCCGTTGCGGGTCCAGCCGGTGCTGATGCACACTGTGTACAAACGCCGTGAGGCAACTTCCTGGCGGTCTTGGGGCAGAATCAATACACCGCAGGCGGCAGCGGAGGAAATGCGGAGGATAAACGGCGAGCTTCGGACGCTGGCCTCGAAAGCCACCTTTCCGCTCGAACTACTTCCGCTGGTCAAAGTAACCTCGGTTCAGGAAGCACGCAACGTCCATCAGGCCGACTACGATGTTGTGGTGGTTTTCCCCGCCACGGGGCGAGGAGACATGCTGAAGGCGTGCTTTCCCGATAAGCGGAATAAGGACACGATCATCTTCGCCCGTCACGAGGCCGGACCAACTTACTACTGGTACGAGGCGCTCAGCACTCGCTACCTGAAACCAGATTGTCCTCAAACATGGCAGGGTAACACAGCCGCCAATCATGGCGGGCCCACGGTCTTGGATGTCGTTGTGGACGACTACGACGAAGTGTTGTGGCGGCTTCAATCGCTGTGCGGGCTGAACAACTTCATCGGCCGCAAGATCGTGGCATTGGGCGGCGCTTGGGGCAAGTACGATTCGGAGGCGCCCGCGGTCGCTCGCGAGAAATACGGCCTGCAAATCATCGACGTCAGCTACGACGACCTGAAGAAGCGTTTCGATCAGGCCAAATCGGACGCCAAAGCCGTGTCCTGCGCGGAACAGCGGACCGAGGATTACCTTGCTCTGCCGGGCACGACCTTGGCGACGAAGGAACATTTTGTGGTGAATGCCTTTCTGCTATACGAGATCTTCAGACAGTGGATGCGCGAGCACGAGGCGTCGGCTTTCACGATCAGCGGATGCATGGGGCGTGTCTTGCCCATCGCCAACACGACTCCTTGTATGCCGTTGAGCTGGATCAACGACGAGGGATTGCTGGCCTTCTGCGAATCGGATTTCGTGGTGATTCCCTCGGGTATCTTGCTGCACTACGTTTCGGGCAATGCGGTGTTTCTGCACAACTCGACATTCCCGCATGGCGGAATTGTCACCTGCGCTCACTGCAGCGCGCCACGGCGGATGGACGGAGCCAAGTACGAACCTGCCAAGATCATGACCCATTACGAGTCGGACACAGGAGCGGCTCCCAAGGTCGATATGAACGTCGGCCAGCGAGTGACATTCGTCAATCCTGAGTATGCCACCGGTCGATGGGTAGGGTTCACGGGAACGATCAGAAAGAATCCGTTCCACGAAATCTGTCGCACGCAACAAGACGTTGAAGTGGATGGCGATTGGCAGCAGCTTCTAAACGAGGTGCGCGATTCACACTGGATGATGACGTATGGCGACCATCTGCAAAAAGTCGGCTACGCCGCCCGGAAAATCGGTGTCGATTGGATGGACTTGGCCGTCGTCTGAGGTTGCAGATCCGTGCGAAATGAACCTGGTCGCTTGACAGGCGGTGAGGTTGCTGGCAATCATCTGTGGAATCTGACTGCCAGGCTTCTCTTCGCGCGAAGAGAACAGTGAAGGTGTTCCGAAGAAGGAGAAGACAATGAAACGACTGCTGTTGGTGCCTATGACCGTTGCTGCACTACTTGTTCTTGAATCGCCTTTGTTGGCCCAAGTACGCCACGAGATTCACTTTCCGGATCTGCCCGGCTATAAGACACTGAAGTGTGACTTTCACATGCACACCGTGTTCTCCGACGGCACAGTGTGGCCAACGGTTCGAGCGGACGAAGCTTGGCAAATTGGGCTGGACGCCTTTTCTTTGACGGATCACATCGAGTATCAGCCGCACAAGGACGACATACCGACGAAACACAACCGACCCTACGATTTGGTGGCGGGGCGAGCCAGACAGAATAACCTACTGATGCCGAAGGCCGCGGAAATCACGCGAGACACGCCGCCCGGGCACTTCAATGCGCTATTCCTCAAAGACGTCGATCCGCTGGATACGCCAGAGTTCTTGGAGGCGGTCAAGCAAGCCAACCTTCAGGGCGCTTTCGTCTTTTGGAACCATCAAGCGTGGAAGGGCTCCGAAGTTGGCAAATGGATGGACGTACATACGCAGATGTACAACAACAAGTGGCTACACGGGATGGAGATCGCAAACGGCAAGACATACTATCCGGACGCGCACAAGTGGTGCCTGGAAAAGGGGCTCACGATGATGGGCACATCGGACATCCACGGTCCGGACCAAAACGAAATCAGTTCGGCGGAAGAGCATCGCACGATGACACTGGCCTTTGCCAAAGAGCGAACGCTCGATTCGCTGAAAGAGGCGCTTGCCGAAGGGCGGACCGCTGTGTGGTACATGGACCAACTGATCGGGCGGCGAGAGTTCGTGGAACCACTGATTGGTGAATGCATTCAAGTGACCAAGCCGCATCTGCGATCCAGCAAGCACGTATTTGTTGCCATCAAGAACGTCTGCGAGATGGATATCCGGCTGGCGCGAACCGGCAGCGTCGGGCCTGCTGAGTTGGTGTTGCCGGCACGCACGACATATCTGTTGCGGATTAGTACGAACCGTCCAGCAGAAGCGATCGAGATGGCATACACGGCGACCAACGTGTTGATCGGGCCCGAGCAGGGCCTCCCGGTCACGCTGCGGATTCCGGGCGAGTGACCTTGTTGTGTGCTCAGCCTACGTCGGTCATCATCCGATTTTTGTTGTTTTGCGCAAATTGTGGGGCACGTTTCCAACGTGTCTGGCACGATGGAATCGCGCCCCACGTTGGCTGCGGCCACCCGCGCTACGGTTCGAGACGGTGAAGTTCGCCGTCGTGGACTCGCAGGATGCTGCCAGCCACGCGGTCGGCTTGATCTCCGTCGTGGCTGACCCAGACGGTTGCCCGCTCGTCCGGTCGGTCTGCGAACCACAATTCAACGAGCTGTTCTACTGCGCCGCTCGCCTCTCGATCCAGAGCTGCTGTTGGCTCGTCCAGTAGCAGCACTTGGGGATCGAGTTGAATCGCTCGCAGCAAAGCCACAAGTTGGGCTTCGCCGCCGGAAAGATCTCGATGTAACTTGATCAGGAATGAGCCGTCTCGTCCGAGCTCTGCCAGCCACGCCTCGATGCGCTGGCGATCAAAACGGCTATCCCGGTGGATGCAAAGCGAGTAGGGTTCGCGGAGGTTATCCTCGACAGTCCCTTCCAACAAAGTCGCTCGCTGATGGAGATAGACAAACGACCGACGAAAAGGTGGTACGAGCACGCCTCGTACGCGCTGGCCCTTCCAACGAATCTGACCGGCATCCAAAGGATCCAACGCGGCCAGCGCGCGCAACAACAGCGTCTTTCCCGATCCGGAGGGGCCG
Organism: uncultured Pirellulaceae bacterium; assembly: GCA_964623055.1. Taxonomy (GTDB): domain Bacteria; phylum Planctomycetota; class Planctomycetia; order Pirellulales; family Pirellulaceae; genus JADHUC01. The sequence goes on from CAZURK010000205.1 coordinate 3,582, forward strand.
ACAACGGCCACCCGATCACCTGCCCGAACATGGCAGGTGATGTCACGCAGTAGCCACCGGTCGCCATCCGGATGTCGACGACCGATGGCGTCTGCTTCCAACAGTGGGAGCGTACTATTCACCTTTCTTGCGTTTTTTCGGAACACGCTCCTTGTCGGTCAAGGCACTCAGGAATGCCGCAATTGTCTTGACCTGTCGTTCCTTCAGCTCTTTGCCCAACTGGAGCGAACCCATCTGTGTGACGGCGTCCTCCAACGTCTCCGCTTTGCCATCGTGGAAATACGGGCCCGTGATCGCAATATTGCGAAGCGAAGGTACCTTGAAAACGAACTTGTCTTCTTCCTTCTTGGTTACTTCGAACCGGCCCACGTCGTCCGTGTTGGCATACGCGTTGGCTTCGCCCATTTCTTCGTAACGGTCGCCGCCCAGCAACGCTCCGCTGTGGCAATCGGTGCAGCCGACTTTCATGAAGAGTCTCAAACCGTTCAGTTCCCTCTTGTGCAAGGCTTCTTCGTCTCCGCCGAGAAAATCGTCAAATCGGTCGCAAGTAATCAACGTCCGCTCGAAGGCAGCAACCGCTTCGGCGAAGTTGTCGTAGGTCAGCGGTTGTTCAGCATCCGGGAACGCTTTCTTGAACGCTTCCGCGTAGCCTGCCTCTTTCAGGCGTTCCAGCACCGATGCCTCGTCCGGCATACCCATTTCGATCGGATTCAAAACCGGCCCTTTCGCCTGAGCCGCGAGATCCGGGGCGCGACCGTCCCAAAACTGCGCGATGTGGAACCCGGCATTCAAAGTCGTGGGGGCATTGCGCCCGCCAAACTCGCCCTCCGCACCCTTCGACGTGGGCAGATTGTCGACACCGCCAAGGTTCTCGTCTACACGATGGCAACTGTTGCAGGACTGCGTTCGGTTGATGGAAATCTTCTTCTCGAAGTACAGCTTCCTGCCAAGCTCGATCCGGGCCTCGGTGTCGTTTTCACTACCAGGCATTTTGTCGGGCAACGGCTTGAACACCGCCTTTGCCTCCTTCAGCAGATCGGCCGGCGTCTTCTTGGCCTGCTGTGCATTCACCGATGCCCAAGGACTTAAGGCGGCCCCCAATGCGATCGCCATCAATGTCGCCGACAACAGTAGCGTCTTTCTCATGCTTGTCTCCTTCAACAGTTAGCCCACGAAACTCAACCGACACTTCAAGAACCGAAATGGATTCGCCGCATTCACCAGCGGCCACGACAAGAACTCTCCAGACGAGTGACAAGACACGTTTTATCGTAGCGGACGGAAAACCGTCAAGCCAGTGAGGCGTAAGAACAGCGAGAATCGAAATCGCTATTGCCTCTCAGACGCAAAGCCGACTAACAGGTCCGAAAGTCTCCGGCAGCGCCGGTGTCCGAACCGAAACGAACGTTCGGCGATTCACTAGCCTTTCTCTGGTCCGGAACTTGCCCAGAGACGGACGACTTGGTCTTGCACGGGGCGACCGCGGTACATTCGCGTGAACGGCCGTTGAGTTTCCATGCCTTTGCTGCTGGCCCAGTCGATTGCCGGTTCGTTGTCCCACGGAATATCAACGAAAACGCTTTGCCCATCGCATTGCTGAAAGGCCCAATCCAGCAGCGCACGACCCGCATCGGCCGTCAGCGCCGCTGCCGGGCCGATCTGCGTCGCCCGCGAACCGGCCCGAAGCATCGCATATCCGATGGTCCTTGATCCGTCCAACACAACGCGTGCGACATTGGGTCGCTCGCGGAACATCGCCTCCAACAACCGGCTCCGATCGGTCCCGCTAATCCGCTGGTCCAACTTGGTCGCGGCACTGAAATCATCGGGGCCGCCAGGGCGACCGATTGGTCCAGAACAGAAGTCGATACCGTCCCTTGAAGACGAACGAGTTCATACTCGGCCAAAAAGCCCAACCGTTCATACACGGGCCTGCCGAGCGGCGTGGCGTCGAGTCGCACGGTCTCGACGCCTCTATCTTCGAGATACTGCACGGCGTGATCAACCAAGCGAGTGGCAATCCCTTGATGCCGCGCCGGCTTGTCTACCAGGACCATGGCGATCCATGCGACGGTACCAAAAACACAGGTGGTCGTCGTGGCCACCGGCTCGCCATCCAGTTCAGCGACAAAGCAACCATCGGGCTCCAATGCGAGAAAGCGCCGCCAATCGGCCTCGATCTGGTTCCACCCAGCCTGTTCCTTGAGACGCATACCGAGCGATACGTCATCAATCGTCATTCGCCGGATCTCAATCATGCCTTACCACTGCTCCGCTGATCTTGTCAGACCCTACCTGCGGCGACGCACCCATATGGCCGACGACCACGCCCAGTCGTTTTCGTCTTGTTGGCTGCGAAGGTAATAGTAGGCCGCATCGCCTGCCTTGAGATCGGTGTCGGTGAACTGGAACTTCGTGCTGGTCGCGTCGGGATTGGTCGAATAGACGATCATGCCGTCGCGCACGATTTCGACCAGTTTCAGCTTCTGCATGCCTTGTGCGAACACCTGAAACGTGGGTTCGTCGCCGACCTCGACTTCTTCGCCCAGGACGTTATCGCCGAGGCGCAGGTCCAGGATCATGGCGTCCGTCGCTCCGAACGATCGGCGTGCTTTCAGACCTTCCAACACGCCGCGACGGGTAAACTCGCGCGCATAGACACCTGCGTACGCGCCGTGGACCAGTCCGTGATCGGAACTGGCGATCACGCCGATGCGGACACCGCTGCCTAGCGCGTCCTGCAGGTAGTTTCCTTTGCGTTCTACTGCGGCTTGGCGCGGTGTGCCGAAATACTCGTACGATCCCCGGGTTTGGAAAATCTCGGCGACCCTTTCGAAACGCGGGTTCCATTTGCCCCAGTCCGTGGCTGAACCACCGTCGGCCAACTGATGTGGAATGGCCACTGCTTCTTTGTCTCGAAGCACGTGAAACAGTTCTTCGGGAGAATCTTCCTCGTAACACGGCAATCCGCGTTCCGCGTAAAGGATGTTCTTGTGCCCGCCTCGTCTAGCGTACGAACCGCCGTGCTCGTAACCGTAAATCGGCAGAAACCGGTCTTTGATGTAGAACAGGTCGCAGTACTTCTGTGACCGCCACCAAGCGTAATCCTGGAGCGGCCCCTGCTGGTCGCGACTGTAACGATGCTTCAACAGGTCCTGGTCGTGATCCGAGATTGCCAGGAAGTCCAAGCGGGCCACGTCGATGGCGTAACGATACGTGTCCATCAACGAACCGTCGTAGTTCATCGCGCATCGTGAGATGTCCGTGTGGCGATGCGTGTCGCCGTATAGCAAACGGTAAGTGATGTCTCCAACGGTCAACTCGTATCGAGGCGGCTGTGGGGCAGGTTGAACCTCAACCGTCGACTCCGAGGCGGAGTCGGCCAACGCAATGCCACTCACGCCGCTTCCCACCGGATCGCCTATGCGGATTCTAGCAGCATGCACGTTGTGGTTGACCGGCTCCTCCGCTCGTGTCGGTTTCCGTCCATCTTCAGACCAAGCCACCCAAATGTTCCCCGACTTGTCGGTGCAGATCGCCGTACGCATGTCGTTTCGTCCGTTGCTGGTCGGCAGCTCTGCCGGACTGGACCACGTGCCGTCCGCACAGCAGATCGCATACGGGTTCCATATGCCACGTGCCTGGTACGGTCGCTTGCGGCCGCCCACTGTGCGGAAGCCGGGTGGGGTCAGATTCTGCAGATGTCGCACGAACAGCCACAACCTCCCGGAGCCATCGACTCGCAGCCTCGGCAATTCGCAGAACTTGTTCATCGCATCGGGAAGGACCGACATCACGGGCTCCTTCGGCGCGCGGATGTCTCCTGAATCCACGCAGCGAACGTGCACGGACCGACGGCTGTGTAACCGCGTACGAGCGTCGCCATGCCGGCCCCAGTTCGCGTCGGCGTTGTCCCACGCGACCCATAGCCGGTCTTGTTTGTCGACGGCCAGCGACGCGTGAGCTTCGTAATCGGGCGAAGCGGCGACCGGCATCGGGTCGGATGGCTTTCCGTCGGTTAAGCGGCTGACCAGGATGTCGTAGCTGCCGTTTCGATAGCTGTCCCAACCGACGAAGACCGCGCCAGTGCTGTCGGCTGCAAGGGCCGGTTCCCAGTCGCCGGCCGGGTCGCGCGAGACATTCTGCAGTCCATCCAGCCCGTCCGGCGAAACGCGAGCCACAAAGACCTCGAAGTTCTGTTCTACTACCGCTTGCCACGCCATCCAAAGCAGGCCCTCGGCGTCCGCAACCATTTGCTGACAGATGTCATTTTCGGGATTGTCCGTGAGCCGGACAGCTTTGCTCCAATCGTCCGCAGCCAAGTAGCTGCCCCAGATATCCCAGTTGCCATCGTCGTTCTGCGACCACGTGACCCACAGCCTACCCGAGCCATCACTTTCCATGACCGGCCGCCAGCAATCATCGGCTTCACCGCTCACGCCTATCGTGGCCGATGGTCCCTCGTCGCCGAGTCGACTGACAACAACTTCGTCCTTCTTACCGTCACAGGATATCCACGCGACCCAGAGTCCTCCGTCAGCCGCACAGCCGATCGCTGGAAACTCGTCCTGTCGATCAACCGTTGTCAGGTTCGCCACTCGGTCAACGACTGGCGTCGTGCGTTGATCCGCCGCGATCGTCCATCCGACCAGGAAAACCCAAACACAACTCGTGGCAAACGTCGAACGAGCGATCCCAGAATGAATACGTGTGATCATCGCATGCCCCTCTTTCGAAAGATATTCCTACCACGAATATCCCTAATCGATTCTTCTGGTCTCGAATTTCTAGGCAGGAATATTGGTCCGGCCTAACCATCTGCCCGATGCTTCGACCTAGAAACGGACGACCTCTCCCGTCTGAGCCGACTGCGTTGCTGCAGCCATTAGTGCCACCACCGCGCGCGACTCTTCGGGTGTTATGTGATCAGGCCGGCGGCCTTGCGTCACGCAATCGGCAAAATACCGTAGCTCCTGCCGCAGTATGCCAAACCGCCCGCTGAACATCTTGGGCCAGTACATGGTATCGGGCAAACGCAACCCGTCGGAAGCCTGTATCTCCAAGCCGGCTTCGCCGCAGTTGATGTACAAAGCACCCTCGGTGCCAATTACCTCCATCCGGGCGTCGATCTGATACGGCGTGTTTTCCGGCAAGTGCCAAACGGACTCGACCACGCCCACTGCGTCGTTGTCCAGTCGCATCATGGCCCAGCCGGCATCCGGGTATTTGCACTTGCCGGGATGGACCTCTTGAGCGTAAACGCTGACCGGTTTGGCTTGGCTGAACCACAGCATCAAATCGGCGTCGTGGATGCCGTCGCCTACCAGGGCCGAGATCTTGTCTAACACCATTTTGCCGATGGTCGTCGACAGATTCCGCCGAGCGTGCATAGAAACGATTCGCCCGAGTCGTCCCTCGTCGATTGCCTGCTTGGCCAGGGCGACTCGGGGATCGAAGCGGCAGATATGGCCCACCATAAACATCCCGCTGCTGGCGGCCGCCGCTTCGACGATACGGTCGCAGTCTTCCACCGTTTCCGCCATCGGCTTCTCCAGCAGGACGTGTTTTCCAGCGGCCAGCGCGTCGACCGTGATGTCGCAGTGGTCGTAGAAGTGTGTGACCACGCTGACGGCGTCTATGTTGGGATCGGCCAGCAGTTCACGATAGTCCGTGTAACGTCGCGGGACGTTGTAGCGATCTGCCACTTCCGCAAGCCGATCGGGCCGCCGGGTGCAGAGTGCCGCAAGCTCGATGCCCGGCATCGCTGCCAGAACCTCAGCGTGGACCTCGCCAAAGAAGCCTAATCCGATCACTCCCCACCGGACGTTTGCCGATTGTTCGGCCGAACCGTTGCCACTCATTCGCGCTCCCCCATGTTGCATCAGTCCAGTCGCGGATGGACGGTTTCCCCGCGAGCCTGGGCTTCCGTGTTGTAGTATGCTCCGTAGAACTCCGAGTTACAGTCGAGCCATAGCACGATACGATGAAACTCCTCTTCCGACAATTCGACTCCGAAATGTGTTTTGTCCAAGTACCCGAGCAACCGCGAAGCGCGAGCGCCGAAGTGTCCGGCAATCGTCCGGCTGCCGCCGTGTACGCCCGAGTTGATCGAACCGTTGCTCACGTGAAAGTAGAAACCGTACTTTTCGGCAAGACTGGCGTATGATCGGGACCATCCATGCTTTCCCTCGACCAAGCCGGAAAGGTCAAGCACCTTCTCCTGACGATGGCACTCAACACAATGGCGATCGAGCACCGGCTGTACCAAGCGCGGGAAGTTGAACGGATTTGAACCGCCCACATCGGGCCGTATCTTCGATGGCCCTCGCCGTAGAGCCAAGGGGACCGTTTTCGGCAGATTCGGCGATTGGTGCTTTGGTTCGTGACACCCCTGACATGTAAGTGATTCACCGGGATGCACGTACGTACCCGAACGCATCGACTGGACGGCCAACCCGCGTTCGTCCAGAGCCTGGAAGTAGACCAACTTGCCGGCCGGAGCCTCGAAGTAGGCACTGCCGTCCGATTCAACCGGCACGGTACCCAATACAGCGCGGGCATTTGTCTCCGTAGCGACACCGATCCGCGGTTGGTTCACCGGTGCCGTGGTCTTGGGCAAGACCTGAATCACGCGAAGCGCAGAGATCCTCGTGTCCTCGGGCCACTGGAAGTCGCTGTCATAAACGTTCATCAAGGCAATCGTTGAGCCCGGTTCGGCGTCGGGCGTCGCATTCGCCGCCGCCGTCTGTGTCGTCCGCTCGGGAAGCACTGGCGGACAGGAGCGCGGACGTACAGGGATCGGGCTGAGGCAGGAAATTGTCGGATCGCGGTACAACAGTTCTCGGTTGCCATAGCGGTCGATCCAATAGATACCGCGGTTTCTCGCGTGGGCATCGTACACACACAAGAAATCGTCTTTACCCAACGGCCAAGCTGTCCCGTACGCCATGCGCTCGCGAATCAACGGTTTGCCACCTTCGGATTCCGGGAATGGTGCGTCCGGTGTTAGACGCTCAATCTGCGACACTGCGCCGTCGTCTACGGGATGGTAGTCGATCAGCACCAACGAACCAAACGCCAGACCATGATGGGCCGCGGCCGTGGCAACATATTTGTGCGATCCTGGGACCGCCCGAATACTCATTTCCATCCACGGTCGGCTTTCTCGCTTCACCGGATAGTTGCCGTGGAAGCTGCGCGGATCGCGACCATCGGGGTGACAGTTCCAGATATGATGGGCAACGTTCGTATCGCGGTCGACATAATCCCAACGCGTGTAGACGATCATTCCATTGTTGTCCACGCTCGGATGCCACTCTTGTGTCTCGTGAAAGCTCAAGCAAATGATGTCGCTGCCGTCGGGTTCCATCGAGTGGAGCGTATAGGTCGGCGAGTCGTACGGTGGGGCCGATCCGCCGCAACGCAGGTACCCGCCGCGGCGTTCGCTAATGAACACGATCCGACCGTTGGGCAAGAAACACGGATCGAAGTCGTTCCACCGGCCGTCGGTCAGTTGCTCCAAGTTGCTACCATCCACGCCGACACGGAAGATGTGGTAACTGGCTTTCGGCGACCACTCGATCCCGTCGGCTTTGCCTTCGGTGTAGGCGAACAGGACGGTCTGGCCGTCATAGGATAGCTCGGGCGAAAGGAACGTTCCGGGGTCAAGCTTGCTGCCTGCAAGGCGGCCTTGTTCGACCACCGAGTTTTCCAGCAGATTGACCAGCTTTGGCTCGGACGAAAACGGATCGCACAAAGCATACAGTCCGCCGCCTGGCTTGGAACAGAAGCCATAATATTGGTGCACCATGTGGTACAATCCGCCCGGATCATGTCGCGTGACGAACAGGATCTTGTCGAAATCCAACAAGGGATTCGAGAGAGCGATCTCGCGGACCAGCCATCGCGCCGCCAGATACTTCTCGCGTCGAACCTCCTCAGGCACATCGCCAGCCGATTCGAGGTCACGCAGTTCGGCGTCCAGTCGTTCGAGCTTCGCAACCAGCGTATCCAAGCGGTCGGAATCGGTCCTGCCACGAAACCGCTCGACCAAATCGTACCCACGGCGGACCACCTCACGCGTGTGAGCCAATAGGAATTCTGCCTTTTTTGGCTCGGCTGGCTCCTCGGGCTTGGCGGGTTTGTAGACATGGCCTCTGGTACCGGGATACGAATACGGACTGACGCTCTTCTGGTCGGCGGGCTTGCCAAGTGCTAGATTCCTCTTTGGGTCGTCCGTCCCGTAGACTTCGACTTCGTCCAAGGCGAATGAACATCGACCGGGCACATCCAGACGCACGATCCGCGCGGCGACCTTCTTGTCCTGCAAATCGACGACCAACGGCTTGTCTTCATTTGCGCCGTAGAAGGTCTCGCCGTTGTGCCGGTAGACTTCGACGAATTCAGGATCATCGGCGTCGGTGGCCACGCGGATTCCGATGCGTCTTGTGCGTGGCGCGGTATTGCCGTCCGTACGGTTGTAGATGACCACGCGATCAAGTTTGCAGACGGCTCCGAGATCCACCTGCCACCATGGATCGATTTCGCCGCTGGCCGTGTGGAACCCGCACCGACCATTCTTGACGCCATCGCACCCGCCCACAGCATCTTGCTCGGCGGTCACGCCTGAGGAGTTCACTGTAGAAGGTGCCGGTGCGTCGGGCTTGTCCGCCACGAAGCGTCGATCGCGATCAAGCCAATCCGCTTCGACCAGCGCCCGCATTTCCTGGCCAACTGCAATTGCGCGAGCCTGCATCGCTTGGCCGTCCACCCGCCGGTCGTCCTGACCGGCGATTCGAGTGCCCGGAAGGACGCCTCCGACCATGAATACTGAAAACAAACCAAACGCCAAACGGCCACGAACAAATTCACTCATCCTCGGACTCCGGCATCACCAGTTGCTTGTTACCAAGTACCACATTGTCGTACAAACTGCGGCCATACACAATGTTATGTGCAGTGGATTGCCGATACACGGGGCCTTGTTTGTTTCAGTGCCGTTTGACGACCTGATCATGGGGACAGCATTGGCGATTCAGTGACGCTGCGGATACAATGCTGGCGACATGCGTCGAGTCGACAACGCAGTGCCGAAGAACTCGCCGTACGAAATGAAGAAGCCGTCATCGCGGATCGTTGCTGTCTTGACGTTTCCCAGACACATATTCCCAACGAGAAGTCGGCCCATGCCGTTGAATAGTGCGAGATTCTGTCGGTTTGCCGTCTCTGCCTCATTCGTACTATTGCTCGGCGCCGCCCAGGCGATTGCCCAAGAGCAGACAACGCTGGAGACACCGCCCGATCTGACCCAAACGATCGAATTTGAAAAAAGGGGTGAGTATTATCTGGGTCCGACCGGCGCCAAAGGCTGGATGGACGTTAATGAACGTTTCATGACCGATGAAGCTCGCCAGATACTCATCACCAGCGTCCAGGAAGGATCGCCAGCCGACGGCGTGTTAGAAGTCGGCGACGTGATCCTCGGGGTGGGCGACACGCGATTCGATTCCGATGCCCGCAAGTGCTTCGGCCGGGCGATTGACGAGGCTGAACGGGAACAGAACCGCGGAATCTTGCGACTTCTTCGTTGGCGTCCCACGCAGGATGCCCCCACGCGACAGGGGAAGCAGCAAATCGTCGAGATTCCATTGCGGGTCATGGGCGATTATAGCGATACGGCTCCGTACAACTGTCCCAAGACGAAAACGCTGCTTGGCGAATCGATCGAAGTTCTCGCGGCGCGTGACGATTGGTCGATCTTTGGCATCCAGGCGTTGGCCTTTCTGGCCACGGGCGAGGAGAAGTACATCCAGCTCGTCCGCGACTTCCTGCACGAGGCCAAGTGGGCTCGACCCGATTTCAAGATAAGCGTGGAATCCGGCGGGCTGGTGGCATGGGGCGCGGGCTACCGCAACCTGGTCCTGACTGAGTACTACCTGGCCACCGGCGACGAATATGTATTGCCGGCGATCCGGGAGCACGCCGTGAAAACGGCCATGGGCCAGAGCAACGGCGGCGCTTGGGGACACGGTTTCGCGTGGACCAGCCAGAACGAAGGCCAGCTCCATGGCAAGTTGGGCGGCTATGGCGCCGTCAACCAAGCCGGTCTGCCTTGTTTCCTTGCGCTGTTACTCTCGAAGGAATGCGGCATCGAGCATCCCGAAATCGACGACGCCATCGAACGATCGCGAGTATTCTTCAGCAAGTTCATTGACAACGGTTCGATCGGCTACGGCTATCACAGGCCGAGTCTCGAGATCCACTGCAATGGCCGAAACGGCATGTCCGGCAACGGGAAGAATGGAATCGCGGCCGTGGCCTTCGGATTACTGCGGGACCGCCGTGCCGTGCAGTTCTTTTCCAGGATGGTCGTATCGCTGCACAACACCTGCGAGTACGGTCACAGTGGCAACTCTTACTCTTACCTCTGGGATCCGCTTGGGGCAAACTACGGCGGACCCGAAGCCGCCGCCGCCTTTCACAAACAGTTGCGGTGGTACTATGCACTCACGCGGCAGGCCGATGGCAGCTTCGTGAATCAGCCCCTGGGCGGTCACTATGGCCGTGGGACGCTTGACGCGACGGTTGCCCACGTGCTGACGATGACCTCGCCGCGCCGCGCGATCTATCTCACGGGCAAGAGCCAGGACGAACATTTCTGGCTGGACGACAAGGAAACGAGGGAAGCCGTCGACGCCGGCCGATGGCGATTCGCAAACACAGACGACGTGAGCGCCGACGAGTTGATCGACCGGCTCGACAACTGGTCGCCCATCGCCCGCGAATGGATCGCCAAAGCCCTTGCGGAGAAACAAGGCGACTTCACAAAGCGGCTGTTGAACTTATTGAAGAGCGGCAAGCCCGAAGCACGCGCCGGCGCCTGCACCGCGCTCGGATATCAGGGCGAACGCGCCGCCGGTGCGATATCGTCCGTTGTCGAGGCGCTAACGGACAAGGAAGCGATCGTGCGCATCGCCGCCAGTTATGCCCTTGCCAGGTCAAGGAGATCGGCGCGGGCCGCCGTGCCCGACATGCTGCGAGCCGTGTTGTCCGAGAAAGAGACGGCGCCCATGCGACCGGCGCAACAAGCGCTGGCATACTCGCTCGGCTACGCCCCCGGAAAATACGCCCCGCTGTATTTCTCGGGCGTGCTACCCAACTTGTCGGAAGACGAAAATCCGCTCAAGGGTGTGGATCGAGAACTGCTGTACGCGTCCATCAAGAAGCTTCTCAGAGATCCCTCCGGCCGGGTGCGCGGTTGTGGGGCGTACGCACTGAAGTTCTTCACCCGAGAAGATCTGGCCGCCATGGCTCAGCCCATCTACGACGCCATCAAGACGCCCGCCTCGAACTATGCCATGTTCGATGATGATCCTCGTCAACATGGCCTGGATCTGATGGCAAGATTGCACATCGAGGAAGGCATCTCGCTATGTTTCGACACGCTGGAACCAAAGCGATGGGGCCAAGGCGTACGGCTTCCGCACCGTTTTCACACGCTGCAGAAATATGGGGCCGCCGCCCAACCGATGTTGCCCCAGTTGAAGGAACTGCGTTGGACGGTCAAATCCGGTGATACCCGTCAGGTTCTCGAAGATGCCATCCGGGCAATTGAGGCGGATAAGGATCCTCAGCCGCTGGTCAGCCTGCACGCACTTGTCGACGAACGGCTCGGTCGGGATCTTTCGCCAGCCAAGGACGACGAGCAGCGTGTCCGACTTTGCCGCAAGTTGATGGAGAACAACGCGGAAGATTCCTTCTATCAGGCAGCCGGGCTGCGGCAACTCGTTTCGATCCTCGGGGCAGATGCCTTCGACGATATCCGGGCCTCGCTCGGGTGTGACAGCGCAGAACTTCGTGAGACGGCTGTGAAACTCGGCACCCAACTACCAGGTGACGAGTTGACTCGCAAATGGATCGACGAACTCTCCAAGGCCCGTGGACCGGCGGCCGCGACCATTCTAGAAATCATGTCCCGGCGCGGTGATCCGAATTCAAAGGCGCTTTCGTTGGCCAAAAAATATCTCACGCACAACAACACGGTCGTGCGGGCCGCGGCGATCCGCACCGTGGCCAGTCAGGGCGGTGAGAACGAGCTGGTGCTGTTGGTCGAGTCGCTGGTCGCGATCCCGGCAGCGGACGGCATGCCGCGCGAAGCAACCGAACTAGCGATGATGGACGTTTGCCGCCGAGCAGACAACGTCGATCGGGCCGTGGCCATGGTTCTCGCTGCGCTTCCCGACATAACATCGGAGGCCAAATGTTCGCTGATCCGCGTGCTGGGGCAGCTCGACGGTGCCAAGGCCCTGGCCGCCGTTACCGCCGCGGCGGGCGATGAAGACAAGGCCGTGAGTCAGGCCGCATTCGAATCGTTGGGTACGTCGCCCAATCCGCGAGCCACCGACGTACTGTTGACCATGATCGCTGAGCCCTCGACCCCAAGGCTCAAGAACCCCGCATTCACGGCCTGCCTACGGCGCGTGGTGACGGGGCGGATACCACACGAACAAAAGACCAGTATGCTCGAGGAACTGCTGATGCTGGATGGTCACGGCCGAAACGCGTCTGCTGCGCTCGCCGAACTACCGTGGTCGCCCTCGATCGACTCGCTGCGGTTGGCGCAATCGTATCTCGAAAGACAGGGCCTGACGGAGCCCGCCGCGTCGGCCGCCGTAGCGATCGCGCAGAAGCTGGACATGAATGACTCGAAACAAAGGATGGCCGCGCTCGGCGTGCTCAAGGAAGTCCTCAAAGTCACGAAGAACGATGACACCAGCATTGCCGCGACCGTTTTGATCGCGCAACATGGCGAATAGTCCAGACGCGAAGCTCCCGTTCCGGATCGAGAATGCCGAGGTCGAGGGCGACAAGGCAAAGTTTGCGAATCAAGAAGAGACGGCCAGGCGTGTATCCCTTCCTCATAGAAAAGACCCAAGACCGTAGCATAGGAGCGAGCCATGAGACTAACGAGCATCACACTAGCTTTGCTATCTTGCACCCCATCCCAGCTTGCCGCGGATGATGCGGGGACGAACAAGACGCTTGTCGCGTGGGCCAGCCCTGCCAACCTGAGCCAGCAGGGCGGCAGCGTTCTGACGATCCAAAGCGGCGATCGGTTCGATGCGATCGTATTCGGCGAGCGGGCGCGCGCCAGGTGGATGGCCGGCAGCAACTACTTCCGCCGCACGCAGCCCGACCAGAGCGGTTATCCCGCCGAAACCTCCGACGCTCAGACGATGGTGCAGGTGGCGATCGTCTACGACGGCGGAGACATCCGCATCTACCGTAACGGCGAACCGTATGCTGCATATCAGACGAAGAATATCGACCTGCTGGAAATCGACAACCATATTGCCGTATTTGGTTTGCGGCACATCGGCGCGGGCACGGGTGTGCCGTTCGTCGGCGCCATCGAGGACGCACGCATCTACGCCCGGGCCCTGACACAGGCCGAGATCGCCTCGCTGAAGCCGAACGAAAAGTCGAAGATCGACCCGCTGGCGTGGTGGGACTTCGAGGGCGACAAGGTGACCGATCGCGCCGGGCGGTTCGAGCACAGTGCGATGACGGACGGTGTGAGGCTCGCCGACGGCCGGCTCGTGCTCGACGGCAAAGGCTATCTCGTCGCCGCACGCAGCGAGGCCGACGCGAAGATGGCGACACGCGAGGGTAACCCGCGCGTTCCGGGACCGCCCTATGTGCCCGAGACGCCTGCCTGGCCGAAGGACCCGCCGGCCGACTGGCTCACGTTCCACCTCGCACATCCAGGACCGGGTAACGCGTATCCCGGCGACCCCAATTGTGTGTTCGATTACAAGGGTAGGTACCACCTGCACTACATTTATCGCAACAATTCCGGTTTCGTCTTCGCCCACGTGTCCAGTGACGACATGGTGCGGTGGACGTGGCATACGACCGTGCTCGCGCCCGGAACGACCGGGCACGGTATGTTCAGCGGCACCGGTTTCTACACCAAGGACGGCAAACCTGCCATCATCTACCACGGCCAGGGCTCAGGGCGCAACTGGATTCAGTACCCGACGGACGATCAGTTCAATGGCTGGTCCGAGCCCGAGGCGGTGTTACCGAAAAACGCCGACGGCAACGTCCCCGACATCCGCCACTGGGACCCGGACTGCTGGCTCAATGGCGATACTTACTACGCGCTGTCCGGCGGGCAGAACCCGCAACTGATGAAGTCGACGGACCTAAAGAATTGGACCTACCTGGGCGACCTGCTGCACGAGGACTACCCGGAGGGCCTCGGGGTGCCCAAGGGCGAAGACACCTCATGTGCCAACATGTTCAAGATCGGCGACAAGTGGATGCTGCTATGCATCAGCCACGGATTGGGCTGCCGATACTACCTGGGCGATTTCAAGGACGAGAAGTACCTGCCCGAATTTCATGCGATGATGAGCTTCGGAAACAACATGTTCTTCGCGCCGGAGTCGATGTTGACACGCGATGGGCGGCGGGTAATGTGGGCGTGGCTGCTCAGGGTCCCCGCGGCGCCGACGGGCGTACAGTGTCTGCCGCGTGAACTGGAATTGCCCGCCGATGGCGTCCTCCGCATCCGCCCGCTGCGCGAGCTCGCGTCGCTGCGTCACGACGAAAAGAACTGGGGTGAGCTGACGGTCAAGGATGCCGCCGAGCATGCGCTCGACGGCCTGACTGGCGATGCGATCGAGCTTGAAGTGACGTTCGCGTCACTGCTGCCAACCGAGTGCGGCCTTCACCTGTTGGGGGACGACAGCGGCCAGGACGGCGTCAGCATTATCGCCGGTGCCGACCGCAAGTCGCTGAGGGTGGGCACGATCGAAGCCCCGTTCGAGCTGCGCCAAGGCGAGCACCTGACGCTGCGCGTGTTCATCGACAAGAACCTGGTCGAGGTCTTCGCCAACGACCGCCAGGCGGCCGTGTTTGCCCACAAACACATCCGCAAGACCCCAAACGTCCGCCTGTTCGCCAAGGGCAGCGACGCGACGGTGAAATCGGTCAAGACGTGGAAGATGAAGACGATTCACCCGTAGTCGTACATCGCAGACAAAAGGCACAACAGGCCACCTGAAGATATCAGGGAGCGTCAAAGGGGACATTCTACTTTTCCGCAGCCGGCGACCAAAAAGTAGAATGTCCCCGTTTTTGCCCCGTGGTGGGTCAGAACCAAGAATCCTTGGTGATCAGAATTGCCATTCCACTCGACAAACCGCCGCGGACCAGGTTGTCTCCTTAGTGCGTTCTAAACCCACGGCCTGTGGCCGTGCGACCCTGAAAAGCTCCGCCGATCCGGCGAGGGCCAGTTGATTGGCGATTGATGAATGATGATTGTTGATTTGCGAAGTGGCCGCTTGTCCAGGAAGCCGCGCCCAGAGAATGGTGTCCTTTCTGTCGATTAAGTGGTGAGACTGTTTCCTTCGACAATCAGAAGTCAACAATCGACAATCATCAATCGTGACTCAACGCCTCGCTTTGCGTGGCAAGCCAAAGCCACGGCCCATGGCCGTGGTCGGTTAGTCCCTACAGCCCCGTGAAGTCGAGCGTCGCGAACAGGTCGTCCATTGTTTCGGCGCGGCGGATTTGCTTGATGCTACCGTCCGGCTTCAGCATGAGCTCCGCCGATCGCAGCTTTCCGTTGTAGTTGTAGCCCATCGCGTGGCCATGGGCCCCCGCGTCGTGAATGATCAGCAAGTCGCCGCGATCCACTTTGGGTAGCGAACGCTGCTCGGCGAACCGATCCGTGCTTTCGCACAGCGAACCGGCCACGTCGTAGGTATGGTCATGCGGCTCATCTTCCTTGCCTGCCACGGAGACGTGGTGATAGGCACCGTACATCATGGGACGCATCAGGTTCGCCGAGCACGCGTCCGTGCCCACGATGTCGCGGTAGATATGCTTGATGTGCCGCACGCGCGTCACAAGGTAGCCATACGGTCCCGTGATCACGCGTCCGCACTCCATGAAGAACTTCATGGGCGCTAGCCCGGCGGGCACGATCAGTTCCTCGTACGCACTGCGTACGCCTTCGCCGACGAACTCCAGATCCACCGGCTCCTCCTCGGGCCGGTAGGCCACGCCGACACCGCCCGATATGTTCGCGAACTCGATACGGATGTCGCAGCGCTTTTGCAGGTCAAGCGCCAACTCGAACAACATCCGCGCCGTTTCAACGAAGTACTGTGCGTTCAATTCGTTGGACGCCACGAATGTATGGATGCCGAATCGTTTCGCGCCGCGGCGGCGTGCCTCGGGGTATGCCTCAATTATCTGGTCGTGGGTCAGCCCGTATTTCGCTTCATCGGGGTTCCCCATCACAAAGTTGCTCGTGCCACCGCCCATGCGTCGTGGCCCCGGATTGTAGCGAAAGCAGATCAACTCCGGCACACCACACACATCGTCCAGGAAAGGCAGGTGACTGATATCGTCCAGATTGATCACGCCGCCCAATTCGCGACACTTCACGAACTCATCGGGTGGAGTGTCGTTGGACGTGAACATGATCTGCTCACCAACGATCCCTGCTTTCTCCGACAGGACTAGTTCCGGCAGCGAAGAACAATCCATGCCAAAGCCCTCTTCGGCCAAGGCTTTCAGGATATGTGGGTTGGGGCACGCCTTCACGGCGAAGTAGTTCTTGAACTCCGGTGTCCAGGCAAACGCCACGTTCAACCGCTTGGCACCCCTGCGCATCGCCGCCTCGTCGTAGATATGGAACGGCGTCGGGTATTCCGCCGCGATCGCCTCCAATTGATCCCTGGTAAAGGGATGTGTCTTCTCCGCCATCTTACTGCTCCTGGCCTTCTCCCTTGGAATTGGAGTCTTGGTACACGAAGTACAAGCAAACCGGTTAAGCCACACAGGCTACCATTGGGTAACGAAACGTACCAACGAAGAAAAGGGGGCCGGCGAATTTGTGGACGCGCTAGTTGGTTTCGCGTAGCGTGTTCTCGCCACCAGAGTCGAGGAATCAACTCCTCGTACAATCCGTTCTGTGCATGAGAAAATGGATCCCTATCCTTTCACTTGGGAGAGGTCGCCCGAGCGCGCAGACCTTCCTCGAACCGCCGCACCTCGTCGGCGTCGATCGACGTACCCGCGAGGCCCACCGACCAGAGGTGCTTCAGCCCCTTCAACGGCGACAAGTCACTAACGGGCGTTCTGGTTAGCTCGAGGTACGCCAACCTCTTCAGCTTCGCCAGCGGCCTGATGTCGCGAACCGACGTGTCCTGGAGATGAAGTGACCTCAGGCCCGTCAATTGAGCCAGCGGCTCGAGACGGCTGACCTTGGTGTTGGACAGGTTAAGGTACTCGAGGTGGCTCAACTTCGCCAGCGGCGACACGTCGTGAACCTGCGACACCTCGTCATACCCGCCATAAACGCTAAGATCCTTGAGTTTCGTAAGATTGGCCAGCGGCGTCAGGTCGGCAACCAGCGTAACATCGACCTCAAGCCGTTCGAGGTTCTTCAAGCCCGCCAGCGCCGACAGGTCACGAACTCGAGTGCCGCCGAGCTCAAGGTGCTTCAGCCGGCTCAGCTTCGCCAGGGGAGCAAGGTCGCGGGCGCCCGTATCGTCAAGGAAGAGCATCTCGACGTTTGCCAACGTCGCCAGAGGTGAGAGGTCGTGCAACGGCTCCCAGCAAAGGTTAGCGACCCTGACCGTTCGATATCGGCCGGCACAGGGGCCCGGACCTTCGATCTCATAATACTCGATGTCGCCGCCGAGAGCCTCGATCCGGGTGATCGCCGCGCGCTCCTTGGGGTCGGTCACCTTCCGAAACAGCTCCTCGGCCAGCACCGGTTGGGCGACCTCGACGGACCACTGCTTCAGCGTCGTGAACGCCTCCTGCCGGAGGAAGTACTCGCGGCGTCGAATGGCCGTCCACTCCCCTTCTTCGACGGTGTGACGGTAGCTGGCCGGATCGTCGAGCAAGCTCTTCATGAGCGCGACGTTTTCATCCGACTTGAAGTGTCGTAACGCCTTGATGCCTTCGGCCCTCAGGGCCTTGGTCGTCATGGGCCACCAAGCGTTGCACAGCCGGCTCGAATCGTCAACCGATGTCGCCGCTGGCTCGTCCGTTTTCGGCATAGAGTCGTCCGGGGACTCGATCCAACGCCGGGCTTCCGTTTCCAGTCGACGATCGGCGGGAACGGTCAAGTAAACGTATGCACCCCTCCAACTGCTCACTGGTCGGCGGACAACGTGCTTGCCGACTTGGCCGGCCTTTGCCGTTGCCGCAATCGCCGCCCGCGTTCGCTCCAGAACTGGCTTCGGGTCGGTAAGGGCCCCGAAGTCCATCGTCAGCACGTGCGGCGTCGCCCCACTGCCCAGCTCGATGCTGGACCGTTTCCAATGCGGGCGCGGGGCCAGTTCGTGCCGGGCGTAGTTGGCACCCTGCTCCCGAAGAAGCTTGCCCTCGACCAGGAACAACAACAGCTCCTGCCGTTGCTGCTTCCACCTAGCCAACTCCTCGTCCGACCTGAGGGTGTTGACGACGAACGTGACCTTCGCTCTGGGCGTGCCCTTGAGCGTTTCAAGCACCTCGACCGTGACGGTGTCCCAAAACTCCCAATCGTGATCGGCTGGCTCACGCGTCACGTCGACAACCACGGCCCGCACAA
The DNA here is from genome assembly GCA_964623055.1 of uncultured Pirellulaceae bacterium. GTDB lineage: Bacteria > Planctomycetota > Planctomycetia > Pirellulales > Pirellulaceae > JADHUC01. Next base: position 22,201 of record CAZURK010000205.1, read on the forward strand.
TGGCCTTCGAGTCAGCGGCCATCCATTCCAGGCTGTCGATCCGATTGAATTGCGGCTGGCCCTCGGCGGACGCGGTCAGCATCCCCGTGACGCCCAGGAAAAGCAGCCATCGTACCGGCCGTGGGCTCTCGAATGCGTGCATGGGAAACTCTCCTGAATGAGGATGCCCGTGAAACTGGGGTTACGTTCTTATTCTACGCCTTACCAAACGAAGATAACAAGAAATAGGGGACATTCTACTTTTCCGCAGCCGGCGACCAAGAAGTAGAAGGCCCCGGTTTCTGGCCCATCCCATCACCCCATCGCCTTCGCCATCGCCATCACCTTCACCACCGTACCCCAGGTGCGGCCCGTCCCGTCCACACTATGAAACGATCGCTTGAGCCACGGCCCTATTTTCGACTTGTGAAATCCCTCCGGTGCGTAAAAGTAAAACACATCGTCGCACAGCGCGAATTGCTCGCTTTTCCTTTTCACCGCTTCGAGTGCCTCCCAGTCCGGTTGTTCCGGCACGGCCGTCAGAGATCCCACCACCAGCGAGCCCGGCTCGGACTCAGCCTCGGGAAACGGGTTGTCCGCAATAATCCGCGGGGGCTATTGCCGGGGTCAGGCTTGGTTTTCGGTTTTCGCGCGGCGAAGCCTTCTTTATCCCGTGGCTTGCGAATTATGAATCGACCACCTGAATCTGCAGCCGCTTGCCGACGACTTCGGCGTAGCGCAGCAGGGTGTCGATCGTCGGGTTCTCGTTGGTTACGTTTTCTAGCTTGGATAACGCGGAACGATCCATGCCCGTTCTCTCGTAGATGTCGGCCAGACTTAACCCCTGGGCTTCGCGGGCGGCTTTCAGTTCTTGCATGATCGCGGCCAGTTGTTGGCGGCGAGCCTCGCAACGGGCCCGCTGTGCCTTGGCGATGATCTCCGGTTTCTCCAATTCGACTTCTTCGCGGATCTTGCGGTACTTCGCCGCTTCTTCCGTCGTCAACTTGCGGTCGCGTGTGATTTGCTTGGCCATGATTTGCTCCTAACCGGGTTCGGGAACCTCGAACGCGGTGACAGGGTAAACGGTGTCTTCGTCGATCTGTTCGTAAATGACCGTGATGTAGCGGCCGTCCAACGTGTATCCGAAAATCATCGGTCGCTGCGATGAATCGCTGGTGTCGCTGCCAACGGGGGCGTCGAAGACGTGGGCAACGTCGTCCTTTTCGATTCCATGCTCCGCGATGTGCTGCACGTTGCCTTCCTCGTCATCGTCAAGATCCCAAATAATTGACACATTCATCGAATATCTCCAATGATGTAGCAATATATTACCACACTCCGGGCGAAGTAGCAACGGTGTGCGGAGAGAATAGAATGCTGACGAAAAAGGGGGCCTTCTACCTTTCCGCAGCGGGCGACCAAGAAGTAGAATGTCCCCGTTTCTGGCCCCCGTTTCTGGCCCCTTCACATCGCGCGCCGAGTCCCTCCAGCAGCGCAACCAGTTCCTTCATCGGCAGCCGGTGTCTGCCGACCATGTTGATCCCGCGTAACAGTGCAATCCAGGTCTTCATTGGGTGGTTCCTCCGTCAAATATGGGCGCCTCGACCCTAAGGCGTGCCCCGAAATCGGTAGCGGAAGTCGTGAGACTTCTGGTGGTTGTCGAAATCCCCGGAATTCTCACGAATTCCGCTACGTAAATCATGCCCTATTCGGAATATCGGGACGCGCTCTAAATGGCCTTGCGTGATTCTGGGACGGTAGCCATCACGCTCCGCGTGATGTGGCACTGCCCATGAAATATCTCCGACATAGATAAAGCTGCATGACATGGACACGGTATCGCCAATGCCGTGCCAGTGTTTGATCGACCTTGGCCCTTCTCTGAAGCCGGTGGATCACGCAAGGAATTGCGCTGCAGGTCCGCGTCATCGCGATGAATCGCGTTGCCCTCGTTGCCCCGCGCAGTGACGGATACACGGCGGTGGCATATTCTACTCCGATCTGTCGTGCCATAATACGGGCATGCAGTCCGTGTAGGCAGCGCCGTAGCGGACATTGACGCGGAGAAGATCGAGGTGTACGTCGTAGCCGAAGTCGTGAGACTTCGGAATGTGCCGCACAAACGCCCGAATTCTCACGAATCCGGCTACCAGAATCCGCTACGGCGTTGCCCTGTAGGACGGGCGCTCTTGTTACCGGCATTCAAGTTTCGTCCGAAATCCGGCAGGAGAGTTTCGTCCCCTGGGCACTGAGCTGAGGCAGAGGACGAAACTGTAGTGGCTCGTTCATTTTTGGGTCGCTCGTTTGTATCGGTCAGGGTTGACCGCAAGTCCGACAATGCGGGCTTGCGTGAGTTCCTCGGCGATGCCTGTGCGAATGAGCGTCCCCGATTCCTCCGAGAAAACCCATTCTCCGGTCAGCGGATCGAACGAGACCTGGATGGTCGTCCGGGCTCGGTCTTTTCCCATGTAGTAACGCTGTCGATACATCGACACTTGGCTGGCTCGGTCGACCGTTCGCGTCCACGAGAATTCCGACATGTATTCCCACACCGACTCCAAGCTCCAATGTTCCCGTTCCCATTTCTTCGTATACTTCCGATCCTTGCTCGCCAGTTCCGGGAAAGTCTCCAAGCGGCTCCGGCCAGCGGGTAGACTTCCCGTTGGATCTGATCGGCTTCGTCGACGCGCTGCTGCAGTTCTTGCCAACTCGCGCACTGGCCGGGCTCCGCCCAGTTCTGACTTGTACGCATACTCCGCTCCACCACGCCATTCTTCTGGGGACAGGAGGGTGGGTTGTAGTCCATCGCGATGTCCAGACCGATCAACCACAACGTCAAGTCCGTCGGCAAGTCCTTCGAGGTTCCCCACGGGAAACCATTGTCGACGCGAAAACCGCGAGGAATTCCCCAGCGGCGAAACGTTTTTCTCAACGCTTGCTGAGTCTCTAATGCTGGCACGGTTTCCCAACGAGCCTTGTTGAACACGCGTGTCCACAAGATAGCACCACTGAACTCGTCGATGACTCTCAGCCAGCACACGCGATTGCCCGACTTCAGTCGCAGGTATTCCGAGGCATCCATCTGCCAGACTTGATGCGGTCGAGTCGCACGATCGAGGCTCAACGAGGGACGTCGTCCCGCCGGAGCCGCAGACAAGCCGGCTTTGCGGAACCAATCTCGCAACGTACGTTCTGCGGGAAGGGACGGATCGGGATCCGTCATTCTCAGACGGACGTGAATATACCCCGATCCCCATGTCGGGTGCTCTCGACGAAGGGCCAATGCGGTGTGATACATCTCGTCTTTTTCTCCAATCCGACCGCAAGCATCATAATGTGGTTGGATGGCTTTTCCCCCCCTCTAGCTCAAACCGTTTCAACAGTCCCTTCACGGTGCTCAAAGCCAAGCTCAGTTCATCGGCGATGGCACGGGCGGGCTGATGGCGTTTCCAGCGTCGGAAAACAGTACGACGAACGGTGGTTGGGAGTGCTTTGGGCATGATGTTCCTCCGTGAGAAGTGTGTTTCCAATCTCAACGCACAATGCCTTGAGAACACGCGAAACCTACCAAGCCATGCAACCACAATACAAGATCAACAACAAGACGAAACTTTCCCGCCGGTAACACTCTTGCCCGTCACGCTGTGCAAAGACCTGAACGCGTTCAAGAATAGAATGAAAGCAATGAAATACAGAATGACGACCATCAAAAGTCTCTTGATCAAGGCGGGGATACCTGCGGTAGCAATTCTCTTCACTTGTCCTTTGCAGCCGGGCTGGTGCGATGAACATCGTCGGCCGTTGCGCACGCCTTTTTACTACCAACAAGTGAAACCAGGAAAGCCGCGGCTGATCGAGTGCGATGTCGCGGTTTACGGGGGAACGCCTGCCGGGGTGACGGCCGCAATCCAGGCCGCGCGTGCGGGCAAGAGGACAGTGCTGCTCTCTTTCAATCAGCACGTCGGCGGAATGACCTCGGGCGGGCTGACGGCTACAGACCTTGGGAGAAAGGAATCCATCGGTGGTTTGGCCCTGGAATTCTACAATCGAATCGGCAAGAAGAGCAATTTTCGTCCTTCCGAGGCCGAGTCACTCTTTTTGAAGATGCTTGATGAGGAGGGTGTCACAGTTCTCTTGGGACGCGCCCTGGAGTCCGTTGAGTTGGAAAACGACCGGGTCGTTTCCGCATCCATGGAGACCGGGGAGACCATCCAGGCCGGCATGTTTGTGGACACCACTTATGAAGGCGACCTGTTTGCGGCGGCGGATGTCTCGTACCGTGTCGGACGGGAACCTGCCGGTGCTTACGGTGAATCGCTGGGCGGGCAATTCCAGAACGTCTCGTGGAGCAACGTCTACCAGTTCTGCAGACTGCCGGTGAGTCCCTACGTGGAACCGGGTAATCCGGAATCGGGTCTGCTCCCAGAGATCGCTTCCGAGCCGCCCGGTAACGTGGGCGATGGCGACTTCAAAGTGCAGTCCTACAATTTCCGGATCTACCTCACCGACGAGGCGGAAAGAGTTCCGTTCCCGAAACCGCGCGGATATGATCCCGGCCGATACGCACTGCTGGCCCGCTTTCTCAATGCTGATTCGCGCGTCCGTTGGACCCTGAATTACACGACGGCCCCCATGACCGATGGTCCGGTCCAGATGCGGATCGGCGACAGCAACAACGCAGGAAGTTTTTCTTCCGATTATGTCGGCGGCAATTATCGATGGCCTGACGGCACCTATGAACCGGGGTCTCTTGCGGAACTCCCTCCGCCACGGCGCGGGGTGTCGATGCCCTTTCGTGAATTGTATGAATTGCGGGAGCGCATCTTTCAGGATCATGTCAACTATCAGCAGGGGCTCATGTACTTCCTGGCGAACGATCCCCGGGTTCCGGAAACGTTGCGAGACAGGGTGAACCGCTTCGGGCTCGACCCGCGCGAGTTTCAGCACACGGGATTCTGGCCCCATCAACTTTATGTGCGGGAAGGCCGTCGTATGGTCTCCGCATACGTACTGACGCAGGCAAACTGTGAATCCAGAAGGACCGTGGACGATTCCATCGGGTTGGCGTCATACGCGATGGACTCACACTTCTGCCAGCGCGTGGTCGTGGAAGAAGACGGGAAAGAGACTGTGCGAAACGAGGGAGGCTTTGGACACGGCTGCCCGAGGCCCTATCCCGTTTCCTATCGCTCCATCGTTCCCAAGAAGGAGGAATGCGCAAATCTATTGGTGCCGGTCTGCCTTTCCTCGTCGCACGTTGCCTACGGTTCGATCCGCATGGAGCCGGTTTTCATGATCCTCGGTCAGAGTGCCGGAACGGCCGCCGCTTTGGCGATTGACGAGGGGACTGCCGTGCAAGATCTCGACTATGGGAAGCTGAAGGCAAGGCTGGAAAAGGATCGGCAACGCCTAGCTTGGAGCGAGCAGCCACCGGCCCAACCGGCGAAGCCTCTTGCGGGCTTGGTGGTGGATGATGCCGCGGCAGAAACAACCGGCGTGTGGACTTCCGGGGCCCTTGCGCCGGTGTGCGGCCCCACCTACCTCCACGACGACAACAGTGGCAAAGGCGAAAAGACGGTGACCTTCGAAGTCAAAGTCTCGAAGCCTGGTGACTACCAGGTGAACTTACTCTACGTCGCTAACCCGAATCGATCAACGACGACCCCGGTGACCGTGTCGCTCGGCGACATCAAGAAAGAGACCGTCGTCAATCAGCGCGAGAGCGACGGGATCGGCCAGTCGCTTGGGATCTATCGGATCGCAGACGCTGTGAACATCACGGTGTCCAATCACGAAACTGACGGTTTCGTCGTCGTCGACGGCGTGCAGCTTCTGCCCAAGCAGTAGCTCGCCAGCTCCGCAAGCGGCACTGTGCCCTCGGAAGTACTACTTGGAGAGATCTTGCGAGGAACTTTGTCGCAACCGCCAACCGGTTCCTCACAACCAGTTCAAGCCGGTTCGGTGTGCTATCGCAGGCGGTTGTTGGTGCCCAATGCCGGCTAAGCCATACTTTTTTATCAAATCCCGCTTTGGGTCAGGGTTAACTGCTTTTCC
>CAZURK010000206.1:0-27597 GCA_964623055.1 uncultured Pirellulaceae bacterium
GCCTCCCTCCCCTCCGCCTCCTCCTCCTCCTCATCTTCCTCCTCCTCGTCTTCGTCCTCGTCGTCTTCGTCCTCGTCGTCTTCATCCTCGCCGTCTTCATCCTCGTCCTCGTCGTCGTCCCTGGGCTTCCTCCTGCCTTTGATCTCTTCCGTTTCCTTGCCGAGGAGCTTACCGTTCGGCGCTACCTTGATCTCGATTTCCTCGCCGCCCTTTATCCACGCAGCCTCGTAGAACTTTCGTTTCCCCTGGGTTACCTCCTCGATCTCCACGATCTTGTTGCCGCCCGCTTGTTTCAGAATCGTTGCCTTCACGGGTTTGGGTACCTGCTTGAGAGACACCTCCCTTTCCTGTTCTTTCTCCTCTTGCTTGCCCTCCTTCTTGTCCTCGCCAGCGCGCGACCAGGCAAACAGACAGCTCAGGATAACAGCGCTTGCCGCCATTCCTGCCAACCAACGAAGTTTTCGATTCATGTTCAGTCTCCTTTGGAAAATGGCCTGTCAGCATGTCCGGACCCTCCAGAACATGCTTCAACAGCCGCGGTCTTTGCCGGAAATATACGTATCGAACATTAAGGGAGCATTAACGAGGGCCCGAAAACTGAGTTCCACGTGATAGAAAGTCTGAATCCCGAAATCACTTGCGTCCAATCCGGGCTCGAATCTTCTGTGAAAAACCTTCCGCCTCAGCCGCCGCTTTTGCCACCTCGTTGATGCGTGCGCGTGGCTTAAACTGGTGGAATGGTTCATCGGTGTCAATTAGTCGTTGGTCGTATGCCACGTCGCCCGAGTATCCCGGGAAGACGATTCGAGGGCTGTAGGGCGAGATGTGAATGGGAGCGATCTGGTTGAAGCTTTCGAGAATGTTGGTCGTGCAATTGTTGGTCAGCGTGTTGTAGAACTCCGGCTCTTCGGCCAGCCGGTTGGCTCGGTGGAGCATCGAGACCAACATGGCCCGCATCTGCTGGCGATCGGCGTGGATGGGGTACAGGTACAGTGGGCCTTCGTCGGCCAGCGCGCGGCGGCCGATGATTTCTCGTTCATCGCCAAAGACGTAAATCACTCCGAATTGCTTGAACAAACCAGCCAACGCCGAGTATCGTTCGCCTTCGCGACGCCGCGCTTCGATACTGACGGCCAGATAATCGCCGTCGGTGAAACCGAAGCTAACGAACGTGTGGGCCACTCCCTGCCAGGAAGCGAAATGCTGAACGCCCAACCAGACGGATTCCAGTTCGTTCAGTTCATATATCCGTTCGTCACGCCGTACTTCGTAGTGACCACCCGAAGCCTGGACCATCCTGCGGATGTTGTGCACGGTCACTCGATCGCCGTCGAAATCCGCCATCGGCATGAACGCATGGCTCTTTGACCACGGCTGTTGGTGCGTCGGCTGAATGGCCAGCCAGGCGAGTACAACCAATAGGGCCGCAATGCAGAAGTACTTCAAAGCGCGACCGGGATCCTTCACACGCCACTTCATAGCGACGATCCCCGCGGCAAATCCAGTGGCCAAGAGAGCACCTAGCCAGCGCGGCACCGGCGGATAAAAGAGCAACGCCAAGATGCACCACAGGCACACCGCGCCAACGGTTGCGTACAGGAACGAACGACCGGCGATTGAAGCGAAGCGTTTCACCAGACCTGAGGCACTAGGATTTGCCGTTTCGTGTAGGTCCCGGCTGCCGGACGGGACCTCTTGCCGGGTTGAGTTTGCCACAGGTCCCGCTCGGCAAGCGGGACCTACCTGTCAGACTAGGCCGTGGGCGGCTTACTTGCCTACACGTACTCCCAATCCCGCAGCCACTGATAATGGCTCGGCAGGTTGGCCCACGCGTCGTCCATGGCTCTTTCCAGTTCGGCTCGCTCGTCAATATCCAATTCACGCCGTTGCATCACGGCCAAGGCGACGTTGTCGACTTGTTCCAGCGAGACCAGTCCGGGAATCGGTGCGGTGATGGCCGGGTTGCAGAGGACGTAACGGATTGCCAACCGGGCGATGCGGTTGTCTTCCTCGAACGTGGGGCTGTCCGCCGAGCTGTCGCCCTTGAAGATCGAGTTGCTGGCGAACGGCTTGATGCCAAACCAACCAATGTCGTGTTTCTGCATCGTTGCCCAAAGCCCGCTTTCGTCGGTGATGATCTTGGTCTTCGCCGTGTAGGGCGTGCAGATCACGTCCAGCACTTCCGGATACGTCTCGATCATTCTCTTGATGTGCGGCCGGTCGTGCGAGGAGATTCCCACGTAACGCGCTCTGCCGCTCTTTCGGGCCCACTCCAGAGCCTGCATAACAACGTCCATTTCGGCGTCGCTGTGACGGCTGCTTTTCTCGTGGCAAGTGATTCGCCACACATCGCAGTAATCGATGCCCCCATCCTTCAGCCCCCAATCCATCGTCTCCTGAAGCTTGGCAAGCGTGCGGTACTGCGGCCGGCGGACCTCGATCTGCTCCCAGGAACAGGCCATGTACATCTTCTCGCGACGGCCCTTTAGCGCCTTGGAATACGCCTTCACCTCCTGGATGCAGCAAGCGTCGACCCAGTTGATGCCGCGTTCCAGACAGCGGGATACCACCTCGCGGCGATTCTGGTCGAACCCGGTTTCTTTGTCGTTGTCGATCCAGCCGCCTTTCCGTTCGGCCCCCAGGAACTTGTCAATGCGCTTCCAGTGGCCTCCCAGTGCAACGGCCGAGACCATAAATCCCGTTCGACCGCAGCGGCGGTATTCCATCTGCGGGTTGTAGCTGCGGATCTTCTTTGCGTCCTCTTCGTTCGCCTCGCCAGCGCGAATGATCTGCGTGCCGTTCAGCCCGGCCGCCACGGCGATTGCCGCTAGCGAACCGTCTCGCACGAACTGACGTCGAGTGATTTCGTTGTCTGCCATAGGGAGGGATCCTCAGTAAACTTGGCTCTTCACGGAATTCCGGGAAATGCCTGATGGACTTCTAGTAACAAGTGGGGTGGTCGGGTAGGGCCGGTTCCTACCGGCCAGCGCTTGATCGTCGTCTGATCGGCCGGTGGGAACCGGCCCTACGCCTACTCACCGGACATAGCGTTCTGGGCCGCAACGAAACGATTCTCGCCCGAGAGGAAGCTCGCTGTCAATATGCAGCCGAAACCCGACCGCAGGCTTGCCAGGAATTCCTCTTGCCCTGCAAGCGGAAACCTGATACTAGCAGGGCCCTTCTCATCATTTTGGAGCGTCAACTAATGCGTTTTCTCGTGCTCGTGCTGGTCGCGGCCAATTGCGGATGTCCGCTGCTGCGATCGCGGTACGCAATGGACGACCCAGTTTACCGAGAGAAATACGCAGTCGGCGCCGAGCGCGGCGATCTACTGGGAAAGGCCAAGCAGGCATTTGATGCCCGCCACACGGAAGGGCTCGGTGGGGTGTACGTCAGCGGCGGCGCCCAAGTCCGCCCCTATACGCGCAACGTCATGGGCGGCGCGGAATTGGGCGCAGAAGGCTACGCGACAAATTGGATGACCATGCGCGGCGCCTTGGCGGGCTACCTGGGCGAGGATGAAGGCTTCGGCGGGCTCGACCTGGGCATTCGTTTACAGTCTCCGACTCGTATCGCGCCGTTCGTCGGACTCGGGACCTTTCATGGAGCCTCGCGCGGGGTCGAGCTTGCCCATTGGGACGGAGCCGATAACGATGGCGATGGGCTGATCGACGAGTGGGGTGAGGAGAAATCGACGATCGATGGATGGCTTAGCGTTATCTATCCCGAGCTTGGCGCGCACCTGTGGATCGACGGCAACTGGCGTTTGACCGCACACGGCCGGTACTTCATTACCACCGAAGGACGCAAACACGACGATTGGCTGCTGGGCCTACAGTTGACGAGCTTCCGGAGATGAGCTTGCCCGCCGTTGCCGTCTGACGAGGCCCATCTATTCGCCTCCGCAGGGATGCCTTTCTGATCGGACGGGACGTGTTCTGATTGTGTCCTGTCCTTCTGCGAATCATACTCTACTTGGACAGCGCCACTCTGCTATGCCACACTAGCCCGCAGCGCAAGCAAGGGATGTAGCCGAATTTCCCTCGCTGGCGCGTCGGGCTAATGAATTCGTGGACTTCGCGTCAAAGTGGCGCTGTTCACTTGGCATCCCCATTGTTGGATCGAACCTTGTTGCGAAATCGAGGCGTGATAGATGAAGCCCTTGTGTCGTTGGATTGTACTTTCTCTGTTCCTATCCAGCCTGCATGCCGCCACGGCGGCGGAGCCGCCCAAGGAAGCGGCTGCCGACAGGCCGCTGGTAACCGTTGTGGAACGGAGCGATTTCAAGGCGACGTCGCGCTATGACGACGTGGTGGACTTCTGTCGCAAGTTGTCGGAACGGTCTCGGGTCGTCACGCTGGCCGACATGGGGACGAGTCACGAGGGTCGCAAGCTGCCGCTATTGATCCTGGCCGAACCGGCAGTCAAAACGCCCGAGCAGGCCAAGCGATCCGGCAAGCTGGTCGTGTTAGCCATGGGTAATATTCATGCCGGGGAAGTCTGCGGTAAGGAAGCGTTATTGATGCTGGCACGTGAAATCGCTACCGCGACAGAACGGCCTTTGCTCAAAGACTTGGTGATCGTATTTGCTCCGATCCTGAACGCGGATGGGAATGAACGGATCTCGACAGAAAATCGACCCAAGCAGAACGGTCCGGAACAAGGAGTCGGCATCCGCGCCAATGCACAGGGTCTGGACCTGAATCGCGACCACGTCAAGCTGGAAAGCCCAGAGGTGCGATCGCTGGCCCGTGCACTGACCAAGTGGGATCCGGCAGTCTTCATCGACTGCCACACAACGAACGGCTCGTACCACCGTTACACGCTGACCTACGACGGCCCACGCCATCCAGCTACGCATCCAGACATCATCCGTTTCGCTAGAGAGGGCTTTTTGCCCGAGGTCAGCCGACGGCTGGAGAAGGAGACGGGATACAAGACGTTCTTCTACGGCAACTTCGACCGGTCGCACGAACGGTGGCAAAGCTATCCCGCCCAACCGCGATACAACACGCCCTACGTGGGCCTGCGAAATCGTATCGGCATTCTGTCCGAGGCCCACGCCTATGCGCCGTTCCGCGATCGCGTACTGGGCACGAAAGGGTTTGTGCATCACTGCCTGCGATTGTGTGCAGAACGCAAGGGACCGATCACAAACCTGCTGAACATCGCTCGCCAAGCGACCGGTAAAACCGTCGAAAAGGGGCGACCGGCGGAACAGGTGGCATTGTGTTCGGAATCCGTGTCGGTTGGCAAAGTCAAAGTGCTTGGATACGTGGAGGAGGACGGTAGACGAATCCGCACCGATGAAACGCGAGACTATGACGTCGAGTTTCTCGGCAAAGAGCAAGCGACGCTGTCGGTTACTCGCCCGTATGCCTATCTCATTCCGCCCCAAAACGAAGCCGCGATCAACAACCTGCTCCATCATGGGGCTTCGGTGCGCGAATTCCGCGAGGATATCGAATTGGACGTCGAGGTGTACGCAGTCCAGAAGTTGACGCGCTCCGACAGAACGTACGAAAACCACCGCTGTGTGAGTCTGGAAGTGCAGAAACGTAACGAGTCACGCATGGCGCCGGCGGGTACGGTGATGGTCCGCACCGATCAAGCTTTGGGCACATTGCTGGTGATACTGCTCGAACCACAATCGCCCGACGGACTGGTGACCTGGAACTTCTTTGACCAGCACCTGGCGGAAGGCGAAGACTTCCCCGTCATTCGCTTGCCACATCGTGCACCGATACTCACAACCACCAGAGCACTGCCCTCGGAGACCAGCAAGCCAAAGAAGCCGATTACCTTTGACACGCTCTACGGAGGTCGGCCCCCGCACCTAAGCGGCAGTCCGGCGTCCGGTTTTCGATGGTTAGACGATGGCCAGCATTTCCTGCAGTACAAGGATGGTCAGTTCCGCAAAGTGCACGCCGTGACCGGACGAACCGAAACGTTCTATGATCCAGCCGTTTTGGCGACAGCTCTGGAGAAGCTAGAAGGAGTCGAAAGCAAAGATGCCAAGCATATGGCCGGTCGAGCACGCTACGATATGGACCCGGCGCGTAAGGCGGCTCTGTTGCGACACAACAACGATCTGTACTACGCCACGCTGGATGGTAAGACAGCGAAACGCCTGACGGATGTGGCTGGGACAGAGGAATTGACGTTGTTCAGCCCGGACGGCCGGAACGTGGCCTTTGTACGCAGCTACGACCTGTACGTCGTCAGTGTGGAAACGGCCAAAGAACGGCGTCTGACCGAAGGCGGCTCGCAGACGATTCGCAATGCCAAGGCGGATTGGGTGTACTTCGAGGAAGTCTACCACCGGAACTGGCGGGCCTACAAATGGAGTCCCGACTCGAAAGCGATCGTCTTTCAACAGTTCGACGACTCGCCCGTGGGTACCTTCACCGTGGTGAACCACATCGATATCAAACAGCAAGTGGAAACAGAACGATACCCACTGGCCGGCGAGCCCAATCCGCAAGTCCGGTTGGGAATCGTCAAGTCGGCGGGAGGCGACATCCAATGGGTAGACACGAGCGACTACTCGCCGGACAACATGCTGATTTCGCACTTCGGCTGGACGCCGGATTCCCAGTCAGTGTACTTCTACGTGCAGGATCGAACTCAGCAATGGCTGGACTTCAATCGCTGGGCGATCGCGGGCGGATCCACAACGAAACTCTTCCGCGAAGAAACGGAAGCTTGGGTCGCCAATCCCGGCGATCCACATTTCCTTAAAAACGAATCGTTTCTGCTGTTCAGCGAACGTGACGGGTGGAAACACCTCTATCACTTCGACAAGGACGGCAAGCTGATCCGCAGGATCACGGAAGGCGATTGGGAAGTGCGCAGTCTTTACGCGGTAAACGAGGAGGAAGGTTGGATCTATTTCGCTGGAACGCGCGATTCTCACATCGCAAGCAATCTGTATCGCGTCAAACTGGATGGGACCGGGTTGTTTCGTTTGACCGAGGAACCAGGCTCGCATCGAGTGACGGTGAACAAGGACGGAAGCCTGTACGTCGACTCGTTCAGCGACACGAAAACGCCGACGCGCGTCCATCTCTACCAAGGCGACGGCAAGCGTGTACGAGTTCTGGACACCAATCCCGTACCGGCGATTGACGAGTACGTTCTTGCTCCGGTGGAACTGGTGAAGATCAAATCACGCGACGGTTGCGAACTGCAGGGTACTCTGATCAAACCACCGAACTTCAATCCGAAGACTGAGTACCCGGTCTGGCTGCGAACCTACGGTGGGCCACATGCACCCAGCGTGTCGGATTCCTGGCGTGGCGGCCGGACATTCGAGCAGATGCTCGCGCAGATGGGAATCATCGCGTTCTGCTGCGATCCTCGCAGTGCGAGTGGCCGTGGCGCACTCAGCACATGGACGGCCTATCGGCAGCTTGGCGTCCAGGAGCTACAAGACCTGGAGGACGCGTTGGATTGGCTGGCAGAAAAGCCTTTCGTCGACGCGTCGCGAGTCGGTATGAGCGGTCACAGCTACGGCGGGTTCCTGACCGCGTACGCTTTGACGCACAGCAAGCGGTTTGCGGCGGGGATCTCCGGCGCGCCCGTTGCGGATTGGCGCAACTACGATTCCATTTACACCGAACGTTACATGAGCACGCCCCAGGACAATCCTGATGGGTACAAGAAGACGTCGGTTGTCGAGGCCGCCAAGAATCTGCATGGGCGTCTGCTGTTGATCCACGGAGCACGCGACGACAACGTGCACGTAGCCAATACGCTCCAACTGGCGAACGCCTTTCAGCGGGCAAACAAGCCGTTCGACATGATGATCTATCCACCCAACCGCCACGGAATCGGCGGAATGCACTATCGCCGCTTGATCATGGATTTCATCAAGCGGACAATGCTGGAGAAGAAGTAATCCAGAACGATTCGAGTAAGGAGGAACCACGATGAAAAACCACGCAGTCAGACTCTTGTGTAGCGCAGCGCTACTGGTGTGCGGGCTTTGCCAAGCAAACTCCGCAGAAGTCCCTCAATTCTGCGATCTTTTCAATGGCAAGGACCTGACGGGCTGGGTCAATGTGAATACGGCCGAGGATACGTGGACCGTCCAGGATGGTCTGCTGGTCTGCAGCGGGCACCCGATTGGCGTCATGCGTACGGAGAAGCAGTACGAGAATTTCATCTTGCACATCGAATGGAGGCACATGGAGGCGGGCGGGAATTCCGGTGTCTTCGCGTGGAGCGAGGGTACCGTGCCCGAAGGCAAACGGTTGCCAAAAGGACTTGAGGTCCAGATGTTGGAGTTGGATTGGGTCAATCTCCACAAGATGAGGGACGGCACCCTGCCGCCGATCGCCTATGTGCACGGAGAGCTTTTCGGTGCAAACGGACTGAAGACGGTTCCAGACAATCCGCGTGGCAGCCGCAGCAAATCCATCGAGAACCGCTGTAAGGGCAAGGGCGAATGGAACGTCTACGACGTTGTCTTTGTGGACGGCGTGGTCAAGTTGTCAGTTAACGGCAAGTTCGTCAACGGCGTCAGCCAGGCATCGGTCAAGAAGGGCTATCTTTGCCTGGAGTCCGAAGGCGCCGAAATCCATTTCCGCAACATTCGAATCATGGAATTGCCCCCGGGCATCACCAGCGACGAGCAAACCGCGCCGGTTGTGGAAGACTAGCACGAAATGGAGTTTCCTGCTCCTGCGCAGATTATGGGATTGTACGGTTTTGTACGAGGACAATCCGTGGTCGTCCTGAATCAGTGGGGATACCAGACGCGATTCAGCCCCACGGATTCAGGACAGCCACGGATTAGGTGGAAACGTTCGACCTCAGAGGCAACGTGACCTAGCCAGAATGCCGTTTGGTGCGGGTAATGTCCAACTCTCAGTAGGAGGCCGACCCATGTGGATTGCTCTGGTGTTGTTGTCCGCCGCTCCTCCCGGCATGGAACTACCACAGCCAGCCGTCAGCCTTGACTTCGAGAGCGATGGCCTGCCCGGAGGAGCGACCTCGGCGGGGCAGATAGACATCGTGCTGGGGAAGGAGGGCAAGGCTGCCCGATTCACCCGGCCAGACCTGCCGGCTGACCTGACAAACACAGTGCACATGGCGAAAGGCCAACATTGCGGCTTTCCATCCCTGATTCGTCTCGAGAACGGCGAACTGCTGGTACACTTCCGCGAAGGGCCCGGGCATGTCGGCCGTGGTGTGATCCGGCAGATCCGCTCCGTCGACGAAGGCAAGACGTGGGCCGAACCGGTCACGATCTTCGAGGATCCTGAGTGGGACAGTCGTTCGCACTCGACGGGCATCCAACTCAGAAGCGGGACCATTTTGCTGGGCTTCTACCGGCATGACCGTAAGCGTGGCTTTCCACTTGCCCGCGTGCTTCGCTCGACCGACGACGGCCAAACATACGATGCTATTGATCTCCCGAATCCATACACCAAGACGTTCGTCTACAACATCGGTCGGCCGATTCAGTTGGATGACGGCAAGGTGCTCATGCCCTTTCACGGCGACTTGCCGGACGGCCGCGGTCGCGCAACCGGCATCATTCGTTCCAGTGACGATGGTCAGACGTGGGGCGATTTCTCGGTGATTGCGGCCGGAGGACGTGCGTACTACGAGGCGAACATCCTGATGCTGCCCAATGGCGAATTGCTGGCCATGAATCGGACCGAACCCGAGCCGTGGATGTGGCAATGCCGTTCGACCGACGGCGGATACACGTGGACCGAACCCAAGAATTCCGGGATGCAGGGCGACGTGGGCGAGTTGCTGCTACTTTCCAGCGGCAACATCATGTGCTCCTATCGCAGCCAGGCTCTGCATAGCTCCGATACGCGCGCCTCGATCAGTCACGACAACGGACGCTCCTGGGCGGACGAGATCGTGCTGGACCCAAACGGAGGCGATCGCGGCTATACCAGCTCGATCCAACTCCCGGGCGGGCGTGTTCTGACCGTCAACTACTCGACCAAGGACGGCTGCACCCAGATCCGGAGCCGTCTGTTCGACGAATCGACGTTCGCCAAAGCCAAGCCGCCGCAGGCGTCCGGCCACATCAAGATCCCGTACTCTGCTGACGTTCCGCTTCGCGAGTCGCTCACGCTGGCGGCTTGGATCAGGCCGCTGAAAGAACACCGGTGGCAACGGATCTTCTGGAAGGACCGCATCTTTTCTCTCTACCTGAACCAAGGCAGACTGGACGGCTGGGTAATGATCGCTTCTGCCGGCACCGCGCAGGATGCGGTCAGCAAAGCCCGGATCCCAGTCGGTCAATGGACCCACGTTGCCATGACCTACAGCGCACATGACCCGCAGCATCACGTGCGCCTCTACATCAATGGCGAAGAGGCCGCGTATGCGATGGTCGAGAAGACTACCGGCGATCACCTCATTCGGGCGGCCAAGCATCCCTTGTTCATGTCAACGCCCGAGCCACAACTCGCATTCGACGGCCTGATCGACAAGGTGCGCGTCTATTCCACATCGCTGAACGCCGACCAAATCCAACGTTTAGTCGGACGGTAGTCTGTTTTGAGCTAGTGGGGCCGCACGCAGCCGAACTTGCGTCGGTTGACGTGGCCGTCACGGACACGAGAATAAAGTTCGGTTCGTGCACATCCTGGGGGACAACAGTAGCGACGGGGCGGCTCAACGCTTCGGGAGCAAGGCCATGTCTGACACGTCCAAACCGATGCCGGAGGCGGCGCAGTACTCCTCCGGCGAGTCCATCCACGGGACGAACGTTTCGCCGTTGCTGCTGGGGTGCGGTGCGCTGCTTCTGGCGCTGCTTGCGCTGGGCGTGTTGGCTGGTGTGACTTTCGTGATCGTCGCCGTGCATCCGGACGCGGCACCGGACGGTCGACGGCATACTGGTATCGCCATGCAGACGATGCCGGCCCAGATCGAGTCAGTATCACCGAGCCGCTCGTATAGACGGTCCAATTCGCCACGGTCCCACGCACAGCGGCTGGAAAGCTCACGGCGGGCAATCGAAAACGGTAAGCAAGCGTTGACGGCCAACCCAAACAATGCCGGGACGCTGAACAATCTGGCTTGGGCGTACGCCACGGCTCCCGAAGAGTTGCGGGATGGGGATCAGGCCGTCGTCTTGGCCGAGAGGGCCGTGCTGTACGAACCGGGCAACCAGAACTACATCAACACGCTTGGCACAGCCTACTGCCGAGCAGGCCGGAACGACGAAGCCATTGCGACGCTTGAGCGCAACGTACGTGAGCGAACCGACCAGACCGTCGCATTCGATATGTACCCCTTGGCCATGTCGTACTTCGCGCTGGACCAGACAGACAAGGCCAAGAAGATGTACAAGCTGGCCTGCGAGAGTCATCGCCGTCACGAGGCACGTCTAGCATCGAACCATTGGCACCAGATGTATGAAATGCGCATCGAGGCGGCCACGCTGTTTCTGGAAGAAGCGCCACAGGAACTCTTCGAGCGAGCCGGAGATTTGGCCCGTAAGGGACAGTGGGAAGAGGCGGCGAGCCTGTTCGAGAAGGGCCTGGATGTGTATTCCGCCGATCACTGGAGCTGGTACCAGAGCGGCGCGCTGCAAGCCTATCTGGAGCGTTCGGATGAATACGGCAATCATTGCCGCAGGATGCTGGAACTGTTCGGCAGCACCCAGGATGCGTACATTGCCGAACGAACGGGCAAGCTCTGTTTGCTTCTGCCGGGCGCGGCTCCGAACGATTCGCGTCCCGCTCGCCTGATCGACAAGGCCGTCGGCATGCAGCCCGACGCCCCGTGGTTTCTGCTCGCCTCGGCGATCGCCAAGTATCGAGCCGGGCAGTTCAGAGACGCCCTCGAACGACTTCAGCGTGCCGAAACCCAATCGGGAGACCAGCGTTACTGTAACGCGCTGATCGAGCTATTCCGGGCGACTAGCCAGCACCAATTGGGCGAGAAGGATGCCGCAAAGGCTTCGCTGGAAAGAGCCATCGGCCTGTTGAATTCAACCGCTCCGAAGGCCAAGGACGAAACGGCGGAAGACGAATCGCTGGACTACGGCTCCAATTGGCACGATCGCCTAATATGCGAAGTGATCCTCCGCGAAGCGCAGGCACTCATTACTGCCGAAGACGCCGTCCCAACTCAACCCGGCGGGGAGTCAGCGTCAAAGGCATCGTCCTAGGTCAGCCCAGAGATCCACTGCCGGAATGCCCATCCTACTGACATCCTCAGGTGACCTTAGCTGGACAGCGCCACTTCGGCGCGCATTCCGCAATTCACTAGCCCGACGCGCCAGCGAGGGGTTTGCGCAACGCGTTCCCTCGCTTGCGCTTCGGGCTTGTGTGGAACAGCAACGTGGCGCTGTCCAAATAGGCACTAGTGCATCGCCAACCCGCCGCTGACGTCTACGGTGGCTCCGGTCATGTAGCTGGCTCGGTCGGAACAGAGGAATACAACCACGCCGGCGATCTCCTCGGTCTTTCCGATCCTTCCCAACGGAACACGCTTGTTGTAGCGTTCCGGATCGGCGTCGATCGCCTCGGCCAGCATCTCAGTGTACATCAATCCCGGCGCCACGCAGTTGACGTTGATTCCGTGCTTGGCCATCTCGCGGCCCAGCGAGATGGTAAAGCCGATGATTCCCAGCTTGCTCGCGTCGTAAGGGGTCTTGCCGGATTCCGATCCGCGAAACGCCGCTTGTGAAGAGATGTTTACGATCTTGCCATGACGGTCGGCGGCCAACAGGCGACGTATCATCTCGCGACTGCAAATGAAAGTCCCCATCATGTTCACCTGCAGCGCGCGGTTGAAATCATCGACGCTCAAATCCGCCGTCGCCCCAACCGGGCAGAACGCGGCGTTGTTCACCAGGGCGTCGACCGGGCCAAGCGCGCTTTCGGCCTGATCGAACATAGCGGCCACATCTTCTTCCTTGGACACGTCGCCCACGATCGGGGCGGCTTTCGCTCCGAACTTCTTCTGGATTTCGTCGACCAGGGCCTGCGCCTCTTCTGGGCTGTGACGGTGGTTGATTCCGACCTTGGCACCGTCCTCGGCCAGCAACAGACATGTCGACTTCCCCAGCCCGCGATAGCCGCCGGTGACCAAGACCACTTTGTCCTTCAGTTTCAAATCCACCGTCACATCTCCTCAATTGCATGATCTGCGCCGGCCCAATCGCATTTTCGCGTAGTGGTGGCTTCCAGCCGCCACACTGGGCCATACGCCGTGGCGGCTGGAAGCCACCACTACGAGATTTGTTTCCAGCGCGTTCTGCGGAGTCGCTATTCCCCGGCGTCTGCGGGTGCCGCGGCCGGTCGCTGGCCCAGTTGCTCGTCGATCATGAAGAGCCCCACGGGGTTGTCGCCCACTTTCTTGAGCTTTTCGACAGTCGTCAGCGCCGTAGCCTCCTCCTCAATTTGCTCGCTGACAAACCACTGCAGAAAGGCGTTGGCGGCGTGGTCACTTTCCGAGTTCGCAAGATCGACCAAATCGTTAATCTTGCTGGTGATCAACTGCTCGTGACTGTAGGCTTCCTCGAATGCCTCCAGCGGACTTGCCCATTCGAGCTTGGGCTCGTCGATTTGCTTCAGCACTACGCGTCCGCCACGCTCGTTGATTTGGTCAAGGAACTTCATCGCGTGAATGCGTTCCTCGTCCGTCTGGATCCGCATCCAGGCGGCCATTCCGTCAAGGTTCTCGGCCGCGAAGTAGTTCGCCATGGAGAGGTACAAATACGACGAGTAAAGCTCGGCATTAAGCTGCTCGTTGAAGGCTTGTTCGATGCTTTTGTTCATTGCTGCCACCTTTCGATTCTAAGGGGGTTCTTGGTTTCCGATGGTTGTATCTCAAATGGATACGCGACGCGCCTCGGCAAGGCAAGGGGAAGGACGGGGTGCGGAGCGAAAAAAACGCGAAAGATCACATTGCCACGGGCGATTTTCTGGTCTTCCTGCAAATGAGACCCATTCTCTCGTGAGCTGTCCCCCGCTTATCATAGGCGGTGCAGAAACTTCGAAGCTGAGTCGGGGCTGGGTGTCGGCTGCGAGTCGGCGTAGAATCTCGACCGACTGTTCTTCGTACGGAGGATGACAACCATGAGAACATTGCAGCAAATCGCAAGTGTTTGCATCGGCCTTGTTGTGACGTCTGGATTATGTGTGAAGTGCCACGCCGCTGGATTGGAGCGAATCAAATACAACCATCCCGGCCTGGTGGTTGATCTTGGTGTCGGTCTCTGGGCGTGGCCGCTGCCGATGGATTGGGACGAGGACGGCGATTTGGATTTGGTCGTCGTGTGCACCGACAAGCCGTACAACGGCGTGTATCTATTCGAGAACCCGGGCGGCCGGGCCAAAATGCCCGTGTTCAAACCTGCCGTGCGGATCAGCGACGCACAACGCAACCCTCAAGTGTCGTACGTTGATGGCGTGCCGCGGCTGCTGACACCCGGGCACGAATGGACCGGATTTCGGCAGGGCGGTTTCAAGGGCGGCCTCAAGATCCACCCAAAAACGAACGTGCATCCTAACCGAATTCGCGCCAATCAATGGCGGTACGTGGACTACGATGCTGACGGCGCATTGGACCTGGTCGTCGGCGTGGGCGATTGGACCGACTACGGCTGGGACAATGCCTTCGATGCGCAAGGACGATGGACGCGCGGACCGCTGCACGGGTACGTGTACCTGCTTCGGAACAAGGGTGCGACCGGAAATGCCGACTACGGACAGCCACGCAAGGTTGAGGCAGACGGCAAGCCGCTGGACGTATTCGGTATGCCGTCGCCGAACTTCGCTGACTTTGACAGCGACGGCGATTTGGACCTGCTGTGCGGCGAGTTCCTTGACGGGTTCACTTACTTCCAGAATACCGGCACGCGAACCGAACCGAAGTATACCGCTGGCCGCCGAATCACGCACGCGGGAAAACGGCTGACGATGGACTTGCAGATGATCACACCAACCGCCATCGACTGGGACGGCGATGGGGATATGGATCTGATCGTCGGCGACGAAGACGGCCGTGTGGCGTTCGTTGAGCACACGGGTGAAGTACAGAACGGGATCCCGGAATTCCTGCCGCCCGTGTATTTCCAGCAGGAGGCCAAGGATGTGAAGTTTGGTGCGCTGGTCACACCCGTAAGCTTCGATTGGGACGGCGACGGCGATAAAGACCTGATCTGCGGCAACACGGCCGGCTACGTGGGCTTCATCAAAAACTTGGACGGCAGCGATCCACCGAAGTGGGCGGCACCCGTGCGGCTGAAGGCCGGCGGCCAGGTCCTCCGCATCCAAGCCGGTCCGAACGGTTCGATCCAGGGTCCGGCCGAGGCGAAATGGGGATACACAACGCTGAGCGTTGCGGACTGGAATCACGACGATTTGCCCGATCTGGTCGTGAATTCGATTTGGGGCAAGGTCGTCTGGTACCGGAACATCGGCACTCGCGCCGAACCGAGCCTGGCCGCCGGGCAGCCGGTCGAAGTAGCGTGGCCTGCCGTGCCGCCCAAACCGGAATGGAACTGGTGGAGCCCCCAAGGCAAACAGCTTGCCACCCAGTGGCGAACCACGCCGGTTGTCGTTGATTTGAACCGCGACGGCCTTACCGATTTGGTGATGCTGGACCACGAAGGATACTTGGCGTTCTTCGAACGAGTCCGTCGTGGCAACAAACTCTTGCTGCTTCCGGGCAAACGCATTTTCACCAGTGCAGGCGACAAGCCACTACGGATGAACGCCGGCCAGGCCGGACGCAGCGGTCGCCGCAAGTTATGTTTGGCCGACTGGGACGGGGATGGAAAACTGGACTTGTTGGTGAACAGCCGCAACGTCAACTTCTTCCGCAATGTTTCGACTGATGACCGGCCTTGGGCCTTTGAAGACGCTGGGATGGTGGATGCACACATCCTGGCCGGTCACACTACCAGCCCGACCGTAGTGGACTGGGACCGCAACGGCAAAGCAGACTTGCTGGTCGGCGCCGAGGACGGATTCCTTTATTACCTGAAGAGCCCACAGGCAAGGTAAGACGTGACGAGACACCATTATGCGGCGAGGTACTCGAGCCGGTGGAGTCTTCTACTCGGCGGGCAGGAACAGGTCTGGCGAGACGTGGAAGTACTTTGCCAGCTTGGCACGGTTTGCCTTGCTGACTGCGCGCGAGCCATTGACGATATGAGTGATCGTTTGACGGGGAATGCCCGTGGCTCGTGCGACCTCCGCCTTCGTCACACCTCGCGATTCAATCAGGTGAGCTACGATGTCCGCCGGAGCAACATCGGGTGCGGGAAAACGGTTCTGCTCGTATTGACTGACGAGAGATGACAACAATTCGAGCAAGTCGTCTTCGGCTCGCGTCAGCTTTCGCTTGCGCATCAGTTGATCGGTCTGCCTTAGCACTCGCTCGTACTGTGATTGGCTGCGTATCGCGCGAGGCGTGTACTCCAACAACAGTTCCTCGTAAGCAGTGTGTGCGATGGCGTTAGTGCTCATATTGGCAGTCCTCTTTCCAGTCGTTCTCATCGTATTCCGCGTGGGTCAGAAAGTGCTTCACAAACAACGTGCCACGACGGCTGGCCGTCGCGTAACGAACGCCGACGATTAGACGGTACGTGTTCCCCTTGACGTCGAAGACCAAGCAGCTCCCGACTTGGTCCGTCTTCGGATAGGTTTCTCGTACATGTTGAAGGCTGGTCCACTGTTCACGTTTCGCCACCTTCCACCACGCATTCAGCCAAGCCTCGGCATCGGGATGACGCCGAATTGCCTCGTCCAACGCTGGTCGCGAAATAACGTTCATGCAGCCCCAACAGTTCTAGTCATCCAACCTATTGTAAGCATTAATGCTTACTTGGCAAGTGAACCTGGGTCGGGACCGCCGCTTGCGTTCCCTGAACGGCCGTTTGATAATCTCCTTGTACTTCCTTCCTAGAGGCTAACGCAATGCTAGGTTCACACATCGTGGCCCGGCCGGATCGCGGGATTTGTAGCTCTCGACGGCTCGGCGGGACCAAAAGACGGACGGCAGCTTCCATTCTGCTACTCGGTGTCCTGCTCTTCGCGAATCTCGTCAGCGCCGGTGAGATCGTGTGGATCGAGGCGGAACAGTTCGACGACTGTGGCGGTTGGGCCAACGACGCTCAGTTCATCGACCAGATGGGATCGCCGTATCTATTGGCCATTGGTCTGGGGACGCCTGTTGATGATGCGGTTGCGACTGTTGCCGTGCCGCGACCGGGTCGATACCGGCTGTGGGCGCGCACAAAGGACTGGGTTCCCGAACATCACCCTGGCCGCTTTCAGGTTCTTGTCGACGGCCGAACATCTGGCGAGTGTTTTGGCGCGGGTGGTCGGAAAGGTTGGGTTTGGGAAGACGGCGGTGTGCTCGAACTGTCAGATCGCGTTGAACTGCGCCTGCATGATTTAACCGGTTACTACGGTCGCTGCGACGCCATCGTGCTGGCCGATGATCTCAAGTGGACTCCACCCGTCGACGTGCAAGCGATTGCCAACTTGCGCGAATTGCATGGGGGCGTGAGCCGTGACGTGAAAGATGTGGGTGATTTCGATGTCGTCGTTGTCGGCGGCGGACTGGCGGGTTGCACGGCAGCCGTTGCAGCGGCCCGCATGGGCGCCCACACAATCCTTGTTCAAAACCGAACCGTCTTGGGCGGCAACGCGAGCACGGAGATTCTTGTGCCGCCGGTCGGCGTCTGGCCTCACAGGCAACAGGATCCTCTGGAACCTCGTGAGACGGGCCTGATCGAGGAGTATCGCACGGCAGGCAACCAACGTGTTTCCGAGGGTGTGCTGTATTCCGACCGTTTGATGAGATTTGTCCGCGGAGAACCGAATCTGGCGCTGCACTTGAATACGCACGCTACCGGCGTCCAAATGAGCCGTGAAACGCCTTCGATGATCGAGGCCGTGCAGGCCGTCAACGTGGTGACCGGCGAGCGGATGCGCTTTGGCGGACAAGTGTTCATCGACTGCACGGGCGATGCAGTAACCGGTGTGGCAGCAGGGGCCGAATATCGGCACGGCAAAGAGCCCCGCTCGATGTACAACGAGCCGTGGGCGCCGAAGGAAGCCAGCCGACACACAATGGGCAACTCGCTGAAGTACGTTAGCGAAAAGACGGAGTCGCTGCATCCGTTCACCGCGCTACCGTGGGCCATGAAGTTTCCCACTTGCGAGGAATTCGGAACGGGCAGGCATCCTATCCTGGGCGGCGACATCGGTTGGCAGTGGAAGCTGGAACTGGGCGGAACTCGCGACACCTATACCGATGCCGAGGAGATCCGCGACGACCTCTTGCGGCTGATCTACGGGTTGTGGGACCACGTCAAGAATCATTGCTCGCCGCAGAGCGAAGCGGCGGCGAACCATCGCCTGGCGTGGGTGGGCCACGTGGCGGGCAAACGCGAGAACCGGCGGCTCGTCGGCGACTACGTGCTGACCGAAAACGACATTCGCAGTCAAACGCTGTTTCCTGATCGCGTGGCCTACGGCGGCTGGTGCTTGGACGATCACTATTCGGAGGGGTTCTTCCACCGCGGTACCTTCGGCATCCACATGGACCGGCCGGGAGGACTCGATGCGTGCCAGGGCTGGCTGTATTCGATTCCTTATCGAAGCCTGTACTCGAGAAACGTCGACAACCTGCTGATGGCCGGACGCGATATTTCGGCCAGCCATATGGCGTTGTCGAATACGCGAGTCATGCTTACTTGCGCCGTGATTGGCCAAGCGGCAGGAGCGGCTGCAGCCTTATGCGCCGATCGCGACACGAGTCCGCGCGGCGTCTACGAAGACCACCTGGAACAACTTCAACAACAGTTGTTGAAAGACGGCGCTTACATCATTGATCTCGCAAACCGCGACCCGCGCGATCTGGCCAGGCAGGCGAACGTCTCGGCATCCAGCGAACTGACGCGCGAAGACGGCCAGATCATGGCGGCGTCTAACGTAATCAATGGGTACACGCGGGCTGCCGGCGGCAAGACGAACGCTTGGAGCCCGGCTTCCGATGGCTCCACACCTCATTGGCTGGAACTGCGATGGGGCCAGCCGCAATCGTTCAACGTGGTTCACGTGACGTTTGCGACCAAGGCACACGCGCCGGGGACGTTCCATGTTAACGCGAGGCAGGGAGAGGAATGGAAGACGATCGTCAGCAGGACGGACGTTCGCCATCGCCGGCATGTCTTGGGTCTCGAACGAATCACGACACCTACGCTCCGCCTGGTGTTCGCCGATCCGTGCATAGTATCCGAGATCCGCGTTTACGACGAGCCGCAGCGGCTGGTCGAAATCGCGCGCCGGGCAGCGGTAAACATGGCCGTACGCGACGATACTCCGGCACTCACTTGGATGATCGACGTCGATCCAAAGAAGCTGCCGGGCATCGTCATCGACGCCGCCGATGCAAGACGAATCGGCAGTTGGGCAGTTTCCACATACGCACGGCCGTACGTTCTGGACGGCTATATGCACGATCGCAATGACGGCAAAGGGCAAAAGTCGATCGTCTTCACGCCCAATGTGCCCGAAGCAGGCACATACGAAGTGCGCATCGCCTATGTCCCCTTTACCAACCGGGCCACCAATACGCCTGTGACCATCAAGACACCACGAGGCTCGAAGGTGATACTTGTCAACCAGCGACTGGCCCCGGAAATCGACAACTTGTTTCACCGACTGGGCGAATTCCAATTGCCGGAAGGCCGCAAGACGAGAATCGTCATCGAAAACAAAGACACCGACGGCTATGTCGCCGTCGACGCGATACAATTGTTGCCCAAGTGAGATGAACTAGTTGCCCTCAATCCAGTACATCGTTCTACTACTTCGCAAATTGTTGTTTTTTTGCGCGCATTTTGGTTGCGGCCGAGCAAAGCGAGGCTGCGTTGGTTAACGGCAAGCCGAAGGCGACTGCGTCGCAAAACGTTCTGGAGATGCCGAAACACAGTCGCCTTCGGCTTGCCGTCAAACGACGTTAGCTCAACGACTTGCTCTGATTGAGAGCCACATTGCGTTTTTGCCCAAATGCATCATCCCTGAACCTTGCCGCTCCACTCTGCCAATCAACCTCCTGGAGGCCACCATGAACACATCATTGATTGACCGTCGCAGGTTCCTTAGGGGTGCCGCCGTTACCGCTGCAGCCGCGGGCTGTTTGGGTTCGTCAACAGCCGTACGCGCGAAAGCAGCCCAGCAGGCAGCCGGCCTGAAGCCGATCCGTGTTGGCGCTCCCGTCTTCGGCGCTCCGCAAGATCCGGAAGAGTTGGCTTTGGCCCATCGAAAGCTTGGCTATGCGGCCGCCTATTGTCCTCGTGTCGATCTGAACGACGCGGATCGCATCCGTGACATCTCGCGTGCCTTTACCAAACACGACGTCGTGATTGCCGAGGTCGGCCGCTGGTGCAATCTGCTGGAGGCCAAACCGGACCAACGCAAAGAGAATCTGAAACGCGTGACCGACGGACTGGCATTGGCCGACGAAATCGGCGCACGATGTTGCGTCGACATTGCCGGTTCGTACAACAAGAAAGTCTGGTACGGTCCGCATCCAGAGAATCTGTCGCAGAAGTTCTTTGACGAGATCGTCGAGAACGCGCGAAAGATCATCGACGCCGTCAAACCGAAACAGGCAAAGTTCTGCTATGAAATGATGGGATGGGCGCTGCCTGACAGTGCCGACTCGTACGTCGACCTGATCAGGGCGGTCCAGCGAGACGCCTTCGCCGTCCATTTGGATCCCTGCAACTTGATCAATTCGCCGTCGCGTTTCTATCAAAACGCGGATGTCATCAAAGAGTGTTTCGAGAAGCTGGGTCCGTGGATCGTCAGTTGTCACGCCAAGGACGTGACGTGGGACGTAGAAATGCAGATCCACTTCCGCGAAGTGACTCTGGGAACCGGCTCGTTGGACTACAAAACCTACTTGAAGTGCCTTGCTGCACTACCCGGCGACGCGCCGCTGATGATTGAACACATGAAGGGCGCCGAAGAGTATGACAAGTCGCGCAAATTCCTGTTTGATCTGGCAGACGAGATTGCCGTACCCGTGCTGAAATGAAGCTGGTGCGTCAATCGGCAGCCCCGTCAAGGCAAAGAAGCTGGTTATTGTCAGTGCTGATATAGACCTTGCCGCCAGCCACAATCACGCCGTCGACCATCGGCGAAGCAGGTAGCTCTTGATTGTGCAGCAGTTCGCCGCTGGTGGCAGAGAAAACGAACAGAGCACCGGTTGCGCCACCATTGATCGCGGTGATCGCGTCGTCTACCGCGCGGTCGGGGCGGCCAGCTACGAACAGCTTGTCTGCCGCCAGCACGGCGGCGCGCGCGTAGATGGGCACTTGCTGACACCAGCGAAACGACTCGCGTGGGACGCTGAAATCCCATCTGGCGCCATTACCTCGGATAGCGGCCTCCTCCGTATGTTTCGTAGGTAGTGCGGCGGCGGCCACGTGATCCTGAGCGAACACCAATGTGCCGTCGCCTGGGTGGTAACGAGGGCTCTTCCAGCCTCGGCCGAAGTGGATTCGGCACCCAAAGACGGACTTTTCATTCGTCGCAAGCTGCTGGGTCCGCAGCGGCGAGTAGCGTCCGGTCCATGTGTCGGAACAGGCGCGATACACCCGCTTGTTGCCGGAATCGTCGAGGAAACCGGAAGTGGCCATCACGCGAGGTCCGTTGGCCCGATTGCCATCGTCCAGTGGGTAAAGCGGCGACTTCGGGTCAAGACGTTCGTCGAACTTGAGATGTCGCATGAAGATGTTTTCGCCATCGCTGACCAGGATGTCCGTCAGAGCCCCCCAATTATTGAAGGTGTCCTTCATTGTGGTTTGCTGCGGCTGAGTGGTATGGACGTTCTGTCGATGGAGTATGTCGCCGCTCTTCAGGTCAAGGCCATAAAGATGGATGCCGCCATCCAAGTAGCTTGAACGTCCCGCCGTGACATAGACCACGTCGTCCCGGACCAGCACAGATCCGTGACACGGCCAGATGGATTCGACTTGGCCAAACGCTACCAGACGCCGGTCTATCGGAGCAGCTTGAAAACGCCAAACCAGCACTCCATCCGCGGACCGGAGGCAGTACACGCATCCGTCTGCGGCACCGAACACTGCCAAACCGCCGGCAAGCGTCGGTGGGCTGTCGATGCGTCCATCGGCGATGAAGGACCAGACGGGATCGCCGGATTCCGCGTCCAGGGCATGTACGGTTCGCGCGTCGATCTCGGAGACGACCAATCGGCCCGCCGACGCGACGGGACTCGTCACGCGGCCTGACAGCTTCTTGCGCCAGCGTTGCCTGAGGGGGAAGTTGACGTTGCAGCTCGTAGCACTGCTCCGGGCAGAGTCGTGACGAAACGTTGGCCAATCGTTATCTGTCACCCTCTCCCGCCGGGAGAGGGTGGCGGCGAAGCCGCCGGGTGAGGGGCTGAGAGAAGACGGCGACGCGAACGCTGGGCCACGCTCAAGACGCGTGGCATCGTCGACCGGATCGGGAGGCTGTTCCGAGTTCAGTGCCAGAAAGCCGCGCATGTAGGTCTCGACGCAGCAATTGCACCCGTTTGGCGGTACGTAAATCATTCCGTTCGAAGGCAGGATACCCAGGCGGCAAGCACCGCGTATCCAGTCGTGTTTCATGAATCCGGTCTTGCCGCTGAAATCCATGAACTCGATGCCGCGTTTGTTGAACAGCGTGAAGCGTTCCGTAGCTTTGGCAGGATAACAACGCACGTGGTGCCCGGGTGTGAAGGCCCCTTCTAACGAGACCGTCCGCTTGCGTTTGCCGTTGTGGAGGTCCAGTCCGACGATTTCGTTACCTCTTGTGGCCCGGATCCAAACTAGGTCATCCGCAACGAAATACTCGGGCGGAATGTAGAAGCAATTGGCAAATGTGGGAAGCGTCGCGCCGTCCGCCTGCCACAGCAGCGTACCGTCCTCGGCGGATTGTGCCTTGAGCGTGAGCCGCGGAGCCCAACGCTTGCCTTCTGTTTCCGTTGCGCTGACTACGACGCCGTCGTGGACCATGAGCTTCGAGGCGGCGCCCGCAGATTCCCAAAGAAGATCCCCACTTAACAGGTCGACACACGTGAGATGTTCGTCGGTCGAGTGGAAAAGACGCGTGCCGTCCGTGCAAATCATCGTTGGTATGAACTCGCATGGCCGCCGCCAAAGCGTCTCGCCCGTCTCGGCGTCGAAGACAACCAATGCGCTGCCCCGGCTCTTGTATTCGCGGAGCCTGGCATTCTTGAACGGCTCGTCGCGGCTGGATGGGCTTTCGTCACCCGGCTGCGATTCCGTCTTCATGATCCCGGCGACAAGCACGCCGCGATCGACCAGGATTTCCGCCGCGTCCTCGGTGCCGGCGTACGCGTGCAGCTCCTTGCCGTTCGCAGCATCCAGTGCGATCACGGAACCGTGCAGGCCGTCGGTGACGTACACACGGTTGTCGACAGCCACCAGTCGGCGATGAAGATAGATGGGCGTGGTTCCCCACTGCACGTGACTGGGGTACCAATCGGGCAAAGAACGCTTCCAGAGCAGGACGCCGTTGTGGGCATCGCGCGCGATAAGGCTGTGAGCGGAGGGTAGGCGGCCGTCGATGATGCCGATGGGGCCTTCGTCCAGGATGTAGAACAGTCGCCCATTGGCCGAGACCAATCCGAACACGGAAGGCGTCGAGTCATGATCGCGCGTCCACAGCGGCCGTTCGAGCCATTGCAGGCCCTCGGGGTAGTCAACCTTGCTGTCGCGGGCAACGGGGTTGTTGTCCGGTCCGTGCATGAAGTGCGTCCACTCGTCGGTGCCCTCACGCTTCGGCTTGAGCAATTTCTGCCAGCCGTCATCGTGCCCAAGAAAGGCGATCCCGCCCGGCACCAGCACACGGAGGATCTCCTGACTTGCCACCCGACACTCGCCACTGGCCACAATCATGTTCACTTGGTTGTCGATGTAGGGCAGGGATTTGCCCTCCCAATGCGAGACGGAAACCGTGTCGGCAAGCCCGGCTTCGTGAATACGATCCCTGATTCCGCCAACATTGCCGTGGTCACGCTCCAACCCCTGTACCAGTAATCCGGGAAGGACGCCAAGTCGCGACAGGAGTTCTCCGTCGTCGCACCCTAACTGAACCACCAACCCACCGTGTACCTCTGCGGCCCTTAGTAGTTCCTGCACCGACTCGCCGGACGACTGGCCAGCAACGGCCCGTGCCGAGATGGTGTTCCCACAGAGTGCTAGCATCAGGACGGACAACTGAACCGAGATGGGAGCTCTCATCATCGTTCCTCACCTTGTCAGAAACAAAGGCATGAGTTGTGGCACGCTATTTTGTGCATGCGACCACGCGTTGCATAGACGCTTGAATGACTACTTCCTTTGTCGAGCCCCTTTTTTCGTTCATATACCGCGGCCGGTTTGAAATGTCCGCTGGAGTATAGCCTTCAGGCTGCGAAAGACAGGCTGAAGCCTGGACTCCAACAACCGCCCGCGTCATAGCCTGTTGGGGTGCATTCTGCTATGCCCCAACCTTTTCCCCGGCTATCATAGATCAGCGCAGCAATGGCACTGACGCTGGAGAAATCGCTAAGAAGGGGAGGAAATGGACATGCAGCGACGAGAGATGTTGAAACTGTTGGGGGCGACGAGTCTTCTCCCGACGTTACGCGGCTTTGCTGCGGACGACGAACCCGCCAAACCGATCTGGAAGACGGCCATTGGCCTGAACGGATTTGCGTCTTCGTCGCGGAAGTACAACAAGGAGTATCCGATCCGGGAAGTGCTCGACTTCGCGTCCAAGACCGGATTCGACGGCATCGAATTGACTCAGAATTGGCCGACGAGAGGCTATCCGAGTTCGGACCAAACGGATCGAATCCGATCCCTTCGGCAGATGTACGACGGCTTCGAGCTACAAATCTTCTCGATACAGACTTCGGCGGGCGGCGCGTTTGCGCCGGTCGCCGAAGCGCGGCGCAAATGGGTGGAAACGATGCGCGACCACTGCCGATCGGCTAAAGCCTTGGGCTGCGACTGCATCGGTATGTGGCCGGGCGGTCCGCTGCGCGGGCAGACGATCGACCAAGCGATCGAACGCGTAGCTTCGTCGTTCCGCGAGGTTGCGAAGATCGCGGGCGACCTGGGCCTTGTCGCGGCTTTCGAGATCGAACCACCTTTTGTGTTCAACACCGAAGATCACTTGCGACGGATTTTGGCAGCCGCGAATCACCCCAACGTGAAAACGATCTTTGATCCCAGCCATTTCGATCTAATGAACGAATCGAATGGCCGGCCACACGAAATGCTCAAACGCATCGGCGTCGAGAACATCGGCTACGTCCACTTCACGGACACCGACGGCACGCTTCGCGACGGTGGCACTTCGAAACACCTGCCCTGCGGCGACGGTCACGTCGACGTCGATGCCGCGTTGGCCACCCTGCGCGACGGCGGCTTCCGCGGCTGGATCATGATCGACGCCTGGGAGATTCCAGATCCCTACGACGCCGGCGTCAAAGGTCTGAAGGCGATCCGCAAGGCGATGGAATCTTGAATTCCGATGCGGCTGGGTGGCTGGGGTCGGACGAAGTCCGCCCCCAGGTGATTCAGTTCTGGGGTCTCGAAGACTCGACCCCAGCCACCCCACGCTCTGCACCGATCAAACTTCCAACGACTGACTTCCGAAATCGACGGTGCAAGCAGGCGTAGTTTTCCACACGGCCTGCGTTGGTTACCATACGTCCTTCAGAACGCGTTCCGAAATCTGTACGATGGCTCTCCGAAGCCGTCGATCGGGGGCAACCTCGAAGCATGTTCGAAAGCACGTACGAACGCTGACACCCTGGAGTGGAGGAATAGACCATGCGATACCGACATAGAATCTGGCTCTTATGTCTTGCCGTGGCGACCGTTGTTGGGTTGTGCTATGCGGCCCAAGCCGCGCCTGCCGAGAAGCCGAACATCATCTTCATCATGGTGGACGATCTGGGATACGGCGATCTGGGTTGCTACGGCCAGAAACAAATCAAAACGCCGAATCTGGATCGCATGGCCGTCGAAGGGATGCGTTTTACACAGTTCTACGCAGGTTCGACCGTATGCGCGCCGTCGCGCTGCGTGCTGATGACCGGCACGCACACTGGCCGAGCGCAGGTGCGAGGCAACCGCGAGACAAGACCCATGGGCCAACATCCGCTGCCGCCCGACACGTTGACAGTGGCCAAGCTACTGAAGCAAGCCGGCTACGCCACGGCCCTCGTAGGCAAATGGGGACTTGGCGGTCCGGATACCACGGGCGAGCCGAACCGCCAGGGTTTCGACTATTTCTACGGATACCTGTGCCAGCGTCATGCGCATAACTACTATCCGGAATTCCTGTTCCGTAATCGCGATCGAGTCGTGCTGGAGGGCAACCGGATTGCCAAGCCACGTCCGGACGGAGCGGGCTTCGCGGTCCAACGCGCCCAGTACAGCCACGATCTGATCGCCGACGAGGCGCTGAGCTTTGTCGATCGCTACAAGGATGGCCCGTTCTTCCTGTATCTGGCGATGACTATCCCGCATGCCAACAACGAAGCGGGCAACAAAGGCATGGAAGTACCCGACTTGGGCGAGTATGCGGACAAGGATTGGCCGGCCCCACAGAAAGGCACGGCCGCCATGATCACTCGCATGGACCGCGACATCGGCCGTTTGTTCGACCGGCTGAGGCAACACGACATTGACGATCGAACCCTGGTCATGTTCACGTCGGACAACGGCCCGCACGCCGAGGGCGGTAACAACCCGCACTTCTTCGATTCGAACGGGCCGCTGCGCGGCATCAAACGCGACCTGTACGACGGCGGCATCCGTGTACCGATGATCGCTCGCTGGCCGGGTCTAATCGAAGCCGGCGCGACCAGCGACCATATCGGCTACTTCGGCGATTTGATGGCAACCGCGGCCGAATTGGTCGGCGCGAAGGCGCGCGCAGGCCTGAACAGCGTCAGCTTCGTGCCCACGCTGTTGGGCGACGACGATCGTCAGCAGGATCACCCCTACCTGTACTGGGAATTCTATCGCGGCCGCAGCGGCATGAAACAGGCGGTCCGCATGGGACCATGGAAAGGCATCCGCAACGCCGCCGACGCGCCGATGGAATTGTACGACATGACGAAAGACATCGGCGAGACGGAAAACGTAGCGACCGAACACGCCGAAGTAGTCAAGAAAATCGAAACCGCCATGCAAGAAGCCCACGTGCCATCAGAGATTTGGACGACCAAGTGATGAGCGAAGTCGACAAGTAGCCTGCCGGACGGGACCTTCGGCACGTTGGAGTCCTCGCCGCAGCGAACTCAGTATTCTCCTTGCGGAAAGACACGCTATAGCGTGAACTCCAACGAAAGACCCCGCCTCCGAACCGTCGCGTAACCCCAAGGTCCCGCTCGGCAAGCCGGAGCTACCTGCCCAATCCGGGTCTCCCAAAGACTTGTGTCACTTCAATATCCACGCCTGAAGACCAGAATACTCTCGTCAGCCATCAGGCGAATTCGGACAGGAATATGAACAGCAGAAACATGCGCAGAAGGGGGGGGGGGGGGGGGGGGGGGGGGGGGGGGGGGGGGGGGGGG
>CAZURK010000206.1:27607-27964 GCA_964623055.1 uncultured Pirellulaceae bacterium
CCCTATCAAACTCCCCCTGCCCCCCCCCCCCCCCCCCTGCGCGCGGCAACGATCGGTTACACTTATCCCGTGCGGCCATCTAATCCGCAGTTGCAGATTGGTCGCAGGCTGGGATCGGTTACACTCAAAGTCCACATAGTAGCGCATCGTCGTCTGTTGCAGATTGGTCGCAGGCTGGGATCGGTTACACTGACCGCTGACCGCTGAAAGCTGCGTTGCAGATTGGCCGCGGGCTGGGATCGGTTACACTATCGTCGTCAACTCCGTCCTCAGTTTCGGTGTTGCGGATTGGCCGCGGGCTGGGATCGGTTACACTGCTCGGCGATCCGTCGACCACGACTACCGGGGTTGCGGATT
>CAZURK010000206.1:27974-28218 GCA_964623055.1 uncultured Pirellulaceae bacterium
CACTCGATCGTGGTGAGCGGGTGTGCGTTGCGGAGTTGCGGATTGGCCGCGGGCTGGGATCGGTTACACTCTTGCTACCCCGCGTCCTCGTCGGCTCGCCGTTGCGGATTGGCCGCGGGCTGGGATCGGTTACACTGCGGGCGGCCATCTTGTCGAGCGCGCCGGTGTTGCGGATTGGCCGCGGGCTGGGATCGGTTACACTCGCCGACGGCCATTGCATGTTCGCCCCGTGTTGCGGATTGGC
>CAZURK010000207.1:0-28115 GCA_964623055.1 uncultured Pirellulaceae bacterium
GATCGCCACGGGAAATTCGGAGAAAACTATCTCAGCACTCGCGGAAAGAATGTAATACCTAAGGAACACACACGGAAAATGCCACCGAATTCGTGTCAGTGATTAGGTGGCGTTCCGCATTAGTAGGTTGGCACACACGTGTGATCCCAAGGCAACACGAAGGTGGATCACGTCAGGGTAGAAGAAGGAGAACCAGACCGGGAATGGCTGGCGCGGGATGCGGTGGATCGCCTCAGGACAGTGGAGGGAATCCCAGTCGTGATAGCGGACGAGATCGTAGAAGTGACCACCCAGTGGACCTGTCGGGCAGGCGCGGACGGTTTCTGCATTCACTGCGATTTCGTTCCGAGTTTTGGCCACTGGACGAACCGACTGATTCAGGAGCGTGATTGATAACCGTTTTGCCCGAAACGTGGTAGACTTGAGCCTTGAGCATACGAAGGCTGCCCACCCAGCCCCGGTTCTGTCCAGCACCAGCCTCATTCGTGATGTTTGAGAAGAGAAACTTCAGTTCAATGCAGGAGATCGTCATGTTACGTCGCTTGTTCCGTTCCGCAATGACTGTGTTGTCGCTGACCGGCGCCGTTCAGGCTGACCAGCAAGAGATAGATCGCGACGAACGCCGATCCGCAGCGACTTTAGCCAAGCTTGGGGCCAGACTGCACTTTGATCGGGATGGCCATATCACCGAGGTCGACGCCTATACACATCTATCGGATAGCACCCTTGTTTATCTGAAGACGTTGACATCTCTCCACACCCTGAGGCTAAGCCGCTGTGATATAACGGACGTTGGATTGCATCACTTGAGGGATTTGACCAGCCTTCGAACACTAACACTGCAATTCGTCCCAATCTCCGGCGGCGGAGCTAAACACTTGGGGGAGTTGAGCAATCTGGAAGAGCTCGACCTCCTATTCTCTGACATGACGGACGCCGGGCTGGAACACTTGAAAAGACTGAAGAAACTGAAGAAACTCGATATCAGCTTCACTGACGTGACGGAGGCGGGGCTGGTACATCTGCAGGGCCTGATAAGCCTCAAAGAGCTAGGACTCGCCGACATCCAATTAACGGACGGTGGTTTGATCCATTTGGAGAAGTTGACCAATCTGGAGACAATCTCTGTGGTCGGCACACAGATAACCGACGCCGGTCTTGCACGCTTGGCTGGCATGACAAATCTCAAGCGCGTTGAACTTGGCGAATCGAAAGTCACAGACGCTGGTCTCAAGCACCTAGGAGTATTAGAAGGGCTCTTGGAGTTGGATCTCGGCTACAATATTTCCGATCGCGGACTAGTACACCTCAAAGGATGTTCGCAGCTCAAGTCACTACGAATTAGTGGCATTTCGAACGATGGAGTGCGCAGTCTGAAACACGTGCCAACACTCGAAACGCTCGTGCTCGACGAGTCGAAAATCACTGATGCGGGGCTTGAGTATCTAGTGAAACTGGAGCGTCTGCAATATCTCTGCATCGGCGGCGCCGAAGTGACCAACGACGGACTAGCTGATCTGGCGGGACTGACCGAGCTGCGCCAACTCTGGCTCACTGGAACCAAGATCACTGACGACGGCCTTAGGCACATCGGTGGCTTAACGAAACTCACGAACTTGAACCTCAGCAACAACAGAGTAACCGACGCGGGGCTTGAGCATCTAAGGGGGTTGAAAGGCTTGCAGACCTTCTACATCGAGCGAACCAATGTCACGACCTCGGGTGTCAAACGCCTCGAAGAAGCGTTGCCGGGATGCAACATCCTCCACTAGCCGTTCTTTCGCAGCACCACGGCTCAACCTCGGCGACTGCGGGAAATGGACATTAGTCGGTATGATCCTATAGCGTAGGATGTTGTTGACGTCGGCGTCACACACGGATTTCGAAGCGTGGTCGTGATGGACCTGTGAATTCCTGGAATTGAAACCTATGTCAACCAAACCCAGTTGGCTGTATCAGCAGTCTGCAGTGATCCCGATTTTCGACGACAAGATCGTCTTGATTACGTCACGGCGGAAGAAACGCTGGATCATTCCGAAAGGTGTCATTGAACTCGGGCTGGCACCGGAGGATTCCGCGGCCAAGGAGGCGTTGGAAGAGGCAGGAGTTGTTGGTTCGGTTAGCCCCCGTGAGCTTGGAAGATACGAGTACGAGAAATGGGGAGGAGTCTGTACCGTACGGGTCTTCGAGTTTCATGTCCACAGATCGCTTGAGTCTTGGGACGAATGCGAGATCAGGGATCGAAGACTATTCCTCCCCTCTGCGTTGGTCTCACATCACCGTCGGCGATTTCGTCGAGTACCAAAGCAATGCGAGGCATGAGATGACCATTGGGCAGGACTTTGTATCGATCATTCTCTTCGACCAGGACGCGAAGCCCCAAAAACAGGGACGAGCCAAGCGAGGATGCAGCGGTCCCCGGTCTGTTTTCGCGATTTCCCTGGCGCTTGTCGTGACACTCGGCGGGTGCGAAAGGCACACTGATGCTTTGCCAAAAGACGGGGCGTCGAGAGGCCATCAACGATCCGCAAAAACCCAAGAACTCTGGAGACAAGTTCGGCAGTTAGCCGAGCAGGGATCCCGTGACGGCATTTCCGAGTCGCTTTGGCGAATTGTCGAGACCGATCCGCAAGATGTAACGGCATGGTGCATACTGGCACAACGGTTACGGGACGAAGCTGTGGAAGAAGACGACGCGAGAGTACGCTATTGGCGCACACGAACGGCGATTCAGACTCTGCTTGATGGTGCGGACGCCAATCCGAAGAGCGCGAAACTACTATTCACTCTGGGAACTCGCTTGTTCTCTTGGATTGGACGATGCGACGAATCTAGCGTCTGGCGTCCGCACGCAGTGGCAGGCCGCGCCCGATCGCTTTGGACGACAAACCGGACGAAGTATGGATGGCCATGATGGTCGACTCGGTGCTCCCATTTGTCTCACTATTGAACCAGCCCGCTACTCTGGATTCGTGGAACCCAGACGGCTTGGCGACGACAATTCTTCCAGCGATGTATTTGATCGAGTATGCGGAGGCCATTCGGAGAGCCGGAGACTTCGAGGACGACGCCATTGCGGCTTGGAGTCTTGCCGAATGCTCCATGAAAAACCTCGCGCAATGTCCGAGCGTTCAGCGTGTGAAATGGGCCAGCGATTTTGTCGCAGATTGGCAACGAAGATGTCAGATTGAGCAGTCCGAAACGTTGATCAAGGCTAGACGCTCGAGTTCGCTGGTGACGGAAATGCGAGAGCAAGTGGGGGCGAGCGAAGAAGAGAAACTGCTACGAGATGCGCTTCTGGCTTGGGCACGTGCGTTCGAGCAGCATCCGATTCTTGTCGAGAAGTTTGGACTTCACTACGATTACGACTTGGAAGCGAAGGTGAGACGATACAGAGACGTCTGCAGGCAAAACAAATCTCCTGCGGATCCAAACTTGGAGAAGTTCTTCACGAATCTCTTCGATGAGCACGAGTCTTCAAACGCTGACGCCAACGATGTGGAGATCGAACCTTTCCATCCACATCAATCCCGCCCAGCGGAAGTTGAATGAAACCCATGGAGAGAACAGTCGTAGCAGCATCACAAGCCTGGCTTGGCGCAATCGATGAAGTCGCCGCAGATGTGCGTCGCTCGTGCATGGGTGCCCATACGGATTCGCAATCGAACTGCTCTCCGCTTACTGCAAATACGCCAAACGCTTCCATCTTTTCTGGCTTTCGCACGAGCGGCCGTTGGACCGCCGCCCGTACTCCGTGTGCGATGCGTCGCCGACGTGCTCGCTCGTCGAGTGCGACGAACGCGCGACCTAGCCCTTCGCGCTCGCAGACCTGTCCACAATGGTCTTCACCGTCAAGCCTGCCACGACCACGACAGCTCCACCTATGCCAAGGAAGCCAAATTCGAGAAGGGAAAGACCGACGTTATTCGTGTACAGGTCGTACGCCGCAATTCCGGCAACAAGAACGCCGATCACCATAAGCCAGTACGCAAACATCTTCATGTTACTTCGTCTCCTCCACGTGTAGACTCACGCGGTCAATAGGATTCGCTTGACAGCTCCCAAGCAACGGCTTGCGAGCTAGGTGTGGAACACCATTCCACTAAGTAACAATGCGAAACTCGGCAGAAAACGTGACAGGAAATCTTGATGTTTGTCCCGCGTCACAACCCGCCGGTCGATCCTGCCCCGTCACAGGGAATCGATGGGTACGGATCGGCCTGGGAAAAAGCTCGCCTAGATCCATCGGCGTGGACGGCGGCACCGTGCTCGGCCAGCTCTTGCTTTCCGCATTCTTGTCAAATTCTTGTTTCTCGTGTCAGGAATCTGGCCCTGCTCCGCATTTGTTTGGTAGAGGAGAAGTGGGAGTTGCCGGGAAAGTCGAATGGTACGGCTTCCACTAACTGACAACAGCACCACGTGGTCTCGGGCAATGGGATGCAGAGTGTGTTCCAACCTAGGTGGCCGGAGTTCAACTTCTTGGACGTCTGTCTTGAGGAAGGCACTTGCCCGAACCTCGGAAGAGAAAACGGGGTCATTACCCAGTAGGAGAACAGAGACGGGGGGCAATGAGAGAGGGTAGTTCTTGAGTCAGGGCTACAGTTCTGAGGTACAGCGTCGGCCGAGCCAAATCGTCAAGGTGGCGAGCGGGCCTGCAACACCCGTGGCAAGGGGTTCGATTCCCCCGTGCCGACTCTTGACTATCGTGTTGGGGGATGAGTGTGAGGGATGCACAGCAGTTTTCTAAACTGAAAGAACGGGTTCGACTCCTGTATCCCCTATTCCCGCAGACCAGACGAGCATGATTGAAACAAGGCGGTTTTCTGAGCCGCTGGGCGTGGAGCGAAACGCCATCTTGGCTTCGCAATCTGGCGTCGGAATACAGTGGCGGCAGCAGGAGCACAGGTTCGGAGGTGCATCATCATGTGGTGAACGCATTCGTCACCGAGTTAGTTTTTCCCCAACGAGGGGACGAGTGTGGTAATACCCATGAGTCGCACCTTTTTGTGGGAAGCCGAGCAAGTGGCCCGTATGCGGGCTCCTGCGTACCTGGCAGTGCAAGGGGTCACGTCCGTATCTCCGGACGGGATCGTTAACATCGCGCTGCACGGTGGACATGCCGGCCGGGAAGTGAGACGCCTCGCGGCGGACCTTCTGGATCAGGCACACACCGAGGCCGTCCATCGCTGGGCAGCTTGGTACCGGGGTGTTCGGGGCATTACGTCTGTCACCGTGGAGGAGTTTCTGGCTCTGGCCAAGTCCGAGCCGGGGACGCATCACGGCGTCACCAAGACGAAACTTCGGAAGGCGGCCAGGAGAATCCTGGCCTGCATCCGAGCGGAGTCGGCGGCGGCGTAGACAACGTCAATCCCTGACGCGTTATTCGGTTTCCTGTGACCTGAATCAGCTTCGGAGCGCAGCCAAGGCTTGGCGTCAGAACTTGGCGTGATTGCCCCACGCAGCGGTCGACTCGCGTCGACCCTGCGATATGGCCCGTTTGCACGACCCTACAAGGTACGTGACGGCTGAGGCGTTCACTTCGTAAACGCCCAGCCCACTCCTCTGTTCCCGCATGGCAGCGTTCGGCCAAACCGACGTGCCAC
This sequence comes from uncultured Pirellulaceae bacterium, assembly GCA_964623055.1. Taxonomy (GTDB): domain Bacteria; phylum Planctomycetota; class Planctomycetia; order Pirellulales; family Pirellulaceae; genus JADHUC01. The sequence continues at coordinate 5,604 of CAZURK010000207.1, forward strand.
TCTCGCCAGAGACACAAAGGTCACCGACGATGCCGCAAGATTGTTCGCGGCTTCCCGATACCCGAAGCAGAGCTGCAGACAGTCTTGTGGATGCTGATGACAGCCGGGAGTGACGGCCCGCAGACACCAGCTCAAAGACTACCCTTTGTTGCCTACTTGCCAGATGCACTGCGGACCACGCGGAAGCCCTGGTCGTCGATCCGGCCCAACGGCGGACAGAAGAAGCCGCTTGCCGAACGGCAGCCCTTCGAGAAGTCGTTCCAACTCCCACCCCGTACCACCCGGCCTAACGGTACTTCGCACCCTCCTTATCAGTCAAACGTCTACAGAACTCCTCTGCTTCATTTCAGTTCACATACGTAGCCGCACAATCCGATCCCTCTGTGGTCAATGGTTTTCCTTTCCATGGTCGTGTTTGCATCACAGCTGCCCGATCGACGACGCCCGCTGATGCGTCCCGTCGAGAATCTCCGCTCGCACGATCGGCGCCGGTGTTAGAGCGTATGCAGATCAAATAGCGGCCGAAATGCCTTGATTCGACGGCGTAGCAACCGTTGTCGTCGACATCTCCGCATCGACACGAGGTTACGGCCGACCCCTTTGGAATGAAGACGCCTTTTTCTGTCACTGTTGACCGCGCAGTCCGCATTACTAGTCATAGGCCAATCCTGAATCGAAAGGGAAGAAGCGATGGCTGTCGATGAAAGGTGTGGCTGCTGCCGCCCAAGGCACCTCGCTAACATTCCCAGGTCAGAATAGCGCTACGGTGACAAGGAGGTAGTCGAATGACGTTGTATACGCACGCGCCACGAGAGATGATTGTCGAAAGGCCGTACCCACCTTTTTTGCCCCTGCAAGCGAGGGGGAATGGGGAGCGTGTTTCCCAACCACTTTTTAGTCCTCAAGACACCAAAACCGGAGTGACGTCATGAGAAGCTTTGGTCGAATCTACACAACACCGATACTCCTGCTGATATGTGCTGGCGGATTGTTCACAGATTGGTCGCATCGAACGAAGGGTGCTGAGTCGGAGACTAGACAACTCGAGAGCCGTCCGCAGCTTCCACGAGTGAAAAATGTGGAGACGTCGCGCGACGATGGCTCGGAAGCCGCTTCCGAGTTGAACGAAATCCTCGGAGACGCGAATCGAAATGAAGATACAGCACCCGGCCCGCCAGCGTCCCCTGGTAAAGAACTTGGCCCGCAGGAAGCGGCCATGGCGCAGATAAGAAAACTGGGAGGCACGTGCTTAGTTGACAAGAGGGGCTCCGAGGACACGGTGACTGAAGTAATGCTTGGCGGGAATCCCGTAACAGATGCCGTTATGGAGCACCTTCAGAATCTAGCAGGCATCGAGAGGATTCAACTGTACCAAACACGTATCACTGACGACGGCCTCAAACACATCAAAGGGCTGACCAAGCTCGAGTCTCTGACCGTCCTTGGGTCGCAAATCACTGGCATCGGATTCGAACATTTTGGAAAACTGACGAGTCTGAAGTCGCTGATAATCCACAACTCGCCGATCACGGAGGCTGGCTTACAGCACCTGAACGGACTCGCTGATCTCAGAGAGTTGCGATTCGCCTATACTCAGGTTGGCGACGCGGGCCTGAAGCATGTCAAGGGACTACGCAATTTGGAGAGTCTTGCTCTCAGTGAAACAAAGGTCTCCAATGCTGGCTTGGCACACCTTAGCGGAATGACCAAGCTAGGTTGGCTACAGCTTGACGGGACTCGCGTCACCGACGCCGGCTTGCAGCACTTGGGAGGGCTCGCCAAGCTTTCGACCCTGGATTTGAGCAATACGCAGATCACCGGCGCCGGCTTGAAGCATCTGAGCGGATTACGTGAACTCTGGACACTGGAATTGAGCAATACACAGATCACTGACGCGGGTCTACAGCATTTGGCAGGACTCCCCCGTCTTTCCAAGCTCTACCTTGACGGCACTCCGATTACCGGCGCCGGTTTGGTGCACCTGAAGAAATGCACCGATCTCAACGAACTATACCTACACCGCACGCAGATAACTGATGACGGGCTCGAGCACCTAAGAGGTTTGACTAACCTCAGGTGGGTGAAACTCGACGATACGCGAATTACCGACGCAACGTTGGAACACCTCAAAGGACTACCTAAACTGTCCATTCTAAACCTCAGCAACACGCAGATCACCGACGATGGCTTGAGACATCTAGCTGGATTGCCCGAACTCTCTTCGCTGAACCTCAGCAAGACGCAGGTTACCGACAACGGCTTGAGATATCTGAATAGACTGGCCAACCTGGAGGATCTAACTCTCAGCGAGGCGCAAGTCACTGACGCGGGCCTTGGGTACCTTAAAGGAATGTCGAGACTCCGTGGCTTTGATTTCAGCGACACGAAGGTCTCCAAGCGGGGAGTCGAAAAGCTGAAAGAAACATTACCGTTTTGGCGAATGCTGAAGGGTAGCCCGGGTGTGAAACACATCGACAGACACGGAAACGGCGAGAAGAAATCGGAAGGCATGATTGTTAACGGCGAGCGTCATGGGAAATGGACGTGGTGGTACGAAACGGGGGAAGAGTTCTCCGAAGCTGAGTACGACCAGGGGCGACCTACGGGAACGGAACGGACGTGGGGCCGAGATGGTTCGCTAATCGCCAAAGGGGTATATCAAGACGGAAAGCCGTGGACGGGTACGTTCGTGTCTATTCATGACGACTTGACTGTGACTGAACGTCTGAACTACACAGAAGGCAAGATGCAGGGGGAACAACTCGTGTGTCATCCGAATGGTCGAAAGAAGATTGTGTGCCATTTTTCGGACGGGAAGCGGCATGGCAAACACGCCGAGTGGCACGCAAACGGCAAGAAGCAATGCGAGGGCAGATACGTAGAAGACCGAAGACATGGAAAGTGGACGTGGTGGCACGACAATGGACAGAGGTTCGCCGAACATGAGTACGACCTGGGCGTCCATCTTGGGACAGCACAAGCATGGAACCGAGATGGTTCAGCACTTGTCGAAGGAGTTTACCGGGACGGAAGGCCCTGGGAAGGCACCTTTATCGCTTTCGATGGCGAGATGAACATCACCCAACGCGTTTCCTACAAGCAGGGAAGGATGCTCGATGAGTGATCGACAAGAGAGCTACGGTTCGGGAATCGACGTTAGTCGTTTGCGGGTGGGGCGAGTTTCTGGCAATCAGCGAAAAGCGTAGTGCCAAGAGTTATCTTCGGAGTGGGGCCTGCTATTGAGTTTTCGCGTCATAGTTGTTGGCCGCACCAACAGTTTCATCATTCTTCCTGTCACTTCTCGCTGCGGTTTCAGAATTGGCTTAAGGGAGGCGGTCAAGCGTTGGCGACCGCAGGGCAAACCGAGAATTGCGGCTCATGGCGGTTCAATTCCTGGATTTGCGTGCAGGATGCAGCGCACGAGACCCGTTGACATACTTCAGGCAGAGGGCTTACAGAATGATCGCGATTCTCATACACAAACTGTCACTCGCTTTGACGGCCTACCCCAGCTTGACGTTGATGACGCTCGGCGCGGCGCTACCGCTATCGAAATTTGAGATGGCGATAGCCTTTGGGCTGCCGGTCTTGGGAGCACTGGCGTACTATTGCGTGGTTTTCATCTGGGGGAATGTGGATCGGCGGCGACGGGGGCGAGCGTTCCCCGCTCCTCCACCGACAACGGACGACATAGATGACGTAGGCGTGTGGTCGGCGGAGGAGTCTCCGCCATTCGCCGACAACGGTCAACGGGTGTTTGCAGAGTTATTCGGCCTGCCCGGGCCAACCGAAACGGCCGACCATGCCTGGAAGTTACCCGCCGATGAAGTGGATGTGGACGAGTCACCAGGCCAATGGCAAGTTCGGGTCGCCTATCGAGGCTACAAGTTCTGCATGACTGAAGTATGCGATGGGGCAAACTGCGAGGTTAACGATCCCTCCTGTCCCGAAGATACCTTGCGTCAGTTTGCCAATCATTTCGAGGCGCTCACGCGGCTCGGGCAGTATGACGGTACGGTATGGCTGACTCGAGAATTCCCGCAACCTATCCATCGCACGTCTCTTGCGCCGCGTCAGAAGGTCGTCGCGCACATAGCCAGCTTGCCTGGAGCGACTATCATTGAACCGGACTCATCCGGCCAAGGCCAAGAGGAATTCATGCTTGTCCGTTTCCAAGGCTCCTTCTTTGCGCTAGATCCCGGAGGCGTGTACCACAACGCGCCAGAGAATGTGTTTCTCGAATTCGCTGGCCATCTGAGAAGACTCGAGGATCCCACGGCGCCCGCTTCGGAATATGCAAAACAGTATGAATACGCGCGCCGCCCGCGCCGATTCGCACGATGTCTAATTGTCGTCGTGATACTCTTTCTGTTAGTGCCCGCTCTGGCTGTTCTGTTGTTGATCCTTGGCCACGGCTTCTGAGGGTGGGATCGTCCACGACCAGAACGTTGCGACTGTCATTGGTCATGGAAAACTCCACCGAGTGCGCACAGAGCATTCGCCGGACGCGGCGGAACGAATTTTTCAGTTTGTTGTGTCACTGATTCACGCGTAGATCGCATTGGATCTTAGAGGCCGAGGTGATCTACGTGGGCCACGCACGAATCGCGTAGAGACACTGGAATGAGTTCGTAGGCTATTCGTTAGGAAAAGGTGAGATTGCGGGATTTCAAGGGCACAACTAGTCGCCAGCAGAAGGAGGGTTCAGACATGGTCGAACGCGCGGCATTTATCGTTGGAATGGCACTCGGTCTTGCAGGTATGGTACTCGGTTGGATCTATGGAGGTTCGGTCGTGAGTTCTGCGTGCGCCGCAGGCGGGTTTGTCGTGGGCATCTCGGTTGTCGGCTTGGTGGCACGAGGCAGCGGATGGAAACCCGAATCGGATGAATGAACTCAAGTCGGATCCGACATGGTCACTCGAACCAAAGTCAGCGGCGTCTCCAAGACCGAAGTGCCCTGGCTGGTCGAACGAGGCGACTCGAGGATCCAGGGGATCGTTTCGGCGCTTGTCGACTCTCCACAGGGAAAGCGCGTCGAGGACCTACAGCCGAAGCTGCTTTCAACTGATCGCCGATCGTCGATGCGAACGAATGGGAATACCACATGTTGTACGTGGCGTGGACTGCGTAACGTAGTCGTCCGCGGACCAGGGAGGGGGACGGGCAACTGATCCGGATTCTCGATGCGTTTCCTCTAATCCGGCAGTCTAACGACCTGCCCGTCATCAATAGTCAGCAGTCGTCGTACCGTTTCGGGGTCGATGGATTCCGGGAGGAACTCCGCTGACCCGTCGGCCATTACTACATTGACTCCACCGCGATGGGAGTGCGTGAACTTGCTTGCCGATGGGTTGGTAATGTAGGCGACTGCCTCTTCAACGGTCATGTCCCGAGGTTCCATCCAAGGGATTCCTGAACCGCCGACTTCGATTGCCAGAATAGTCCTGGAACTCCCATCCTCGATGTCTCGTGTCCGGACACCCTGGTTGGGGATTCCTCCCGTAGTTCCCTCGCCAACAATCATCACGTAACTTGTTTCCTGCGGTCCAGAGACCTCATCGGAGGGACAACAGTATTCACTGGGAAAGAACTCAAGCAATCCGCGATTCTTCGGGCTATCCCACGGTTCGTTGAAGTCGTATTGCTCGTAAAGACTGCGTTGGTCCATAAAGGGCAGAAGCGCCACACGCCAACTTCGCATCGGCCGACCTTCCTCGTCCGTGATTACGGCAGCCGGAAACGTCCTGTAAGTGTCATGGTAATTGTGCATGGCGAGGCCAATCATCTTGAGATGGTTACTGCACATCGTCTGCCGGGCAGCCTCCCTGCCGCTCTGTAACGCCGGCAGCAGGAGGAGAGCAAGACCGCCCGCGCAGACCATGAAGAACACGCACAGCACCGACAGAATGATGATGATAATCTTGGATGTAGAAGATGATGCGGATGATGCAGGAGATTCGGCCACGGGCTTACCTTTCGCTTTTCAGGAAAGAACTTGACCCGCAGCCGTGTGGCAGCCGCGGGCCGAAGGCAATCATCATCAGAGGTAGGGCGTCCCCCATGGAAGATCGCCTCACAAGGGTTGCTGGCACCATGCTATCACGATGTGAGGCGGATGCAACCGATGTTAGTGTTTGATTGAAAGGTGCTGGCGGGAAATCAGCGACCGGCCAGCCTGGGAGAACATGGCACGACCTGGCTGGGTGTTGTCGCATTTCCATGCGCCGTTGAAGATGCCTTGATCACAAATGATTCGAGCTAGGAAAGGCGAAGCCTTCTTACATCGCGCCGAGGGCATTTACTGACGTTGTGTCAGATTAGAACGTCCGCACGCACTGGCCCGTCAAAACGTCCCAAAGGCGGAGTTTACCATCCTCGCTCCCCGAAAGACAAGAACGCCCATCAGGGCTGAAACCCACCGAGGTCACCTCATCATCTTCCCTCAGCGAAGAACGAGCGATCAGCCAGGCAATGATGCCGAATCCAGTTCCAACAACCGCGAAGAACACAATAAAAGCAAGGTCAAGGCCGATGTGCGCACGGCCCCCATTCTCTGGACGTGCCAAGGCAATCTGAACCGCAACATACCACAAAGCAAGACAGCATGCCGATAGGGACAATACGACAAATACCCATGCAAGTACGATACATGCGCGCTCAAGTCTGGGACGACCGTGCAAGAGTTCTTCAATGCCCATCGACTCTCCTGTGTTGCATCGACAGCACCCGTTTGAATGACATAGCAATCGTGGACAACAACGTCAGGTCGACTGCTCGAGTCGAGTGAACCCCGACATTGCGGCGAAGACCAAGGCGTGGCCGAGGATGGTGCCGACGGAGAAGAGATGTTCCGATACCGGTAACGCAACGTCGAATGTCGTACGAGATTGATCCTGCTGGCATGACTGGACTCCAATACCTTAAGGACCTTGGATGTCTCTAGAGGTCATCTTCCGAGATCCAGTCGAAGTCTGCCCTGGCTCTGTCTTTCATGTTCGGGTCAGCGAGAATCGCCTGGCGCAGGCATCTACGCGCCTCTTCACGCTCATTCTGTTGCGCATGCAGTTCTGCCAGTCCATACCAGCCCTCGGCCAAGTCGGGTCGCAATTCGACAGCCCGGGAAAACGCTTCGATGGCTGCCTCTTCGTGACCATCTTCCAGATCAGCAAGCAAGCGGCCTTTCTCGTACCAGGGGCGGTAATTCTCCGGCCTGACTCGAATCGCTGCGTCGAACGATTCGCGCGCTCGGACGAAGCAGCACTGATACGATAGCGCGAAAGGACGCAGATAATCCTGGGCCAACTCCGGGCCCCAGTCTTCGTTGACCACATGCGCGATGATCCTGGACAGGGCCTGGGCCGCGTGGGCTGAGCCGACCAGAGCACGACCCTTGAAGAGTCGAGCGGCAAAGTAGTCAGGCTCCAACAGGACGGCTTCATCGAACGCATCGATGGCCTGATCGTTCCGGGTCGCGTCAAACGGACATAAGGGCCCCCCCTTGTCGTCGAGGAATTGGCCAAGAATTAGTCCTTTGAGGTGCCATGCTAACGCACGCTCCGGATCAAGGCGCAGCACACGGTCGACTGCTTCGAGAGCCTCCTCGGCGTGGTTGAGGAAACGTAGGATGTCGCTCTTGTCAGTCAGAGCGGGAATGCAGTCAGGATCCAACTTCAACGCCTCGTCCATTGCCTCCAATGCTTCCGGATAATGCTCGAGCTGGCCCAAGGTCCAGGCTTTCCAGTACAATGCAGCCGCGTCGCCGGGTCGGGCGGCGAGGAAACGGTCCAGTGCCGCGAGAGTTTCGGTATAGCGGCCGGCCTGGAGCGATTCGAGACCGTCAGTCGCATCGGCCGGGAACTCGAATTCAGGGTCGGGAAAATGAGGCTTCGGCCCGGACGGCCTGGGGGCGATGGTCGCCGCGCCTTCGATCTGTGGCGGTGCTGGCGGAGCGGTTTTGCGTTTGAACCACCGCGCAAACCATCCACCGGAACGCGAGGCCGTTGCCCGCGGAGTCATGCGAGCAAGCAGATCGGCCTTTCCATCGCGGGCATTGACCAGGAATTGTTCTGTTGGGCCGATTGGCCCGTGCACCCGGAGTACGGATTCCAGCGTGCGGATTGACTTGTCATAGTAACTGAGCGCGGTTTGCCACTGCCAGCCGTCGCCGGCCACGCCACCCAGGTTGCAGAAGATCCCGCCCAGGTAGATGAGATTCTCGATGCTTTCGGTCTGCTCTAGCGTCAATTGCTCGCGGATGGCCTGCGCCTTGCGGAATGTGGCCTCCGCCCGCTCCAGCCGGCCCGTATCGTGATACAGGATTCCCAGATGGTTCAAGCACGCGGCTACCCCGCCCTGATGCTCGGGTACCTCGGATTCACCTGACGCCAACTCCTGTAAAGTGCGCAGGGCCCTGCGGTACGCTTCTTCCGCCGCGTCCATACGTGACGTGGTCCGGAGATGGACGGCTAACTCGAAAAGGGCCGAAGCCAGCGCCTGACGGTTTTCCGCCGTGGGGCGAATTTGCGTCAATTCCTCGCCGATCGTCGAGGCTTCCTGGTATGCCTCCTCGACATCGCCTGCCTGATCTGACACCTCGGCCAGACGGCCGGCCATCTCAAGAAAGCCTTGCATCAGTGCTCTCTGACGCTCTTCGTCATCGGGATCGGCTTCGGCCAATTCCTTGCGCAAAGCGAAAAGACGCTCACGGGCCGCCTCGGCCCGGTCTGCGCGCTCAAGTTGGCTAACCACCATCGCGCGGTTGTGGCGGCATGTTTCACATTCGTGGCCAAGTTCCCTGACCCTGTCGAATGCGTCCAGCGCCTCCTTCAGACGCCCCAGATTGGCCAGCGTGCAGGCCAGCATTTCCCAGGGCTGAGGCTCGTCGGGCTTCAGTGACGTCGCCCTGGAGAATGCCTCCAACGCCTCATCAAACCGTTCATTCTCGAAACTGCGACAGCCTTGTTGGTACAACTTGTCAAAGGCGTGCACATCGGCGCCAAGCGACCCATCGCTACTCATGTATCTGATCCTCCTGCAGAAGATATCTAGTGCAGCGCTGCGTAGATTAGGATCCCTACGACGGCCAGGACTATTCCCACAATGCAGGCAATGACAATCGTCTTCATGCGGGGAGACAGTTCCCCACTTCGTTTCGGCCCAGCCAGGATAACGACTCGACGCGTGGGTATTCCCAGCTTTCTGCAAATCCAGCGGCCTGCGTTAAAGGCAAGCAAACCGCCAACCATGGGCAGAAGGACAAGCAGAGCTTTCCGCTTGAAGTCGCCCTCGAGCAACCATGAGCTAACGGGCGTCAGTGCGAGGACTGCGGCGGTTCCAAAAGTCATGACCACGGTGATCAGCAATACAATCCATCCAGCAGTGGTGCCACGGCTGTCCCGGTGAACTTCTCCACCGCAGCGCGGGCATGAGTCGGCAGCAGTTTCACGCACGTCCACCGACACGCCACAATGAGGACAGTCCCCTTCTGCTGCTACCAATTCCGCAACGATTGGAGTCTGCGTATCGGATTCCAGGTGGAAAGATTTCACGGGGGAAACTCCATACTGTAGCTCGTCTCGAATCACTCGACGGATCGTTGCTGTAGCCGTATGACCTGTACTACGTTTGGTCTTGCCGGTGGGAGAATGCACTTCGTTCCCAGGATAGCCGACGCGCGCTTAGACCGCCAGTCAGCAGCCTCGCCGCCATTAACGCCTACAGGCATGTAGTAGTCTTCCAATGCCAACAACCTTCGCGGCTAGATGAGAACCACGTGTCCGGAGGCCAGTCTTCTGGAAGCCGAACTCCCATAGGACCGAGTTCGGCTACCGGGGCCAGTATTTCCATTAGGCCGAGAAGCGGCTGACCAGACAGTCTGCACCATCGCGCCACACTCGATCCACAGAAGGCCGCGACTCCGCTATAGGTGGGGGTTGAACCTGCTTGCTTGACACTGGCAAATGCTCGGTCGAAAATCTATGCACTGCTCGATTGGCGGTTTTGCTGGTCCGACGAGGTGTCGAGGTATCCCTGATGAGCGACTCATTCGATGGCGTTGTGGAAGGGTTGAGGGGCGGTGATAAGGACGCTTGGGACGAACTCGATCAGCGGTTCAAGGATCGCCTTATCCAGATGGCCAGAAAGAACCTCAGCGATAGCCTGATTCGAAAGGAAGGCGCGTCGGTGGCCGTGCAGGACGCGATGTTCAGTTTCTTCAAACTGGCAGCGGCAGAGCGAGTCGAAGCCACAGGATGGAATGATATTTGGCGGCTGTTGTGCCGCATTGTCAGACGCAAGTGCCAACGTCAAGACGAGAGGCACGGGCATAAGACACAGAAGACGGATCGACATCGCGAACATAGTCTCGCCTCAGAAGACGGCGACTCGCAGCCACGTCACCAATTGGAGGGCCGCGAGCAAACGCCTATGGAGATCGTTGCGTTCCGAGACGAACTGGAATGGCTGGCAACGCAAGTCTCCGAGCGCTGCCTGCAGGTTATCACCCTGCAGTTGCAGGGCTTCGACAACGCGGAAATCGCAGAAAAGGTGCAAAGGAGTACGCGAACGGTTATTCGAGACAAAGAGAAGGCGCAGGAAATCCTGCAAAAGCGGGACGATAGCTTGAAAACTGAGTTTGGCTAGGCTACGTCCCGGTACAGTGCAACGTCTTGGAGGCGTCCAAGGACTTCCGGGGATACTCCAGAATCTCGCGCTGCGGAGCTCCGACAGGGCTTGGCCAGCCGTGTCAGCCGCGGGTGATCGTCTTGCGAACCATCTCGAGTGTGTACAGGACGACTTGGTCGCGCCAAAATTCCCAAAAAAGCCACTTCCTTTGGCAGTCAATGACCACGGTTTCGTATTCGTTGTTAGGCGGCTCTCGATGCCGCGACAGACGCCGGCAAATCATCCGCGGCGTTGCCGGCGCAAACCCTTGAAGTCATTGGTCTTAAGTGGACGCCTTTCGCCGTTGGAGACTGCGACATGTCTGAATTGGATCCTCGGGCCGAGTGCGCATTTGATGAAATCGTGGAACGATTCGAGACTGCCTGGAATGAAGGGCACGAGCCTGAAATCGACGACTACTTACCCGAAGATGAGAGTCGGGACGAGTTGCTGGAGCATCTTGTGCACATCGATCTGGAATACCGGGTAAAGGCGGGCTACTCGACCCGTGCCCAAGACTACCTGGATCGATACCCAGAGCTATCGCGAGATGAAGAAACGGCAAATGAACTGTTAGAGAGTGAGCTTCGATTCCAACGCTACAGGGACGCACAGAACCGACGGTACTACAAGAAGGAATGGCTCGCAGAAGGCGGCCTTGGCACGGTTTTCGTCGCTGACGACACGGAACTGAATCGCAATGTAGCACTCAAGGAATTGCGCGAGGAGTACGTCCAACAACCCTACCAGAAGGCAGCGTTCGAGCGGGAGGCCGAAATCGCAGCAGCGTTGGAGCACCCAGGAACAGTGCCAACCTACGGACGCGGCGAGTCCCCGGACGGGCGGCCGTTCTACGCGATGCGTTTGCTCGAAGGTGATACCTTCGAGAAGGCCATCGTGGAATTCCATGGAACTCGTAACAGAAAATGCCGATTCACACGGCGGCAAAGGGAATTCCACACGCTGCTTCGCCACCTCAACGACGTCTGCAACGCGATCCACTACGCCCACAGCCGCGGCATCGTTCACCGAGACATCAAGCCCCGAAACATCATGCTCGGCGAACACGGTGAGTCTCTGGTGGTGGACTGGGGGCTTGCAAAAGTCTTAGGTGGGCCAGCAGAAGAGCGGACGAAGGACGAGCCAAACGGCGTGCCCGTTTCGCGAGATATCAGGCACACGCAAACGGATGACTTGGTCGGAACGCTGCAATTCATGAGCCCAGAGCAAGCCGGGCAAGGCTTCGGGGAGATTGGCCCCGCTACGGATGTCTATGGCTTGGGTGCTACGCTGTACTTCATCCTGACCGGGCAACCTCCCCACGCGGTTCCGGACAGGAACGACGACGACGCGCCAGAATCGGGAAACACTGATAATTCGGAGACCACCATAAGCCGAGGCCAAACAGTCCGAGACGGGGAGAAGAGTCCGTTCTCAGAGGCACTTGAGAGAATCCAAAATGGCGATTTTCGCCGTCCGCATCAGATCAAGACTGACGTTCCCAGACCGCTGGAAGCGATTTGCCTCAGAGCGATGGCGACAAAGCCAGAAAGTCGTTACGCGTCGCCTCATGACATGGCCGACGAGATCGAACATTGGCTCGCCGACGAGCCCGTGGGGGCGTTCCGAGAAAACGCGTTTGAGCGGCTAGGCCGGTGGGGCCGACGGCACCGGACGTGGGTTCGTGCCGGCAGCGCCGCCCTGGTATTGGTGGCAGTTATCTCCATCGTTGCTTATGTTCTCGTTAGCGTCGCCCTGAAGAAGGAAACGAAAGCTCTGGGAGAGGCAGTAACACAACGGGAAAGAGCGAAGGAAGCCCAACGGAAAGAGGAAGAGGCTCGGCAGAAGGCAGAGAAGACGGCTCGCGACCTAGAGCGAGCTCTCCGGCGATCGTATATCGGCGGAATCTCTTGGGCCGAATCCGAGTGGCTGAACAACAGGCCCAAGAAGACGGAGGCTATTCTCTTGGACTGCCCAAGAGCGCTTTGTGGTTGGGAATGGCACTACCTGATGAGACGATGTCGAAGTGACCTCATGACCATTCGTGGAGTACCTCGCGAGGAACAAAGCGTCCACTTCAGCTCTGATGGGAAATACGTCACTTACCAAGGGGCCATGTGGGGTTGGGATGTGCTTACCGGTGAGAGAAGGAGTCTTGATCCCAACGAATCCGGTCGCCTAGAAAGACACAGCCCAAACGGTCGCTACTACGTTGAAGTTAACGAGACCGAGATTGCGATTCACAATGCCGAAACAGGTAAGCAAGTGCACTTGCTTACCGAAGCAAGAGGCGCGGCGGCATTCAGCCCCGACAGCAGACATCTCGCCACCGGGAACGCCCACGGCGCTATCACGATTTGGGATACTGCCACGGGCAGCGAAGCTCTTACGTTCGACAATGGCAACATGAACGCGCCCAGGTGGATCGTGAGCAATTTGGCGTACAGCCCTGACGGCCGACTGATAGCCTCGGCCAACTTCCACGGATGGACAATCAACATCTGGGACGCCTCAACCGGCAAAACGATTCGGGCATTATCTCGACATGACGGGATCGTCACCGATTTCGAATTCCATCCGGATGGCACTCAACTTGCCTCATGCGGCGAAGACGGGGCAGTTCGCCTTTGGGACCTGAGCAATGGACGTGAAGTTCGCGGTTTTCGAGGGCACGACGACGCCGTAAACAGCGTGAGCTTCTCGCCCGACGGCCATCTGATAGCCTCGACCAGCGCCGATGGCACGCTCAAGGTCTGGGATCCCACGAATGACCAAGGCGCGGTTACATTGGGCAAGCAGACGCGGGGCTACCTGAGTGTCGATCTTAGCCCCAACGGAACGCGCGTGGTTGCCAGCAGCGCTTACACGTTAGACAAGCCCGAAGAGCATCGCCGCGAAGGCCACGGCGAGATCTCCGTTTTCGAAGCGGAAACGGGGCGAGAGATTTTGGCAATCGAAAACGTGCGTCGCTTCCACAACGATGCCCGCTACTCGTCCGTTGCGTTCCATCCCGACGGCAAGCAATTTGCAGCGGGGTGCCATTACGAATCATCCGAACAGCTCTACCCAGTGAAGGTCTGGGATGCGGCCACAGGCGCTGAAGTTCTGTCTCTCGAAGGACATACGCGCCCGATCCGTAGTGTCGCATTCAGCCCAAATGGGAAATGGATCGCGTCCAGCAGCGAGCACGCGCTGAGGATTTGGGATGCCGCCACCGGCAAGGAGGAGCGAGTGCTCACTGCGGATTCTGGCGGCATCCTGTTCACCGGCATCACCAGCGCCGCCTTCGGCCCTCAGAGCCGGCGGATCGCCGCGGCCGGCTATGATGGTGTGGCAGTCTGTGACGTTGACTCTGGCCAGAAGCTGTTTGCGATCGAAAAGCCGCGCGAAGCAGCATCCGTTTGCTCTTTTACCGGCGTCGCATTCAGTCGCGCCGGCCGGTTCTTGGCGACTTCGATATCAGACCCGCCACAGATAGACATTTGGAATGCTGACAATGGTGAACGGATTTCCATTCTTCGCGGACATGAGAAAGACGTCACTGGTGTGGCGTTCAGTCCTGATGGCATACGCTTGGCCAGTTCGAGCGAAGACGGAACGATCAAGATTTGGGATGTCCGCGAGGGGCTTGAGATCCTCACCCTCCACGGTCACAACGAATCCGTCAACGACGTAACCTTCAGCCGTGACGGAAAACGGCTAGTGTCGGCGAGCGGCGATGGAACAATCAGAATCTGGGATGCCAGGACCGATCCCGAGATCCCGACGCTGCGTGGACACGCAGAGCCGATTACGGGGTTTGCCTTCGATTCGACGGGGGCGAAGCTCGCCACGACGAGTTTCCATGACAATACCATGCGTGTCTGGGACGCGACTAAGCTAGAGGAAACCGCATTCATCCGACACGATGATCCTCCCCCGATAGCAGCTTTCAGTCCCGCGAATGATTCACTTCTTGCATCGATGTCGTACACCAACATAGGCAGAATCTGGAACGTGACGACCGGTGCAGAGGCCATTGAGTTGAAGCCCGAGCATGAAAACGGCCCCGTTTACTGCATGGCGTTCAATCCCGACGGTCGGCTTTTGGCTACCGCAGGGGACGGCGAATACATCGGCGACCATGTAGAAGGCTCTTTCGTCGGCCGCGTTGTCCTTTGGAATGCAAAGGATGGCAAACGACTGGTCGGCGTTGGGGCATGGGAAGCGAATGATGAACGGGCGGCCGCCGGCGTGCACGGGGTAACCGCCTTCAGCGTGGCTTTTCATCCCAACGGAGGACGCTTCGCTTACGGGTGTAGTGACAAGACGGTTCGGGTTTGTGAAATCCTCGACATGGAAAAACTCTTGCCAGGCGACTTTGAAGTCGAGGATCCTCCTGTGAGGGAGGACGTCTTGATCCTCAGACACGAGGCGGCCGTCCGGAGCGTTACGTACAGTCCGGATGGGCAATTACTTGCGTCGGCCGACGCTTCCGGAACATTGAAGGTACACAACGCTGTAACCGGGAAGGACCTCTACTCGCGGGAACTCGCAGGCGACAAGGTTGTCTTTGACCCTGTCGGCAAACGGCTGGCGACGGCTGGCTCCGACATGATGGTGATAATCTGGGATGCGACGAATGGCAAGCCACTTCTCCGCCTCGACGACGCAGGGAGCGACGTGCTGTTCAGTCCAGATGGAAAGCACATTGCCACGATCCAAGGTTCGGTCGTCAAGTACTGGGATCTGGAATCTCAGCTACCTGTCTGGCAGACTCAGCGCAGGGCGGCATGTTCGGAGCGACTTACGCGCTGGCACCAACTGCGTGCCGAGGCGAGTATTGTCAATCAGCAGTGGTTCGCCGCCGTATTCCATTTGAACAAACTCATCCCAGACCGACCGAACGATGCCGACGCCCACGCCGACCTGGGCTTTTGTTACGCGAAGCTGGGTAAGCCGGAAGAGGCGGCTGCAGAGTGTAAGAAGGCAATCGAACTGAAGGCCTCCCGGCCGATCGCGTGGAAGTTGCTTGCCGATCAACATCTGCGACGCGGAGATTTGGAGAGCTATCGGCAAACGTGCGCGAGCATGGTGGCACATTTCGGTGACACGGAAGATGCCAAGAGAGCCGATATGATTGCCTGGCATGGATCGCTTCTGCCGAATACGATCAGCGATGCTAAATGCCTGGTAGAACTTGCCGAAAGGGCCGTGGCTACTTACAGCTATGACGGGCTCTACTTGGAGACGCTCGGAGCCGCCTTGTACAGGAATGCACGTTACGAGCAGGCCGTTGAGAAACTGAAGGAGGCCCTGGAGTGGCACAAGGACAAGGAACCCGTGTGTGCTTGGCTCTTTATGGCGATGGCTCACAAGCAGCTTGGTCAGACAGAAGAAGCGCAGGCCTGGTTGGGGAAGGCGGCCGAGTCGATCGACGAGAAGAGTGAGCAGCTTGGCGACCAGGGCGCACCTACTGCTTCCACTTCGGAACGCACCCGTTTGCTTGAGGCCGAGTTGCTGCGTCGTGAGGCGGAGTCGCTATTTGGAAGGGAGACGGGCCAAGAATCGGCACCAAAACCTGGCGATGATGGACAACAACCCGGAACATAGAGTATCCGAATTGACCGAGGAGCAAGACATGTCTCGCAAACCTGGCAAAGCAGATCCTTTCTCGCGGCACATGCGGCCAACCCCACCACCTCCCACCCTGCCTACCGACCGCAAGTGCGTACGTTGCGGCAGCACCGACCAAGTTGCACGTTACGGTTTGTGGGTGTGCCGAGAGGTCAACACCCGTACCCGGACGGTCCCCAACTATCCGCAGTGGCCCCTCTTCGGTCCGAAGACGACCGCCTCGATCTCGATTCACGGGGTCGGCGTGGTGAATCTCTCGGCTTGGGTCTGTCGCCAGTGTGTGAAAGCCCGACGTGCCCAGATCCTGCCAGTTGCTGCGACGTGCCTTTGTATTGTTTTGGCTCTCGCGCCGTTCACGTTCATCTGCTTCGGGAATCTCGGCTGGCTTCTTGCGGTTCCCATTTGGCTGATCCTGCTGGCTGTAGGCGGTTGGGCGTCGTTCCGACTGCATGAGGGGTTGTTCAAGGTCGGCGAGAATCTGGCCGTGGCCCGCTTCAGAGAGGAACTGCGGGCTCAGGGTTATCCGGTCTGCGAACCCGGACATGTGCACCGTCAGCGTCTCGCGGGGTTCCGCTGCGAGCCGCCCGCCTGTGACGGACCGGTCATAGACGGGACTCTCGGATGAACCCGGTAGAAGATACCGTCTCAACTGGCAAGCGGCAGGCGTTTGCCTGATCAACGGGGGCTATTCCCGTGCGTTGGGCGCACACTGCTCCCGGTATGGCCGCCCGTTCTTGTAGAGTTCAAGTCTCGATTGGGCTTCCTCCTTATTATCGGCCTCGTTGGAAAGCTCAAGAACTCTGGTCTGGTATTGTACGGCTTGGTCGAAATCCCCCATTTCCGCGTGGGCAGCCGCCAGAGTGTCTATGTGCGTGATGATCCTCCAATTCGTTGACTCGCAGGCCCGTATTGCACACTGAACGGCCTCTTCACCATTTCGACAAGCGTCGATTGGGCATGTTGCCAGCAACCAAGCCAGGTTGTTGTTGGCATCCGTGTCTTCCGGGGCCAACTCGAGAGCCTTGCGGTAGTCTTGGATCGCCGCATCGAAGTGGCCCTTGTCTCGCGATGCGTTTCCGCGACCGCTATACCAGTCTTCGTCCTCTGGAGCCAGTTCGCTGGCTCTAGTGTAGTCTTCAATCGCTCTATCGTAGTCTCCTCTTTTCCACCAGAGTTCGCCGCGAAGTCCGTAGGCGTAGTCATCGCTGGGATCGAGTTTGATGGCTTCATTAAGTTCTTTGATCGCCCTATCGTATTCGCCCAGATCGCTCCAGGCGTCGCTACGAGAACTACAATGGTCGTCCCCATAGGCCAACTCTATGCCTTTGGTCCAGTCTTCGATCGCCTTCTCGTATTCATCTTTCTTCTTCCAAGCGGTACCGCGAGCAATATGGACGTGGCCATCTTTGGAATCCAATTCGATGGACGTCGTGTAGTCTTCGATCGATCGCTCGTATTCGCAAATCGCGCACAGGGAGTCTCCGCGAAGCCAGTAGGCTTTCATGAAGTCACAATCCAGTTCGACGGCCTTGCTGAAGTCGTTGATCGCGTTTTCGTGTCCGCCGTTCTTGCTCCACACGATCCCGCGATTGTAATATGCAATCGCGTAATCGGGATCCAGTTCGATAGCCTTGTTTAGGTCGTCAATGGCTCTCTCGAAGTCGCTTTCGGCCATGCCTCGGTTGTTGTAGGCTCTCGCGTTCTCGGGGTCCGCCTCGATAGCGATTGTGAAGTCTTGGATCGCTTTGTCATTCCTTCTCTTTCGGAGCCACATCGTACCTCGATTCGTATAGGAATCCGTGTAACCCAACTCAATGGCTTTGGTGTAGTCTTCAATCGCGTTGTCCGTTTCGCCTTTGTTGCTCCACGTGATGCCTCGGTCGAAGTACGCAGTCGCACGATCGGGCTGCAGCTCGATCGCCTTGCTGTAGTCCTTTATGGCTTCGTCATACTCGCCCTTATCGTCCCACGCGTGTCCTCGACGGTGATACCCGCCCGGGTCCTCGGGTTCTAACTCAATGGCCTTGCTGTAGTCTTCGATGGCCCTGTCGTACGCGCCTTTCGCACGCCAGGCGAGGCCTCGATTGTTGTAGGCACCATCACTCTCCGGATCAAGTCGGATCGTCTCGCTGTAGTCCGCGATCGCCTTGTCGAGTTCGCCTTTCTCTTGCCACGCCCAACCTCGGTAGAAGTAGGCCTTCACGTTTTCTGGATCGAGGCGCATAGTGTGTGAAAACTCGGTGATTGCATTGTCGTGTTCGCCCTTTCTTCTCCACGCGTTTCCACGCTTGAAGTGCAATGCCGGGCCTTCCAGATCGACTCTAAGAGTCTCCGTGTATTTGGCGATCGCTTCGTCGGAACTGCCCGCCGCACTAAGTTCCAGTCTTGATAAGACTCCACGCGCAGGGTTTCCGTCCGGCTCCGCTTCCATTGATCTGCGGAGGTGGACAATCGCTTCTGCCTCGCAGCCGTCAAGTCTGGCGTAGGCCACGCCCAAGTGATAATGAGCCTTGGCATCATTCGGCTCATTGGCGATGTACCGTTTCAGGAAGTCGACCGCCTTCTTTGTGTCGGCTACCTCAGGATCATCGGAACGAAACAGCAGAAACTCTGCGTATCGCGGAAGCGTGTACGAGCATCGCGGATCTTTCTTAAGAGCCTTCGGGAAGAGTCGTGCCGCCTCGCTAGTGTCGCCCCAATTGCCTAGTTGTGCCGCATATGATGCCATGGCGATGTGGGCCGGTTCGCATATCTGCATGGCCCGTTTGAACATCTGGGATGCCTCATTTCGCTGGCCAAGCCGAGCCAAAGCCCTCGCGAGGTACAGCGTAGAATCCGGCAGCGTGCGGTCAATCGCCAGCGCACTGCGAAACAGCTCCACGGCCGTCAGGAGAGACTCTTCTTCAGTAGCTTCGCCGACCTCGGCGCAGGACAGTATGCCGAGCCTTTCTAGAGCGAGCGCGTGGTTGGGGTACCGGTCCACCGAACGTTGATACTGACGGATCGCCTGTTTGCGATTCTCCACTGCATCCTCGCGGTCCGCCGCCTGCTCGAGTTGATACCCTTTCTTGTATGCCAAATGCGAGTCGACCCAACCTGCCTCGAGCAGACTCATTTCTTCCGGGCTGGGTGGGTTGTGGACCGGGTCCGGATGATCGAAAGGCTGTGACCACATTTCGCCGCGCCAGTAATTGGCGACCCCCTGCGCTATTGGCTCACGGGCGAACTTGCGATTGGGATTCGACTCTTTGGGCAGAATGACCTGAAGGTGCCCAAGTTCGTGCAAGAAGGTGTTATACAGGTGATAACGACGTACGGCCAACAGCGGCCACTGACTACCGGTTATGGCGCCAAACTCTTCCGGTGCCTCCCCAAAATCCTTAAGGCTGACATGGTGCGGCAAAGCGCACAGTGTGACATCCCGTCGACCTCGCTTGGTGGTGTAGCCAAGTACCCTCCGCCCCCTAGCGTCATCCTTGAAATGTACCTTTCTGAGTCGCCTCCACACTTCTTCCGGTAGACGCGAAAGCACGACCTTAACGTCTTCCTCGTCCACGTAATGCCGACGATGCGACGCCGTTCTGTGGCGAACAAACTGAATTCTCTCAATGGTATTCATGGTCGTGTTCCTAGTTCGGGGCGGTCACACTGGCAACTCGCGTATTGGACGCGCCCCGGCCTGCCTTATCAGCATACAGTCTAAAGGTTCCCGATTGGCCAAGCAATGTTCGACGACAGGTAGTCCAATCCGTCAAATCACTGCTCCGCCCGGTTCTCCGCCCTTGCGGAGAGGCAGACCGGTCGTTCACGGCCGCAGGGGCTTCCGACGACGCTTCAGTGTCCGCGATGCTTCTTCCGTGGCCGTAGCGGCGTTGTACCCGTCAATCGGGACGCCAAGATCGGCGAATGACCTTGAAGATGGCTGCCAACGGTCGGTCGTAGATGTCGATAATTGGGATGACGGCTCCTTCAACGACCAACCCGATGGAACCGGGGACATGCCGCGGAATTCCCCGTCCGCCCTTCGATACAACGTCACGTAACTCACGCCATTCCAATTTGCCTCGCACGTCTCCCTGAATCATGGCAACGCCCAAGGGGCCAATGACGATGCTCGAGTCTTTCCAGCCCTTCATGCCCCTTCCCGGATGTCGTCGATGCGCCCAGGCGATAAGAATCGTAAAGACGCCGGCCAGCATCGATATGACACCGCCCGCGATCCAGGCCTCCATGTCAACGCGCGGCTCCAACGAACCCGCTGCCACACACCAGACGACGCCGGATAACGCAATGGCAAGACCACAGAGTTTGGCTCTCCGGTGGGGCAAACGGGCTCCTAGACGCTCTCGCGCCCGGAAAGTCCATACGCGATCGTCGCCGAATTGCTCCTGCTGTTCACGCATCGTCGGGCTGAGCTCACTGTGGACGTCGCGCGCGCCGCTGGTTGTAGTGGCGTCCACCAGCCGGGCATAGAGCTCCGTGACTGGCACGCTGATGTTTGCCGGTATTTCCAGTGAACCTTTTTCGTGTAGTAGCAGAATGGGGCCGGGTTTCAATTCGTCACGCCCCGGCAGTTGCGGAGCACCCTTCAATGTCAGCGACTGGATCGAGGCATAGGGAACCTCGACCGGTGGATCGAGAACGGTGAGCCGGTCGTCTTCAATCGCTGCGGCGAAGGAGCGCGGCCTTGAAAACGCCAATCCGACAGCCAAGAACAACGGCAACACGGCACCCAACGCCACATCAACGTTCGCCTGAACGACGGCCACCGCAAACAGAATCACGGCGATCATCCCAAAGATTATGGCGCCGACGGACCACGAGGATCTCGAAGTAATGTTCTGATGATTCATAATCCACCAAGTAATCTCGATTCAAATCCCAGCACCGCCAGATTGTGAATGAAGTGCATGACAATAGGCAATGCAATTCCGCCACTGACCGCGCGGGCATAACCCAAACCGATTCCCAGTACCATCAGCATGGGAATGCTAAGCGGCACGGCAATATGTATCAATCCAAACATAATGGAAGAGATCAGCACAGCCGAATGGGTGCCCATCGCATCGTGCAACGCTCTGTACGTCACATGACGGAAGAACAGCTCCTCGATCAATGCCGGCTGGACGCAGATCAACACGAACCAGATGGGGAGCAAACCAACCTCGGTGAACATCGTCTGGTCGATAATCTGAAGATCCAACGTTTCGCGCAGCAGACAGTGATAACTGAAATTGAGCAACAGCAACAGCGCAAGTGCGGGAAGGAACGCGCACCATGCGCCCAGACGGCGTGCCCGGCCGGGCGGCCTGGAGCGCGGCAGGGCAATCCAACCCAATGCCAACAAGACCAGGACCGTATCGACGGCCTCAATTGCGGCAATCGGAATTAGCAGATTGCGTGGCTCGATGTGTTCCCCAGACGCGGCAGAGGCATCGCCGCAAGTCAGCGCGAATCCTACCAGCACGGATGTGAGCAGCATCAAGCTGTAGATGATCAGTGTCCGCGCTAAGGGAGCAGCATTGTCAGCGGGCCGTGAGCCAGTAGATGGGCCATCGGCATCACGCGACTGCCTGGTCAATCCGGCCGAACAGTACGGGCAGGATTCCACAGCTAATTCAACCGGTTTGCCGCATCGCCAACAAGTTTGCTGCCCAATCAGCGACTCGCCGTTGCCGATGGGATCGCCGCCTGTACCTGAATCGGTCATGATTCTTGCGCGAACGGCGGCATTCCGCCCGCCATGTCGCTTCGATTGGCTTCCTTTTGATATGCCAGCGCCGCTTGTACGGACTTGAACAGCGCAACCACGATGATAATCTTGATGATGATCCCCTTCAACAAAGTCGTCGGATCGAGTAGCCCGAAGATGGCCGTCGCACCAATGTACAGCACAAGACTTGTAACCGTTATGGGCACCGGAAACTTGTTGACCATGATGCCAAAGACGACAAAGAGCACGCCCAACGAAATGGCGCCCCCCAGAATCGCCTGCGCAATCAGGATCGCCGATTGCTTTAGCCGTTGAACCTCGGCGTTGTCCACGACCATGCCCTGACGATGAAGCTGCGCGATTTCGTCGTTGAACTGGTTTTCGATTTGTTTCTCGATCTGAAAGAAGAAGAACCCGTTGACTGCAACCGTAAGAACGCCAATGAATAACAGGATTCCACGAGCCGTCTTCAGTTCCTTGGACCGCGCGGATTGGGACAAGCTGCCGAGATTCGCGTCAG
>CAZURK010000208.1:0-15257 GCA_964623055.1 uncultured Pirellulaceae bacterium
TGATCAGGATTTCGTCGAACCTGTAATCCTTCTTCGGGGCCTTCGCCGTATTGCCAACGAAAATCAACGACTGCCCGTCGGCGGGAACGTCGTTTTCGGCTGTCGTCTGGAAATCCGCGTCGGTGACGAGTTTCAGATGCTCGGACAGTTCGCGCGCGGCTGTCTTCTCGACGATCGTCGGTTCGTTGGGCAGAACGATCTTCCAGCCGGTTGCGCCGTCCTTCGACAGTTCAGCGGAATACAGATAGTTCTGCACCAACAGCAGACAGGATAATGGGATCAAGGTCCTTTTCATGGCTTTTCCGTGTAGTTCCGAGTTGTCTGGAGTGGGTGTGGACTATCGGCATTAGTTGTAGTCCAACGAACTGTGCTATGCTACTGATTACGCACAGACTAACTGTGATTCGAGAAGGGTGGGATTATGGAGTTATTGGCGTTGTTCGTTGTCGTGGCCGCGACACCCACCGTGACTTACGATGCGGAAGTGTTGCCGAACAAGGCGAGGCCACCGTGGTCATTCCGCGAGATAGAAAACTGTTCGGTCGCAGTCGAGGTCGGCGTGCTGCACGTGCGAGACGATGGCACCGCGCATGGCGAGCTGCAGTTCATAAGCCAATCGTGGGCCGCGGTCGCCGATCGGCCTCACAGTATGGAAGCACGAGTCAAAGTGGCAAGTTGCTCCGGTCCGGCCGGAGTGATCATTCTGGCCGCGGATGGTGTACACGAGGTTGGATTGACACTGTTTCCAGATCGTATTGAGTGCCATCGATTCGAAGCCCGCGCTGAAATCAATCTGGCTGACGACTTTCACGTGGTACGGCTTGAGATGGTTGGCGACGACGCCATCGTGAAAGTGGACGGCCATGTCGTGCTTCATCTGACGGGCAAGTCGAAGTGGGAGGCCCACGCCGGGCGGAATGTGGCCGGCTTCGGTAGTCTAAGCTCCGCAGAACGACCGGAGGTCGAGGTCTATGCGCAGGCCGAGCATCACATCGTCTACAAACGCGAAGATGTCTATGCCTGCTTCCCAAGCCTTCACCGCTACGAAGACGACACGCGTTGGATCTTGTTGAGATGAAGAACTCCTTAGAAAGGTGAGGGCAAACCACTCCTTCTCTGCAAGACCCACTCTTTCATAGATTCGATTCGGCTCCGGCACCGAACAAGGCGCCGTAGCCATGGCGTTGGTGTTGGCGCAGCACGAACCGCAACTCATGTGTCACGAACGGTGTTGCCCCGGATGACACATGTCACGCCCACCGGACGCACCAGAGGTTTCTGACAGCGGCTGACCTGGTTGGGGCGGACCGAAACACGTTATTGACTTCGGAGTGCCGAACTGGGCCAAATCCCAAGGTTTGCTGGGAAACGTAATTAAGAAGTTGAACCTCACGCCGAATCACTTGACAGGGAGCGCATGTCCTGCACGAAGACTGAATCCCGGCTGGCGCAGAGGGACTGGCAACTATGAGCGCAGTCAACCGCCCCGAATCCGCGCCTCGCCTCCTGTTCGTGGTGATCCTCCTTTCCGCCCCTCTCGCCCCGGCGTGCCATAAGGAGAGCCCCACCCGTATGGATGAGCAGAGCACGTCCCCCTCCGAGACCCGCGCTATCGACGCACGGACTCGCCGGGCCGTGGTTGAATCGCTCGCCAGCAGCCTCCGCGAGAACTACTTCGACGTTAGGGCCGCGGAGGTCATGGCCACAAAGATCGAGTCCCGACTAGCCGAGGGGGACTACGACGCCATCGACGATGCCCATTCCTTCGCGGTCCGATTGGAGAAAGACCTCCACGCCATTTCTGACGACCGCCATCTGCTTGTCACCTTCCGTGCCCGTCCGGCGAAGCCAGCCACGCCCCATCGCTTCGATAACCACGGTTTCGCGCACGTCGAACTCCACGATGACAACATCGGTCATGTTGAGATTCTCACCTTGGCTGGCGGCCCTGAGGCGCGCGATTCCGCCGCGAAAGCCATGGCTCGTCTCTCGGAGGCTCGAGCCTTGATACTCGACCTACGGAAGTGCCGAGGAGGCGCCGCGTCCATGGTCGATTTCCTGTGCAGCCACCTCTTCGAGACACGCACCCTGCTCTACACGCTCGAGCGGCGAACGGGCGAGAAGAAGACCGAAGCGTGGACCAGCCTCGAGGGCCTCGGCCATCGCTTCTCCGATGATGTGCCCGTGTTCGTACTGGTGAGCGAAAAGACCTTTTCGGCCGCCGAGGGCCTCGCCTATACCCTCCAGCAACACGGACGGGCGAAGATCGTCGGCGAGACAACGAAAGGTGGCGCCCATCCAAATATGGTGCGAGCGCTGCCGGCGGACTTCATGACCTCCATTCCGATCATGCGGGTCGTCCATCCGGTCAGCGGCGGTGACTGGGAAGGAGTCGGAGTAAGGCCCGACGTCCGGTGTGCATCGAATGACGCACTCACGACCGCGCAGTGCCTCGCGCGGGACTCGCTTCGTTGAAAGCGATACGGTGCCGGCGGCAATCCAGTCTTCTTCGGCGCGGCGATGGTCCGAGGCGTCAAGCGGATTCCTCCAGGCCAACGACGGGCCTCCGTTCCTGCAAGACGCACAAAGCCGGAGGTACAGTGAAAGCTATAAGGAGTATCCGTCATGAGTCGCGAATATGAGTTGCCGGCAGCCTCAGGTGACCGCGATAGAAGAATCCGAGATCAATGCGTAGTGTGTGGCAGAGCTCACGACCGACCGACGAGTCGGCGACGGCGCTTCGCCAGCGTGTTCCTCGACTCGCAAGGCGGTCTAGGACCGCCGACGAGCGTGCAATTGTCTCAACTACCCGTCGCCAGTGAGACACGCCAGAAAAGGACGGTTTCGAAACGGCGGGTCGGCGCGAATTTGGACCGCGACGATGGTCAGCGTCAGATGGCGGCCACACCTCTACAGACGCATGCGGGGTCACCTCGCCGGGAAAATCATCCGCGCAGAATTGCACCGCGCAGACAGCCCGGCTAGATTGGTCGAAACGACCGTTTGTGGGATGCACCGGAATCCGAACGATTATTGATCAACCCACAATCGCCGGGGACGACCTGCTACTGAGTGCCGAAGGAAACATGAAGACGTCAATTGGCGAGTATCTGATCCGTGATTGGCAAAGCCACGATGCGGAAGCCATTGCCAAGTACGCCAACAATCGAAATATGGCGATTCAGCTACGTGACGGGTTTCCGTATCCATACGAGCGATCCGATGCCGAAGCATTTCTGGCTCGTGTGATGCAGACCAATCCCCGTACGGTGTTCGCAATCGCTACTGAGACGGAGGCCATCGGCAGTATCGGCCTGATGCTGGGGAAAGACGTCCATCGGCTATCAGCGGAACTGGGATACTGGTTGGCTGAGCCGTTTTGGAACCGAGGCATCATGACCATGGCGGTAACGCACGTTGTGAACTACGCCTTCGCGGAACTCCAGCTGAACCGCGTCTACGCGGAACCCTACGCGACAAACGCGGCATCTGCCCGCGTGCTAGAGAAGGCCGGTTTCGTCCGAGAAGCTGTCCTTCGGGCAAACGTCATCAAAGGCGGCAGGGTGCTGGACCAGCTTCTTTATGCCAAGGTAAGGAAAGGGATCACATAGCAGACGGTCTAGGGCGATTTCACGGGGGTGCCGGCCGAGTGGAATTGGTGGATCAGAGAAGCGGCGCCCTCACGTCCCGTGAAGGGGCTCCCCGACGGCAATCTCCGCCGAGCTTGAGCGCCTTCCTGTCCCATTTGACGACCCATTTCTCGGAGCGAGCCACCTGCGCTGGAGCCCGGCTGCAACTTGCTTCGATCACATCAACCGACGCGCCCAAGCGCATGGTTAGATGCTCCGGTCGATTCCGGGAAGCTTCCCGCGGGTCGTGTCGAGGACAAAGTCATCGCTCATTTGCTGCCGCCGCTGTCTCGACGGAGATTTCTTTCGCGCCACTCCGAAGCCTCACATCATCGGCTTCAAAACCCCCGCTGCGGATCAGGTTCTGGCCGGCGATTGTCTCCGCCGTCAAAGCGGAAACCGTCAGCAAAACAAATGCGGAAATGCGGTGGTCTTGTTCATCGCGCTCTTCGCTCGAAGTGTGGTTGTCGGTTCCTGATTCATGGTTTAGGCTTGGGCGTTCGCTTCACTAGTGGCAGGCTGGCCAGTTTCTGCCAAATGCTCCAGGCCGGTTTTGGCTGCCCGTAGTATTCGATCAGGCCGCAGTTGCTGCTTCGGGGCGCTTTCTTGTTGGGTGGAGCGAGGTCGTGGAGGAAGGGCCAGACTACCATCTCCAGCTTCATTCCTTTCGTCTCGCGAAGGAACCAAAGCAGGAACTTGGCCTGACGCTCTTGCGCCCCGATATCGCCTGGCTTCGTCTCCCAGCCAATCTCGGTGAACGCAACGGGTACCTCGCCAGTTCGCTCGGTGATAGGTTGGTAGTAGCCGGCCGGGATGTCCACCGGACTGGCGAATCTCGGGTAGCTCGTGAAACCAAAGACGTCGATCTTCTCTTGGTCAAACTTCTCGATGAGATAGTATCCCTTTTTCGCATTCATCTCGACATAGCGGAAGATCACCATGACTTTGGTGTCCGGCGAGACCTTCTTGATCGCGTCGTACGACTCGGCCACGAGCGTGACATAGTTGTCGAAATCCTTCTCCTTGTCGTCATCGTAGTGGTAGAAGGAGTCGATCTCGTTTCCGAGGCTAAGGTAGGCGGGCTTGAACGCCTCGGCGATGCGTGTCGCTTCGGTGATCCAGCGGCGGCGGAAGTCTCCGCTGGCCAGCGTCGTCGACGAAGGCAGGTCCGGAGGGACGACTAATTTCAACACGAGCCCTCGGCCGGGTTCTCGAAAGAGGTTCCAGAAGTGGAAGTTGAGGATCGGTTTGAGATCGTGGTGCACCGCAAGCAGGTTGAAGTAGGCCTTGCGCTGGTTCACCGAGGGACGGTTGTAGTGCTTGTCCCAGTGCTCGTACCACGGGCTGTTGACAACCCAGTGGCTGGTCAACTCGGCGTTGCGGCCCGCCAACGCCAACGCTTCGCCGAGCGCCTTCTGCAAGTCATGAGGTGTTTCGCCCTTCTTATGTGCCGGGTGGAAGCCCAATCCGAGCAGAAAAGTCCGCTCGGTAAGCGGCAATTCGCCCAGCTCCTCTGCTTTCGATGCTTGAAAAATAGGTTCGCCAAACACCAGGGCAAAGGCCAATGGCCACAGCAAATGCTGTTTCATGATCGGTACCGCTTTCGATTCAGCGGAATCCGCGGACTTCGAGGTTATCGGAGGCAGGCTGCGAAACATCATCCCTTTTCTCAAGTTTTACGATACTGAAGGTGGGCTGGAACGTCTGACAACGGTCAGCAAGGTGGTTTTCGCACAGTCTCTCGCACGGAGATCTGGATATTCTCACCGCTCAGATACACGCTCGGACCGGCCACCGACGCCCACAGCTTGGCACCACGGTTCAGCGAGGTTTGCGAAGCCACCGGTACGCGTGTCGCATCCACGACATGACGAGGTGCAAGAGCAAGCCAATTGCGAACCATAACAACGCTCCGGTTATCACGAGTTGTGTGGGATACCAAGTTGTGCGTCTATCAGGAAAGAGACCGAAATACTCCCAAGTTTGGTGTATCGGAAGGTCGACCATGTACACGGCCATCAGTATAAGCATTGTGGCGTTCATGTCGTCCCAGGCCGACGCATACTCAATTGCACCGGCAACTGTGGCAAGCAACGTGTGCAGCGACGCCAAGACAAGCGGAAGTCGCAGTCTCGGTCTAATTACTGAACTCGAAACACAGTACCCAAGCACGGCATATGTTAGGAAGAGTGCTCCCCAGAGGGGATGAAGAAAGCGCCCAACTGCGAGGGATGTCCCAAGCACCAGCATCACGAGAAAGATGGTCCGCAGACTGAACTGCAGCCGTCCTTGTGTTGCGGACGCGCTTGGGTGAGCCGTGACTTTCTTACCCATCGCAAATCACCTGAGGAGCTTCTGGCCGACAGGGTGTCGACGCAACGGGAATCACTTGCTCAGCCTACCATACAAGTCAGGTCTCTGACAGCAACGAGCGCATGACTGGTGGCATTCGTTCGCATCGCATCGCCGAATGCACTTGCGTAATCGCGGATACGATGAAGTGCGGCGTCATGTACCGAAAGCGGAACCAGGCCGTCTAAAGACCGAATCGCCGTACAGGCACCTCGGACTGTTTCCAGAGGGACCCGAGCTCCGGTATCTTGCTCAACTCGTTGTGACGGGCGGCTTGCTGTGGTTCGGAGTTGGATTGCTCCTGAGAATGCTGTTGTCTCTGCTGGTGACTCTGCTTCCCGATCGCGAGTGAACATCTGCCGGAAGGGCTCTTCAAATACACCATTGATCTTCTCTCAACATGCTTCCCCTTGGCACAGTTTTCTGTTATTCAAACTCCTCACCGGACGATCTCGTCTTGATGGCCGCCTACAGCGACCATGGCCCGGCGCACATTTGCACGAAGGCCGCCTACCCGCAAGGCGGTTACGAGGTCGGCGCGTCCCGGGTGGCGCCGGAAGTGGAAGACGTTCTGATGACGGCCATGCGCGACTTGCTGGGAGTATCGAAATAGGAGTCGTCGCCATGAAACGACGCGATTTCCTTTCCGGAGTATTGATTGGGGGGCCGCTGTCCGTAGCTTGCGCCGACGCGGCCCAAACACCCCTGCCGCTGCGGATTGCCACGTTCGAGGCGGACGTTACGCCGCCGCTGGGCTATCCGCTGAGCCTGGGGTACCGGCCGCCGGCCAAGAGGATCGTCGATCCCTTAAGCGCCCGAGGAATCGTCCTGCTGGGTGCCGGGCCTCCCATCGTCCTGTGCGCCGTCGATTGGACACTGATTGCCAACGACGCTCACGACGCCTGGCGCCAGGCGCTGGCCGGGGCTGTCGGCACAACGGCCGATCGGGTCGCCGTGCATGCGGTCCACCAGCACGACGCGATCTGCGCGGACTACATGGCCCAGAAGATATGGGCGGCCCACGTTCCAGGCGGCAGGTTGTGCGACGTGGCCGTTGCGAAGGAAG
The DNA here is from genome assembly GCA_964623055.1 of uncultured Pirellulaceae bacterium. Classification (GTDB taxonomy): domain Bacteria; phylum Planctomycetota; class Planctomycetia; order Pirellulales; family Pirellulaceae; genus JADHUC01. The sequence goes on from CAZURK010000208.1 coordinate 7,048, forward strand.
CGCTGGGGCGCGTGGCACGTGCGGCCGGCGAGGCCGCGGGCAAGCCGCGCCGCGTGACGCATCTGGGTTACGGCCTCGGCAAGGTGGAAAAGGTCGCTTCCACGCGACGCGTGCTCACGCCCGACGGGAAGTTGGCGTTCTGGCGCGCAAGCGCTGGCGGGAACAAGCGAGGCAAGGCCGCGCCCGAGGGGCTCATCGATCCTTACCTCCGGCTGCTGAGCTTCTGGGACGGCGAGGAGCCGCTGGTGGCAATCAACTATTATGCCTGCCACCCGTGCAGTTATTATGGCCGTGGCGATGTCAGTGCCGATTTTGTCGGCATGGCTCGCGCTGCTCGCGAGGCAGCGTTGCCCGGCGTTGCACAGAATACTTCAGCGGGGCTGGCGGCGACATCGCCTGCGGCAAGTACAACGATGGGTCGCCGGAGAACCGTCCCGTCCTTGCAGCCAGGCTCCAACGCGGCATGAAGCTGGCGTGGGACGCGCAGAAGAAGGTACCCATCACATCGGCCGACCTGAGCTGGCGTACTTGCCCGGTCAGCCTGCCCGTGCGCACGTCGATCACCGAGCAAGCCAGCCTTCAACGGTTGGAGAACGCCGAGGATAGATCGGCACGGCGAGTTGGTGGCGCTCTTGAACTGGCCTGGCTGCGTCGCACCGGGGCGGGGCACAAGATCGTGCTGAGTTGTCTTCGCATCGGGCCGACCTATACGTTGCACATGCCGGGCGAATTGTTTGTCGAGTACCAGTTGGCCGCCCAGAAGATGCGACCGGACGATTTCGTCTCGATGGCCGCTTACGGCGATTGGGGACCAGGATACATTGGCACGAAGATCGCCTACAGCCAAGGCGGTTACGAGACCGGCTGGGTCTCCCGGGTAGCGCCGGAAGTGGAAGACGTACTGATGGCGGCAATGCGCGATTTGTTGGGTGCGAAAACGTCTGCGAAAATGTGTTTGCCTTGAGTTTGGTTAGGGAAGGCAAACCTCTGACAAGGAACCACAGCCCAATGACGATCAGAGCCGTTTTCTGCGTCGCCCTTCTTACACTTGCCACGTCGCTTGTGAGCGGGGAGGGCGTAACGGCGTCCGATCCGGCGAGCCGCCAGACGGCCCGGGTCGCCTGCGTGGCAATGCACTCCGAAATGGGCGATGTGGCGGCCAACCTCGATTGCGTCGAGCAATGGCTCGTTAAGGCGCACGAGCGAGGTGCCAGTTTCGTCGTCTTTCCGGAGGAGTGCATCACCGGGTCACTGAACAAGTCATCCATTGATCGGGAACATGCGGCAAGAATTGCCGAAGAGGCGACCAAAGCGGCGATCCCCCGACTTGAACCCTTATGTTCCAAGATGCAGTTGACTGTAACCGAAGTGTCGAAGGAGGTGCTGGCGAGCTTCCGCGGTTCGGGCGGCCCCCACCCAGACGCGATCCGCGAGACTGTGAAGAATTCCGCTGGCCAGCCAGTGCAGGTGTACGCCGTCCAGCCCGACTGATCGAATTGGCAGTCGGCAAACACTTGCACCTGATCCCGGGTTTGGGCGTGGTGGATTTCCGGGAAACCTTCGATGCCTTGGCCCGGATCGATTACCGCGGATACGTCAGCGTCCAGTTGATCAGCCACGTGGACCGTCCCGCGGAAGCGGCTGTTAAGGCGCGAGAGTACCTACAGAAACTGCTCGGCGACCACTTGCTCACCTGAGGGCCGCGGCAATGATTAACATCTCGTCCCGCTATGTTGAATGCTGAGATGTCACTAGCCCCAAATGCGCGTCGCCGAATGTAGATATGGGAGCGTGAAGGTGTGAGCGAGCCGTCCAGCCCGGTGCCGCCATGATACATCAGCCGGCAATGGGAAGCAAAAACGCGTCGGGCGTCGTTCTCGAAAACGACGCCCAACCCCTTCTCTGTAACCCGGCGGATAGGAACTGAGGTACAGCCAGGGCCGTGCCGACAGGAACCACCGCGAAAGCGGGCCGAATTCCCACGGGTGACTCGTCGCGAGAACGCCGGACGGGCGATTCGCCCAAATGACGGCGAACCAAGACATTGCGGAGGCCCTCCAAGGCGGGACTCGTGCGGCGCTTCTTCCTTTGCGACAAGGATGCAAGGCTTGCCGACGACCTGCCGACCGTGTATGGCAAAGGCAGTGGTGTTGACGTATACTGAGGGGGATGGGAGCTTTACCCGCTGCCGGGTCGGCCCGCGGAAGACGGGGCTTTGTACTGGCTTGACCCGGATGTTGGAAAACTGGCTCGCCCGGTTCTTGGGGGCGACGGGCGTGGCCCCGAATTACCGGTCCCCTAGAAGAAAGGTCTGTGAAGTTATGAAACACACACCGATGCTTTTGGTCGTGTCCTGCATTCTGCTGGTGAATGCCGTAGCGCGCTCTGCTGAAGATGACTCACCATCCCCTTCAGCACGGCCCAGGGTTTACAGCGACAAGAATGGCTATTTTGTTGCGGCGGTGCCAGAGGGATGGTCCATCCGAGAATACCCCGAGGAAACCATTCGTTCGAAGGTCGCGTTTCACAGTCCGCGTGAGGACCGTGTGTACATAAGGATTATTTCAGGCCCGAATCCGGAGGATCCGTATACGTTGGACGATCTCCTGGCAGAATCCAAAGAGAAGATCAGGACGATTTTCAAACGAAGATGGCCCAGTGGGTCCTTCACTGCGAGCAAGGAGAAGATTGCTGATCGCGAAGCAGTTGTTTCACGTTGGTCCACAGAACGCTCTGAACAAGAGATCGTGACATTTGTCACGGAGACAACCTGGTATCAAGTCGCACTAGGCGCGAACGGCCCCCAGCAACTGAGAAGCAATCGCCCTACGTTCCAGGCATTCCTCACCAATTTCACGTTTCCGGAAAAGGGCAAGAAGTTTTCGGAGGATGAACGCCGCGCTGCGATAGTTGCGAAATACACGCGCTTGGCCAAGCTACATGACGAAATGGGCAGGAAGTCTGAAGCGATCCTCTTTCTCGACGAAGCTCTCTCCTTGGAACCGGACAACAAGGAATTACTTGAGTACAAGTCGACGCTTCAAGGTGCGAGGTGAGGATAGTGACGCGGGCCCGCCAACTAACGGGACTCCCAAACGGCGACGAAGTGGCCGCCGACCGCGGTCGGGCCACCCCAGCGTAACTGCCACCGTTATCGATCCACGGGATCGAGACGCGTCTTTCTCTTTGCCGGTCGTTCCGCTACAAGTGTGGATTGTACCAACAGAGCCATGGGGCCGAGTGTGCCCACAATCACGTGGACGGTCCAACAGCCCACACGGTTCATGTTGAGCTGCGTACGGCAGCGTTTATTGTCGCCGGAGCGACTACGACGCACCGAGGAACGGCTGCGCGAACTCGCTGCTCGGGAAGCCCGCAAGCAGCAGCCAAACGGCAAACTATATGACAAGAGGGCTGCGTTGTCGGCGCTCAAGAAAGAGTTGGTGAAGATCGCACGCAACTTGGCGTTAGCGGAAAGCCCGGGCCAGTACAAAGCAGTCGCGGACATATTCGAGCAACTCAAGAAGCGTGAAGCGCGGGCGGAACATGAGGTAACTGTGGCCGAGTCCGCGACTACCGACAAGAACGATGTGGAACAGGCGATACGCACTGGCATGCAGGTTGTGCATCAACTCGCCGAGCTCGCTTCGGACCCGGACTGCCTCAGGTCGGCCGGTGAGATCTTCCGCTTGGTCAACGCGAGACTGTTCCTTGGTTTCCGGTCGGTGAAAAGGAAGAAGCGAACAGTGGACAAAATGAGAGGCGGCGTTGTCACATTCGGCGATGACCCGCCGCCGATCGAGATCTACGAGGGAGGTGGAAACTCCGGTTCGACGGGACAATTGTTGAGACCAACCGTATCTGTAGCTTGTCCTTTCGCGCCTCGGCTCACTCCTTGGCTAGGGAAATCGGCTTTCCATACCACCCGGGAACGGAGATCAGAACCGGCCAGTCAGCATTGTCCACCCACATCTTCGCAAACTCCTTAGTGCTCACACCTCCGGGGAATCTAGCTGGGTTCGGAGGCTGGAAACGCTTAAAACCCGCACTCTCCAGTACCGGAATCAGCGCACCTCCTCCGAACTTGTCAGGAGGATCACGATGGAATCTGTTCTCCCCGGTTGCGCTACCCCTAAGAAGAAGACCATCACGTTCGGGAGGAAAGAAGAACTTGCGCTGGTCGGTATCGGGCAGCTTGTCACCGAAGCGGAAGAGTCGAGGCTCGACTGCAACGGACGAGGTGGACTCCTGTCTACGATTCACCGCGCTCAACAAAGCCAAATCAGGCAATGCCCTGAATAAGTCGTATCGATTGACGTTATGCCCTTTGTCCTGCAACTGCGCAGCTAAGACTGCCGAACGGAGATCCCCGGTGCCGATGATACGCGCGGCGTCAGTGCGCATTTTCTGTGAAATGCTGTTTACAAGCGAAGGGATCTTCTCTAGACCATCTCTCTGAGTCAACAAATAGCTGGTGGACGCAATGCGCTCGATGGCCGCCCGTGACGACATGCCACCGTCCGAGTCATTTGAGGCAACCCCCCCGATTCTGACGTTGCCGCCGTCGACCAACCAAGCGATTGCGCTCTTCCGTGCGTTTCGCAGTCCAAGGCCCATCGTACTGCCGACCGCTGTCAGTTTCGAGAGCCCATCATGCCCGCGCATAACAACGTTAAGTCCTCGGGCACGAAGTCGGTTGGCCATCTCGTTGGCTATCGTTCGTCCTGTCGTGTTATGGACGAGAACCACGTCGGAGGCTCCACTGGCTTTCGCCTGTCTCAACGTATCCTCCACCATCTGGCTTACACTCTGGCCATACTTGAATTCACGAGACCACACGTCCGCGAGCGGAGAACCTTTTCCGAAGGACGTGGCTCCGATGTTCTCCCAAGTCGTCATCGCTTTCGTCGGCTTCAGTTCAGCACCCACAGTACGACCCTGCCTCCAGTCGCGGAAACCAATGTTCCCGCCAGCGATCTGACGCAACACGTACGTCTGAGCAGACTCTCCGGCAAGAGCTAACTCCTGCTTGTTCTGCGGAATGTCCCCTTTCAGGAAGGCATCATACGTAGTGTGTGTCTTCGCGTATGGCAGATTCAGTGTGACCATCTCGTTCATGTCTTTTTTGAGGATCTCGGAGAATTCCTGATCACGAGGTTTGAGTCGACTAAACGTAGGTTGCCATTGGTAACCGGTCAACTTCTGGAATAGTTGCGCGTGTGTCGGATCGGGTCTTCCTTTGACTTTGCTTTGGTAGGATGCCTGACCGTGGATCGTATTGATAGCATCGTCTTTCGTCATTAGCCGCCAATTTGCCGGATGCTGAGGATCGGTGCTGAACAGCCGGCCGTCAGCCGACTTTGTGGGTTCAAATCTGTATATTCCAAACGTGCCATCAGCGAAGAGCTTCAGACGATTCGCTCCTTGATAAAAGGAAAAAACGTGCGCCACCGGCCCCGTACCCTCCATCCGGCCAGGAGTGTCGGCTGGGCTCTTCGAGCCCTTCACAGCGCCCAATAGGCCGATCGTGTCATTCATCAACCCGATCGCTTGAAGATGAGGAAACGAACGCACGATCCGGTCGTACGCAGCCTCAGTTCTACGGGCGCTACTTAACACAGGTTCCCCGCGCTTGTCAGGACCGAGGTATGTATAATTCTGCAGATCGGGCAAGTCTCCGAAAGCACGTGTTTTCGGTCCCCAACCGAAGAATGGGGCCCTGATGTCGACAAGTGCCGCGTTTCCTGTTTGCGCGGCACGTGGCTCGTTTATCGCGTTCGCCAGATCGCGCACCTCACTCGTAGGTACCCCCTGCAATATGCCGCCACTAATAGCCGTCACAGGATTTGGCTTTCCGAGCAATTCCGCTGATGTCCATCCCCCGTGAGGGATCCCATGACCGTCGACCGTCAGCTTGACGTTGGACACCTTATCCGACGGGCCATCGAGGATGTTGCTCCAGTGCCCGAAGTTGGTATGAAGGTTGACGATCCGCCCAGTATTGTCAGCAAGCTCCTTTGATACTTCCACGTTCCTGAATTTCTCGATCCTGTGAAAAGGGTACGCCGTCAGCACCACTTCATCGTATCGCGGCACCTCAATCCCGCGTACTATGCCTTGCTTGACGAACGCTTCGGCACCGCCGCTATCAGCCGACAGGCTGGGAGCACTTCCGAATACCTCATTAATGGCCTGGCCAGCGTGAGAGAGCTTCAGTGCAGCCATGTCGGAAATCCGTTTCCAAGTCACGGCCGCGAGACTGTTGCCCCAAGATGGCTCTAGCCCCGTAGCGTCCATGGACACTTTGCCTCGCAACTCTGGCACGTCGAGCGCCAATGCCGCATCCTTTTTGCCAGCGGCAGCCATGTGGGCAGCGAACTCCCGTTGCCCGTACCCACTGTCAGCCCAACCGTGCAGATGCAGGTGAACGTGCAAATCTCCCACCGGTTTTCCCCAACGCTGCGACAGATCATCTCCCACCCGCTTCAGGTTGGCCAGCGTCTCCTGGTATTTCGAGGAGGGGCTCACAACATAGACCGGCACCACTTTGCCGTCCACGGTTATCTCACTGACTGTGAAAGTGCTCCTCATAGTCACACCCGGTCGACCGTCTACAACGTATTGTTCAATGTCGTGCAAGAACCGATTGACGAAAGCAACAATCCGCGATCGGTTTCGGGAGCATAGGTCAAGCAGTTCTGGACACACGTGAACGGCCTCCTCCAAATCGTGCAGCGCTGCTTCAAATTCGCCGTTTCCCAAACGCGCACAAGCCCTTCCTAGCCAAGCGTCGCCAGACGTTCCATCACGGTCAATCGCCTTTGCATAGCATCTAGCCGCTTCCCCTGGTGTCTTTATGATGATCCAGTGGAATGCCAGCCCAGACCAGGCGAAGGCGCAATCTGGCATTCGTTCAGTTGCAGCCGATAGGTCCAACAAGCCTGAGGCAAGCGATTCGCCCCCCTGCAGTGTCCGTAGCAGTCCCCTTGCCACGTACGCCATACCGGATTCGTCGTTCGCATTAATGCTCTGGTCCAAGAACTGAATTGCTTGGTCTAACTGACCTACCCGTGCCAGGGCATCAGCCCGAAGGTAGTGAGCGACGCCAACGGTCTGGTTCTCTTGCACCAGGACCGCGGTCCATCGTAGCCATTCCTGTAAGTCTTCATCCTTCAGCGAGGCTACGATCCGCGCAGCTTCGGAACCATGGTTCGTAGCCAGGCAAGCGTGTGCGGCGACCATCCGGCAGGGCACGTCGGCCCCCACTACGTCCACTTCATCCATGCGTTGAATCACCGTGTTCCAGTCTTCGTCCAACAGCGCCTCCTCGATTCTCTCGGGTAACTCCGTTGCCGTGGCGGCGGGCGAACCGACGAGTGCCGCAAGACAGATAGCGCATAGCCTGCGATCAAGCGCGCAGAGCTTGTTGACAATACTCTCACCCATGATCGATACCCTCCCTATCGAAATGCACCTGTTCTCTTTTCCGACTTCGCAACTCATTCTCCGCGTGCCATCGCTAGACGCCTTCTCCTGTGATCCATGAGGGCCCGGGGGCGCCCTTGCTACTCACTCCCCTTTTTTCTCGATGTTCTCCACGATCTCCAGTACCCGGCGGGCGCGAACATCGCCCAGTTCGACCGCGCGTCGAAATGCGTTCTTCGCATCGTCGTATCGCTTTAAACTGCCAAGCACAAGACCATTGTTGAACCACGCCGAGGCGAAGTCTGGCTTGATTTTGATGGCTCGATCAATGCAGTCCAGGGCCTCCTTGAAACGGCCCAAGAGGTGAAGGGCGTTGCCTTTGTTGTTCCACGCCTGGACACAATCCGGCTTGAGGCGGATCGCCCGGTCAAAGCAGTCGAGGGCCTCCTTGGTACGGCCCAAGTGGCGAAGGGCGTTGCCTTTGTTGTTCCACGCCGCGACACAATCCGGCTTGAGGCGGATCGCCCGGTCTAAGGAGTCGAGGGCCTCCTTGGTACGGCCCAAGTGGCGAAGGGCGTTGCCTTTGTTGTTCCACGCCGCGACACAATCCGGCTTGAGGCGGATCGCCCGGTCGAAGCAGTCCAGGGCCTCCTCGGCACGGTCCAAGTTGGTAAGCTCAGCACCTTTGTTGCACCAGGCCTCGGAACAATCCGGCTTGAGGCCGATCGCTCGGTCGAAGCAGTCCAGGGCCTCCTCGGCACGACCCAAGTTGGTAAGCGCAGCAC
>CAZURK010000208.1:15357-17229 GCA_964623055.1 uncultured Pirellulaceae bacterium
CGGTCGAAGCAGTCCAGGGCCTCCTCGGCACGACCCAAGTTGGTAAGCGCAGCACCTTTATTATTCCATACGCGGGCGTCATCCGAAATCGCTTCCAGGATACGGTCGTATAGCCCCAGGGCCTCGGCGTGTCGCTGGTGCTCCTGGAGAAAGAGGGCCTGGGCAAACAACGGGGCGATCATTTCGGGAGCGACCTGGTGGGGAGGAAGCCGGATTACCCACTTGCCGACGCTAAATGCCCAACTCAGCTCCTCCAGTGTCGCCCGGGTGCTGAGCACCGCCTCGCGCAGCGAGTCGACGTTCCCGCCGTTGAGCTTCAAGGCCAAAGCCGTCAGATTTACGCCGCCGGACGTCTCCCAAGTGCGCCGGTCCTCCTGCAAGTCTCGACGTGCCACCGGGATCCCTTTTGGTGTGTCAATCTGCGTAAGCGGATACTCCTTCAGCCACCAAGACAGGCCCGGACGATCGGCCATCTGCTCCAGCGCCGCGGCCAGGCCAACCAACTCCTGCAGGCCTCGCAGGCGGTCGAACGTGTAATGCTTCGCGGCAAGCTCGTTGAACCGTTCCGATACTTCCGCAGCAAAGGCATCGCTGTTTGGGTCCTTGAAGTCGTCAATCGCTTGCCCATCAATTTCTGCCGACAGGACTTCCGTAAATGTCCCCACGCTGAGCCCCCGGATGACACACACGCCCTCGCGGACTGTGACGTGGGGGTTGATCGGATAGAACCAGAAACGGGACGAGATTTCCACCCGTTGCGCAGCGGTGTTTCGGCTGGCCGTAATCCAGCGATCCCAATTGCTGCGGAAGGCAGGGATATCAGCCTCCACGTAGCCCATACCCAGTCCCTTCAGTTCATAATCCGCGGCCAATAGATCAAGGCCGAACGCTGTCCCACGGATGCCGCCTTCGAAGCGGACGTGTTGCATCTGCGTCTCTTTGGTATCCAGCGTAGGATCGATGCTGACCAAGGGCCATTCGCCATAGCGGAACCGGCTCCGGAGGGCAACGACCAGATCGTCGAGGGTCAGCGGGGCGCGGTCCGGCTCGATGGCGCCGACCAGGATCAGGTCATCGTTACCGCGGTCGTAGACGAATCCTCGAATCCGGTTGATCCCGCTCAGCAGCCAAATGTCAGGTTCGCTTTGCCGGAAATCGTCGCCAGCCTTCTCGATCCGCTCTCGGGCCACCTTCAATGAGAAGGCCACATAAGGTGCCGTCTGGAACTCTTTGTCGTCCCCCGCCGACACCTCGCGGGACGCACGGATCATTGCATCCAACGCCTTGCGAAACTTTTCGGCGCTGGTGATTGCCTTGCCGGGGTTCAGGGAGGCATGCTCGACGATGACCGTTGTGTCGCCCGGTTGAGCCTCTTGGGAAAGGGCCTCTGCCGGGTGCAAGTGCCCCGCCGCTGCAACGAGGGTCAGAACTAGGCCCGTGGGAAACGATGTGCGGCAACGCATGATTCGTCCTCCGTGGGGCTAGAGACATTGGAAGTGGTCCCAGACCGTCGAGAACACCCGTCTCGTCGACACGAATCAGGCGTGCCCCAGAACCCGATCCGAATCCGGTCGGCCCGTTCGCTACCCGCAGTATACTCTACCGGATAAGAGCAGACGTTAGATTACTCACCACTCTATTCCTTTCGCGACAACGGTAGATGTTGACCGAAAACCAAGTCGGACCCCGGCGAAGCGCCCCAGGACGTTTTGTGGTCTCTCGTGGGCGAGCCGACCACTAGCGGCCTTCGCGGACAATCTCGCAGTCCGGCAGCGCCTGCTTGAGCTTTGCGACGCCTTCGTCGGTAACTTGGGTGTCGCTGAGGCGCAGCGTTTCGAGGTTGGTCAGTTGTTTCAGGTGCTCCAACCCGGC
>CAZURK010000208.1:17329-28078 GCA_964623055.1 uncultured Pirellulaceae bacterium
TTTCAGGTGCTCCAACCCGGAGTCAGTAACTTGGGTCTTGCTGAGGTACAGTTGTCCGAGGTTGGTCATTTTTTTCAGGTGTACCAGCCCGGAGTCCGTGACTTGAGTGCCGTTAAGCCACAGAGCTTGGAGCTTGGTCAGGCCTTTCAGGTGCATCAGTCCGTCGTCGGTAACTTGGGTCTCGCCAAGGGTCAGCATTTCGAGGTGGGTCAGTTCTTTCACGTGCTCCAGCCCGGCGTCGGTGACTTGGGTCCTGGTGAGGTACAACTCTTTGAGGTAAGTTATTTCTTTCACGTGTTCAAGCCCGGCGTCGGTCACTTGAGTGCCTTCGAGAAGCAACTTTGTGAGGTAGTGGAAGCCTTTTAGATGCTTCAGTCCGTCATCGCTGACTTGGGTGTGGTTGAGGTCCAGCGATTGGAGAATGGTAAATTCCTTCACCTGTTCCAAGCCGGCGTCGGTAACTTGAGTGTTCGAAAGGTCCACCCCTACGACCTGAGGAGGAAGATGTTCGGTGGTGACTTTGCCTCCCAACTCCTCAATCGCCGCAACAGCGCCCCTATCTGCCTCACTCATACAACCCACGAGCCCACCGACGAGGAACATGGCCACGGCCACTGTTGAGAAAACATACCGCTTCATGGAACGACCTTTCGGCAAGGGGTGAACACCGTCAGGTTCTGAGCCTGAACAGAAACCGGTCGCGAGGACATCTTGGCGCGCGTCGGACTCATAGGAATCTCAATCCGTCTGGGCACCGACTATACCGCCGCGGGGTGGCGTTGTCAAGAATTCGTGCCCACCTCGAACTGTGCGCCCCCAATGACTACTCCGAAAGCAAACGCGGCATTCTCCTGTCACGCAAGCGGTGTCAACAGCGCCCCCTTTCAGGTTCAGATCGCTTATGAACGTTCGATCTCTCCGTTTATGGGCATTTCGTGGACGGTGGCGCAGTTGGCCCCACCGAAGAAAAGCCAAGAAAGGATCGGGAGTCTTTTCTAGACAGGCTCCCGACCACTTTCTTCGTGGACATTCCTAACCCCTACTTGAATTCCATGGTCTGGAAAACCAAATCGAAAAATTGCTTGTCGGCACTGTCAAATCTCTCCGGTGAAGTTGCACATGTGAAACTGAAGAATCGGCCTCTATGAATAAAGATGATTTGACGTAGTTTTTTCGGCACTCTTTGCCTGAGTGCGTGTATGTGTTCAACAGCGTGTTTGTCGCCGTTCTTTCCAATCTTGACAAACCGTACAGATACTTTCTGGTACTGCGACATAGAACGATAAAGAGTACCGTCATCCATCTGTTGCTTAAGCTGATTGAGTTCGCGCTCTGTTGGATTTTGAAAGTCACTCACTTTCAAATTGATTCTTTCTGAAGCAAGAGCGGAATTGACCAGCCAAAGAGGCGTTGCAGAGTTGATTCTTGAGGCCATCGGACCTGGGTCATCAGCCGTGTAGATGTTCACCGTTTCCGGAGCGTTGAAACTGAACCCGAACTTCTCGCTCTCGAACCGTTTCGCGCCCGCGACTGCCCAGCCGACCGAAGCCAAACACAGAAACGCGGCCAGAGCGAGGATTGAATCTGTGAGTCTTCTCTTCATCGTCTTCATCGGACTGCACCTCCTTTCGGTGGACTAACGAATACGATCTCCAACATGCCTATTCGACCTCGTATCCGGGGTAATGTCAAGTCGTTACGCACGCGTGGGACATGTGGCTGCGTAAACACGTCTTGCGAGTCTCGCTGGGGCAGCGGGGCAGATGTAACTTTGGCCACGTGCTCCGGCTTCAAGGCGTGGTCTTCCTTGGCCGGCCGCGGGAGCGTAACGTGGATTCGAGCCCCAACTGCTTGGCCGCGGCCTTCACGCGGGGCGAGCTTGAAGGTTCCAGGAGCCCTTTCCGCCCAAGGAGCCCTTTCCGGCCGCGATATCTCTCGCGCCGAGCAGAATTGGCACTGACATCTTTGTCCGCCAGGAATCCCAGATCCGCCCACGCGCGCTCGGCGGTGTATCCAAACTAGCGTGTCGCCAGCCACTTGAGGCATTCTTGCGTCGCGGCAAGGCAGATCTCGACGACCGTATCCACGTTCATCACCAGCGCGTGTACGTTGTCGCGGTTGCCTGACATCTCGATGAGGAAGGCTGCGGCCACGCCCTGTTTGGCAGCGTAGTTGATGAGATAGGGCTTCGGCTCGCGCGGCTCGGTGATGTTGTTCATGTTCACCTGCTGGTATGGGCCGTTGTAGGGCTTTTGGGTGAGAAAGCGATCCTTGAGCCGCGTCTTGATGTCCTCGTGGATCGCCTTGACCAGCGCTTCGTCGTCGCGGTAGGCGCGCAGCATCACGTAATCCGCAGTGTGATAGTCGATCACGCAGATCGGGCGATGGCGATCGATGATCCCTTGGATGATCTGTGTTTCGCGCTCCGAAGCCGGCCGCGATCCCTTGTAGTTGTAGTCCCACGGCGTGGCGATGTCCTGCGGCGTGGCCAACTCCTCCCACCCGGAGTCGAAGTTCCGGTTAAGGTCCACGCCGCGAGCGTTCTGGCGAGTGAAGTGGTCATGGCCCCAGGGGTTCTGGATGGGCATGATCTTAAAGTGCAGCTTGGTCGTATCGAGTCCTTCGATCTGGGGATTCTCCGCGAGCAACTCGGCCAGCCGCAGAAGGCCGTAGGCGTTCTCCCACTCCCACCCGTGCACCGAGCCGCCGAAGTACATCGTCGGCTTGGTGGGGTCGCCGAGGTTGAACGTGTACATCTGCCGGCCGTCGGCGCACGGCCCCTCGGCTTGCACGGTCAGTGCGGAATGCTTGGCGGCCAACTCATGCATGGCCGCGACAAACTCGTCGTAGCTGAGGCGATTGGGGTATTGCTTGCCGTAGCGCACGGCCTGGTTGACCATATTGCCGAGGAAGAGGTACTTGTTCGTCGAGCCATAGGAGTTGAAAAAGGGGCGGCCTGGAGAGAGCAGGTCCAGCGCGACGATGCGTCCCTTGCCCACCTTCTCCTCGATCATGACCGCGCCGTGGTTGAGGTTTGACGTGGCCAGGATGCGCACCTCGTCCGACTCGCGCACGCCCATGATCTGGCGCTGGTACATCTGGTTGGCGTAGAGGCTGTCGGGCGCGGACGACACGTTGCCAAACCACCACACGTCGTCGCCCACGGCGAAGCCTTTGGTGATGTCGCACTCGACATCGATGCGCATCGCGGGCCGGATTCGGTCGAGCACGTGAGTCTTGCTGAAGTGCAGGTTTCGCGCGCGGGCGTACTCGAACAGGCTCGACATCACCTGCCCTCCGCGGCGAGCGAACGCGGTGATCTCGCCGTAGTCGAGCTTGGCCAGATTCGCGCCATCGCCCACCACGGTGATCACGTAGCCGAAGCGGTCGAGCAACGTTGCGGTGACCTTCTCGTTGACAAAGCTGACGCGCTCGACGCGGCCAGGATAGAGGATGTCGAGGTCGGCGGCGATGCCGCGGGACGCAGTGTCAGTCAGCAACAGAATGGCAGTCCCTTCGGGCAACGCGAGTTTCTCCGCATCCGAGGCCTGTTCAGCGCTCAAGACCTGCGGCACGCAAACGGCCGAGGCCAAACCGGCCAGGCAGACGAAGAAGGCGCCGAAAAACAAGTACTTCGCGCGGGCAGTCATGTTAAAGGATAGGAATTTTGTTTTTGAGCCACAGAACCGAGTCTAGCAGGAGGATCTGGTAATTCAAGGGGCAGCATGGGTGTCGAGGCGGTGGTGGACTACTCGATGAAGAAAGGGGTCGGGAGTCGTTTCGGAGAACGACTCCCGAGTCTTTTTGATATTCAATCAGAAGATCATCGCGGCGAAAGCCGGAGTAGACGCGAGGCGTTTTCGCCCTTGATCTTGCGGAGGGTGTCGTGATCCAGGCTCAGGCTGTCCAGCTTCAGGAACGGCGCCCGCGGATACTGTAGCGCCATGCCCGTGCCCAACAGAACGCGGTCGGGACCGATCCAGTCGAGCACGTCGGCGATTCCCAAGTGGACGGTAGCGCCGAGCATGCCGCGTCCGGAGATGTTCACGTACCAGTTTGTGGCGGACGACGCGAGCCGCTGGACTCGCCGAACCAAGTTAGCGCTGATCCGCTCCAGCACGAAGTTGACCTGCGGAAAGGTACGAATCGCTGCTGCAATTTCCTCTGCCGCCAGTTCGGACGGCTTGAACAACAGGTGATGCTGGCGGTCATCTTCGTCCACATCAATGATCGCGAAATCCTTCGCTTCATGCTTTGGCGTGTCAACGCCTTGGCTCCTCAGCCCGGTTGCCATCGTCGCACCGAACGCACAGGCGCCAACCGCGCCGGACGAGGCTTTCAGAAAGGTGCGGCGGGTCATCGCGGGCATGGCTTCCTCCTCTGGTCATGATTGAAGGTTTCATTGTGTGCCCTTTCGAGCTGTGCGAAAACCTTGCTTTGGGATAGAGTCGAAGATCCCCTCCGCGGAGGACCTGTACGCGGATGTAATTTCCTTGTTCGACATTCCGCGGTTCATTTTCCTCGTTCGGCCTATTTCGCGTGAACGGTTGCCCAGCCGGGGCCAGAGCGCTCATTGTTTCAAGCCATCGGCTCTGCGAGAATATCTGGGAACGTACAGTGGGGGGAGGACTTTGGCAACAGTCTCTTCAGGAAATGATCATGCGATTAGACGCTGCAATTGGAATGGCATTTTGCCTGCTGGTTGGTTCCGTCAGTGGCTTCGCCCAGAAGCCGGAGGATCTCAAGGATCACGGCGTGCCGGTGCCCGCATCGCAGAACCGTGGTCATACGTTGGCTGTGGACGGCGAAGGCAATCGGGTCGTGCTGATCTGGCAGATGAACGGTGGCACCAAGTATCAACTGGTGATTGATGTCGAAACGGGTCAAACCCGCCAGATTCCGGTGGAGCCGTACGTTGGGGACAACGCGTTCGCGGTGCTCCACTCCAGCCGCGACTTGTGGTACTCGCAGTATGGGAGCCACTTCTATGAATTCGACCCCAAGACTCTCAGCTTCAGCTTTGGAGGTAAGACACCATCCCGCTGCGCGATGTCAATGCACGAGGACAGCTCCGGTGTCATCTGGGCTGCCCTTTTCCCCAATGCGCATTTGGTGAGTTTCAACCCCGATACCCGCGAGCTGGTCAACCACGGGCGGTTGAACGAGGAGACCTGGGGGCAGTATCCGAATAGTATGGCTGTCGATGAGGCGGGCTGGGTTTATGTCGGTATCGGCAACACACTCGGTCAACTGGCAGGTTACAATCCGGCCGGCGGAAAGCGCCGCGCCTACGTGGCGCAGGAGGCCCGCAAGCACGGGGTCGGCCGTGTCTTTCTCGGAACCGACGGCAAGGTGTACGCTACTGCACCGGGCTGGAGCTGGCACGTGCTATCCGCAGGCGAGGCCACGGCGCTGGAAGCAGACGAGCCGCCGGTCAACCCGCATCCGACACGGGGCAGCCGGTCGAGGGTCGTGCGGAAATTCCCCGATGGCAGCGGGATCAGCAAACTGGACTTGGAGATGAGGCGTCTTGTGCTAAGGGAGGCAGATGGAACCGAACGCGAAGTGGCTTTTGACTATCAGACGCTGGGCACCGGCATCGCCGTCCTCTACGCCGGCCCCGATGGGAGAATCTACGGCAGCACAGCGCACCCGTCGCGGCTGTTTACCTACGATCCGGCGAACGACCAACTGCTCTTCTATCCCAACGTCAAGATAGCGTTCAAGAGCTTGCGCACCCAGGGCAGCTACGTCTTCGGCGGCCACTATAGCGGAGGTGTGTTCTGGCTGCTGGACACTGCCAGGCCGCTGACCATCACACCTGTACCCTCTGTCTTCGGCCAGCAGATAACGGTGCGTGAACCCCAGGAAGGCGAGGCCGGCAACCCACTGCAAATCGGGCGATTTAACCCCAATGTGAACATGCCCCGTAACGCATTCGCTCATCCCGATGGCAAGCACATTATGATCAGCGGCCAGCCCGGCTACGGCTATGTGGGCGGAGGGCTGGTAATCTATAATCTCCAGACCAAGGAAATCACGGAACTTACGCACAAGGACCTGCTTCCCGATTACAGCACGATGGCCATCCAGACACTGCCCAATGGCGATCTGATCTGCGGCACCAGCCCGCGTGGCGGCCACGGCACCGATACGGTACACGAAAGTGCGGCTCTCTATGTCCTCGATTGGCAGACCAAAAAGGTGACATGGCAGACCGTGCCGTTGAAGACCCTGAAGGGGATACAGAGTATGATAACCGGTCCCGATGGTCTCTATTACTGCATTGGTGATGATGGCACCCTCCTGGTCTTTGACGGCCAAAGTAAAAAAGTGGTGCACCACGCCGGCCTGTCCCAGTACGGAAACCACACCACCAATCAGGCCGTTGTGCGCGGCTCGGACGACAAGTTCTACCTGGCGCTGAGTAGGGCCCTGTTGCGGATTACGCCGGGAACCTTCGAGGTTGAGAAACTCGCCGAACCTCCGGGAGGAATCGAGGCCGGGCTGGGAATCATCGACGGGCGGGTCTACTTCGCGAGCCGCGGGCACCTGTTGAGTATTGGGCTCACTGGCCGCGCGAATTGAGTCGGCCACGAGCTTGCCAATCACACGATGCACCACCGCGGCGCGAAGTAGCATTGGAATCAGAGCGTCATTGGTAGGGCGAGGATGACGGCATGTGGTTGTCGAGGCCAACGAGAAGTTTTGTCCAAGGAGCAGATTGCATGTACCACCTTCTTCTTATCAGATCGTGTTTTTTCGTGGCACTGTCGGCCGTGGCCCTTTGGTGTGCCTGCTTGAATTCCGCTGAGGCGTGCCAGCCCCGTGCAGGCTGGAAAGCCGGTGTTGCTTCGGTGGTGATCACGCCGGAGCGTCCGATGCTGCTGTGCGGAGGTGTATCGCCGAAGCCCTCGACGGGGAAAATCCATGATCTGTACGCCAAGGCACTGGCCCTGGAAGACTCGCAGGGTACGCGGTTGGTGATCGTCACCATGGACGTGGCCATGATTCCTATGGTCTTGCGGGAATGGATGGAAAGAGAGGTGGCCCGGCAGTGTCAACTCCCCGCCGAAGGCCTGCTGCTGAACGCCTCCCACACGCACAGCGGGCCGGAGATGCGGGTGAAGCGAGCTGAACTGTACGGCTTCGCTCCGGAGCAGATTGAGCGGATCGGCCAGTACGTACGGTGGCTGCAACCGAGACTGCTGGAAGTCGTCGACGGGGCGCTGGAGGAGCTGGCACCGGCTGAGCTGTTCTACGCACACGACACGACCGACTTCGCTGTAAACCGGCGGTTGAAAACCGAGCGCGGCTACACAATGGCGCCCAACCCGGATGGCCCAGTCGATCACGACGTGCCCGTCTTGCAGGTCAAGAGCCCGGACGGCCGGTTACGAGCGGTGTTGTTCGGCTACGCGTGTCATGCGGTGGCATTCAAGTCACACGAATTCTGCGGCGACTATCCTGGATTTGCCCAATGGTACGTCGAACAGGCACATCCGGGCGCGATGGCCCTGTTCATGACCGGTTGCGCTGGCGACCAGAGGCCGTATCCCAGCGGTTCGCTGAGCCTGGCGAAAAAGTATGGACAAGCGTTAGCGGATGCGGTCCAACGGGCGATGTGCCGACAGGGCCATGTTGTTCGCGGACCCCTGCGGGTCGCTCTGGAACAGGTCCCGCTGGAGTTTGACAAGCCGCCCACCCGCCAGCAACTGCTCGAACAGATCAAATCTGGCAACCGGATCCGACGTCGGCGGGCCGAAATCCTGTTGAAAGAACTGGACGAAACCGGAACGCTGCGCAAAACCTATCCGTATCACGTACACGTGGCCCGATTCGGCGACGATTTGATCCTGGTGGCCCTGGCCTGGGAAGCGGTGGTGGACTACTCGCTGCGTCTGAAAGACGAGCTGGCTGGCCCCAAGGTTTGGGTGGCGGCCTACTCGAACGAGATCTACAACTACCTGCCTTCGCTCAGGGTCTTGAAGGAGGGTGGCTATGAAGCCGGAGGCTCGCTATTGGGCTACACCAGGGTCCCGGCACGGCTCGCGCCGTCAGTCGAGGAGTTGGTTGTCGGCAAGGTGCATGAACTGGCCAGCAAGCTACAGAAGTCGAGCAACCAGGGAGACGCCGACCAACCACCGCGCCAGCCTGGAACGGGTAAGTGAAGCAGCCTCGTTCGAGTTTCGAGGCGCGTTTTTCACGCACGTTACGACAATCGAACCGGCAAAACAGTTCCCACGAGAAGTACCAGGAGATCATTCCATGAGAACGACACGCAGGGAGTTTATCGCCAGCGTCGGAGCGGCGGCAGGGGTTGCTTCTTCTCCGCTTTTGGCCCAAGCCGGGCCGAAGCAGGACCAGCGGTCGGAGAAGCCGGTCGAAAAGCCGAACATCCTGGTGATTATGACCGACCAGCACAGCAAGTACTTCTTGGGCTGCTACGGCAACCAGATCGTCCGCACGCCACACTTGGATCGACTGGCGTCGGAAGGGATGCGGTTTACCAGCACCTATTGCCCGGCTCCGGTATGTGTTCCCAGCCGGATGAGCTTCATGACCGGCCGAACGCCCACCAGAAATCGAGTGTGGAGCAACCAGTGCATTCTTTCTTCAGGTATTCCCACCTGGGCTCACGTTTTGGGCGCGGCCGGCTACGAGACGAGTCTGATTGGACGAATGCACTTCAAGGGGCCGGACCAGCGGCACGGGTTCGAGAGCCGGCCCATCGGCGAACCGGGCGCGTCGCAACCAGGCCACGTCTACCAATGTACCGATCCGAATCAGCGCGCCCGGGCGCATTATCACGGAGGATCGGGACAGAGTCGAGGTTGTGTGACCCAGGCGGGTCGCGGCAAGACAACCTACCAATACTTCGACGAGCAGCGAATACCCAAGGCCTGCGAGTTCCTCCGCCAGCACGCCAAATCCCCGGACCGACCTTTCGCGGCAGTCGTCGGTTTGACGCTGCCCCACTGTCCGTTCATCGCCCCGAAGGAACTCTACGACTACTACGCCAAACACGTCGACGTACCCAAGATCGAACCCCAACAGCCGGCGACCATCCGGCGGTTTCGCAAGCTTCGAGGAATTCTGGACCCGCCGCTATCGGAGCACCAGATTCGGGTTGCGCGGGCCGCATACTACGGCCTGTGTGAATACGTCGACTCACTGATCGGTCAAGTGCTGGACTGCCTGGACGAGACGGGTCTGGCCAAGAACACGCTGGTGGTATACACGAGCGACCACGGCGAGATGGCCGGCGATCACGGCTGCTGGTGGAAAAGCAACTACTACGAAGGTAGCGTCGGTGTCCCCTTGATCGCTCGCCTGCCCGGCGCAATCGCCCCCGGAACCGTGTCGGATGCCGTCTCGAATCTGATGGACCTGGGTCCAACGTTCGCCGAGGCAGCCGGCACGCGCATGAGCAGTACCGATGGCCGCTCGTTGTGGCCAACCATGCAGGGCCGACATCCAAAGTCCTGGAAGAACGAGACGGTGAGTGAGCTGTACGAGGTTTCGCGCATGGTTCGCTCGGGCAAGTGGAAGCTTTGGGGCTATGTAGACTCGGACAATCTGCCGCCGGCACTGTTCAATCTGGAAGACGATCCGGACGAGCTTCACGACCTAGGCCAGGACCCGAAGTACGCCGACATTCGGGAGGAGTTGCTCAAGAGAGTCTATCACGACTGGGACCCGGAATTGGTGCGCAGCGGAAGGGCCCAGGCTGCGGAGCATTTTCGGACCATCAGCCGTTGGACCCGCGCAGTCAACCCACCCGCGCCCGACAGCATGAAGATCCCACCACCGTCGTACGAAGCAGACGTTGAACTCCTGTGACGGTTTCAACATCGATCATTGTTGGGCCTGGTCTGGTGCCTGGTGTTCGTGGACCTTCGTGCCGGGTGGTAGGTCGAGCTGGAGCAGGTGCTCGAAATCGGCTAACCGGGCATCGAGGCGATATTGGCCGGGACTGAGACTTTTGGCAACAATATCGTGCTCGTCGATGAGCCACTTGTACGTGTCGTATGCGTTGGCGAACTGCCAGTCGCGTTTGGCTTTGATGTGCTCGAGCAGCTCGCCGAGGGCTGCGAGTTTCTCGGCGTCCCACAGCGTCGGGTGGAACTGGCCCACCATGATGTCAATCTCGCCGGACTCGGGGACATGCCAGAAGGGATGATCAAACCGCCACTTGAGCTCTTGGGCGTTACCCAACGCTGTGGGGCGGTCCCAGTCGATGCTCGGCCATCGTTCTCTCAGCCGGTCGACAAAGCCCGGGTAGCGAAACCCCTCGTTCTCGAACCATGAATGGCGCCATGGCATGAAGATCCCGTCGGAGTTGATGACGCCATAGCCGCGATCGGCGAATCGATGAGCGGCGTGGAAATGGACTTTGTACTCGGGGTGATCGCGGATGACCTGATGCGTCACGTCGTCCTGGTCGTGGACGCCCTTGCCCTGGTACTTGATCCCGCCGCCGCACCACGTGTGCATAACGATGCCCGTCTTCTCTCGTACCGTCTCGTGCGCCAGCACCAAATTTCGCCACTGAACGTCGTAGGGCTGCTGATAGTGGTTCGGACCATTTTTGCCGTGGGTCCACGTGTGGTTCCATATCTCGAACCTGTCCGGGTCGAGAGTCCGGATCCACTCGAAAACCTCATCGCCCTGGCACTGTCCCGGAATAATCCCGAGCCCGGCTTTGGCATCGTGTTTCTCGATCAGCCGGGCGAATCGCTGAAACGC
>CAZURK010000209.1:0-27964 GCA_964623055.1 uncultured Pirellulaceae bacterium
GTCATCTGCGCGGCAAAGTAACGATCCGCAATCTCCAGCCATCGCCTGCCGTCGGCCAAGCCGAAGCGACGAAGGAAATAGCGTCCACCGAACACGGCATCCAGCGCCGTGCGCGTGCCATGGTTGTCGCGGATGATGGTCCTCTTGCTCGCGCCGTCGATGCGTCCGGGCCCTTCACGAGAACGAAACACGTACAGGAAATCACGATCGAACCGGTTACGTTTTTCCTCATCGAAATGCGGATGATCTCGGATCAAGTCCCATACGATCAGGATCGTGTTCAAGAACCCATGCAACATCTGCGGAGCGTCGCCCTTTGGGTGATACACATCGTGGTCGAACCAGTATCGCAGCTCGCGATCGAAAACCGGCAGGTAGGCTTCATCGCCGGTTCGTAGGTAGCCGATCCCAGCGCGGGCGATCTGGATCTGATAGTCCCAGCTTCCCGACACGCCCGAGCGCAGCCAAACCGCATCGTCGTCCGCGAGAAGCTCAGCCGTGTAGCTCCGAATCTCGGTGGCCCAACGTCCAAGTTTCACGCGGTTAACATACCCCAACGTTGGCCCTCGTACCGCGACGATTGCCAACAGCGTCTCGGCAGCCTCTGCGACGCCAGCGACATCGCTTCCACCGAGCAGAATCACATGCGCCCCGGTTCCAAACGGATCGCGGATTGTCCTCACGACATGTCCGCCCGGACTGGGCCACGAGTAGTCCGTGAAATCGTAGCCGTGCAAGTAGAGTTCGCGAGCCACGCGGGAATCCATGAGATTGCCCAGTACGAGGATCGGGCCCGGGCCGAGTTCCGCCGGCGCAGTCGAGTCGTCAGCGATCCGAGGAGCCTGACTGCTGTGCTTCTGAATGCCTTCGGCCAACGTACTCGCGATTGTCTGATACCTTTCGGCTTCGGGAGCAACAATAACCACGCTTTTCGCATCCAGCCGGAGATGCAGGTCCGGCAACGGCCTCAATTCGCTCGACTCCGCTGCTATTGCCGCCACCGCGCAGAAATAGACCACTGTTCCAACGACTGCCCCACCGAGGAGATGAATGAGTATTTGCCTCTCACATAACTTTTCAGGCATCTTTCTCTCCCATAACACTCTCGTGCCGTCGATCCGCTATCATCTGGCTGGTACCCTGAGTGGTCCGGAGACCAGTCGATGGCCCGGTGCTGTATCGCGGGGCAAGCTGCCACCATAACGCCGCCCCGACCGGGCCGCAATCTCCGGTACCGAGGAGACTAAGAACGTCAATTGAGAGAGTGAGGAGACCCATCATGAGGAAGTTCGTCATCGTCATGGTCGGCATGGTTTTGCCGGTCGGTATCGCCCTGGCGGCGGAAAGCCGGGGCGACAACAGACTAATGTTGCGGGTGCCAGTGACGGATTCCGCACCGGTGGTGGACGGAAAGCTGGATGAGCCGTGCTGGGAGGATGCGGCGAAGACGGGTCCGCTCAAGGTCACGCAAGGAGAGCCGGCGAAGTCGACGACGGAAGCGTTCATCTTGCGTGATGTCAACCACCTCTATGTCGGCGTAATCTGTGCGAGGAAGGACGCGGCGGAGGGAACGGACCTGGGGCACACATCTTCATTCACCCCCGGACGAATTGCAGGATACGCGAAAAACGAAGCCGACAAGCTGCTCGCAGCCCACTGGGCGGGCAAGCCCGTTGTGCCCTCAAAGGAAGTGGAATTCGTCGAACTTTCGATCGACTCAAACGGGGACCGGAATTCCTACTACCTGATCCGGATTACTCCGGAGGACGGTGGCAAACTTGTCTGTTCCTACAATGAACACACTCCCCCCTGGCGCGACCCGACGTGGCGACCGCCGTTCAAGTCCGCCGTGGCAAAGGGTACTGGTGCGTGGGCTGCTGAGTTCACTCTTCCGCTGAACATCTTCAACAAGAACAAGACGCTCGCATCGGAGATCGGGTTCAACATCAGCCGAACGGGTATCCCCGGCGACGAAACCCATTGCTGGCTGGGCGCGCCGGCGAATCTCGACGAGTGGGGAATACTGGCAGGCATCCCGGCACGGAAGAGTCTCCCCAAGCCCGACTACTCAAGCCCCCACAGGCACTACAACGTCCCCCCGAAGGCGAAAAGATCATTACTTGCCGAAAACAAGAGGCGGCCGATACAGCTTGGACCCGGTTCCACTCACGCCGGAACGACGGGCGAGGTGAAGCTGGAACTGGAGGGGTTTCTGCTCAAGGGCGATCCTCATGCGCGGGGCATCATCTGGGACCTCGCCGTGAATGAACGGAACGGGGAACTCTATGTGCTCTCGGATCCGAGACCGTTCAGGGAGGCGCCCGAGTTGCGGGTCTTTGATCGCCAGGGCGACTACTTGCGGACCATCATGCCGCTGAATCCAACCTTGCCCCATTCGAGCGTGCGGGACCTATGTCGAAGAACGGCACGGGAAGGAGAGACGGAGTTGGCCATTCCCTTAATGTTCGAGACATGCGCCGGTTCGCTCTCGATGTACGGTTCTTGGTGGAATCACCCTCAGAAGATCGCGGTGGCGCCGGACGGCGACCTGATCATGGCGAATATCTACCGCGGTGTGTTGTGGAGGATGAAGCCGGACGGAAGTCTGCCCCCGGAAGGATGGACTTCGACTCACAATTCGGGGCGAAATGAACCGTTCGAAAGCACCAACTGGACCCAGGGCCTTTTGATGGTTCCCGACCTGAAGAACTACATGCCGTTTGCTTCACTCCGCTACCCTTACTTCTGTTTTGACGCCGACCGCATTCTCTACATGTCGGCGGGCCAGAGTACGCTTCCCACCAAGCGCTACGCCTACTATTGGGAAGTGAGCGCACAAGAGACAAGCTACCATTGGGACGTGAGTCCAAAAGAAGCAAGGGGAGCCCATGTCTGGAAGTGCCGAATGCACCAGGGCGTCAAGGTTGAAAAGCAGGACTCTTTCGGCGGCTTCGCCGAACCGAGCGGGCTGGCGCTGGACGGAAATCATCTGATCGTGGCGGATGCCGGGAACAACCGCCTGCAGGTACTCGGAGAAGACGGTCGCCCGAGCGCATCGATAACGCACTATTTGCACCATGGAGAGAAGCACCCGATATATGATCCAACCGCTTTGGCGATCGATGCCGAAAAGAGCCTCTATGTGTTGGTGGGGTCGGAGGAGAGGCCAAAGGACCAACGCGCCGAACGCTCGCTGCCATTGATGCGGCGGGAAGTGAACGACGCGGCGAGGAAGCCTCCGAAAGGCCCCAGGAAATTGATCAAGCTAAGGAGTTGGAAAGAGCTCGAGCTTATGGCGATTTCAGGGCCGCTGCATCCGGAAGTGCTGCAAGTCGCCGTGGACGCCGGAGTATCCCCGCCGCTGGTCTGGGTGGCCAATGCCGTTGGCCCGGGGAGTCTCATACAACTGGCGGGCGGCGATCTTTCGGTGAACAAGGAATGGGTCGACAGCGGAAAAACACTCTCCTGCCCCAGACAAAGCGGCGGCCAGCCCATTCTCAATATCGACCCGCAGACGGGGCACGTCTACGTTGAAGACGACTCCAACCACCGCCTCAAACAG
The DNA here is from genome assembly GCA_964623055.1 of uncultured Pirellulaceae bacterium. Classification (GTDB taxonomy): domain Bacteria; phylum Planctomycetota; class Planctomycetia; order Pirellulales; family Pirellulaceae; genus JADHUC01. The sequence continues at coordinate 3,563 of CAZURK010000209.1, forward strand.
TTCGGGACGGTTTACCGGATGGACCAGGAGGGGAACGTACTCAAGAAGTGGCCATCCCTATTTTTCGACTCCAGAGATTTGAAGATGCCCTCGCCTTGGGGGTCGCTGGATTACGAGCGCCAATTCCGTTATCCGCAGGAACCGCTTTTTGTCGACTCCATCTTCGGAAACGACGGCCGCGTCTACCGGTGGAAGTTGGGGAAGGCCGGGGTGGAGATCCTGCGCTTCGACCGCGAGGGGAACCCGATTCCTTTCAAGGCAACCGGAACGGGCGTCCTATTTGTCGATCACCCCATGCGGACAGGCTTCTGGCACGATGTCTATCACGGCATGGACGTCGACCGGAACGGTAACATCTACTACGTGGCCAAAGTGGACGTCGATCCAAAATCGCGGCCCGTAAGCCCGTACGTCGCCTTGCACCGCCAGGTAAACGTATACGACGCGGATGGGAATCTGAAAAAGAGTGCTCTGCTCAAGCTGGATTGCGTGCGAGGCCTGCAGGTCGACGACGAAGGCAACTTGTACGTCATGCACCGTCCCGCCAAGAGGCCGTGGGAAGAATATCTTGCTCTGTCAAAGTTCCCTCCGTCCGGTGGCGAACCGCTCTGGACGCGGCCCTGGGATGGATATATCGGACAGGCCGAGGTACTCTTTGCGCCCTGTCATTGCATTGCATCGAAACAACACCAAACGCTCGACGGAAAAGGCTATCTGTACGCCGCCACCAAGTACAGTGTTCAGGTAATTGACTGCGAGACCGGAAAGCTGGTGGGGGAATTCGGCAGCTATGGCAACATGGATTGCCAGGGCAAGGGCAGCAAGTATCCGCATCCCGAGCTTCCGTTCGGAACGATATCCGCACTCTCCGTCTGGAAGGACCGGTTGTTTGTCGTCGACGTGCTGAATCGACGCATCGCAAAGTGCCGCATTATCTACGGCGAAGCCAACGACCACTACGACCAGAGCGTCCACCGCGACAGGTTGATGCTCCATTACACGTTCGACAGCGAGGGGCGCGGCACGGTCGAAGACCGCAGCGGGATGGGGCATCGCGCGAAGGTCGACGGAACGGTGTGGAACGGCGGCGCAGGGGAATTGCGAAACGGGGTCTATCAATTCGACGGAAGGACGTTTGGTTGGACGCGGGCCGTCCGGCGAAACTGAAAATGTCGGACGTGGTTTCGATTTCAGCGTGGCGAATGAACATCATACGAGCATGCACGAAACCGTCCTTGCTGAATTAGCAGATGGAGCGGCGAATCGGGATATTTTTCTCGATAACACTGGCCCGGTTTGGCGTGCTGCCTTCGAGCTGTCGGATTCTCGACATGTCCCGCCGGTCGTTGTCCGGTTCCCGACTTCCTGTCGTCACCAAGTTCGCGATGGGCGAATCATTGGAGTTCCAGCGGCGGAAATGGGGTCAAGTCCGACAACGCAACGGTCGGCCGGGCGAGGCCCCACCCGGATGCAGCCGTCTCCAAACACCGCTAATGGAAATGACGCGGATTCATGGATTGGTCTGCTCGTGCGGGTCTCCATCGGTTTCAGGTGCGGCGATCTTGCGGTCTGTCGATTTCGGCGAAGGCTGCCCATCGCGTCCAGCTAACGCGCCAAGCTCCTTTCGCCATTGAGCCGCTTTTTCCGTCTTGCCCCATCCTTCATAGAGGTCCACGATCCACGCCGATGCTTCGATGATACTCTCTGCGGAGGCTCTGCGGTCCGACTTGGTGGTTTCGTAGCCCGACAGCACCAGCGGTTCCGCCTTTTCGTATTGACCCATTCGGATCAAGCTGCCGCCCAACAGGGACTTGGTGCATCCGGTGAGCCAGTGGCCTTCCTCTAGGAATTCGTGCTGATGATCCAGCGAATCGCGCAACAGGGCCTGGGCCTGCTCGTGCTTCTTGTCCGCCACCAGTGCGTCTGCCAGCGACAGCTTCGTCGTGAGGGTCTCGATGTGCCGCACACCATGGAGTCGGCGATTGATTTCGAGTGCCTCTTGATAGACTGTTCCGGCCTCCTGATATTTCTTTTGCAGATACAGGCTTCTGGCGAGGTTTTTCAGGATTCTGATTGAAGCCGGATGGTCGGCACCAAGGGTGTTGCGCGACGCGGCCAGAGCCTGCTCGTAGTTCGCTTGGGCTTTGTCATATCTACCCTGTCCTGTAAAAGCCGTGGCAAGATTGCTCAGCGCCATGATCGTGCTGGGATGCTGCGCCCCGAGGACACGCCGAGTATCTTCGACGAGTTGGCTGTAAAGCTCCTGGGCCTTGTCAACCTGTCCCAGGTTATCCAGGTTGCCAGCCAAATTGTGAACGGCAGCCAACGTCTGGGGGTGATCCGGCCCAAGCACGCGCCGTCTGGTTTTCAGAACGCGTTCGTGCAGTTTTTGGGCCTCCTGGTACTTGCGTTGGCGATTCAGGGTCTCGGCCAAGTTGCCCATCGTGATCAACGTGCTTGGATGCTCTGGACCAAGCACACGCCGCTGGGTTTCGAGGGCCTCTTCGTTGAGCTTTTGGGCCTCTTCGTATCTGCCTTGCTCTTGAAGGTTGACTGCCAGGTTACCCATGGTTGCCAGGGTGCCAAAGTCGTCCGGCTCCAGGAGTCGACGTTTGAGTTTAAGGCATTCTTGGAACAGCTTCTGTGCCTCCTGGTATTTCCCCTGGCCGTGGAGGTTCGCCGCGAGGTTGCTCATCGTTGTCAAAGTCGTCGGGTGCTCTGCGCCGTGTACACGACGCAGAATCGCCAGGGATTTTTCTTCCAGTTGTCGGCCCTGGTCATACATGCCGCGGCTATAGTAGTTGGAGGCCAGGTTGTTCATCGTGATGATCGTCGTCAGGTGTTCGCGTCCGAGGATGCGCTGCCTCAACTCCAAGGCCCTGGCCCAGTGCGGGTGGGACCGCTCGTAGAGTCCGAGACTGTGATAGGCACGTGCGACCGCACTTCGCACAACGGCTTCTCGTTCCGGATGCTCGGTGAATCGTTCACCGACCAGCCGCGCGGCACGGTCGAGCATCTCACGCACCGTGAGGTCTTCTCCTCGGGAGTACTCGGGAAGGGCTTGTCGGATCATGTCCTCGATCAGGAAGTCGTTGACGGTTTTGGCTTCGTCAGCGGCCCGTTCTGCCTCTTTCTTGCTGATCTCGGCTTGTTTCCGTTGTTCCTCCGCATGTTTGAGCGCAGTCTCGGCGGCCGTTCGGGCTTGGCGCTCGCGCTCAACCAACTGGGCCTTTTCTTCAAGCAAACGCGTTTTCTCGTCGAGCAGATGTCCTTTGGCTTGCGCCAGACCGGACATGTCCGACGCCAAACGGAGTGCGCGATTTCTGGATACGGTAATCAAGGCGAAGGCAATGCAAACGGTGAGCACAATCGCCAAACCGGCAAAGCCTGTGACGAGCGAAATGGCAGGGTTGCGTCGGCACCAGCGACCGACTTGTTCCACGCGGCCAACGCGTCGGGCCCGGATCGGTTCGTCGTTGCCGAATCGCCTCAAATCTGCCGCAAGCTCGCCCGCGGTCTGGTATCGTCTCCGAGGATCGGGGTCTAACGACTTGTGGACGATTGTTTCAAGATCACGCGGTACCTTTGGATGGACCTTGCGTAGCGGGGCCACCGTGCCTTGGCGCACCCGCTGGATCAGTTCGTTGCGTACAGGAGCGTCGCGCGCGGGCTTGAGGGCGGCCAACTCATACAGCGTTAGCCCTAAGGAGTAAACGTCGCTTCGCGCGTCGTATTGGCCGCTAAAGGACTCCGGGGCCATGTATTGAAGGGTGCCGATCAGGTCTCCAGTAGCCGTCAGGTCCTGCTGATCGGCTGCCTTGGCAAGTCCAAAGTCGGTAACCCAAATCTTGCCTCCGGGGTCCAACAATAAGTTTGACGGTTTGATGTCGCGATGGACTGTGCCTTGGCGGTGTGCGTATTCGAGAGCCTCTGCCACTTGCATGCCGATTTGCGCCACATTGCGCCAGTATCGTTTCGATAGAATCGAACGCGTCGTTTGGGTCGTCTCGCAAAGCGCCGTTTCATCGGCCCCTGCTGCAGCGTTCAGAGACTCCTTCCAACTGCCTGTCGTGCTGTCAAAACCATTCGACGCCAGACATCGGGCCAATTCGGTCACCGCGTCGTTCTGTCTTGCCGTGTCCTTGTTCTGTGCGACGCGTGTCTGATCTGTTTCTTCCTTGCGAACCGAGCGGCTCAGCTCCCCAATGATCTGATCCAAGCCCTGTCCCGCCACGTACTGCATGACAATGTAGTGGACCCCTTGATCCTCGCCGACGCCGTAGACCGGCACAATACTGGTATGGTGGAGACGAGCCGCTGACTTGGCCTCGCGATGGAACCGCTGCAGGTGTCGGGGATTCAATTGGGCGGATGTGGGCAGGACTTTCAACGCCACCCGTCGCCCAAGCGACTGCTGCTCGGCTTCGTAAACAACGCCCATGCCGCCGCGCCCGATCACGCGCACAATACGATAGTCGCCAAGGCGATCCGGCACGGTGCCGTCGGCTTCGCGTCCAATGGCGCTTATTGGCTCCGTACGCGGATCGGGACCCTGCTTGGCCTCTTCCAGCAGAACCAGCGCGGGCAACAGATCGCGAATCTCATCGGCCAGCTCCGGATGCTCCTCCTCGTATTCCGAGACGGGCGGCCGCTCGCCACGGCGATAGCGCTGGACGAAAGAATCGGCGATTCTGCCGAGGTGATCGTTCACAGAGTGTTCGGGTCTCATGGCAGCATCTCCTCGATTCCGCCGGGCATGCTCGCCAGAATCTCTTTGAGGCGTCTTAGAGCTCGAACGTATCGGTTGTTCGCCGCGGTTGGGCTGATTTCCAGCACCTGAGCCGCTTCACTGTTAGTTAACTCCTCAAAATGCCGCAGCACAAGTACTTCGCGGTCGATGGGCTCCATACGGTCCAGCGCGTGTTGAAGTCGATTGCGCAGCTCGGCCCGCTGCGCTGCCTGGCTGGGCGAACTCTGACGTCCCAAGAGCTGCGCGGCCAGAGCGGAAGAACTGGCTTGGGGAGTCCCCGTATGGTAAATCGAAACCTCGCGGCTCGCGTCACGCTTCTGCGTGCCCAGATGGCGCCGGTGCAGCGCGAGCAGCTTCTGCAAGGTGATGAATCGCAACCAGAGAAAGAACGGCATGGACGACTTTTTTCGGTATCCTTCCAGCCGCGAAGTCGCTTCCAGGAAGGCTTCCTGGATGACGTCCGACGGATCAATCCGGCCCTGCAAGCGCTGGTCGAGCCGCAAGCTGACCGTTTTCCGCAGCCGATCACGATGGTGCGACAACAATGCCGTCAATGCGCGCTGGTCGCCCTGACTTGCTTTCTCAAGCTGATCGGCGAACTCGATGGCTCTGTTTTCGGTCATGTCACATGAACGATCGAACTGAACAAACTACTACCAAGTCGATGCTAATGACTCCAAAGCCGGCGTTTGAAGCTTCGTCAGCGCTTTGGATTGGATCTTCCGTACCGTTTCGTGTGAGATCGAAAGCACTTTGCCAACGTCGCGTAGGGTCCGAGATCGTCCGTCGCTCAAGCCAAAACGAAGGCGAACGATCGTCCGTTCACGATCGTCCAACAGCCGCAGCGCGTCGGCGACGCTCATCTTCAGGACCTCGTGGTCCAGCGCGTGTTCGACGTGCTTCGCAGGATCTCCATTCGGCGCACGTACGAACTCAGCGAGGGAGGAATCGCCGTTCTTTCGCAGCGTTTTGCTGAGCGACTGCGGCTGCCGGCTCCACCGTAATGCAGCGTCGGCCTCCTCGAAGGGAAGCCCGCAAGCCATGACTGTTTCTTCAAGGGTCGGCCGTCGAGCATGTTCCTGGACGAAATCGTCGACGACATCATTCAGTCGCTTGATTGTACCCTGCATGCCTAGCGGTAGTCTCGGTATCCTGTAGAATTGATTGCCAATCTCTCGCCAGATTGTCTGGCGAATCCACCAAGTCGCGTAGGTGGCGAACGTGCAGCCACGAAGGTGGTCAAACTTCTCAACGGCAAGCAAGAGCCCTACGATTCCTTCCTGAATCAGATCCGCAAAGTTCACGCCCGGCCGCTGGAACTCGTTCGTAATTGATGTGACCAAGCGTAGATTTCCTAGCACCAATCTGTGCTTGGCTATGCAGTACTCACGGTGCACCAGAGTAACTCGCCCGATTCGACGGCGCAGCGACTGTGGACTCTCTAACGTCGTGTCCATCAGATGCACAAGCCTCGAACGAAGCCAGCACGAGCGTTCGGACTTCGGCCTGATCTTGCATTGCTCGCGCAGCTCGTCTTGTCGTCGCTCCATTTCTTCGGCCAGTTCGCACAATTGCCGAAAGGACAGTACGATGAATTCTGTTCGCAGCCTCAACTTCTCGATCATCCCGGCTGCCTTTTGGCGCCGTCTCACCAATCGACGCCACGCATTGCGGCGTTGGTGCATGGAGGTGTGTCTGCAGACAGCAACGCGGAAACCCTTCTGATTCTGCTTCAACAGGCAGTCAATCCGCTGCAAATGTCCGGCCAAGATGGACGAGATCCGTTTCCTTTCAGCTTCGTCAGTTCGGCCAACTTCAACGACTCGGTGCAGTCCCGGCTTTCCATCGAGTACTTGTCGTAGGCAAGTCGCGGCTTGCTTCAACACGTAATCGTTTGACAACATCACGCGTCGGAATTTCACCAATGCGCAGCGGAACTCTTTCGCCGCCGCCAACTGTTCTTCCGGCGTGAGCGGCGGACAGTCATTCAACTGACGCAAGTATACTCGGACCGCTGGATCGTCGATCGTCTTCTCCCCGGATATGGTAACTCAAAACAAAAGTGCAACGCGCCCGTGTCAGAGAACCTAGCTGACGGCCAGCCGGGTTAGTCATGTTCGCGCAGAATGCCTGCCGGGCAAAAGCTCATCGCGTTAGCAACTCGCCTCATCTGTCCTGCCTGCTCCTTTAGAAGGTAGATCCACCCCGAACATGATGACCCGAGGGCGGTCCGTTCGCGCACAATCCGCCTTCTCTCATGTTAACTGCGATTCCTCAGCAAACATCCACTGTCGGAAGCCAGATTCACCATGGGACTATGGACTGTATAGCTGCATAGGCAAAGGGAACGGCAAAACGGGACATTTTTCTCGAAAATCCTGTCCCGGTTTGGCGTCTTGCCTTCCTTTGCCAGCGGAGAGGGCGGATGGTATGTTGCGGTGGATGTTGGCGGCGTCAGCCGCCGAAGAGCTTTGCTTGAAACAATTTAGGGCGGCTTGAACGATGACAGAATCGAGCGGGCGCGGCGAGGTGGGGCGATTGTTGATGGGGCATCGCACTTCCTTGTTCGCCTTCATTCTTGCGATTGTCCGCGACTATGACGCGGCCGAGGAGGTGTTGCAGGAGGTCTCGGTCGCGGTGTGCGAAGCGAGCGAGCAGTTTCGGCTGGGTACGAACTTCGGTGCATGGGCTCGCGAGATCGCTCGGCGGCGGATCCTGGCACACAACCGGGCGGCTGCGAGGTTTCCGGGGAGCCTGACTGACGAAGATCCGCGGCGGCTCGAAGCAGGGTTTGAGCAAGCGGACTCGCAGGCCAGCGCCAAGAAGCGAATCGATGCCTTGCGTCGTTGCCTGGAAACCTTGACTCATGCATCGCGCCGGCTCCTGCAACTGCGGTTCGCAGGTCGCTTCAGCCACCGCGAGATTGCCGAGCAGGTCCATCGACAGGCCGAGAGTGTGCGGAAGACCATTTATCGCTCGCGCCAAACCTTGCGGACGTGTATCCAACGCCGGCTGAATGCGGTGGAGGGCGAAGCATGAATACTTCAGATCGTTACGATTCGACTTCGACCCATGACGATTTGATCCAGGCATATCTCGACGGCGAGACTACGCCGGAGCAGGAAGAGCAGGTTCGCCGCTTGCTCAACGAGCCGGCGTTTTGCGAACGCTTGGCACAATTCGCGCTGAATTTCGCTTGCCTGCACGAACTCGCGCACCAGGGCGTGCTCGAACAGCCCGACAGTCTTGGTAGCCGAAGTCGTGAGACTTCGGGCCTGAACTCTGACGAGTTCAGCTACAAAGAACGAAAGCCTTCAAGACAGCGTTTGCCCGATGCTCCGGTCGCAAAGCGAGCGGGCTACTTTCTGCGGAACAGGTTGGTGCAAGCCGGAACGGTTCTGGTGGTATCGCTGTTGCTGCTGGTGGTAGTGGTCCCGTTTTGGCTGAATAGAAAGCCTGACGAAAAGCCAGCGGCCGAGAAGCCGGCCTTGGGCCGTTTGCGCGAGGTTGCATCCGCCGTGATCGTTCGGGAAGGGCTCGACGACGAGTCGGCCCAGGTCGGCTCAGTTTTGCGGTCCGGCGACACCCTGCAAAACGAAGGGCCTGAGGGGTTCGCAACTTTCGTGTTTCATGACCGTACGATGCTCGTCCTGGCCGGAGACGCAAAAGTCTTTCTCACGCAAGACGGCGGGCAGAAGCGAGTCGACGTGCGTCACGGCGATGTCGACGCCGATGTCGCTCCCCAGCCCGACGGAAAACCGATGCTGTTCGTAACGTCGTTGGCCGAAGTCCGCGTGATGGGAACTCGGCTGTCGATTTCCGCGGAAACCGGCGGTACCACACTTAGTGTCACTGAGGGGCACGTGGTCATGAAACGGCTGTCCGATGGCCGGTCGGTTGACGTTCGTGCTGGCTACCATGCCGTTGCATCGCCTCGCTCCGAATTGGCGGCTCAACCGACTCCGCCCGCGCCCGACGCCTGGTCGGCGGACTTCGAAGACGGCTTGCCTGACAACTGGCGGCTTGGCCAATGGGTCACGGATGATTTGCCGGAGAACTCAAAAGGCGCGGTTCGGTCAGCACGATGGACAACTCGGTCCGGCCTCTACTATGCAGTGCGCTCAAACAGAATGACGACCGGCCTATTCCGCGTGCATGATGATACTTACTTGAACTTCACCTACAAACTGGATCAGCCAGGCTGGTTCAATCTGTTTGTTGTTGTTCATCGTAGCGACGGTGATCGACCGCGGACCGGAAATTATGCCCACCACGAGGCAGCCTGGTGGCAGATTCCAGCCAGTGAGTGGCGCACGGCGAGCGTTCCCCTGACCAAGTTCCACAAGGTCGTCCGCGACCGTTCCAACGACGAACCTAAGATTTACGCGCAGGCTGGCGACGCCGTGAATTCCATCTGGTTCAGCACACCGGAAGAAGACCGAGGTCTGACGATCGACCGCTTGTGGATTACCCGCGGGTCACCGGCGGAGTAGCCGGTTTGATTGTGGATACTGCACGCCTGATGAGAAAGGACAGACGATGAGCGCCAACTTTCTGCACCGGCCCGGTTTGGCATTAACGATTCTCGTTTCTGCGTGCGCCCAAGGTACGTTTGGTGCCGGGGGCGACGTCGCGATGGATGGGGCGGTTGGGCCGGACGGTGTGACGATTGATCCGACGACGACGGACGGGTACAACGCGCCGCGAGTCTGGCACGCCAAGGCGCCTTTGCCAGGCGGGCCCACGCAACCATACCGGTGTCGCATCGTCAGTTATGCGGACAAGTGGACTCGCCATGGGGTGGGGAACTACTACAACTTCCGTTTCGCCGACCGCAGGGGCTGGAGGACCAGTCGTCCGCGGCCGAAGCCTGAGCCCTGGCCACGGCGGTTCGCCCAGGGGCGCGACGTGGACGGCGACGGCGACACGGGTGACGATAGCATCGTCTCGATCGACTTCAGCCTTGACGAAGTCTTCCACGAACACAACTGGCCGCACTGCGTCCTGTTCCCCGAACGGCACAACGGGCGATTCTACGGCGGCACGGCCGTGCTGCGCAGCAACACCACCAAGTTCAAAGGGGCCATCCGCGAGATCGGCATCAATCCCGACCACTCACCGCCGTGGTGGGACGGTCGAGCGGAAGATCATCCGCTCAACGGAGGACCGGATTCGTCCGTCGGCGGCAATTTCCATCAGCATTACTGGTGCGTGGTGTGGAAGAAGCAGGATTTCATGAACCATGGCGATCGCTGCAAAGTCACCTTCGATGACAGCAGCGTCCTGGCCGTCATCTTCACGCGCACGTACTGGCAGGGCTACGACGACGTGCGCCTGGTCGCGATGGACGGCAGCCAGCTCTACATCTCTGACAACAATGGGTTCGACATTCCCGGCCCGGATAACGGTCCCGGCATGCCGGGCAGGACCTACGGGCGCGGACGTGTGTTCCAGGTCTGTCCCAGGAAGGTCACTTGGGCGAAATACGACCCGCGCGGCAACGAAATCGACTTCGACGCCGGTAAGGCGAGATTCGCCCCCCACGAATTCAAAGACGTGACGGCCGTCGGCTGGTACCTCGCGAAGAACAACAACTTGCCCGTCGAGACACACGTGAAGTGGTACGGCTTCGAGGCTGACGCGGTCGTGCATCGGCCCGTCCAGGGCAGCATGCACATCGACATGGCGCGAATTCCAGAGGTCAGAGCTCAGAAGTCAGAGGGCAGTGTACCCGCGTTCTACATGGCCCGGCACGAAACGCCGTACGAGTTGTACCGCAAGATTCATCGTTGGGGCGATGCCCCGTTCCACACACTGCAGGCCCGCTACGCATATCGCAAGTTCGGCGATCTCGGCTCGATGCAGCACCCCGTCCCAGGCGCTTGGTACAGCCAACAGGAACCGGTCACCAACATGACTTGGTACGACCTGCTGGCATTCTGTAACACACTGAGCGAATATGAGGGTAAGACGCCGAGCTACTACGAAGACCCTGAACACAACGCTGTCTTCCGGAACATGCACATTGCCACGCGCATCAAGCCGCTGGCCGAAGGCGAGAAGCGCAGCCCCTATGATCAGCCCTCACTTGAGACGGTCCCCGAGCCGAAGATCTTCGTCAAATGGGACGCCGACGGACATCGCCTGCCGACGCTGGCCGAGTGGCAGGCAGCCGCTGAGGACGCCGTCGCGCCTGCCCCAGTCGACAAGACCCAGCCGGTCGGCTCCGGCAGGGCCAACGCCAACGGTGTTTACGATCCGGTGGGCAACGTCTGGGAGCCGGTTTGGACGTTTGGCGACGTCTACGATCCGGACGCGGCGAATCGCCACGTTGTCGCGGGCGGCGATTTCCAAGGCGCCGATCCGACCGCGGCGGCCTCGGCGGCCAGTGACTACGGTGACACGCCGTGGGACGGCAACTTCAACATCGGCCTGCGCCTTCTCTGCCGCGAAAAGGGCCTAGCCAAACCCGCGATGGGCACGGCCCCAAAGAACGTCGGCTACACAAACGACCCGTTTCCGATGTGGGTCTTCGAGCGAAACACGCGCACGGCCGCGCGCAAGAAACCCACAGAGAAGCCCGACGCCCAACTGCTGGACATGGTCAAGATCCCCGCCGGCTCGTTCGTTCGCTATCCCGACAAGAGCGAGATTTCCGTCCATCCGTTCGAGATGGACAAGTTCGAGGTAACTTACGAGCAGTGGATCAAGGTATTGCATTGGGCCGAGGCCCACGGCTACGAGTTCAGCTACGACGGCGACATGGGCAGCATGTACTGGTACAGCTTCCCGCACACGCCCGCCGAGCCCGTGGCGCACGTCACATGGTTCGACTTGGCGGTCTGGTGCAACGCGCTGTCGGGAATGCAGTGCAAGGCGCCCTGTTATTATCTCGACGAAGGTCTCACACAGGTCTACCGCAGGGCGCTGGTCTACCGGGCTCTGAAGATCTCCGGACCGGAGATCACCAGCAACAAGACCCAGCATCCGTGGCAGGAGAAGTACGGCCACGCCGGGGGAATCTGGCGGACGTACCCGTGGATCTTCACGCGATGGGATACCGACGGTTACCGCCTGCCGACGCCGGCCGAGTGGGAATACGCGGCCCGTGGCGGGACCGATACTTCGTACTTCTGGAGCGACGATCGCTCGGCGGGGCCCCAACGAGTCGAGTACGGCTGGAACCTGGAGAACTCCGGCGGACTCACGCACCCGGCGGGACAGAAAAGGCCGAACCCCTTCGGCCTCTATGATATCCACGGCAATGTGACCGAATGGCTGGGGGGCTCGATTGCATAACGGACAACCTGCATTTCTGGCATCACAAGATAAACGTCAAAAGAGAGTTCGCCGAAGTCGTGTGGGACGTTGTGTGGGATGTTGTGCGAAAAGATCCATACGCCGGAGTGAATCCCGGCGGGCCGCGTTTGCTCGGAAAGAGCGACTTGGGCCGGATATCCCTGGGAACCGAATGGACCTGGCGAATTCCGGCAACAGGTGGCAGCGGAGAGTACACGTGGAACGTATCCTCAGGTCGCTTGCCCGATGGTCTCGACCTCAACAAAGACACCGGCATTATATCGGGAACTCCGACATCAAAGGGCGTCTGTCAGTTCGAGATTTCGGTTAGCGATCGGGATCCCGAACGGAAAGAGGTCGGCAAACGGCTCTATCAAATCGACTGCTTTATGCCGGAAGCGCCCGTGATCGTGACTGACGAGCTGTATCCGGCCGTCGTGGGCGGAGACCACTGGCAGAAGATCGAGTTTGATTCCTGCTACGGGGAACCGACCTTTGCCGTCAGCAAAGGACAATTGCCGTCGGGCCTGTCGCTGGACAGTCGGACCGGCGAGATCAGTGGAACGCCGACCGACAGCGGCGCCAGCGACATTGAGATAACCATCACCGACAAGAAAGGGCGGACCGACACAAGAACACTGAAGTTCACGGTGGCCGACAGGAACACCAATGGGCTGACCTGCGAACTCTACTGCCGGAGCTTTATCAAAGCCGACGACTACAAGAAGTACCGCAGCCTCCGCGACGATGTGGCGTATGTCGAGGATTTCACACTGGACCTCGTGGACGCTCCCGACGCGCCGTTCGCTCTGCGCTTCTTGGGTGACCTGAAAATTGAAAAGCCCGGCACTTACACATTCTTCCTGACCGCACAACAGGCGGGCAGCGTGAGCGTCAAAGGCCAGCGCTTGTTTGAAAAGGACTTCTCAAAGAAAAGCGAGGGAGTCTCTGCCGAAATGGAACTGCAGGCAGGAGAGTGGCCGTTGGAGGTCATGTTCTGGAAGCGGGGCGTAAGTCACAGAGCCGCCCTGAAATGGAAGGTTCAGTGGCAGGGCCCCGGATTCGAGCGTCAGGCAATACCGAAGTCGGCCTTGCTGTATCGCGCGGCCAATTCTGCACAGGTTCCACGTACAGAGGATTAGTATCAGGTCAAAGTAGAATCCCGTCGCCGGCAGACGGATTCTCACAACTAACAGGGAAAGGGAAGATAGATGAACTATTGGAACATGTGCTGCGCCCTACTCCTCACGGTTGTGGCCGTTGTCGCGCTGGCTGACGACGCGCTGGATGCCGGTGCGCTTTCGCCTGAAGGCAAAACGATTGACCCGCTGACGATCGCGCAGCAGCAGGCCGACCAGGTCTGGGCGGCCAAGGCGCCGCCGAAGGGCGCTGCGGTGAAGGCCTACCCCTGCCGCATCGTGGCCTACGCGGACGACATGGCCCGGCATGACTGCGGTAGCTACTGCAAGCCGCGACCGTTCCAGTTCGCAGAGGATGTGGACGTCGACGGCGACGGACGCGTGGATGACGACCTGGTCGCTTATATGCCGTTCAGCATGACCGAGACGCTTTCCATGCCGAATTGGCCCGGATTACGTTCCGGACCGCTTCGCCTGCCCGAGCGCATGAATGCCACGATGCACGGGGGGCGAAGCTGGTGGATCGCCAACGTTTCTCCCAAGAACCGAAAGAGCAAGAGAGCGTTCTTCTGCAACGAGATCGGCATCAATCCCAATCACTGCCCGCCGTTCCGGGACGGCCGAGCCGAGGACCACCCACTGCAGGGCCGACCCGATGAATCCAGCGGGAGCAGCTTCCTGCTGAACTACATCACCAAAGTATGGAAGAAGGCCGACTTCCTCAACGACGGCGACAAGCATCGCGTTACGTTCGACGAGACAAGCCGCTTGGCGTCCCTCTGCACGCGCGGCTACTGGTACGGCTACGACGAGGTCCGCCTGGTCGTGCTCGACGAGGATCAGTGGTACATCTCCGATATGGATCAGTTCGACATCCCGAAGGACATGAAGGAGTATCGCGCCGGTCGCCTCTTCCTCTGCTATCCGACTAAGGCCACCTGGGCCAAGTGGAGCCCCGCAGGTTACAGAAACAACTTCGACGCCACCAAGGCCACGTTCGCCGCGTACGAGTTCAAAGATGTGCAGGCGGTCGGATGGCATTTGGCCAAAGTGAACCGCACTCCCTCGAACAGCCATATCAAGTGGTACGGTTTTGAGGCCGACGCCGTCGTCCATCGGCCCGAGCAGCCGAGCGTCAACATCGACATGGTGGAGATCAGAGGTCAGGAGTCAGAGGTCAGAGGTCAGAAAACGGCGATTCCGCCGTTTCATATCACCACGTGCGAGATCCCCTACGCCTTCTGGAAGAAGGGCTTCCGCTACGGTGACGCACCGATCAACACACTCGACGCCCGCTATACCTTCGCCCGCAGTGGCGACATGGGTTCGATGCGCTTCGGCAGCAAGGAACACGTGCAAAACGAACCGGTCACGAACCTGACGTTGTACGACGTGCTGGCCTTCGCCAACTGCCTCTCGCAATTGGAAGGAAAGACCCCGGTCTACTACGTGGACCCGGAGTTCAAAACCCATTTCAGGAACATGCACATCGCTCTATGCAGCGATGGGCCGGACTTGACGACCGGGCATGACGTCGACGTTGGCGGCAAGAAGCCCGTTCGCATGCACTGCAACTCGAAAATCAAGAACGTCCTGCTGCCGAAGATCCATGTGAAGTGGGATGCCAACGGCCACCGCCTGCCGACCGCGGCCGAATGGAAAGCTGCCGCGGGCAAGGTCGCCGATCCGCAGGCCACCGACGGCACGCAGCCCGTCGGTCAGGGCGAGCCCAACGCCAACGGCCTGTACGACACGGCGGGAAACGTGCGCGAACTCGTTTGGACGTACGGTGACGTGTTCGACCCCGAAAAGCACGACACGCAGACGGTCATGGGCGGGGACTTCCACGGTCCGGGCGATGCGCTGGCCGCCGATCGGGCCGCTTCACCTTACGGCGACGTGCCTTTCGACGGCAACCACAACATCGGACTGCGCCTCGTCTGTCGCAAGTCGGGCCTGGCGGCCCCGCCGTCCGATTCCGCTCCCGGTGGCACGGTGTTCAAGAAGGGCCAGAAGACCCAAGCCCGCAAGACCGTCGAGCCCGTGCGCGAACCCGTGCTGGAAATGGCGGATATCCCTGGCGGCACGTTCTCACCTCAAGAGAGCGTGGGCGGGGCCCTGACCGTAAGCTCCTTCAAAATGGCCAAGCACGAGGTGACGTTCGTCAAGTGGGAGGCGGTGCGACACTGGGGAGAAGCGAACGGTTACGTTTTCAGCCGCGAGGGACACATGGGGAGCATGTACTGGTATCACTTCCCGCACACGCCCGACGAACCGGTCACGTTCATGGCGTGGCACGATGCGGCCGTCTGGTGCAATGCGCTGAGCGAGATGGAAGGCCGCACGCCCTTCTACTACACCGACCCGGAAAAGACGGACGTCTATCGCAAGGCGTTCCCCTATCGACCCGTCAAGTACGCCGGTTGGGACCTAGTCGGTGAGCACGGCAATCAGTCCGGCAAGGAACTGGATTCTGCCGCCAGCGAACCTTGGCTGCATCAGAAGTGGGACGGCGATGGCTACCGCCTGCCCACGAGAGCCGAGTTCCTGTACGCCCTCGAGGGCGGCACGGGCAGTCAGCTCTACTGGGGAAAAGAAGGAAAGCCGGATGACCACGCCTGGACCATTTCCAACGCCGGTGGCCGGACCCACTGCGTCGGCCTGAAGAAGCCCAACTCGTTTGGGTTGTACGACATGGTCGGCAACGTCTACGAGTGGTCCAACAGTTGCCCGTCCAAGCGCTCCCCCCGCGATCAGCGCTACGACACGAACAACCCCAAGCACTCCCGATACTGGTCGTTTGGCCTGGGCAAGAAGTTTCAGTACACCGGCATCCAGAATCCCTATCACATGGGCGGCTCGTGGTTCTTCGGCGGGGACAGAAATCTCGCCGGCACCGACACGTCAAACGAGTACATGCCCGACTACGGCTTCCGCGTGGTTCGTTGTGAAGCGGGCGTGCATCCGCCCGACGGCGAGTACCCCATCGAGATCCCCATTCTTCTGACGTTCGACGAGAAGGACTACGACGAGCTGGCGGGGGCGACCCACCGCAACAGTCTCCGGCGCGACGGCATTTTCCCGACCGCCGGCGTGGCAGAACTCAAGGGTGTGAAGTGGAAGACGGATCTCGGCGGGCCGATTAAGAGCTCGCCCGTGGTCACCGGCGGCGTGGTTTACATCGGCGGGCCTGGGGGCTTCCATGCCTTGGACGCCAAAACAGGCCAGCAGCGCTGGCATATCCCCGTCAACAACGGCGGCGTCGAATCCTCGGCCTGCATCGCCAAGGGCGCCGTGTACTTCACGGGCATGGACGGAAAGGTCTACGCTGCCGACGCCGAAACCGGCCAGCTCAAGTGGCGGACGCAGCCGAGAGGAACCTACGGCAGGGCGCTGATGTCCACCCCCGCAGTGGCCTACAACATCGTGTTCGCCTCTGCCGGAGACGGAATCGCGGGGTTCGATGTCGAGACCGGCAAGGAGACCTACCGTTGCCCGGCGGGCGCACCGAAGGGCCGCCGGGCGATCACGCTGGTGGGCCGCTACTTCTTCGGCGGCACCGTGGTCCGCATCGACAACGGCACCTCTCTGTACCATCCGGGCTACATCATACAGTGGTGCAGCGATGGCCGCGAAACCACGTGTGTTGTGGGCGACCGGTACTTTGCAGCCAGCTCCGGGCGCGGGGGATACGAATTCGCCCGCGTCGGTTGCGGTGATTGGACCGCCCGGCAAACCCAGTACAGCATCAGAATCGAAGAGCACCTGCCGCAGGTCCAACGAAGCTATACGTCCACGGCCCCCACTGTTTGGGACGGCAAAGTGTTCATGGCGACCGACAACGGCATCATGTATGCCTTCGATGCGATGCGTGGCAAGAAACTCGACTGGGAGTTCAACGCCGACAAGAACAACGGCCTGCACTCAACGCCGTCGGTGGCTGCCAAGAGCGGGATCCTCTACTTCGGCTCCCAAAGCGGCGACTTCTTCGCCGTGGATACGCAGACGGCGAAGGAGAAATGGCGCACCAGGTTGGGCGGTGCCATCGAAACCTCACCCTGGCCGGGTGACGGCGTGATCTTCGTAGGATGCGATGACGGATATCTGTACGCCATCGAATAGAAAACCACGGAAGCAGCCCATCCCGGACAATGTGTTGATGCTGGAATTGGAGTGAATCCTGACAGATGTGAATTTGCCAGATACCTGTAGCAACCCTCCTCCACTTACTCAATTTGAAAAGGAGCGATTCGATGAAACTTCTGGCCACTACCTTGGCGAGCGTTCTCGTGTTGGCGTTTTTGACAAGCGTTGCGACGGCCCAGGCTGCTGATCGACCGTCCCGCTTCGAAACGGGGGGCGCCCCAGAGTTCGACAAACCGCCGCTGGCCAAGGACGACCAGGAAAAGCAGGCTCTGGCGGCCCTCGATGAAATGAGCAAGGGTAAGTGGTATCTGAACGTTACCACTCGAGAAGGACGGGTGTTACGACAACTGACCGAGGCGGTGGGAGCAAAGCGTGTCGTCGAGATTGGCACGTCGAGCGGGTATTCGACCATCTGGCTGGCGTTAGCCGTGCAGTCGACCGGCGGAAAGGTCTTCACACACGAAATCAGCCCCGAGATGGTCAAGATCGCCAGCGCGAACTTCAAGAAGGCTGGGGTCGAATCTCTGGTCACCATCATCGAAGGTGACGCGCACGAGACGGTCAAGCAGCACAAGGAACCGATCGACGTTTTGTTCCTCGACGCCGATAAGAAGGGCTACGTCGACTACCTCGAAAAACTGTTGCCGCTAGTCCGCCCCGGCGGCCTTATCCTTGGCTCTGACATGCACCCTCCGATGTCTCCGACGCCTGACCCTCGCTACATCGAGGCCATCACCAAGAACCCGGACTTGGACACGTCGTTCATCATGATGGAGAGTTTCGGAATCAGCATGACGCTGAAAAAGCGGTAACGGAAGCGAGCGCAATGGTTTGCTTGTCCCACCTTACACGCCAGACTGCGCTACACTGATCTCAAACTGAAGGGAGCGATTCGATGAAACTACTGACTACCTTGGCGAGCCTTCTCGTATGGGCGTTCTTGACAAGCGTTGCGATGCCCCAGGCTGGCGGCGAGGCGGAACGCGACAAGCCGCCGCGTCGGTCGGGCGGGGCCCGCGCGGCCTCCGCGGAGATGCCGCCTACGGCGAAAGACGAGGCGGAGCAGAAAATCCTCAGCGTGCTGGACGAGATGTCCAAGACGCGGGGAATAGGAGTCCCCTTCGCGGACGGCAGAATGCTGCGGCTACTGACCGAAGCGGTCGACGCCAAGCAGGTCGTCGAGATTGGCACCTACCACGGCCACTCGGCCATCTGGTTCTGCCTGGCCCTGCGGAAAACCGGCGGCAAGCTCACCACCCACGAATACAACGCCAGCATCGCGGCGATTGCCCGGGAGAACTTCAAACGGGCTGGCGTCGACCAGATGGTTACGATCGTCGAGGGCGACGCTCACCAGGAAGTCACCAAGCTGAAAGGTCCGATCGACGTGCTGTTCCTCGACGCGGACAAGGGAGGTTACATCGACTACCTCAACAAGCTCCTGCCGTTGGTGCGCCCGGGCGGACTGATTCTGGCCCACAACGTCCCCAGGACCGCGCCGGACTACGTCAAGGCGGTCACGACCAGCCCGGATCTGGAAACCGTCTTCTACGGCCGTAACCTCGGCGTGACGATGAAGAAGCGTTGAGAATTGAAAGTGCTGATCCGTGCGCGAGAACACTGGAGTAGAAGGAATCATGAAGAAACACCTTGTAAGGACCGTGATTGTTGCAGCGCTGGCAATTATCTGCGCAATCGAATGCTCCATGGCCGCAGAGCCAACCAAGGCCAAAGACAAGCGCGCAAGGCGAGCCACGGCCAAGAACACAGAGCCCGTAGACTGGCCTCCCCGGCTGGCCAGGATCTTGAAGGAGCGGGCTGCGAAAAAGAAGTACTCGCAGCTGATTGGCGTAGCCGACGACCAGGGATGGGGCGACATGGGGAGGTAACACAATGAAACGCACAGCACTGTTGGTTGCGGTTGTCCTGACATCCGCTCTCACAACGCCTTCGCGTGCGTCTGACTGGCCGGCGCATCGCGGGGACAACGCACGGTCGGCTTCCTCCCGTGGTGAATTCGCCGCCCCGCTCCATCTGGCGTGGTCCGGGCAAGAGGCGCATCGGCCGGCGCCGTCGTTTCGGGAAACGCACGTCATGGAAGGCCAAATCGCGAACATCACCCACGACTTCGCCAACGGCGCTGTCGCCGCCGATGGCAAGGTGTTCATCGGCTCATCAAGTGAGGATTGTGTGCGGGCGTTTGAACTGGAAACCGGGAAGTTGCTCTGGACGTTCTACTGCGACGCTGCCGTCCGCCTGACCCCGACGTGGGCCGGCGGCAATCTGCTGTTCGGCTCCGACGACGGTTACGCCTACTGCCTGGACGCAAATGCGGGCGAAGAGGTCTGGCGCTACACGCCCGCGCCCAGGCGACGTTGGGCGATCAACAACGGGCGCTTGATGGCCCAATGGCCGATCCGCACGGGCGTCACCGTCGAGGACGGCATCGCCTACTTCGCAGCGGGCCTGTTCCCTCCGCACGGAGTCTACCTGTGCGCGTTGAAAGTGGCTGACGGCGCCGTCGTGTGGAAGAACGAACTGAACGTCAATCAGTCCACGGCTTTCCAGGGCCACATCATGATCGACGGCGACACGCTCTACTTCCCGACGGGCCGAACGTCTCCTGTCGCCGTCAACAAGACCGACGGCTCGCTGGTGAGACAGGTGAACTTCGACTATCGCCGATCCGGCGGCGGGGTGGACGTCACGTTCCTGGCCAAGGACGTGATGGCCTACGGGCCGAACCAGTCGGGCGTGCTCAATATCCGCGTGCGTCTGGACCCCTATCCGGACACGCCGTCCTGGGCCGGAAGGACGAACGGCGGTCCGTGCGGCCGAGTGACCACGCTTTTTGCCCAGACAATCGCCACTGACGACGAATCCGTGTATATCCTGCGCACCTATCGGGCTTCGCACAATAGGAAGGACTTTACGCAGACGGTCCTTGCCGTGGACAAGGCCCGCTTCCTCGAAGCCCTCAACGAAGCTATGGACGAGAAACGCCCCAACTTCCCCAACTTCGGTGGGAAGTGGTTCGTGGGGTCGGAGGACGAGCGCACCGGCAGCAAGCTGCCCGGCCTGAGTCGCTGGCAACAGGAGGCATCGGATCAATCGCTCTCGATGATCGTCGCCGGCACGTCGCTCATCGTCGGCGGAAAGGACTTCGTCGAGCTTCGAAGTGGGAAGACGGGTGAAATCGTCTGGACAAGCCCTGTGCAGGGTGAGGTCTGGAGCTTGGCCGTGGCTGACAGTGCGCTTGTCGCTTGCACGGACAAGGGCATTACCTACTGCTTTCGCTCCGGCGCGAAAGTCGAGCCTAAGCTCGGCGCGGGTCTCCCGACCCCGCCGAAACGTCGGACCGAAGGTCTCCCTGAGCGTCGGAGACCTTCGGTCGGCCCGGTGGCTCGGTCAGAGACCGGCCACAACAAGGTCGGCCCCGTGGCTCGGTCGGAGACCGGCCACAACAGATTGCCGGCCGAGCACAAGCCCCAACTCACCGTCCCCTACAAGGAAGATGCCGACTACCGGCATGCCGCCGAGTTTACCCTTGCCCAGACCGATCGGCGCAGAGGCTTTTGCCTCGTGCTCGATGCCGGCGAGGGACAACTGGCGTATGAGATTGCCAGGCGGTCAGAGTTCTACGTTGTCGGTCTCGAAACAGATGTCGAGAAGGTCGCCGTGGCACGCCGCAAGCTCAGCCAGGCCGGCCTTTACGGCGCGCGTGTCGTCGTCCATTACTGTCCGGAGCCGAGCATCGCCGCCTGGCCGTCGTACATGGCCAACCTGATCGTTTCTGGAGCCGACATCAAGGGGGCCGTGCCGTCATACCACGCCAAGGAGGTCTTCCGTGTGCTCAGGCCGTACGGCGGCGTGCTGGTCCTGGGCAGTGCGGAGGATCTGCCCGCGTGGGCCGGAGAGCACATCGCCGGGTTCGACCCCACCAAGCCGGTAACGCGCGGAGAACTGCCCGGCGCGGGCAACTGGTCCCACATGTATGCCGACACGGCCAACACATCCAACAGCGACGACGCCCTGGTGAAGGGCCTGGAGTATGACCTGCAATGGATGGGCCCTCCCGGCACCGAGCGGATCATTAACCGCCACATGACGCCCATGGGGCCACTCTACATGAACGGGCGCATGTACGTGTTCGGTTACAACTACGTTACCGTCGTGGACGCCTACAACGGCACGTTCCTGTGGGAGAAGGAGATTCCCAATTCCAGCCGGGTCATCATGGCCCTGAACGCCGCGCCCATCTGCGTGGACGAACGGTATTTCTACTGCGTTTCGGCCAACGAGTGTTGGGTGATGGACGTACGCAACGGCCAGCTTGTCCGTAAGCTGCAGAGCCTGCGTGAGGAAGACGACTGGGGCTTCATCGCATCAACCGGCACGCACCTGGTCGCCACAACCCAGAACCCGAAGGCCCGAATGACAAAAGGCGACAGGGGCTGGAACTGGCGGATACTACACGGCGATGCCGCAGGCAAGCCGAATCCCTCCAAGCCCGTGGTCGGCGACGTGCTGTTCGTCCTCGATGCCGGCAAACACGAGCAGCTCTGGACGCGCGAAAAGGGCATCGTGCTGCACTCGTCCATCACAATCGCTGACGGCGTCATTTACTTCGCCGAAAATCGCAACAACGAGCTTTGTGCCAACGGAGTCGGCTACGTGCCGCTCGACCAGTTCGTGGCCAGCGATGCGTGGTTCGTCGCGGTGCAGTTAACGACGGGCAAGCTGCTGTGGGAGCGCCCCATCAGTATGCCGGCCGCCAACTGCCTCTACCTCGTGAAGGCGAAGCCAGACGCCCTGCTGGCGGTCACGGCCTTCCCCAAAATCGAGCCGCCGGAAAAGGATGGGGAGCGGCCGGTCGTTCGGACATGCTACGAGTTCCGAGCCATCAGCACCGCCGACGGCACACCTTTGTGGGACAAGTCCTACCAAGGCGATGGCAAGGGGATCCTCACAAACGAAACGAACCACAACCAGTTCTTGATGCATCCCAACATCGTCGGCAATACCTTGGTCATGGCGTTCTACCCCGGTGGCACGTGGGTGCTGGACATGGCAACCAGGGAGGCGACAAAGGTCAAAGCTGCCTACCGTTGCAGCCCGGCGGCGGCATCCCGGACAAACTTATTCTATCGGGCGGGCTACTGCAGCACGTTCGATCTGAGCGTGGGCAAGGGTGCTCCACTCACGCGCATTACGCGTCCCAGTTGCTGGATCAGCATGCTGCCTGCCGGCGGCCTGATCATGATGCCCGAATACGGTAGCACCTCCTGCAGGTGCGGCTACCCCATCCAAACCTCCGTAGTGATGGTTCCACGCCAGCGGCCCTGATTCGCCCACATTGGCAAGGGGGAAAGGAGAAAGAGCAAGCATGAGCCATTCGATGAAACTCTGGCACACCACTCTGGCGAGTCTTTTTGTATGGGCGTTTCTCGCAAACGTTACGATATCCCAGCCTCGCCGCGAAGCCATTTCCGCAGCCGGGCTGCAAGAGGTTCCGCTCGATATACTGGTTGTTGCCCCTCATTCCGACGACGAGGCGATCGGATGCACGGTTGTCATGCTACGGGCGATCAAAGAGGGCAAACGGGTTGGGGTCGTGGTTGTGACCAACGGAGATGGTTTTCCAAAGGCAGCCGCCGCCGTCGCGGACAAACCACAAGACGAACTCACTCCGGCGGATTTCATCAAGCTCACGGGCATACGTCAGCAGCACAGCGTGACTGCGATGTCGCGGATCGGGGTCCAGGCGGCCGATCTGATTTTCTTGGGCTACCCGGACGCCGGGCTCAAGCAGGTCTATGCCGCGGAGGGACCTGTCCCATTCCGGCAGAAGTTCACCCAAAAGAACGAGACCTATGGAGTGGTGCTCCCCGACTACCACTCTCAGGCCCACGGTCGGCCGGCGCCATATATTAGAGCTTCGGTCGTGGGGGACTTGACGGAGATCATAAAGGCCCGCAAGCCAAAGGAGATCTACGTCACCAATGAGGCAGATGTTCACGGCGAACACCAAGCGTCCTTTTGGATCGTCCGCGACGCCGTACGGGCCGCCGATTGGCGCGGCACTATCTTCACCTATCTTGTTCACGGCCACACCTTGCCGAAAGGCCCTATGCATCGCCTTCGTCTCACGGCGGACGAGTTAGAGTTGAAGAGGAAGGCGATCGAGGAGTACGCCAAACATCTGTCGCCAATCCACGATAAGCTCGCGGAGAAGTTCACCAAGCCGGAGGAGGTCTTCTGGACGATTCGCATCGAGTAACCTGTCGAGGCGGGCTCTTATCTTGAGGGCTGAACAACGTGCTTCTGTTATTCGTGAGTACCTCCGCCTGCAGGAAAAACCATCGCAATCCCTGAGGAGAATTCGCTGTGTGCTACCGAGCTGGTCGATTTGTGACGGAGTCGTCGTGCCTTCCGTCCTTGGCAGTCGTCTGGCTGACCGTGGTTTGTGCATCTGTGCTAGCGTCAGACACAGACCTTGCAGAACAGTTGCTCGACAAGACCGGTCGCACGAAGGGGATTTGTGCGGTGATCGGCGGTGATGGGAAATTGGCCTTGGCGATTGTCGAGAACAGCGACTTTCTCGTCTATGCCAGAGGCCGGGATGCGCCGAGCATTGCCGCGACGGTCAGACTCGCAGCCGAGAGGAATCTGCTCAATCGGCGGCTATACCTCGACCACGGCCAGTGCAGCGTCATCCCCTTTGCCGACAACTTCGTCGATCTGTTGGTGGTGCACAGATCCTGCGCGACACCCGAAACAAAACAGATGCGGACGGTTCGGCCGGGCGGCATGGTGCTGACCTTCGATGGGCACAAGATCGTCGCTCAGAAGACCAAGCCATGGCCCAAGGACACCGACGATTGGACTCACTGGTTCCGTGGGCCCGACAATAACCCGGTCAGCAGCGACGCCGTTCTCAAATGGCCGCTGGCTCTCCAATGGCTGGGCAAACCGTACGACGGTTCCCAGCCCAAGGTCACGGTCGTCGCAGCCGGACGGGCATTCTGTGCGTCGGGCGAAGCATTCTCGACGTACTACAACTCCACG
>CAZURK010000210.1:0-27936 GCA_964623055.1 uncultured Pirellulaceae bacterium
GAAACAGGTCACGTTGAACTACCAGAACCTGGACAAGATCGGCGTGAACTACTATCTCATGGACATCGAACTGTTGTTCAGCCGCAATCCGTTTGTGCAGCAATACTCCGGCCAGTTCTCGCACATCCGACCCAACGCGACTGAGACGGTCGAGTTACCTGCAGACAAGGCCACCCACGCGTTCGCGCTGCCCGAAGCCCTTCACAGCAGTAACGTGCTGGTCGAGATCACCGGCGGCGGTCAGACGAAGTCGGAAGCGTATTACTCGAATTCGCTGTCGGTCCAGGTGATCGAGAACTACGGTCAAGTGCGCGTCACACACAGCGACACGTCAGCCGCGTTGGCAAAGGTCTACGTGAAAGCCTATGCCCGCATGAAGGACGGTAGCGTCCGGTTCTATAAAGACGGGTACACCGATCTTCGCGGCCGGTTCGACTACACGTCGCTGAACACCAACGACCTGGATCACGTCGAGCAGTTCTCGCTGTTGATCCTCAGCGACGAACACGGCGCCGTCGTCCGCGAGGCGAACCCGCCCAAGCGTTAGGCTTGACACCTCGGTCTCTCGGAGGATGTGATAATCGCAGGCTAACTGCGGATGTCGCCTTCGAGAGATATGGTTTGAAACTCCTCCGACTTCCACTTCAATTGGCCTTCGAAGCGGTCGTGCATCTTGTACTTGCAGATGCAGTCGACGGGGTCGGCTCCAACAACTTCGATCTTCGATCGGTCGCCCTGCCCTAGCCCGGCATCGGCGCAGTAGTTCAGGTAGCCGACGTCGGCGAAGTCGACGCCCATGACTTCCAACGCGATGCGATCTGTCGCCACCACGTCCGTGCCGGTAATCGCGACCCGACTGTCGACGGCGTTGCCGCCACATGGCCCGTTACCTTCCATGCCTTGATAGCCGTCAATCACGGTCAAGTCCGGACACACATGCTGAGCGATCAGGAACATGTTGTAGTTGATCAGCTTGGTCCCTTGGTGGAACTGTCGCTTGTCGCTACGGCCCTCGAGCTTCAAGGCGCCACCCACAACCACATTCTTCAGACCCAGTGTGGCCACCACCGCGTTGTGGGTCTTCATGACGGCGGCAGAGATGACATAGAAATCCGGATCGCAAAGCATGCGGGCCATGCGAATCGGCACCGGCCGCAACCGGGTATCCAATACACGGAATGTCTTGTAGCGATCCGTGTCCAATTCGTCCAACGACACGTCGTAGGTCGATGTCAGTTTGGTGTAGCCATAGTTTTCGTAGCCCTTTGCAGCCGGCGCGCCGGCTGGGGATTCGGCAATGACGACAGTCTTCTGGTAGAAAGGTCTGAGAAAGTCCAGGATACCCATCACCGCTTCGACGTGCGTGGCCGCCAGTTGCTTGCCCGTCGTCACGAAGTTGGGTTTGATGACCACTTGGCGCGATCCGATCGCCTCACGTATTTCCTCCTCCACGGCTCGCAGGGACTCCAACACATTGCGTCGACGGTCATCTCCCTTGACCAAGGCCACCTGCGTCAGTTCCTGCGCATCATCCTGCGTAGCGGCACGAGCCTGTGGTAATGGTAGGTGTGGGCCTGCAAGCACCGAACCTACAACGCCGGCCGACATGCCGCCGAGAAACCTTCGTCTGTCCATTCGCAGTGAACCCGTGATTATTACTCCTGATGTAGCTGTGATGTTGATGATGATTCTTTTTGGTTCTTCGCGGATTTCCGGGAGGCCATATGCCACGCATCCTCGGGTGAGCGGAACGGCGCTAGCCGCCGGTGATGCTGAGAGGCGTTTGCCGCATAGGACCCGCGGCTAGCGCCTTGCGGCTCACGACATCACACATGGTCAAGTGTCTACCAGAAATTCCGTGAAAAACCATCTGTTCTGATCGCCGCGCAGGCCATCGGCACACAATTCACGTCATTGGCCTTAACGTCCTCGCGCCGCAAGTCTTCTGAGGGCCATTCGGAAGTCGGGCGTGTTGCGGACGAGCCGTGGGTTGTTCGGCTTGTCCTGGTTCCAGGCCGCTTGGCTGCTGTAAATGCTGTCAGGCGTAGGATAACACATCTCCTCCAAAAGGGCTTTCTTGTTCGCGATCTCTTCCGCAGTCCCCAGCCACGTGCGGATTGCGTAGGAGGTCATCCGCATCCGGCCGAGTTCCTGGAGTGTAATACCCGCCGGGGCAAAGCGACGACCGTGTCGCTCGTTCGTATCGTACGTGCTGTCCCAGTTTGGCCGGTGAACGGCTACCAGGTCCAGATCCTTCTTGGCCTGTAGCGTCACGGTACCGGTCGGTTCGAGTTCCGTGTCTTCGCCATCGTCGTGGATACCGTTTGCATTGACGTCCACGTAGATGCGCAACGTGTCCTTCGAGGAACTAAACGCCAAGTTACCACCGGCCATGACCGTGATGCGGTAGGTCCTCGATTCGGGGGCGTTGTTGAAAATGGTGAAGGGATGGACTGCAGGTTCGTCCCTGGTAACCATGTCTGCGCCCAGGACTGAGCCTTTCCCACTCAACGCCTGGATGTCGTTGCGTTCGTACATCACCCAGACCTTATTGTACTTCACGGTCGCCGGGTGTTTCGTCTCGGTCGATAGGATGTCGAAGTAGACACGAGTCAGATAAGCGATGTATTGATAGGCATCGGTTAGGCCTTGCGGATTGTCGCCCACCACGGTCATCAGCGGATTGATGCAATACGGAGGGCGCATACCGCTGCGCACACCGCTCGGCGCCGGGCCGAAACAGAAGACGATCGTGTTCTCGCTGAGCGCGTAAGCCCGGTCCAGCGGGTATCGCTGGTAGGAAGCGGGTTTGTGGTAGAAGTGGCAGCCACCGCCATTGAACGTGCCGCCCGTCTCCGGGTTGTTGGTCCAGTTCAATAGATCCGATCCATAAACGGAGGTGTACGTGCCCAACTCGCCACGGATCCAATCCAAATTGTCGTGGGCAATGTCGGGGTTCACCAGTTGGGCTTTGCCCGGATCGCCACCGTCCCGCGTGTCGCCCTGTGACGAGAAGCGCATTCGGTCCGCTGGCAATTCGACCTCGAAGCAGAGCCGATTCGCCGGGCCGTACTTGAGCCCTTCGAAAAGCGGCAGCAGAAACGTCTTCCTGGAACCGGCACCGATCCACAGTCGCGTGCCGGAGCCCGTCGCCCACGTATCTCGTTTGTAGTTGCGGTCCGGATGGGCCAACGCCGTGGCGTAATCGTTGTCCACACTCGCGCCACCGACGGGCGAATTGTTGTGCGGACTGCCACCGGTCATGTACCGCGCGAGCGACTTACCGCCGTGCAGCGAGTTATCCGCCCAGTACGTGCCGCCGAACGTGTGCCAGCCCATGAAGCCGCCTTCGTTGATCCGCAGCTCCAGCAGATTCTCGCCGTCGGCCTTGGCCAAATCCTGCGTGGTATCGCCGAAGTGATCGGAAAAGACCACCTCGGAGAAATACGCCGGATCCACGTTCAGGAATTCGGCTTTCATTGCGTCATATTTCGGGCTGTCGAGGGACGAGCGCCGCGCGTTCTCTCCGGCGCCGGCGAGGCCCCCTAGGTACAGAAAGAGAACAGAGAATAGACCAAAGGCAATGTGTTGGCGTGACGATGTTCTCATGTTCACCGGCTCCTTCGTTGGAGTGTTGCGGAAGCCGTCGTTTCCGACATCGTATCAGATCTCGTCCTCTGCCGTGCGAATCTCGTCCTTCGTCTTGTCGACGCGCGGCAGGCACAGGCAAAGCAACCCGCACGTCACGCTGGTCGCAGCGAAGAAAACGAAAATCAGCGGCAAGGCTTCGGCCCACTGGAACGCTGCCATGGCGACTGCGACCAAGCCACTGGCGACACCCCAGCTTACGCCCATCGTAATCGAATTGGCGATACGCTCGCCAGTCGGCAACAGTTGCTGGCCGTAGCTGATGAATACGGGCATTCCGATACCGTGCAGAAAGCCGGCTGTGCCCACTGCTGCGACCATCCACCAACCGTCGACTACGGCAAGGGACGCCAAAGGTACGGCTGAGACCAGAGGCATCAGCCACAGAGCCGGCCGTTCCCAGCGTTGAGAAACGAATAGCGCGCAGGTTATTCCGCCACCGCCAATGCCGATCATATAGGCAGACTGGACAGCGCCGATTCTGGAGAGAGTCACCTCTTGCGAATTCAGCAGGTAGGCCAGCGCCACGAGAACACCCATGGTCGGCATGACACGCAACGACGCGACTGCCAACAACCACATCATGTGGTTCACTCCGATCCTTCTGTCTCCTCGGTGCGGCGTGGATCGACGATAGGGGGCCACCAGCCGTGCCGGCGTCGCATGCCAAGCTACGATCAGCACCAGCAGCAGCGCACCGCCCCAGAGAATGCTGAAAAGCAGGCCGATCAGCCCGGCTTTTTCGGTCACGGCACCCGCATAGTAAGGTCCAGCCGCTTGCCCCAGGCAGCCGCCCAGCGAGAAGAGGGCCATCACTCGACTGCGATGCGACGGCACCAGCGCACCGGCTCTGGCCGCTGCTTCCGGGTGAAAGGCGGCCACTCCCAGTCCGCCGCACACCACTACCGTCGCCATGCCCAATGCGGAACCCATGAGACCCAAGGAGCTTAGACCAACCATGGCCAATACCGGGCCAAGCCACAATATCCAGCGACCGCGACCACGGCCCGCCCATATCACAAACGCGAACTGACCGAACGATGTCGCGACGGACCAGGCCACGAAGATCCACAGACCGCCACCCTTCGCCAAGCCAACGTGCTGCTCCATCGTCGGCCAAAGCGGATTCACGAAACTGGCAAAGAAATCGACGAAGAAGTGCAGAGCAACCAACAGCACCAACGCGAGAACGGCCGTTGCACCCTCGGCGAATTTCGTGTTCTCGGGGTGTGCAATCAAGTCAGGCGTGCTGATCAGTGGGACTCCTTCATCTGACGTTTGACGGCATGGCGAGTTCGATGCACGCACTATTCTCAGGCAGATTCTTTCTGTTACCAAGGGGTTATGCTGACAGACTGCTGTGTTTGGCGTATCATGCGGGTCCCTCGGATAGGAGCAGCTTGGTGGATCGACGCATGAAAGCGTCGCGAGGTTGTTCGTAGTCCCGCCTTCAGGCGGTCTTGATTCACAAGCATGCGGAAGACCGCCTGAAGGCGGGACTACTAACCAGTTTGTACGTCTGCTCTGGAGTTTGAAATGAGAAAGCTGGACAGTCAGAAAAGGGAATGCGTTCTCCGATTACTGAGAGAATTGATCAATCAGGATCAGGCCCGCGTGCTGGTTCCACCCTATGGAACCGAGCCCGGTTATTGGTTTGGCGGAGGCAATGTCCTGCAGGACGAAGATGGCGTAATCTGGCTATGCGGGCGCTACCGCGACGCCGGAGACGCGCGAACGGGTGTCGGGAAGGGAGAGAGAGGATTAGAGTGCGCCGTCCTCTGGTCCGATGACGATGGACGCACCTTCGAAAAGGCACTCAGTTGGTCCAAGGCGGATCTTTCCAGAGAAGGCAGTGAAGTGGTGTCAATCGAAGGAACGGCGCTGCATCGCCTTGCCGACGGACGCGTCGAACTGTTCATCTCGTCAGAGAAGGATCGCCCTTACCCGGCCCCCTTCGGCGGATACCAGAAGTCGGGCACCGGCGTGTGGACGATCGACCGCATAGTTGGAAATTCGTTCGAGAGTCTTGATCCCACCACTCTTGAACCAGTGCTGGAGAATTTTGACCGGCCAGAGTATCTCCATGTCAAAGACCCCGTTGTGTTCGATGATGCGGGCCGAGGCACGATTCTGCTCTTCTGCTCGCATCCTTTTACGTGGTCTTCCGCAAACACAGGCATGGCAGTGCGCGCTCCGGACGGCAAGCATTTCGAGATACGAACCTGGCAGTTGGTATCCCGTGGCCCGGCATGGGATGTGGCGTCTACCAGACTCACAGCATGCCTTCGCATCCCGCGGGTAGGCGTGTTCGCACAGGACGAGCCATGTTCGGTGTACTTCTATGACGGATGCGAATGCGTTCGCGAACTCGAAGAGAGCGATAAGGCCGAGAAGCGGCCACGCGGCTATTCTTGCGAGGAGCTTGGCGGCGCTCTGTTCGGCTGGGACAACGACTTCCCCGATATGGAACGGTTATCCGACGTGGAACCCCTCTTCATCTCGCCGCACGGCACAGGTTGCAGTCGCTATGTGGACGTCGTGCAAACAACCGAGGGCCTGCTGGCAACATGGCAGCAATCGCAGCCGGACGGCTCCCAACCGCTCGTCGGGCACTCTGTTCCTTCTGACGAGGTCCAACGAATTCTGGAGGGGAGTTAGCCAGCACCTAGTCCAGCGTGATTTCAGCTCCGTCGTCACGGATGGCCAGTTGCAGTAAGACGCCGAGATCCGTAGTTCCCGACACGAATCGTACGGATCCGTCGCAGAGTCCGACCAGAATGCCGCCTGGATGTGGAGACTGAAGTGGGTTGTTGTGTCCCATCACCTCCGCACATCCAGGAAGCGAATCGTTCGGATTCCGGCTTAGGACTCGTTTCAAGTCAAGTCTGTAGCGGACGGTCGTCAAGTTGAACAGAAGATCCGCATGCCAATCGCCTGGCTGGCTGCCGCCCGATGAATCGAGTTCAAACGTGGCAGGGCCAACGCGATCGACGACGTTGGTGCCAGAGAGCCAACCGCCCGGGGTCTGGTCAGTCCGCAGGTTCCAACCGGGATCGCCATGGTATTTGGGGGCATCATGGTAGCTGTTCGAGACGGTTGGGTCGATGTCCTGCAGGTAGTCCGACTGTTCACCGACAATCATCGTATTCGAGATTCCATCGGTGCAGGCAGATATGGTGATGTGCTGGGCCGGGGGTAACATACCGCTGGATGTGACGATCGAACCGTTGGGGCCCGTGCCCTTCGCCCGGTTCACATAGACCGATGGCAGACCTTGCTTAACGACCCAGGAACGATAGTCCCGGAAATCATGGTCCGTAGAGTTCGGATCAACATCGCAGCCGCCAGCAATACCCACGTACGTTGGCATGGTAATGTACCCGGTCTCGGTCTCCATCACCGGCGACGGGCTTGATAGGCAACGCATAAAGCGCGGAACCAGTCTCCTGAGATCCGCCTGGATAGAATTGGAGCTGCTGTCGGGCATGCTGGCGTATGTGAACTCAACACCAGCAGGATCAAACCCAGCGTCTTGCGTCCGGGCGATCTTCTCGTAAATGCGACGTTGTTCCAAGAAGGGTAGTATCCCGTACCACCACGATGGGCCGATCCGCGGAGCATCACGGTTCCCAGCGTGCGCTGCTCCCATCGGGAAAGTTCTGTACGTGTCGTGGTACCCCTGCAGGGCCAGCGTGATCGTCTTGAGGTTATTCGTGCATCCCGCTCGGCGGTTGTGGCGACCGTTCGATTGCCGCAGCAAAGGCAGCAACAGACAAGCCACGGCTCCAAGGCATACGATAATGACAATCGCCTCAATTGGCCTGAATCTGAGGCCTTCACCCGCATTGCCCATGGGTATTGCCTCCCCAAGCAACGGTGTGCCGAGAATCGCTCGATCTTCTTCCTGCATTCTAGCCGATGCTCCCAAACTAAGCCATTTGTCCCGCGTTGAATCGTTCATGCCGGAGCGAATGTCGAGCTTGAACACATTCCGTGACAGGAGCGGGAGACTCGGTTACACTGGCGAGTCACTGGTATCCGGGATAACATGTGCGGTCAACGAACGATGAAACGCGACAGGTTTGGAATAGACGCAACTTCATAACGTATACGTCATACCGACGATCGTTTGCACTGGAGGACTTGGACATGATGAATTGGAAGAGCAGTATTGTCGGACTGAGAAAAAGGCAGCCGTTGGCTGGCGGCGTGCGTTGGCTGGGGCTTGCGGCGATGGTTGTGGTTGCTGCATCGGCCGTGGCGCACGCTGAAGATTGGCCGACGTATCGGTTCGATAGCGCACGGAGCGGTGTGACCACTGAGCAAGTGAAGCCTCCACTGACACAGTGCTGGGTGTACCAACCTCGGCACGCGCCTAAACCGGCTTGGGGCGAGCCGAATCCGCGGCCGGTGGGCGGATGGTACGGGCTGACCGAACAACGGCGAATGCACTTCGACGATGCTTTCCATGTGGCGGTGTCCGGCGGAGCGGTCTATTTTGGCTCGTCAGCGGACGGCAAGGTATATGCATTGGACGCGCAAACAGGCAAACAGCGTTGGAGCACGCGCACTGGCGGGCCGGTAAGACTGGCGCCGTCGGTGTGGCAGGACAAGGTGTACGTCGGGTCCGATGATGGCTACGTCTATTGTCTGGGCGGGAGCGACGGTGGCGAGCAGTGGAAGTTCCGCGCGGCGCCTAGCGACCAAAAGGTGCTGGGCAGCGGCGACATGGTCTCGATGTGGCCGGTGCGCACCAGCATATTGGTCGAAGACGGCGTTGCCTATTTCGGAGCGGGCATTTTTCCTGCCGAGGGCGTGTACATGTACGCGGTCGGAGCTGAAGACGGAAAGCTACTGTGGTGCAACGATACGTGTGGTGAGGTGCCCCAGAGCCGCATTTCGCCGCAAGGCTATCTGCTCGCCTCGGGAGATCGTCTTTTTGCTCCTCTGGGTCGGGTATCCCCTGCCGCGTTCGATCGCAACGATGGCCGCTTATTGTACGAGGCCTACGTCGAACACATCATCGGCGGATCGTATGCGACGCTCGCTGGCGACAAACTGTTCACCGGTACCGAGCAACTGATCGGCTACGACCAAGCCTCCCACCGTTCGCGATCCTCCTGGTTCTGGGGTCATCAACTGGTCGTTACGCCAGAGGTGTTCTACGCGGCGACGGGCCGCGAGGTATTTGCAGTGACGCGCGAAACCTACGGGGCCGCCAGCCTGCGCCGCAAGGGCCTGCTCGACCGCAAACGCGATCTCAATACCCAGATTCGGCGAACGAACAAAGCACAGACAGAACAGCTCAAGAAGCTTCAGGCACAAATGGATGCCTTGAACGAGCAACTCAAGAAGACCGAAGCCGAGATGGCAGCGGGCGAGCGGTGGCGCGTGCCCAGCGACTGTGACGAAACGATGATCTTAGCTGGCGACGTATTGTTTGCCGGCGGCATGGGCAAGGTTATGGCCATCGACGTCACGTCGGGCACGCTGCTGTGGACGGGCCAGGTCGAAGGCAAGGCGCGCGGTTTGGCCGTTGCCGACGAGAAGCTGCTGGTCAGCTCTGATACGGGCGCAATCTACTGTTTTGGCCCGCAAGGTTCGGAAGCACTTGGCGTAGTGAAGCGCCCCATTTCTTCGTCGCCATTCCCTCGCGACGAGATGACCTCCGCATATGAAGCGGCTGCCGAGCGCATCGTGCGCACGACGGGAATCAAACGCGGGTATTGCCTGGTGCTTGGGTGTGGCACGGGACGGCTGGCCTTCGAGCTGGCGAAGCGAACGGAGTTGAAGATCTGTGGCATCGAACCGGACCAGAAGAAGGCCGAAGCTGCTCGCGAAGCGCTCGACGCAGCGGGATTGTACGGCGCACGTGTGTTCGACCACCACGCCGACTTGTCGCAGGTTCCATTTTCCGACTATTTCGCAAATCTTGTCGTCTCGGAGGACGCGCTTGTCTCGGGCCAAATGCCGGGTAGTGCGAAAGAAGCGTTCCGCATGCTCAAGCCGCTTGGCGGAACCATCTGCATCGGGCAGCCTGCTGCTGCAGCAGGCAAGGTGAAGCCGATCCAGGAGGCGGCGATGCGGCAGTGGCTGACCGACGCGGGCATAGATAAGGGGCAGGTCTCCACGCAGGACGGCGTGTGGCTCGACTTTCGCCGTGGGCCGTTGCCCGGAGCCGGCAGTTGGACGCACCAATACGCCGATCCAGGCAACACAACTTGCAGCGACGATCAACTGATCCGCTGCCCGCTGGGCGTGTTGTGGTTTGGCGGCCCCGGACCGGGCCAGATGGCCGAGCGGCACCGTCGGGCCGCTGCTCCGCTGGCCATAGGCGGGCGTTTGTTCGTTTTGGGCGAAGGTCTGGCCGACAGGATCGGTGCGGGCGAAAATGTGATCAGGGCGTACGACGCCTACAACGGGCTGAAGCTGTGGGAACGGAGGATTCGCGGTGCGCTGCGCGTCAGCGTGACCCACGATGCGGGCAACTCGGCGGCGAATGCCGACAGTCTATTCGTGGCCGTTGACGACAAGTGTGTTTGCCTGGACGCTGCCACCGGCGAAACGAAGTTCACTTACGAGATGCCGCCGGCCGCGGATGGCGGAAAGCGGCGTTGGGGCTACGTGGCCGTAGTCGGGGACGTGCTGTACGGCTCTCGCACGGTCTCGGGTCGGACGGGCGAGTGCATTTTCGCGCTCGATCTGGCCGATGGGAAGCTTCGTTGGAAACACGAGGCCAAGGCTATCGCTCAAGGGTCGATCGCTATCGGCGACGGGCGTTTGTACTTCGCCGCGCCGGGCGTAACCGAGCAGCAAAGAGAAGAGGCTCTGGCACCGCAGATCAAAGAGTTGCACCGTATGAGCGAAGCGGAGCGGACGGCACTGTTGAAGAGGGTCGAGGCTGCTGTCGTCTTCCGCGTTGTCGCCCTGGACGCCGCCGCAGGGACCAAGCAGTGGGAGAAGCCTGTCGAGGTCACCGGCGCTAGCGGCGGGTCATATTGGTGCTCGCTGGGCTCCATTTGCAGCCGCGACACACTAGTGCTGTTCGGCGTGTTCTTGGACGGGCACTACTGGCGGCAGTTCTTCGACGGCCAGTTCGAATCGCGACGTGTGGTTGCTTTGTCAGGCGCGAATGGCGATCTGCGATGGCAGAAGAACATCGGCTACCGCGTGCGTCCGATTGTGATCGGCGATACGCTCCACGCCGAGCCGTGGGCCTACGACCTGCGAACGGGCAAACAGAAGACGCGAATCAATCCGGTGACGGGGCGCGAGGAAATCTGGCAGTTCGCCCGCCCGGGTCACCATTGCGGATGCCCTGCCGCATCGCCTCACACCTTGCTGTTCCGTTCCTACAATCTGGGTTGGTACGACCTGGAGAACGATTACGGAACGCAGCATTTCGGCGCACAACGGCCGGGTTGCTGGATTAACTTCATCCCGGCCAACGGCGTGCTCATGTACCCTGAGGCCAGCTCGGGGTGCATGTGCCCATTTGCCAACACGTGTTCCGTGGTCTTCAAGAGCCGAGAAGAAAACCGGCAGTGGGCCTACTTCAGTCACCCCGGATCGACGACACCAGTCAAACGACTGGCGCTGAACTTGGGTGCACCTGGGGACCAGAGAGACCCCTCCGGCTCGCTGTGGTTCGGTTATCCCCGGCCTGGCGGCTCGCTGGTGCTGCAACTGAAGGCTGGCCTTGCGTTCTTCCCCGGCTGGAGCTATTTCAAACACGACCCCGCGCGTCTGGAGATCGAAGGCACGGATCGACCGTGGGTATTCCGCTCGGGCGTCAGCGGCCTTCGGCAGTGTACGGTCCCGGTCGCGGAACCGGGCGACGGCAAGGCCCGTTACACTGTGCGGTTGGCTTTTGCCGAACTGGAACACGAGGCCGCGGGTAAGCGCGTATTCGATATCAAAGTCCAAGGCCAGATCGTGGTCGAGGGCTTTGACGTTTTCAAAGAAGCCGGCGGAAAGAACATAGCGATCGTCGAAGAGTTCAAAGGCATTGACGCCGAAGACAAGCTTACGGTGGAATTCGTCGCGAAAGTCGCCAATCCGGCGTCGGACCAGTTGCCGATCCTTCAAGGGATCGAGGTCGAAAGGGAACAGGTGCTTACTCTTGGCTTCACCGTTCCGTCCTTCCTGCTGAACGATTCGGAACCCGAGCAGACGGGCCAAGTGGTGATCGTGAACAACAAAGAAAGCGATTTCGCCGGTACGCTTCACATTGACGCCCCGGCCGGTTTCACCATCACGCCAGCCGAGACCCAGGTACAAGTCCCCTCCGGACTGAAGGCGACGGTCGCGCTGAAGGCCGTTGTCGGCAAGAAAGGGCCTGCTGAGAAGCATCGTATCGGGATCAAGCTCGTTCGCCCAGACGGGACGATCGAATCTGAGCGGGAGGTAGAGCTTGAGTACCTGGGCGACTTGCGACGTGCGGTACTGAAGGCGGTCGAAGATACGCACGCCCACCACACGTCGCCGACCACCAACTACGCGACCAGCGCATCGGTGAACGTCGACGGTGGTGACCGGCAAATGGGCGATCACCATCACAGCATCGCCTACCTGAAGTTCCGCGTCGATGTCGACGGCAAGCCGAGGTCGGCCATGCTGCGACTGTACAACGCCGGCAATCCGACGGGCGATTCCGGGCAAATTCGTGTAGTGACGGAGCCGTGGACCGAAAAGAGCGTTACCTACAACGCCCGTCCAAAGCTCGGAGACGTCGTAGCGAAGATCGGCCCGGTGACGGAGAACCAGGTCGTAGAACTCCCTCTTAAACTCTCGTTAGAAGCCGGCAAGGAAATGAGCCTGGCAATCGACCCAACCGGCTGCGACGGCGTCAACTACATCTCCCGCGAAGGCGGCAAGCCGGCGGAATTGGTTGTTGAATACGTGAGATGAGTGCCCAAGACGCCGCCCGCTACTTGGGAGAGAGCGATACATGATCGATCCCTGTGAATTCGCCCAGAAGCAGTTCGAGTTGACCGCCGAGTTCGGGAAGTTTGTGTTTGAGCATCCGGAGGTCGACGAGCGTATCCCGGATGGTGCCTACGTGTATTTCGAAATCGCGGGCGAGCCGGAATTCAACCGCTACAGTCGCGAACTGGCCGAACGGCAGCAGAGCGAGGAAGGCGTTCCCGTCGTGTTGGTGCGAGTCAAAGGCTTGGCGCCACCGCAAGGCTCTCGGCTAATTGAACCCGTGATTGACCCGGCACCTACGGTCGCGTAGCGTACTGTGCTTCCCGAGAGCCAAGGCACCCAACTGCATTGCGACTATCAAAGCTGTGATCTGGGACGCGAATCGGTCAAAGCGATGGCAATCACGTGCTATCCGATGAGCGTGTCATCGATTCGATCACCGGCGCATTTCCCTCTCCGATTGCCTTCCACGGCCCACGGAAAACGCCTTGACAACAATCCAGGTGTGATGTGATCATTGGGCCACCTATCGGACAGGCTGGCTTCTGACAAAATGCCTTTAGTGAGGGCAGAATCATGGATGCGGAAAAGCCGTTACGTGTTGTCTCGAGTGTGGCTCCTATACGGATCGCTGATATGGGTGGATGGACCGATACTTGGTTTGCCAAGTACGGCCGAGTGCTGAATATAGCCGTCTATCCGTATGCGGAGGTTCAGATTGGCGTTTTCAACCGCGACGACCGTCCGCTGGTTGAGATCCACGCGGAGAATTACGGCGAGCGATACACGCTGGATAGCGTTGGCGGGGTGTATGATCGCCATCCGTTGCTCGAGGCGGCATTGGAGTTCATGGGCGTGCCAAAGGACTTGGCGCTGAGCATTTCGATCTTTAGCGAAGCGCCTGCCGGATGTTCTACCGGGACCAGTGCTTCGGTCAGTGTTGCTCTGATCGGCGCTTTGGACCGACTCACGCCCGGACGCCTCACGCCGCACGAAGTGGCTCGGGCGGCTCATCGCATCGAGACGGAATTACTGGGCCAACAGTGCGGCGTCCAAGACCAGCTTGCTTCGGCCTACGGCGGAATCAGCCTCATCGAAATCCTCGATTATCCGCACGCAATTGTCAGTCCAGTTCTATTGCCCAACGCGTTGCATTGGGAACTGGAAAGCCGACTGTCGTTGATTTTCCTGGGACAGTCGCACAGTTCATCCAAAGTGCACGAGAAAGTAATCCAGGAACTGGAGGATGCAGGGCCCACGGCGGCCAAACTAGAGCCACTACGCGAGACGCCAATTCAAGCCCGGGATGCTCTGTTCTCAGGTGACTTCGCTGCGTTGGGCAACGCGATGATTGCGAACACCGACGCTCAAACGGATTTGCATCCCGATTTGGTCAGTCCCGCGCATCAAGCCGTGATCGACGTAGCCAAAGACTTCGACGCCCTGGGATGGAAAGTGAACGGCGCGGGTGGAGACGGAGGTTCGGTGACAGTGCTTGGCAACGGCGATACATCTGTTAAGCGAGAGATGATGCGTGCAATCGAGCAGTCTGTGCCGGGAACAAAGAGCATCCCTATCTACCTCAGCCGTTTTGGCCTGCGCGTCTGGGATTCGCCGGTCGTGTGAGGTGCCCTGGCAGGCAAGACCTTAATCCACCGAACTCGCAGACGAATTGTCGATGTGCGGTGCTCAATTCGTTGCCGCCCTGAATTCGTTGGGAAAACACAGAAGGTCCCCAACGAATTCAGGGCGGCAACGAATGAACTGGCTGTCGCGAAGAGCTTCTTTCGGGCGCAGGTACGTCGCCTCGGCTGATCTGGAAGGAGCGACATAGCTGGCATCCGTACGCGCTGCTGGTTATATTGGCCTATGCAAACCGCATCCTGTGCTTTCCGTGTGACCACCTAGATTGAGAGTGCCATCGTCATGCTACAACCGAGGGTAACAACTCCACATCGTGTTTTTCGCGGCAAGTCGCTCCAATTTTGCGCTGGAGTCTGCCTTCTCCTGGTCTCGTTTGCCGCATTGCCCCGCTTGGTCTATGCGGACGAGACAGCCGCCATGGAGAAACGGTTGCTGGACGCGGTGATCTTCCTGGCTTCGGACCAGTGCGAGGGCCGCGCCGCCGGTAGCAAAGGGATTGAATTGGCCGCTGACTTTGTCGCTCAGCAGTTTCGAGACATTGGGCTGAAGACCGACTTTGTCGATGGCGGGCCATTTCAGCCGCTCGAAATCAATGCCCGTGCCGAAGTTGGACCGGGCACCCACGTCACACTGCTTGGCCCGCCTGAGGAAGAAGGAAAAGAGCCTGTTTCCATCAAGTTGAAGCTTCACGAAGGCTTCTCTCCCATCGGCGGCGGCAGTTCCGGCGACTTTGAATTGCCCATCGCGTTTGTCGGTTTCGGCATTACCGGCGAGAAAGAGAACTACGACGACTACACCGACATGGACGTCAAGGGCAAGGCTGTGATCATCCTGCGGCACGAACCCGAGCAGGACAATCCGAAGAGCGTCTTCAATGGCACGAAAGACTCGAACTATGCGACCTTCCACCGCAAGATCGCCAACGCGAAAGAACACGGGGCGGCGTGTGTGATCTTCTGTAACGACGAGTTTGGTCTTCGCAAGACATTGGGTCAGGTCCGGCAGAGCTGGCGGAAAGCACTGGATGAACTGGCGGCGGAACATGAACGGTTCAAGGCGGTCGAGAATCCCACGTTGGAGCAGATCAAGCAGCAGCACGCGCGGATTCAGGAATTGACGGGCCAAGTGAACAAGTTGAACGAGGATCTTGCCCGTCGATTCGATCCGATATTGCCCCTTGGTGCCGCCGGAGGCGTCCGCCCGGATTCGGATACTCCGATCCTGCACTGCCGTCGCGACGTGATTGATCGGCTGTTGAAAGATGTGGCCGAAACCGATCTGGCAACGGTCGAGCGTGAAATCGACGAAGGGCCGACGCCGAAGAGTTTCGATTTGAAAGGCTGGCGAGTGGCGGGACGCGTGGAAATCGAACGGAAAAAGCATACAGTCAAGAATGTGTTGGGAATGCTTGAAGGCGGAGGCCCTAATGCCGACGAGGCCATTGTCATCGGCGCCCATTATGACCACGTCGGCACTCGAAGAACCAGTGACGGGAAGCTTGAAGTGTACAACGGCGCGGACGACAATGCGTCCGGCACTTCGGCCATGATCGAGATCGCGCGTATGCTGGCGGGCCGGGAGGAGAAACTGGATCGGGATGTGCTATTCATTGCGTTCACGGCCGAGGAGCGGGGATTGGTCGGCAGTCGCCATTACGTCGAGCATCCGCTTGTCCCGCTGGACGACACGGTGGCGATGATCAACCTGGACATGGTTGGCCGCCTGCGATCCAACAATCTTACGGTTTACGGCACGGGGACGGGAAACAGCTTCGATCAGTTGCTCGATCCCCTGGGCGGCAGGCACGAACTGAATTTGAAGAAACAGCCGAGTGGCTTTGGGCCCAGTGACCACACGTCGTTTTGCCGGAAGAGCATCCCCGTTCTATTCTTCATCACCGGCTTCCACAGCGATCTACACAAACCCACGGACGACGTCGAAAAGATCAATGTTCCCGGCATGCGCCGTGTGTGCCAGTTGGTCAGCGAAGTCGCGGTCGAGCTTGCCGACTCCGCCGAGAGACCCGAGTTCAAAACCGTGCCGTCCGGGCGGCGCGGCAAGCGCACCTATCTGGGAGTGATGCCAGGATCCGAACAAACCGGAGACGGGTTCGCCGTTGGTGACGTCCTCAAGAACGGCCCCGCCGAGAAAGCCGGGCTGAAAAAGGGCGACATCATCGTGCAAGTCGGAGATACCAAGATCAGTGGCCTCCAAGATCTGATGACCAACCTGCAGAAACGTAAGGGCGGCGACCGCGTTAAGGTGAAGGTCCGGCGTGGCAGCGAGGAAGTGACCCTGGAGGTAACGCTGGGAACGTCTTGAGAATCAGGTCCGCAAACTGAGACGACTTCGATTGCACCTCCCGCGGGCCGATGGTCGGCACCAATCCCGCCACAGGGAACAGATCTCACGCAGAGATGCAGAGTTCGCGGAGGAAGGTAGACGGGTCTCTCGGCGGTCTTTGCGCCTCGGCGTGAATTGCACCACAGTCGACAAGCCTACTGGCTATCCAGACAGATGACGCTACCGTTCTTTAGCGAAACGAACAGCTTTCCGCCAGCGGCGATTAGGCCGTCGAAGACGGGGGAGGATGGTAGCTTGATCTCGGCGAGCTGCGTTCCGTCTTCCTTGTCGACCGCGTACAATACGCCGCCTTTGCGACCTTCAAAGGTATCCAGCGCGTCTTGCAGGACCGGTGCCAACGAGTAACGATCCGTCGGAGTTGTGCTCAGAAGCTGGGTCGCTGCGTCTTCGTCGAATCTTTGCGGTCCGGCCAGCCAGAACGTCTTGTCGGTCAGCAGCATGGCGTTGGGATAGAGCGGTGCGTCCCTGTGCCAGGTGTACTCGTATTTGGTGATTCGCCGGATGGCGTCTACCAGCGCTCTATTTCCGCGGCTCAGTTGCATGGCCCGCGGATCCTGCGGTATCCCGTCTCTCCAAACGTATGTGCGCCGGATGCTCTCCGGATCGATATCTGACGCGGTGGAATCGGGCTTGCCCTTTCGGCCTCTTGCTCCACGCCGTCCTTGCGTCTTCAACTTCTCGGCCAGATCAATGAACTCGGGGTTCTTTGGCACTCGGAAGATGCCGGCTGTCTTCGTGACCAGTGCCGGGTCAAGGTATCCGTATACCGCCTGAGCATCGAAGGCAAGGATTCGCCCCGCCGGGTACAGCGTCTTTGCGTAGCCGTGGCCCCGGGCGCCGCCGTAGAAGTGCGAGCCGTAGATCCAGTAGCTCCTTTCCCACCACGTGTCTTCCAGGAACCCCATAGATCCAAACAGGTGACGCACGTATTCCTTGTCCTTGATAGCCAAATCGCGGTCCAATGGCACCGATCGCAGGTACAGGTTCTCCTCGTCCGACGAGAAGACGTCGGGCAGCAAACCGGGAAGCTCGCGGTCGGGGAGCAACTCGGCGTCGAAAGGCGTAAACAAGTTCACGTACTCGCCGGTTTTCGGGGCGCGGCTGGAGTAGTTCCTTTCTAACAGCGTCTTGCCCGTATCGAGTTCCAGCTTGTAGAGATACATACCGCCGTCCAGGCACGAGGATCGTCCGGCTGCGAAGTGGACGTTTCCGTCGTCGATCAAGACGCTCCCGTGAACGGGCCAGACAGATGCAACCTGGTCCATCTCGACAAGCCGCAGATCCTCAGGCGCGGCGCGGAATCGCCAAACCAATTCGCCGTCGGTAGTGCGCAGGGCGTAGACCCAACCGTCATGACAGCCGAACACGGCGATGCGGCCCGAGATGCTGGGCGGTGAATCCACTCGACCACCAGCCTGATAGCTCCAAAGGGTTTTGCCCGTTGCGGCGTCCAGACAGAACACCAAGTGCGTCTCCGGTTGCGCCACAAAGACCTTGCCCTCGGCACTAACGAGGCTCGTAAGCTTCCCACCGAGTTCCGTGTCCCAGGCTGGCTTCAATCTCAGCGAGATCTCTTCGGGCGTATGGCTGCTACGGCTGTTGTCATACCGCAAAGTCGGCCAATTGCTCGTATCAAGTTTCGAGCCTCCAGTTTCGAGTTTCCCATACGCCGGTCCCCTCTCCGTTCTTTCTGATCTCTGACCTCTGACCTCTGATCTCTTACGTTTCGCCGCCAGAGCGTGGAACCCATGCAGCTTGCTCTCGGCATAGCACGCGCACTGGTCCGGCGGCGAGTAGATCAGGCCGTTCGCGGGCATAACGCCATACTCGCAGATGCCGCGCACCCAGTGATGTGTGATCAAATCCCCCGACTCCAGGTCGACGAACTCGATACCGGTCCTTCCGGCCAAGATATACTTCTCGGTCGCCTTGTCCCGGTAGCAGCGGTGGTGATGCCAAGTGGGCCAGTTCTCGGTATGCGAGAACTTCTTCT
The DNA here is from genome assembly GCA_964623055.1 of uncultured Pirellulaceae bacterium. GTDB lineage: Bacteria > Planctomycetota > Planctomycetia > Pirellulales > Pirellulaceae > JADHUC01. The sequence continues at coordinate 18,578 of CAZURK010000210.1, forward strand.
TGATCTTGCCCGTATGAAGGTCCCGGCCGTGGTGATAGTCACTTGCGTTCCGGCCGGGATGTTCGCCAACCCAAACCAGACCACCGGCCACAAACACATCGGCCGGGGAACCGTAGTTCTCGCCGCACGGGCATCGCCACATTTCCTTGCCGTCTTTCGCCGATAGAGCAATCAGCTCGCCACCTTGTACCTTGCCCTTTTTCTTGGCTGCCGTCACCGGGGCTCGCCGCATCGCCCGATCCGCCGACAGGACGACATCTTCGTGAACGACCAAGGTTGGTGTGGAGTTCCCGGGGCGGGCATAAGGGCTTGGCCGGGCGTATCGCCAAACCTCGTCTCCCGTACCCGTTTCCAGACAGACGAGGTTGGTCGTGTTCTGGAAGAACAACCGTTCGTTTTTCACGGCTAGCGTCATGGGCTGCACGCTTGCTGTGTCTCCGTCCTCCTTGCTCCACAAGATGGTACCCGTGGCGGCTTCCACAGCCAGGATGCGCTTCTTGTCAGGTGTGGTCCGCCTGACAGCCAACTGGCGACGGTCGATGTCACCAGGGTTCGAGGTGGTGGCGACGAGGTACAGAATTCCATCCGCACAGACGATCTCCTCGGTTTTCTGCGTGCCTTCATACCGCCGAATGGTCTCGCCGGACTCCGGATCGAGAGCAACAACGGGGCCGAAGATCGTCTCGGTTACGTAGACCTCGTTTTCCGTCGCGACCAGCCGTCGCCAGAGATCGGCGGCCAGCGACTTGCGACCGCCGACCTGGTAGGGTCGCCAGTCGGCCAAAGGCCGTTTCCACAGCACAATGCCATTAAATGCATCCCTCGCCACAAGGTGCCATCGCGAAGGAAGATGGTACGGCAGCGCCGTCGAACCTTCATCGAGGATGTAGAAGATTCGTCCTCCCGCCGAAACCATGACGTCCATAGACGTGGCGAATTCGTGATCGCGGGAATGCTCGGGCGAGCCGATCCACTGGATGTGATTCGGAAAGCCGACCACGTCATCTTGGGCGACCGCGTTCCCGTCCGGCCCGTGCAGGAAATGAGTCCAATCGTCAATGTTCTCAGGCCGTGGTTTGCGAAGAGTGTCCAGAGTCGAGAGTCGAGAGTCAAGGGCCAGAGCGACACCGCCGGGCGCCAGCACGCGCAACAGCTCGTCCCGTGGCACTTGGCACCCGCCACTGGCCACTACCAAGTTCACGAGGTTGTCGATATATGGCAGCCGCGTGCCATCGAATATGTCGACCGACACTTTGCCGCAATCACCCAACGACCGAATGTGGTTGCGGGCTCGTTCGACGTTCGCCGGATTGACGTCCAGGCCATGGACGCGGTAGCTGTCGCCTGCCCGAAGCGCCGCCGTCAGTTCACCGCCGCCGCAGCCGATGTGCACCACGAGGCCACCTTTGATATCCGTGGCGTCGAGGATTTCCTTGGCCAAAACCCTCTCGGCCTCTCCAGCATTTGCCGCGGCCTCCAAGAAGCTTGCCTGTACACATAGAAGAAACGACGATAGCAGGATCCAAATTCGCCTTATCCGTCTCGTTGATGCCATGCGTTGCTCCTGTCGCTGAGTGCTTCTGAAAGAGAACACCGTTCGCTCCCAGTTCGAAAGGGGAAGAGAGTCGTGTCGGCTGGGCGACAGACGACAACTAGTGATGAATCAGGACTCGGTAGAGATTCTCGGCCAGCGGGCGATTCTGTTCAATTCCCCTCGGGCCATTCTCCGGAATCCACCAAGGTCAAGATCTGCGGCAGGATTTGCCCGATGGCTCGTGAACGGTGGCTCAGGACCGATTTGACCGTTTCGCCCAACTCGCCGAACGTTCGATGATATTCGACGACCTCGAACAAAGGATCGTAGCCGAATCCGGTCGAACCGCTGGGCTCGGTGGCGATCCGACCGTGGCAGCGGGCTTCGCATTCGGCACGGACGTTCCCGCTTGGGTCCGCCAACGCAATGTGACAGGTGTAGTGAGCCGTGCGCTGCGCGAACGGTGTGTTCGTCAACTGCTCCAGAAGGTACTGGTTGTTCGATTTGTCGTTGGCGCCTTCGCCGGTGTAACGGGCCGAATAGATGCCGGGTGCACCGCCCAAGGCGTCTACCTCCAATCCGCTGTCCTCGCCGATCAGCCAGTGCCCCAGGTGACGCGATTGTTCGATTGCCTTTTTCGTGGCGTTCGCCGCAAACGAATCACCGTCCTCGACCACTTCGATGGCGTCGGAGAAGTCCGCCAGCGTCTTGAGGTGAAAGCCGAACGGCGCGAGAAGCCGTTCCAGTTCCTTGCCCTTCTTGCGATTGTGCGTTCCTAGCACCAGGATGCGAGTGGATGACATCGAATCATGCTTTGATGTGAAGCAAGGATTGAAGCTTTGGGTATGGGTGTTGGGGTATCGGACGGGGCGGAATTGAACGTGGTGAAACCTGAACACTAAACCCCGGAGAGATTCACCCCCCGACGCGATCAGACGGAACCGCCCGACTCGCTTGAGTGCGGTGTGGGCTGAAACTCTTCAGAAACTGGTACTTCTCGTTTCTGTGATCGAAGTCCCAGTCGGTCAATCCTGCATTCGCTTTGAAGCGCGTGTAGGTGTATTCCTCGATCAACTGCGGTTCCCCGCCTTCTTCCTTGGGCCAATCGTAGGCGGAATAGCGCAAAGGCAACCTCAATTCGTCATCGACGAAGATTCGAGCGAACTGGTACGGCGCTCCCTCGCGCCGTTTCGGATGCGACACTTGGATCAGCGAACACGTCCGGTTGTTGATCTTCGCCCCCGGCAGGGTACGCACGCTGACGTCGTCGTACTGCAGTTCGTCTTCGCCGTATTCGATCAGTCGACGAGTGAGGTTCTTGACTCCGATCTCGGTGATCGGATACCGATTGTCCTGCGAGGCCGCGGGGCTGTCCGGCGCGACTGCGGTCGTGACGTAGGCGAACCGCTTTCCTCCGTTCCGCACGATTAACATCCCGTCGTTTCTTCCGTGTACGTACAAGACCTCACGGCCTTTGACTTTTGCCGGGCTGAGAAAACGGAGATAGACGCTGAATGGAGTAACGACACGACCGTTTTCTACCTGCTGATGGCGAACCTTGACGACCATCGTCTCGTAGCCCCGCAAGTACCCATTCACACGTTCACGTTTCGTCAGAACGCAGGTGTAGTCTTTGATCTCTCCATCCATGCGCTGATAGCCTTCGTAGGCCAGACGCAATACGGGGAGCAAAGGGTGGTCGTCGGCCGGAGTTGCGCCAAGCGCCGCAGGAGCAAACAAGGCCGTGAGAACGACAACGTGAATGCGAAGCATGGAGTTTCCTTCCGTAACAGCCAAACACGCAGGAAATTATACACCTTGATGGTCAGAAGACGACAAAATCCGACAATGCCCACCTGAAAAGTGTAGCATGCAGATTTGTCAAGATGTAACGATCAGGTGGGGTGTGAGGATAATGCGATCCGAATTTCGTCATCGCGGATCCATAGAAGCCATCTCGCCGGAAATGTCCGGAGGGTGTTGGCTTTCTGTTGGCTCGGAGTACACTTCCAAATAGGTAGTGCGTCGAAAGGCTTGATTTCAATTGGCTAAGCTGTTGTCCCCATGCAAGATCCGGCTCTGTTAGATTTCCTCATCAAGTTCGGTCTGGCTGCTGTTTTGGGCTTCCTGATCGGGCTCGAACGCGAGATGACCGCCAGCGAGCAGAAGTCGACCGGTCTGCGGGATTTCGTTCTGTTCGCGCTATTCGGCGCAGTCAGTGCTTTCGCGGCACAGAAGCTTGAGAATGGCTGGTTTGTGCTATTGGGACTGTTGGGAGTCGTCGTTCTCCTGCTATCCGGTTACTGGGCCAGGCACCGCGGTGGCGGTGAGCAGGATGTGGGCATCACCACGGAGATCGCGGCTGTGCTGACGTTCTTCCTGGGCGTGCTTGTGGCCGAGGAAGAAGCTACCCTTTCGATCGCGTTGGCGATCATCATTCTCGTGGTGTTGTCCAAGAAGAAGGCGCTCTCCGAGTTCCGCAGCCACATCCAACGATACGAACTCGAAGCGGCCTTGAAACTGCTGGTCATCACGTTCATCGTTCTGCCGATTCTGCCCAACCAACCGCTGAGCGGCTACCTGACGTTGCCGATGGGCAAGGTGATATCCGCCGACGAAGCTACCGGCGTGTCTGTCGAGTTGGTTGCCGGCCAGACGTACAGCGTTGGCGAGGACGTAGCCATCTACGATAGTCATGGTCGATTGCTGGGAACGCTGACAGTCGTAAGTACAGCACCCGATCGCATGACTGCAACCTACGAGGGTGACTACCTTGATCAACTGGCCGACACTCGCGTCCGAGTCGAACTGGGAGTTCATTTCCTATCGACGATGCTGGGAGCAGTCGTGCCCTACAAGGTCTGGCTGATCGTGGTCCTGGTTTCCTTCATCAGTTTTGTGGGGTACGTACTGGTCAAAGTTCTGGGCAGCGGCGCGGGCACCGGCCTGACGGGTTTGGTCGGCGGTCTGGCGTCCAGCACGGTGACGACCCTGAGCTTTGCGAAACGCAGCCTCGAGACACCGACATGGAACCGGTACTTTGCCGTAGCGGTCATCCTGGCGTCATCAGTCATGTTCCCGCGGCTGATCATACAGATCGCATTCGTGAACCAGGCATTGATGAAGAACATCGCCGTGCCGTTGTGCGTGATGGGGGGCGCCGGCCTCGTCGTTGCGGCGTTCTACTTCTTCCGCTCGAGGTCCGAATCGATGGCAACCGAATCGCTTCAGTTGGCCAACCCGTTCAGCCTGGCGTCGGCACTGAAGTTTGGCCTTATTTTTGCGACCACTCTGATGGTGACGCGACTAGCGATCAGATATCTCGGCGTACAGTGGTTGCCGGTGGTGGCGATCGTCAGCGGTCTGACTGATGCCGATGCCATTGCCTTCTCGGTCAGCAATGACCAGCAGGCCGGCCTGATCAGCCTTGACTGGGCCAGTTTCAATCTTGTGCTGGGCGCGGTGTCCAACACTTTCATGAAGTTGTTCTTAGTTCTCTTCCTAGGCCATCGCGGGCTGTTCAAGCAATTGCTGCTCGCATTCCTGGTCATTGGCGCGACAGGGATCGTGACGATGTTCGTCTACTACGATATCTCCGCCGCCAGTATGTGATCCGCGCCGTAGAAAGGACGCATAGCGCGCAAAAAACGGGGGCCCTTGACGCGCCAAAAACGTTTTTGGCATGCGGAATGGCCAGGGGCAAGGCAAACCACTCGGCAAAATCACTCGTCAAAGGCCCCGCGGGCCAGATCTTGAAATAGACTGACGCGAGGCATGTATGCACGCGGCGTGCCAGCCCACCGTGCGACGAGCAGAATCCTGACCTTTGTCTCCTAACCTCTTTCTCAGAAACAACTTGTGGAAGTGACATTCCGTTTCTCTCTTCTGCGGCGTAACATACCATAGGTGGCCAGACACATGTCGACAGCCTTTGGTGTTGCAGTATGCTACAAACGGGACTTTTGGGTGTATCGGAATAAGTCAGTGCTGCTCGCGTTTGCGTCATGATGTACATATGGACACATCGAAAGCGGACAATCGAGTAGGTTATGTGCCGGAGGAGGCTACCGATGTGCTTGTTTCGGTGAACCCGAAAGCCGGAGCGCGGTCGGGCCAGTCGGTTGTCGAGCAAGCCGTCGGGATGCTGCGCGAAGAGGGTTACTGCGTTGAAATAACACGCGACATCGACCATTTGGCGGAGACCGCAGCCGCGAAGCTGGAAAACGGCTCACTCCGAGCCGTAGTAGCGGCGGGCGGCGATGGAACGGTTTCGTTGGTCGTCAATCGCACGCCAGCCACGGTTCCGGTCATCGTATTGCCGCTTGGCACCGAAAACCTCTTGGCGAAATACCTGAACCTGACAGCCAAGCCGGAGAGGATCTGCCGGATTATCAAGCGTGGCGCTTTTGTCCGTCTGGACGCGGCCCAGGCCAACGATCGCGTCCTCCTGCTTATGCTGAGTGCTGGATTCGACGCAGCGGTGGTGCGGCGCGTGGAGCAGCAGCGTAGCGGTCACATCCGCAGACTTTCTTACGTAAAACCAATCTTCGAAACGATTCGTAGTTATGAGTATCCGGAACTGCGGATATACTCGGACTTAGAGGAGTCGTCGGCTGGCACGGAGCCGCAAATCAGAGCTAAATGGTCTTTTGTGGTCAATTTGCCGTGTTACGCCATGGGGCTGGGGATTGCACCCGACGCTGACGGAACCGATGGCAGGCTGGACGTGTGTACTTTCAAAGAGGGCTCGCTTTGGAAGGGACTGAAATACTTGGCTGGCGTGGTCATGAGACGCCACCAAAATTGGGACGATTGCGTGACGTTACGATCCCCGAGGATTCGCATCGAATCGGACGCTCATGTTCCGTACCAGATTGACGGCGATTTCGGCGGCTACTTGCCGGTTGATATCGAGGTACTACCACAACGATTGACGCTGCTGGTTCCGGAAGACTGGCACGGCGGTAAGCAATAGAAACTCTAACGGGGAAGAACCAGTGCCCAACAACCCTGTGGCTGTCGGACCGTATTTGTGCGGCAAAGGGCAAGATCTGCTGCTGATCGCCGGACCTTGCGTGATAGAAAACGAGCCATTGACGCTTTCCATTGCCGAGCGGCTCAAGGAGATCGTTTCATCGTTGCCGCTGCAATTCGTGTTCAAGGCGTCATTCGACAAGGCGAATCGGACCAGCATCGACTCGTACCGTGGGCCAGGGCTCGAAAAAGGGCTGCGGATTCTGGCCAAGGTAAGAGAGCAAGTTGGCGTGCCTGTCACCACGGACATTCACGAATCGCATCAGGCGGCGCCAGTCGCCGAAGTATGTGAACTGGTACAGATTCCGGCTTTTCTCGCGCGTCAGACGGATTTGCTCGCCTCCGCTGCTCGCACCGGCCGCGCGGTTAATGTCAAGAAAGGTCAGTTTCTGGCACCCTGGGACATGAAGAACGTGGTCGACAAGTTGGTGGCATCGGAATGCGAGAATATATTGCTGTGCGAACGAGGCTCGTTTTTCGGCTACGGGAGGCTGGTCAACGACATGAAAGCCTTGCCGCAAATGGCCGAGCTTGGTACGCCGATCGTCTTCGACGCCACGCACAGTGTCCAGGAGCCAGGTGGGCTGGGTGGCACCACCGGCGGGAAGCGTGAGATGGTCGAACCGCTGGCGCGCGCGGCGACCGCGATCGGCGTGGACGGATTGTTTTTCGAGGCTCATCCCGACCCGGACGCGGCGCTCAGCGACGGTCCCAACATGGTGCCTCTAGACCAGTTTGCAGGGCTATTGGAACGCATTGTCAAAATCCGTGAGACCGTCCAGAGTTTCAGTAGCTAACGGCTGTGCGGATATTTCACTTTTGGAGTGTACACCTCGCAATGAACCGCAAGAATTTCGCTCTGACTACCGTCGCCGTCACGTGCCTATCGGCGGTTATCCTGCTAATGTTGGGTTGTCAAGAACAGCCCCCCGCCGGTATGGGCCCATCGGCAGGAGGCGTGACACCGAAACAGGATCATCTTTCTCTGGCGATGGACTATCTAAGTCGACTCGAGGAGTTCGACCGGCAAAAAGGAATGTTGCAGACGGCATATCACTTGAATCGTTGGACCGAGGATTTGGACAAAGACGTCCAATGGCAGGAAGATCCCATGATCGCCCGACTTCCGTCCAACTTACGAGAGATTCCGCCTTTGGCACAGCTTCCGAAAGGCGAGTTCACGACCGAAGACGTACTGTTCCTGCGCGAGGCGTCGTGGATGCAGAGCATCTCCGAATGGGTCACGCAAAAGACAACGGATCTGGGGATCGAGGATTGGCTCGACCAAGTCGAGGCGTCACGAGGCGAGCCGCACGCCTACGAGGTGGCCGTGGCCGCGCGACTTTTTGATTGGACAGTTCGCAACATCCAACTGGATGAGATTCTACCGTATCCGAGTTCGGAAGGGGGAAGCGAGACATCGAGCGCGGTCTCGCCTCTGATGGAGGCCAAGGCCGGGCCGGGCTACACAACGTTTCCCTGGCAGACGCTGCTGTTCGGTCGGGGCGACGCCTGGCAGCGTGCGCGTGTGTTCATCCAGCTTGCCCGACAGCGGCGAATCGACGTCGTTATGTTGGCGATGGACGACGACGCCCAAACGCCGCGGCCGTACCCTTGGCTGCCGGCTGCCTTGATTGACGATCAACTGTACTTGTTCGACGCCCAGTTGGGGCTGCCGATACCCGGGCCCGGCGGCGTCGGCATCGCCACGTTGGAGCAAGTGCGCGAGGACCGGGATCTGTTGAGCGCGTTGGATGCTGGCAGTGCGTACCCATATGCTCCGGCAAAGGCCGACTTGGACAAGATAACCGCCCTGATCGACGCTTCGCCTGATTCTCTTTCCCGCCGGATGAAGTTGCTCGGCTCGCAGATAACAACCGGCCAGCAGCTAATCCTGTCAGTCAACCCTTCGGAATTGGCCGAACGCCTGCGCCGATGCGACGGACTTGCGGATGTCGAATTGTGGCATACGCCCTATGAAACGTGGATCTACCGAATAGCGCTCGGTCTACGATCGCGAGAAGACCCGGAATTGATGAAGCGGCTGATGTTGGACGAGTGGATTTTCGAGGGCCGGACACCCTTGATCGAGGGACGCCAATTGCATCTTCGAGGCAAGTTTGAGAATGAGGGCCAAAAGACTGGTGCGAAGGCTCACTATTTTTCTGCGCACGTGCCACAGGCGGACATCGATCGAATCGAAACGTCACCAAAGATCCAGAAGCTAATGGGCCTCGAACGCGACCGAGAAAACGAGCTGCAATGGCAAGTAAAGCTAACGGCCCATAAGATGATTGTCATACGCGCCAAACGCAACGCGAGCTACTGGCTAGGGCTGATCCACTACGAAACAGGCCGGTACGAACCCGCACGGGATTGGCTAAAGGTACGTACCCTGGAGGCAGCCGAAGACGGCCCCTGGACCGCTGGCGCCCATTACAACCTCTCCCGTGTCTACGAAGCGCTGGGAGATCTACAAAAAGCGCGAAGCGAACTGCTGTTGGACGATTCCCCGCAGAAGCATGGCAATTTGCTACGCGCCCGGTTCCTGAGGGAGAAATCTGAGGCCCAAGCAGCAGACACCACGGACGAGGATTGAGGATGTTACCTCGACCACAGGCAACCATCCAGATCCTCGCCCGAACACACTGTCCACTTGCGTGACCACCAGACAATCGTTAGGTTCCTTTATAGCCCGACAAGGCCAAAGCGTCCCCGTAGTTCAATTGGATAGAACGTCGGCCTCCGGAGCCGAAGGTTAGAGGTTCGAATCCTCTCGGGGATACTTGCG
>CAZURK010000211.1:0-27583 GCA_964623055.1 uncultured Pirellulaceae bacterium
ACGGTCACGAAGCGTCCCATGGGTACATACAACGCGATCGTTGATTTCATGGGACACAAAGACTTCGGCGGCAAGACGATTCTCTATCTCATCGACGCCCTTTACGCCGCTCCGCACCAGAGCGTGGCGCCGGAGAAGTGGGAGTCTTCGCCCTTCAATGACCACTGGACGGCCAGCGTCTTTGCGTCGCTGGACCCGGTAGCGATCGAGTCGGTTGGAGTCGACTTGTTCGCGGCCGAAAAAACCGCCGTCAAGATGTTCGGAGCGGTTGACAACTATCTTCATGAAGCGGCGCTGGCCCACAAACCTCCTTCCAAAACCCGATACGCCCCCGACGGCGACGGCAAGAGACTAACGAGCCTGGGCGTTCACGAACACTGGGACAGTCCCGAGAAGAAACAGTACTCGCGCAATCTCGCGACAGGGCAAGGAATCGAGTTGGTGAGAAACGCGTGACCTATCCCAGCCACGGCCCTCTCAATCCAGAGGCTTGATGTAGATATTCCGGAACCACACGGGACCACCGTGCTCCTGTAGCAGAATGTGCCCCGAACGTGACAGGTCTTTCATCGGCTTGTGGTACTTATTGGGCGTGCCGTCGGGGTTCTTGTTCGCCTCCGACCAGTCGTCCAAGTTGGCGTCGATGATCTCCTGGCCGTTCATCACGATTCGGATGCGACTACTCTTGGCGGTGATCGTCACTCGGTTCCACTGATTCGCTGGCTTCATGGCGTTTCGCTTCGGAGCGACCATATCGTACAAGGCACCGCAGTCGTGCATGCCCGGTTCGGCTTTGCCGGCCGAGTCCAGCAGTTGCATCTCCAGCAAGCCGTTCCACCAGTAGCGTTTCGCCGTGGGGTCGGGTTTGTGGCGAAAGATGATGCCGCTGTTGGTGCCTGATGCCACTTTGAACTCCAGGTCGAGGATGAAGTCGCCGAACGGCTTGTTCGACCACAGGTAACCACCGCCGCGGCGAGCGATCGTGTCGTCTTCGACTACCCAATTGGCCTGGCCCGTCGGTTTGCCGTTGGTCGCGCGGCAGGTCCACTCCTTCAGGTCAGTGCCATCGAACAACGTCCGCCAACCCGAATCGGTGTCGATCGTAGGATGCTCGTCGCCGCGGCTCGGTCGGGCTGTCAGCACGATTGTAGCGGCTGCGAATAGAGGGAACAGCGATACGAGTAAACGGCTACGCGGCATGAGTGTGTGCCTCCTTTGCGTGGTTTTAAGGGGAACGACGCGCAATTGTAGCCTGCCCGTTTTCCACCTCGCAAACCACTCGGAATCCGACATTGTAGACTGATTGGTAGGGCCGGTAGGACAGGCGGAAGGCGCTTCGAGATCGCGACGGACGATCGCGCCAGGAACCGCCACGTGCGACCCGGGCGCCGGCGGCAGCCGGGTCGTTGCGGCCGTCGTCGGCGCGGTAGGGATACGGACGAAAGACCGAACGAGTCCACTCGGCCACGTTGCCATGCATGTCCAACAGCCCCCAGGCGTTCGGCTGATAAACGCCGCCCTTTTCCGAGATAAAGCCACCATCGTTGAAGCGGCTGTCTTTGGGGATCCAGTCGTCGTACTTGCTGGGATTGGCGTACGGCTCGCGATGTTTCTTGTACGGATGGCAGACGAACTCGCTGAGCTTGGCGTCGGCCAGGTTGGCGAACTGGGTGAAGTCCGTCTCCAGATCGCCGTAGTAGAACGGTGTGTCGGTGCCGGCTCGGCAAGCGTATTCCCATTGAGCCTCGGTGGGCAACGTGAATCGCTGGCCGCTCTGGTGGCTGAGCCATTCGCAGAAGGCCATGGCGTGTTGCCAGGAGACGCGCACCACCGGCTGCTCGGGTCCGTTCACGTAGAAACCGCGCACGCCAAACTGCATGGCGAATCGCGATTCCACGCGGCTGTCGTGCGAGGGGTCGAACGGACGAAACTGCTGGTTGGTTACCTCCAGACGACCCATCCAGAACGGTTTGTCGATTTTCACGCGCGCAAGCGGTAGCTCGTCGACATGTCCATCGACCGAACCCATCACAAACTCGCCAGGCGGGACGAGGACCAGGTCCATAGTGATGCCTTCGGCCAGTTCGATGGTCCGTCCGTGCGAGCCGAGGGCCTCCTGCCGCCGCTTCGCCTCGGCCGCGTCAAAGGGCCAGTTCGGGCAATCGACTTTCGTCGGCCCGCGGAGGGAGACCGGCTCGGGCGTGATTGGGTCGATCTTCGGTCGTGGCGCCGGATTCGCCTCCGACTCGGGGTCGCTGTCCATGTTGGCGTACAGCTTCAGCAGTTCCCGGCGCCGCTGAGCCAAGTGTTTTACCCGATCGGCACCGGCAATCTCGGTCCACGTGCCGTGGTACGGGGCATTCAAATCAATCCATGTGATCAGCCGGTCCCAGGATTCGGCATCCAATTTGACGTTGCAGTGCCCCTTGGCCAATATTTGCACGAGTTGTGTCGTATCGGCGTGATACTCCATAGGCATGAGCATGTGGTAGTCGCTCTCCAGCCCCGGCCGCCGCACGAAGCGATGTAGCGCAACGTACGAGGTCGAAAAATGTCCCGCGTCGTGCGCTCCGTAGTGATACACACTGGTGTAGTCGGTGATTCTCTCCAGGCCGCGCAAATCGAACACCGTCTGGCCGTCGTCGCCCGCAGCGCCGTTGTGGCAAGCGACGCAGTACTTGTCGAGCACAGGCTGCACCTCGCGCTCGAAGTTAAAACCTCGCGAGGGGCCGTACCAACGTTCGATCTCCGCCGGTGTTCGATTGGCGGCAAGAGAAGACTTGGCCGGCGGCGAACTGCTTTGGCTCTCGTGGCATCCCACGCAGGATAGCACTTCGCCTGGCATACCCGTGAACCAGCTCCGCATCAACTGGAGGGCCCTACCTTCGGCATCCAGTGGCTGCACGGCGATCGGCGTGTTGGCCGGTATGCGGAAGACGGCCGATCCATCCGGTTCGACCGGAACGGTGCCCACGATCCGCTTGATGTCCCACGGACCCTCCATTCCCACCACACCCTGCGGCCCGCCCATGCCAGGAAACAGGTAGTGGTAGCTGATCAGTCGCAGCCGCTTGACCTCGCCGCGAGGAATGCCCTTCAAACCGTCGCCGGCGTAGATGTCGGAAAGAAAGACCACGGCGTCCTCACGATCCAAATCCACCTTGGACGGAATCACCGGCGGTTTGGGCGTGGCGCGGAAGGGTACCGGCTCCAACAGTGCGTAGCCGGGCGTCTGTTTGATCAGCAGCATATTGTCGAAAATGTCGACCAGGTAGATACCCCACAGCGATTGGGCTGTCGGTTGGCAGGCTACAAGAAAGTACTTTTCGCTCAGCGGATAGGGGTGGAGAAACTTGGGCCAGGAGTTGTCCACCAGATTGTCAACGATCAACGTCGATTCGTAGCGCGCGTCGGTAGCCGACTGGACCTTCTTGCCATGCCCAGGAATCCGCTGCACGGCTCCACCCGATTCGCGGCGCCCGTGGCGGACGTCGAACAACACCATCTCGCCCATGCGCGGCACGCCGTGATGCCCGCCCACGATGCCCACAAACATGCTTGGATGGCGTGGGATCGGCCGGGCATAGAACAACGAATTGGGCCAATACGAATTGCTGCCATAGAATTCCATCTGCTCGGTGCCGTCCGGGTTCATGCTGAACAGCACGCGGTCGTGGCTGTGAGGCGTATCAGTGTACTCCCATCGCAGGTACATTACTCGCCCGTTTTCTTGCATGACGGGACACCAGTTGTGCTCCTGGTCGAAGCACAATTGCCGGATCGTGCCGTCCGGCTCCATGCGATAGAAGTTGGCCACACGCGTACTGCCGTTCACGCACGGCACCGCGGCCATGAAGGCAGTGGACGAAAACATGATACCGCCGTCAGGGAGATAGCAGGCATCATAGTTGTGCACGTCAGGCAGCGAGGGCGTCACCTGACGCAGGCCGGTGCCGTCGGCATTGATCTCGAACACGTGCCACTTGTTGTGTTCGCCGATAGAAGAGAACAGCAGTCGATCGGCATCGAAGTGCAGATCCACGTCACCGACGAAATGCGGGCCATCGGGCCTGTACAACGTGGCCAGCTCGCCTGAGGTGTCGACCGGCGACAGAACGTCGATCTCGTCGTCAAAGCCGGTTGTGGGCAGCACGCAGTTGCTCTGCCAGTTCTGCGGTAGCCCAAGCCGCGGGCTGTTCGCGCTGCGTTTGACCAGCAGCAGGCGATCGAAGTCCAACAAGGGGTTGCCGAGCGCCACGCGTCGCTGGAGCCGAAAACCATCCAGATAGAGCTGACAGAAACTGTCCCACCTGGCCTTGCTGTCCGGCCGATCGAGCAGGGCCTCCAATTCGGATACAACCTCGGCGCACCGATCTCGCTCGGATTGAAGATATTGCCGATCCACGTCCTCCATGGTGCGGAAGTCGTCGATCATGGCCGTAATGCGGCGAAGCATCTCACGCAACCGCTGCGGCGATAGGTTCAGCGCCGCTTGCCGCACCGAGCCGCCGTCGACGGTGAGCGAGAGCCGCGCCACCCAAGGCGTTCGCAGTGCGGTTGCGTCGATCGGCTGATAATCCATCAGTAACTCGTTGGTGGACTCGGTGCCGACGTAGTCGTACTGGTCGGCCTTGACCACTTCGACATTCAGGCCGCTGTCCAACTCGCTCAGCAGCGGTATTTCGGGGATCAGATGACCAGAATTGGTTGGTGCCGGAACGCTTCGCATTCTGCTCCGTGCGGCTGGCCGCTCAAGCTTCCATCCCTGCGGGAACGGAACCGGTGACTCCATGCGAAAGGCACAGATATGCGGCATGCAAGGCCCAGGGCAGAGAAGTTTGATCGTATGTTTGCCTTGCGTGACGCGCAGTTTGAGCTGCGTTTCCCATTTCGCGCTGCTGGTCTGCCAGCTTCCAGTGACCGAAGCAAAACCGGTGTGCACCTTCTGACCGTCCAGGTAGATCTCGACCGGTCGTGACCCTGCAGCCGTGTACAAAGCCACGAACGTGTACTCGGCCGTAACCGGAAAATCAATGTCGTACCCCGACTGGTTAGGCAGCACGCCTGCATTCCAGATACACGCAAACTTGTCGGCATACGATTGGCCCGGCACGCTGACGCGCACGTTGCCACGATCAAACCAATCGGCACGGATCGTCAGGCTGGCGACCGGAGGCTCTTCGGCGCAAGCGGCTCCACCACCGCTCGCGAGGACAACCGCGACAATCGAACTTGACAGGCAGGCAAGCAGGATCGACTTCATAATGGGTCTCCGTGCTACATGGCCGGCCAGATGCCGGAGTCGGGACTGACATGGCGCTACGGATTCGCGTCTCCGCGCTACATTGTGTTTCAGCGCCGGTCGACGGGCAAGTTCCGTTCACGCTTCGATTACGAAAACTCGGAATCATTGTCCCGCCCAGCGGTTGGCAACGTCAAGTGCTGTGTGCGCTGGCCGAAGGGCACATCGGCGAGTGTTTGCGCCGCCGCGTCGACGCCGAGGGTCTGGAGCAGTCCTGGGCACCGCGCCGTACGTGCTCCGGTTGGCACCACGTTCTCCATCGACCGTGGAATAGCACCGAATGAAAATGGAGGCATAGGGAGCGCGGAATGCAGTCGTGTGGCACTGTCACCGGGATTCTGCTGTAATAGGGACGAGCCCCGTGGTGACGCGCGGTCGTCGTCTTCACTTTCAGGCAGATAGCGTTTGCGAAGAATCAAAAATGGAGCGTTTGACGAGCATGATCAACGCCAAACCGTTCTGGAACGTTGTGTCTCCGGTCATCCTGTTGGCGTCTTCCGCAGTCAGTGCATGGGCGGATGAGCAACCGATAACGTCAGCGCCTGCCGCGAAAGACGCTGCGCTGAATGTCCATTCGGCGGCGGAGTTGCTGCGTGGCTACAACGACGAGGAACTCGTCGCTGCAACGCGTGATCTTCCTCGGCGACCGGAGCCTCCGCTCGGACGACCGGTTCCCCGGACGGTCAGCGTCACAGGAAGAGTCTTTCGCGATGACAATCGAAATCAATGCTTCGACAAGAACGAACAGGGATTGTCGAAGGTGCTGGTGACCGATGGCGAGCGCGTCCTTCATACAAACGAGGATGGTACGTTTGAGTTCATGTTCGAGATGCCGGACGAGCCACATTGTCGGTTCATCGTGGCAACACGGCCGACGGGCTTTAAACCAACATCGCGGCCAATGCTTCGCATCCGATTCGACGCTACGGAAACGCAATATCTTGCGGACTTCGGTTTCGTCGACGATCCCGGCTCGCGACGCGAAGAATTCAGCTTCATCACGGCCAGCGACAGTCAGTTCACGCAGCCCGGCGAGATGATCGCGATCGCCAAAGACTACGCGCAAATCACGTCGGCCGCCGGTGATCCGGCGTTTCTGGTAACGGCGGGCGATTTGACGATGAACGGAACGCACTATGAATGGGACATGTACGATTGCATCCGGCGCGATTCGAAAATCGACGTGTACGATGGCTTTGGCGGCCATGACGGGAATTGTTACGATCCTCGCTCTTCGGTCAATTTCGAGTTGCGCATCGGCCCACCTAACTATTCGTGGGATTACGGCGGCGTGCATTTCGTACAGTTCGTGTCCGAATTGGGCTACCTGAGACCGAAGGCGCGCGAGCGACATGACGCTTGGCTGCGGGCAGACCTGAAAGCGATTCCCAAAGGCATGCCTGTGATCGTTGTCGGCCACTATCCGCTTGATTCCGCGTGGTTCGATCAGCGCCGTGCTGAAGGCGTCAACATCATCGCACAGATTGCCGCCCATTGGCACGTGGTGATGGCCGGCAGGCGGAACGGCGTGCCTGTGTTGGTTTGCGCTCCGGCACGAGGTCGCGACTGGGGAGCATACACGCGGACCTATCGACGGGTCCACGTGTCGCCGGGTGGAATTCGATCGGAGCTTCGGGTTGCTGGGCAGTATCGGCGTCTAAAGGCATGTGCTCCGGGTCCGACGACAATCCTCGGGCCAAAGCCGCTGGTTGTTTTGGCCTATGACACCGCTCGAAAGGTCGCGTCGGTGCGCTGCCAGATCGTTGCACCCGACCGCAAGATACAAACGCGACCGCTTACCTCGAAAGGAGACTGGTCGTGGCACGGGATATTCGATCCGACGTCGCCCGGACAGTGGACAATCGAGCTTGAAGCGACGGACGTTGCCGGCCAAGTATGGCGTCGTCGACAAACAGTGCTTGTCAAACCCGAGCAATTCGCGAAGCCAAACGCCATCGGCGACTTCCCCAACGTTCTCGCCGGACAGCCGCCACGATGCCTTGAAAACGGCCCCAACGTGCCACTCTATCCGCTGTGGGTCAAACACACGGGCGCCGTACACGTTCTGCATAGTTCGCCGGCGGTTGCGGCCGGACGCGTGTACGTGGCGGTCACCAATCCGAACGCGGGGTCGCCTGGAGCCGGTGTGCTGTGTCTGGACGCAGAAACGGGTGAGGAAGTATGGCGCAGTGAATCAGAATTCGGCGATTTCCGCGGGACGGTGACCGTCCATGACAACGGAGTCTTCGCCGTGACTGCCGAAAGCTGGATCGTGGCGTATGACGCAGCCAACGGCAAGACGCTGTGGGCCCGGCCGCTTCGAGAGGTCGATCGGCTGGGTCGCCCGTTGGCGATCAATCAGGCTCCACCGTTGCCGACACCGCACGGACTACTGGTTAGCGATTGGCAGAAGCCGCAATTCTTGTTGAACTACGCCACGGGTGGACCATTGGCACAACTCGATGGAAACGTTGGCTATTACGCGGCCTTTGCCACAGTGTTCGACGACGTGATGTACAACGCCTGCCGCGGCGGCGCGGTCGCATTGAGGATTCCGGGCGGCGAAGTCGTCTGGAGAACGGAAGAGACATCACGCTCGACATCCGCCGGCATCGTCGTCGATGGCAAATTCCTCTATGCGACACAAGGCGGTGTTAAAGCCGTCGACGCAGCCACTGGCCGCCAGCTCTGGCACGCTGGCGTGGCGAACAACGGCTACCAGAAGCCAATCCCCGTCGTCTGGGACGATTTTGTGCTGATGAACGGCACGAAGCCCGCGGCCGTCGACCTGGCCACGGGGAAAGTGGTATGG
Organism: uncultured Pirellulaceae bacterium; assembly: GCA_964623055.1. Classification (GTDB taxonomy): domain Bacteria; phylum Planctomycetota; class Planctomycetia; order Pirellulales; family Pirellulaceae; genus JADHUC01. The sequence continues at coordinate 8,115 of CAZURK010000211.1, forward strand.
ACCGTCGAGTGCGGAAAGGAAGCCGATCGTTTTGTCCGGTCTCGCCGCCACGTGCTGGCCGGGAGTTCCACGCCGCTGGTCGCTGGAGACTTGGCCTACTTCGGCCACGACGATACCTCGGTTCGCGCGGTGGACAAAAACGGCAAGGTCGTCTGGGAACACCGGCTCGGGACACCCGTCAAGACAGCCCCGGCGATGTCAGGAAACCTGCTTTTCGTTCATGACTACGCAGGAAATCTCTGGTGCTTCTGCACAACAGAGTCGGTTCGCGGCTAGCAGAGAGTAGCCGAATGGCGAATCCAAGACGGAATTGCGGGCAATCATGGCTCGACGAAGCGTGCAGTACCTTGGCCCACTCCTGGCCGTCGAAACCTTCGATCACGTATGCACGGATACGATGGCCATAGCGGTAATCCTCCCAGAGATCGAGGTAGTCGATGGTCTTCATGCCATCCAGGTCAAGCAGCACTTCGCTGCCCGGAATCTGCTCCACCACGACCAAGGGGTGTCCAAAGCGGCGATTGATCTCATCGCCGAATTCCTTGTACCGCTTCTTGTCGTCCGGGTGAATCGTGCCATCTTTTTGCGGGGCACAGTTCAGGATAATGAAGCTGTTGCGGCCGACCGACTTCTCGTAGATGTTCATCAGTTGGTCAAGCGTCAAGCGATGCTCATAAGCCCCAGGTCGATAGTGCCAGCGGCGCACCGCCAAGGTTCGATCTGTTCGTCGTTGACCAACATGGGTCTTTCACCGTACCGGATTCTGTTCCCGGCCAGCGAATCGTTGGCAACGGTTCCGGGCAGCCAACCGCCTGGATGACCGCATTCGGGGAGTATTCCTTGACCGCTTTGCCCACCGATAGAAAGCGCGGCAAGTCCAGCCAGATTTCCACCACGTCATCGCTGCCCAGTCGCTCATGCAGTTTTTTCAAGCGTACGGCTGTGATCTTGGTGGCTTCTTTGCCGTTCTTGACCGGGGTATCATCGGAACCATGCGTGCAGAACCCACCGCTGTGCGCCAGCATGAAGTTCACCTCCTGGGCACCCCAGGACTTTGCCACCTCACACCACTCGTTGACATCCAGCTTTTCAAATGTGAGTTCCTCCATGGGCGTGGTGCCGTTGTCGTACTCCCTGTGTTAATGCGTCGCTGGGTCAAGCTGGATGAACATGGCCCGTTCCATCTCCTGCCAGTCGTACTGAACCTGGCTGGGCCGGGCCAGATGCGCCGCAGCCGGATCGGCGATCGCTTGGTCCCACGTCATCTGCTTGCGTCTCGGTTCAGCAGCAAAAACCGAGACAGTCATGAAGGTCAGCGCGAGACCGACATGACGATCGAAATGGTCACCAAGCGAAGCGATTTTGCCACATTGAGGCATTTCGCCAGAGTCTTCCGCCGCGAAACCGGCACCACCCCTATAGGGCCTTTCGGCAAGCATGTTGATTGCCTGGTAATGACACCACGTCGGTGATATAGGCTCATATAGGCAATTCTCCGAATGGAGTGCCCTTAAGGCGATCCACCACCAGTTGGAAACGACTGGCCACGTCTCCTCAGTTCTTGAAATGGGGCTGGACCTTGTCCGCTATTGGGAGGCCACCGGAGTTGGACGAAATCCGGGTGCGCCTTTCCACTTCAGATTTCTCTTTCCCTCGTAGATGCCGTAATACGGTGCGTTGGCATCAATCCAGGTGACCAGTCGGACGAATTCGTCAAGCGTCAAATTCATGTTGCACGGGCTGCCCTTATGCCGGATTTTCTCGATCATTTTGCTGCGGTGTGAACCGAACGTCAGCGGTGGGACGGCGGGAATGAAGGCGTCGCGCGGTGTAACGTCGATCTTGTTGACCATATTTCGGCCAATCAGGTTCTCGTAGGATCGGTTGAAGAGGGTCGTAAGCTCGCCGGACAAGTCGAGTTTCGCGGCGGGCGCGGTTGGACCATGACATGAAATGCAGTGCTTATCGAGTATTGGTTGCACGTCGGTCGGATAATGGACGGTACGCGGGCCAGTATCGCCCGGTTGGGGAACGAGATTTCGCGGGGCTTCCTTCAAGGCCGAAGGCGAGGACTCGCGAGGAGTCGCGGTCAGCTTTCGCGATTCATGGCACCCGATGCAGGAACGAGTCTCGCCCGGCATCAGGTTGACAAACGTCCGCATCCGCTGAAGCTCCATGTAATGCTCGTCCAGGGCCTGGAAATAGAGGTTCTTGTGTGCGGGAACGATCAGCGCCGCTGATCCATCTTCGTGCACCGGCACGATTCCGTGTACTTTCTTGACGGCAAAGTGCCCGCCGAGACTCACCGCCGGATGCTGCATTCCGATGCTGTCGCCCTGCTCAGGAGAAACCCACGAAGCTTCCCACGGCTTAGGCACATCTTCCATGACGCGCAAATACTTGACTCGCCCTCGCTCGATGCCGGTCATTCCCTGGTAGACGTCCGCCAAGAAGAGCGTGGCTCCGGCTTCGCACTCGTCACATTCGGAGACCTGATGAGTCGCCTCGGTAACACCAACGTCGGATGGCACCGGCCGTGGCCGAAGTGGCATCGGACGGAAACACGAGTATTTGCCGTCCTTGTAGACGAATTGACGTTTGCCGGAACTGCCGAAGAAGTAGATGCCATATCCTGCCGGATCGTTATGGTTCGGCCCGTTGTAGTAAGACACCAGAAACAGATCCTGGGAAAGTGGATATGGAGTAGCGTAGAAACCCGCCCCAGGATTCTTCCAGCCAAAATGAGGCGGCAGGCCAATCTCCGGCGTCAGGTTCATCATCGCCGTCGCGTACTGCTGAGAGACGTGAGTATCGACCAGCAGCACCGATCCGACAGCCAGTGGCATGTGCGGTGCGCCGATGGCCACGATCTTGTTACTGCCGGGAATCTGGCGGGCGTCCATCATGGCCGAGGGACGGGACAGGTTGTTCTTGTAAACGTGGGACGCGCACGATCCGTCTGGGCGTATCGACCAGAGGCTCTGCACGTCGCCGGCTCCTTTGTCGACATACTCCCACCGCGTGTAGAGCACACGGCCGTCGTGCATTACGGTCGGCGTGAATTCGTTGATGGTGTTGCCTGAGATACATCGAATGTGGGCGCCGTCCGCGTCCATCACGTGCAGCGAAGTGCTTGTGAAATTGTGCGTACACAACACGGCCCGTCTGCTGCGCGTGCTAGTGAACACGATGTCGCCGTTGGGAAGATAACAGGGGTCGAGATCATCGTATCCGTGCCCGTACTGAGCGCACATGAGTTGCTCATCCGGATCGTCGCGAGTCAACAGTCTCAGCCCCTGTCCATCCACCCCGACCTCGAAGATGCGGTATCCTTTGTCTGGTGCCGCCTTGAAGGAGAACACGACTTTTTTCGCGTCGTAGGACAGATCGTAATTCCCGATGATGCCGCCGCAAAGTTCCGGGACCAACTCGGTCACTTTCCCATCGGGCGCCACCGGCGACAAGGCGCACAAGTTGCCGCCCGACAATGTGCTGCCGTCGTAGTGGTCGGTGTAAATGTGCGTGGACTGGTACGTGTACCGCCTGATGAAAAGCAGCTTGTCGAAGTTCGCCTCACGTCCGATGGCGGCTCGCAGTCTTGCCCGCGGACTATCGGGATCCTCGATGTAAGTGCCCACAACCGGCACAATCCTGGCCTCGCTGAAACCAACGTACTGGCCAAAGGCGTCGGGGCCAAAGTGCATCATGCCGGTTAGCGCCACATGAGTTACACTGCGGTGCCCGGTCAGGTCAATGACGTCGGTTGCTCCGGTCGTGTCGTCCGCACTTCGAGCGATCGGCGCTTTGTGCAATGTCTGCCCGCGTTTGATTCGTTCCCACCCGGCGGCCCGGAAGTCGAAAGCCCCGCTGTCATTGTTGGGAATCCGGGCACCGCTTCCAGCCGTGGCGACGTAAATGTCGGCGGCTGCAATGCCCCGGTTCGGTAAGGTCGCGTTTTGCTGTTGGTTGCCGCCAAACTCGAAGTAGTTCCAAAGGACGAGCTTATCCAAGTCGCAACGTCCCTCCAAATCGAAGACGAACCACGCGGCGTCATCTCCACCGCCGCCCGGCTGCATCCAATTGTGCGTGATCGAAGTTCCATGCCGGTCACCTTTCATCCCAGCCCCGCTGACCGCTTCATTTGGACCTCCAACACGGCCCGTCCACTTGCCGGAGGCTCTGCCCGATATGTGAAGCAGCGAGGCGGCCTCTGCGCCGATCATCTCACCCGGCAGCAACAACGCGCCCCAGATGACCAACCCCATGAGGAGCACGGCCCTGCCTATCGCCAACCTGTGGTAGTGCATGGAGTCTTCCATAGTGGTGTCGCCGCTCAGTATAACCACGGGCTTCCCATACCGAAATCTCTTGCGGGGCTTGTTTGAGCGTTGCGCACTGGCTAGGGTACTGATTGACTCCACCGTATTGTTCAGGGTGGGTGGAGTCCCCGACAAAACGATTCTCCCTCGTCGAAACCGCATCCACTTCGGCTTTGCGCGTAACTTCTGGGGCGTCCAGTTTTCTCGGATGCCGCCTGAGTGCGTCGCCCCAACTAGCCCGCCGGACGGGTCCTGACGTTGGATGCTGCGTCTCTTGCGCCCGCAAGTCGCCCTTTCCCGCCCGTTTTTTTCTATTGCCGAAAGTGACTCGATGATGTCCAAATTCCAGCTATGCGCCGCCGTTGTGGTCGCGGTCAACGTGTTGTCCATTTCTGCGTTGGGGCAGGTCCCCGCCGCTCCAGCTCCCGACCCCCAAGTTGCTCCGGTCGCTCCGGTAAAGAAGGTCGTCGCCATCGTAGGTACCGACAAGATCACCGACAAGCAGGTCGAGGCCATCTGCCGCGGGCAATTGCGTGGCCGCCAGATTCCTCCGGAGGCCATGGCGAACCTTCGTAAGATGATCATCGAGTCGCTAATTCGCGGCCGTCTGGTCGCCCAGTACATTGCGGCCAAGAAAATCACAGCCGACGCCAAGGAAGTCGAGGAAGCGATTGCCGACATCAAGAAGCGAGTTGCCGACGCCGGCATCGACTTCACCACGGTGCTGAAGGCCCAGGGCCTGACGGACGAGACGCTGAAGAAGCAGATTGCCTCGGAGTTGGCGGTCGCGAAATTCGCCGAGGCGGAGGTCAGCGACGAGAAGGCCGAAGCCCATTTCAAGGCCAATAAAAAGGAGTTTGACGGAACGCAAGTCAAGGCGAGCCACATTCTGCTGAAGTACGATGCAGAAAGCACCGCCGAGGAGAAGAAGACGGCCAACGACAAGATCGCCGCGATCAAAAAGGAGATTCTGGCAGGCGCGGATTTCGGCGAGGCCGCGAAGAAGCACTCGGCATGCCCCAGCAGTGCCAAGGGCGGTGACCTTGGCTTCTTCAGAAGGGGCCAAATGGTCAAGCCTTTTTCCGATGCAGCCTTCGGCATGACCCCGGGCCAGATGAGCGAACCTGTCGAGACCCAATTCGGCGTCCATCTGATCAAGGTGACCGATGTCAAACCGGGTGAAGCGAAATTCGACGAAGCGAAGGACGCGGTCAAGGACGCGCTCACCAAACAACTCATGGAAGAGATCGCCGGCGAACAACGTAAGGTGACCAAGGTCGAGATCATGAACTAGCCAGCCTTCTGGACGGCAAAGGCGGCGAAGTTCCGAATCTGGGGTCTGGCAGTCGCCTCGGTAACGACCAGCCGTAATTCGGCAGTGGTGACCGGGGTGATCGTCTGAATACGTTTGTGTCCTATACAGCTCCCGTCGGCGATTGACTGCCACTGGCCGTCGACCATAGCGTCGATTCGGAATTCCCGGACCCGTTCGCCGTTGCGGATTTCCTCTTGTAGGATGAGTCGATCCAAATTGACTGGAGCGTCCAACGTCAAGGACAGTTCGTATCCGGCCCCAGATGTGGAGGCAACGGAGGTTCCATAGCGCAGACGGACCGCGTTCCCGAACTCGGCCAGACGCTTAACGTCTGCTTCCGGTAGCAAACCGCGTGTATCGGGAGTGATTCCTAAGATCAGGGTCGAGTTACGACCGACCGAACGCTCGTACATGGCGACCAGTCGGGCGAGCGGGTAAATGAGCCGTTCGTCATCGGGCTCCCAGAACCACTCGTGGCCGCGGTAGCCTCGCAGCGGCGCGTCCGACATGGCCGGACACCACACTTTGCCGTCCGGGTCGCCGAACTTGAGCAAACGGAAGCCGTTGGCGTTCGACTCCTTCTTGTGGCCCGCGAAGCCGTCGAACGGCATCGTGGCCCAGCAGGGATACGGGACGGTTCCCGATTCGGTGCCGCCCCAACGGGCATCGGCTCGCTGGTAGTTGTGATAGAACAACGTCTGTGGTTGATGCTTCTCGACGATCGACAGCACATCAGGGCCGCCGGCTTTCGGGCCGTACGCACCGCCATCAAACCAGATTTCGAACAGTTCTCCGTAACGGGTACAGATCTCATCGACCTCCTTCTCGATCATCCGATTGTATTGCTCCTGTGTGATCGTAGATCGCTGGGTGATTTTGAAGTCAAGGACGCCAAGTCGCGCATTCCATCTTGTGCCCAGGTAGATGCCCGGCTTGATCTCGTATTTTCGACAGGAGGCAACGAATTCCGCCACGATATCCCGCATGCCATTTCCCCAACGGACGGCTTTTAGAGAATAGGGATTGGCGTCCGACTGCCAAAGACGGAACCCTGATTCGTGCGAGGCGGTCAGGATCGCGAATCGTCCTCCGGCAGCCTTGACGGCGCGGATCCACTGGTCGATGTCCAATTCTTCCGGGTTGAACTGGTTGACGTCCTGGATTGGCGTGACTCTGGCCTTGCGCTGATTGTAGCGGTCCGCGTTGAAGGTGTGCAGTTCGTAGCAGACCAGGAAGCCAAGCTCGGCCTCTTGCCACGCCAATTGCGCAGGACGAGGCACCGGAATCGACTCCGATTCGGTAGGCGGCCCCGCTAAGCTCGCCGACGACGTACATATCACCATCAACGTGATCAGAAGCAAACCGTTGTGAATGGACTTCATCGCAGTTGTCTTTCATTTGGTGTCTGTATCATTCGTCAGCGACATATTGGACGCGAATGTAGTAGGCTCCGTGCTGTTTGCCGTCAGGCCGGGTCAGCCAGGTCTGCAGCATAGCCGGACCTCTATGGAGCATGACGCGGAATACCGCACTAGTTGCGTCGGGCGCTAGCGCGACTTTCGTGTCGACTTTGCCGATGGTGATGCGAGCTTCCTTGATGCCCATGGGCCTATTCAAATACGGTGCCCAGCGATACAACGTGATCTCGTATGTCCCCGGCCGCTCGACGTCGACCGCCCACGCCCCATTGATCAGCGATCCGCGTTCGACGTGGCTTTGGTGCCAAGCGGCTTGAACGACGCCGGGCATCAGCCAATCGTGGCTGGCCAGCGTGGTCGGGTTCTCGGCACCGCCGAGGCCATAGCGGACGGTCTGTTCAAGCGACGGCTCCAGCGACTTCCACCATGCCTCGTAGTCGTCGCGCAGACGATTGACGACGTCGGGATGATCGGCGGCGATGTCCTGCTGCTGTCCGGGGTCGGCAACGATGTCGTACAACTGTCCACCGTCGATCAGGCGCCAACGTTCGGTCATCGCCGCGGACCTCTCCCACTTCGGCGGCAGGAACGACCGCTGCACGTGTGCGAAGAGTGTGCGTTGGGGCGTCGGCTTCTTCTCGCCCAAGAGCATCGACCGCAACGAAACGCCATCCACGGGGCGGCCGTTCGATTGTTCCAGCCCGATCAGGTCGACCAGCGTCGGCAGAATATCGATATGCGCGGCAAGCGCCTGGACATCGCGCCCATCTTTCAATCCTCCCGCAGGCCAATAGAAGTAGCAGGGCACCCGATGTCCGCCGTCCCATTGCGACCCCTTCCAGCCCCGCATGCCCGCGTTGTAGTACTCGTAGCCCGACTTGCGGTCGATCCATCCAACCGTTGTGCCATTGTCGGTCATGAAGATCAACAGCGTGTTTTCGGTCAGCCCCAGTCTATCGAGCCGGGAACGGAACCGGCCGAGGTTCTCGTCGATGTTCGTGATCATTCCGTAGAACTTTGCCATCGTCTTTGGCAGCCCCGCCGCTTCGTAGGGCTTGGAATACTTGTCCTCGACATAATACGGTCCATGCGGTGCGTTGGTCGCCAGATACAAAAAGAATGGCTGATCCTTGTTCTTTTCAACCCACTTCGTCGCCTCGCGGAACCAGACGTCGGTGCAGTAGCCATCGAACTTCTGCCACCGGCCGTTGACCTTGAACGTGTCGTCGAAGTAGTCGTTCTGCCAGTAGTCTGGCCCATTGCCGACACCACCGCCGTGATGCCAGACCGTATGCTCGAAGCCCTGGTCCTCCGGGCGGCATGGGTAGTTGTCCCCAAGGTGCCACTTGCCGATCATCGCGGTGTGATATCCGTTGGCCTTGAACGTCTCGGCAAGCGTCAATTCGTCCGGGTGCAGCATCGAACGCCCATTGATCGTGTGCCAGACGCCGGTGCGCGTCGAGTAGCGACCGGTCAACAGGGCGCTGCGAGTCGGCGAGCAGGTCGGATCGACGTGGAAGTCGGTCAACCGCACACTGGCCGCGTACAATTCGTCCATGTTCGGCGTCTTGATCACCGGATTACCATGCGCAGCCACCTCGCCGTAGCCCTGGTCATCGGTCAGGATCAGAATGACATTAGGCCGGCTGCGTGTAGTCTCTTGTGCGGCAAGGTGTCCCTGGAAGACAACCAGTGCAATGATCGCCGCTATTTCGCAAATGAAGGTGTTCCTAATCATTCTCATATCTCCTTTTGGCTATCGTCGGTCTACGAGAGCTTCACGGTTATGGACTGTCCGACGTCAAGCGTGACTTCCTCGCTCAGCTCAATCCGCGCAAGATGATCCGTGAACTTCAGCGTTGCCAAGATGCTCTTATCGCCCACCAATGCCGTGACCGAGTCTGGTGTTCGTCCATCAACATCGACAGCCAGCGTTTTCAGCCGCAATCGACCGTGCTTGACTTCTACAGTGTTCGTTTGTGAGTTGTCGTCGCGGGTTTGAGTGATTGTGCCCCAACCCTCGGCTGACGTAAACGCCGCACGAAAATCATCGCGCCCCATTCGCGGGGCGAATTCGACGTGCCCCTGGGGGCCGTGGCAGTTGAAACCACACGCTGCCTGGAATACACCGTAGCTGGCCATCGCGCGGGAGTAGTGGTCGCTGCACTCGATCTCGTTGTAGGGATTGCGCAAAGCGGCGTTGTAGCGGTCGTGGATGGCCCGAGTGACTGCCAGACCGTGCTGTAACAGATCAGCCTGATCGAGACCTTCCCAGATCATGTGCGCAGCGGCTTGGTACTCGAAACCGGTCATGCACTCGTTGAAATAGCCGTACTGCCAGTGCTTCTTGAAGGCCGGGTTCTTGCCGCCCTTGGGCCACGAGCACATGATCAGTCCGGCGTCGCCCGCCACTGCGTACCAACGTCCCGGCACGAATTGGTCCCGAAAAGGACCGACGTCCGGCACAAAGCTGTACTTCCACAGTGCCCGCAGAGCCGAGAGTTGTTTGTCGCGGTCGAACAGCCGCCCCAGACCGACCCAGTGCGACCAGGTTTGGCCGAACACTTGATCGATGTAGCAGCCCGACCCGACGCCAATTTTGTCCTTGTGCTGAGGGTCTTCGATCTGGATGAAGTACTCGCCGTTGAAAGTCTCCAGGATCGACTTCTCGCCGCGTTTGGCGATTTCACGGCATTGCCCCGCGAACTGCTCGTCGCCCATCTCGGTCGCCATCGCCTCGCCCGCCTTGAGCATCGCCAGGTACAGCGAACTGATGAAGCTGATCTTGCCGTACCAATTGGCATCCAGCGTATTGGGCTGGGCGCCTTCGAGCAGCCCGTCGGCATTGTCGTCACGTCGGATCATGAACTCCACGGCCCTCTTCACTCGTGGCCATAGCCGGCGCAGGAAGACGGCATCTGGCGACATCTGGTGTTCGCGCAAAACGCCCAGCACTCGACCGCAGTGGCCGTCGTCGGCGTGATGATTCGAACCGGCGAGCTTGGTTCGCATGCCTATTCCGCCATCGGCATGTTGGCCGATGCCGAAATTGACGCGTTCTCGCTCGACCCGTTCAACTTCGGGGAACAAACGACCGGGAGCTTGTGCGTAATGCCAGACGTGAGTACACGTGCCGTAACAACAGCCGATTCCCTCCCATGCCCAGAAGCGGCCGTCCTCGAAGCGGTAGCAGGTCGTCGTGGCCAGCGTCGATGTGTTGGCCATCGTGCGATCCAACAGCCAGTAAGGGAGCGTGGAATCGTACCACGTCTCGACCCACTTGCGCGTGTCGCCAGCGAGTCGATCGAAGTTAGCGGCGATGTAACGGGTGACGGCCAGGGCCGATTCAAAACGAGCCGCGTACGAATGGCCCACCAGCGCGTTATCCACCCCATGGCCGCGAAAGTTGGGAAAGTGCCAGGCGACGACGAATTCGACAGTCTGCTCTTCGCCCGGTTCCAGGTGCAGTGAACGGCCCAGTTGGCCCACGAGCACAGCCGAGAGATCGGCGGTAGCGACTGCGGATGCGTCTTCTGCCGTGACGTCGGCCGCGGCCGTAGTGTTCTTGTTTTCGGCGCCGAGCAGTGCCAGCGTCATCGTGCCGAAATCACGTTGTTGCTCGATCGCCGTGTTCTCCAACGGCCGGTCCGTGAAGATGATGTCGTCGATTCCGATGTTGCCCCAGCCCTCGCTGAACTGGTCGACGACCTGCAGCCGAGCCTCCCTGCCCTCGAATTGCCGTACGTTGAACGCTGTGCGAAACATGCGGTTGTCGGCGCGGCCTGTGGCCGAGGCGACCACCTTGCCGTCGACGAGCAGGTTGACGCATGTCCGGTCCTTGTGAGCGCCGCCGCCAATGAAGAACTGGACAAATCGTCGCTCGATGGTGAACGCGGGGCTCGTAAGCGTGCCGACGTGTCCGTCCTTTTCTCGCACGTCGTTGCCGGGGGCCGAAGCATGACTGTTGACGACCCGCTTACCCTCGCCGCCGACGTCGCCTTGGTACTTGGGGATATTCTTCTTTTCGACCGGTCCTTCGCCGAATGCGGCACCCTCGGTGGTCCAGCCCTCGTACGTCGGTCGTTCGAAGTTGTCGAATGCGATGTCCGGGCGTGGCGCATCGGAGTCCGCCTTCGCAGGCGGCGCGGCGGAACACGCCAAGGCCGTGAAGCCTTCGCCGTTTACGACGCGGTTGTGGATCTGGCCGGTCTGTTGCGATTTCGTGTCCAGGCAGATGGCGTTCTGCATTTCGCCAGAGATACTGACGTCAATCGCCGCATTACCGGTGTTCTTCACTTGGAAGCTCATCACGGTTGCCGGCAGCGATGAATCGTCAACATTAAGCGGAATGAATGGCGAGAAGGCTTCCAAATGCACCTGAACGGGGCAGTCGGCGTCGCGATAGGTGACACGGCCTATCGGGTAGCGGCCGTCGAAGGTCACCTGCTCGAAGCCGGTGGCGTCGAGCGGCAGTTGGGCATCGCCCACTGTCAGCGCGAAGCCGATCTTGAATGGCTGGGTCACCGGCGCGGGCGTCAAGTAGTTCAGCCCCCGCATGTTGTTGTTACCTCCAACTCCGATCCCGTCGGGTAACGACGCGTCGCGTGGCAGGATGCCGTTCTGGTCGCGATTGAAGATGTCCCACAGCCACAACCGGCCGTCGCCCGACAGATAGACCGTCCCCGCAAAAAGACCGCCAACCGGCATGCCGATGTGACCGAGCGCCTTTCGATCCGTGTAGGTCTGTTTCTCGCCACGAGCGAACAGCGATCGGACCCAGGCCGGATCGAGCTTCTTGTCGGCCGGGATCGCTTCAAGGTACTCGTTTGCCTCGAACGGCCCCGCCATGGTGGGCAGCGGGCGCGACGTTGCGGCCGACGCAATCGCGGCACTGCTCAGAGCGACGAACTGCCGTCGGCTTATGCCCGTGCAGCAGTCACCTCCTGTACAGTCAGCACTCGCTTGGGTATCGGTCGCACTGGACTGGCGGTCGTGTTTAGTCATCGTGAAATCCGCCTTTCAAAGGATCGAATCGGGAAGGACCATCGTGGGCTGCGCCCCGGTCCACCGATTCTTGCGCCCCGTGGCCCGCGATGCAACCCGTCGCGGCGACGCTTCGTAACAATGCACGACAACGAGCCGCCAGACCGACGGTTGACGAGCGGCGGCGGCCAGACTAGCTTCAGGGCTGTTGCGCGAGATCCGACCCAAGCCGGCAGTTCGCTGTCGTTGGCCCAGTTGCAGTCTGAAAGGGGTATTGATGAAATCTCGAGCCATACTGCGAGTCGCATTTATTCGGCGTTTCGATCTCACGATGTACACACTGCTTGCGCTGGTGGCGGTGGCTGGTTGTCTGGCTCTCCGCCCAGCGTGGGCGCAGACGGACGTGTCGCCAGCGGCCCCCGGCCGTCCGCCAGTGGCTGCAGCCGAGGTTAACGGCGAGCGGATTCTTGCCGACGCCGGTATCCATGGCGGTTTGATCGTGCACGCAGGATGCCGTGACGCAGACGTGGCCATATCGTTGGCCAAGAAGCCTAACGTGGTGGTGCACGTGCTGGTGCGCGACGGCGACAGGCTCGAAGAGGTCCGCAGCCGGATTCGCAATGCGCGCCTTTACGGCCGCGTGTCCGCCATGCACTGGGAAGGGCCGTTTTTTCCGTATGCCGACGGCATGGTGAATCTTGTGGTAGTGACAGGTGACGAGGGGCAAGTGGCAAGTGAGGAGATCGCGCGCGTTCTCGCACCGGGCGGTGTGGCTCTTACAGTCGACTCTCAACACTCGACACTCGACTCTTTTCGAAAGCCTTGGCCTGATGACATCGACCAGTGGTCTCACACGCGCTATGACGCCACCGGTAACGCGGTCAGCAAGGACCAACGAGCCGGGCCGCCACGGTTCCTGCAGTGGGAGGCGTTGCCGCGATGGAATCGGGGGGTGAAGACCAGCAGTTTGCTCACGACGCAGGGTCGCCTGTTCTACATCCTTGACGATTCGCACTTTGCCTCCCATACACCCACTTGGTCCTTAATCGCGCGCGATGGCTCGAACGGCATTCAGCTCTGGCGGCGCGAACTGTCTAGTTGGGGCGGTTCGCGAGGCGGCAAGAAAGTCGGTCCGGCTCAGGTCAACCGCCGGCTGGTCGCCAGCGACGATCGAGTGTACGTCCCGCTGGCCGAGTTCGCCCCGGTCAGCGTGTTGAATGCCGCAACCGGAAAGCTAATTCGCACCCTGGAGCAAACTGGGCCGGCCGAGGAGTTCTACCTGTCCGACGGGGTTCTGGTGGTCCTGGTGAATCCCAACACGGCCGCCAAGGTCCGGCGCGGCCAGGGCCAAAGCATGCGCATAGTGGCCGTCGATGCCAAAACCGGGAAGACGTTGTGGGAGCACGACGACGCCATGATTATGCCGCTGACGCTGGCCGCCGACGGACAACAGGTTGTCTACCATAACGGCCGGGCAATCCAGAGCCTCGATCTCAAGACCGGAGCCCCGCGCTGGACGTCACCTGCCACCGGGCAGAAGATCGAGTTCCGCGACCAAGCCAATCCGGACAGTCCGGGGGCCGAGAAGTCGACCATCGTCCTGGCGCCCCAGTTTGCCCCGTCGCTGATCATCTACGACGATGTGGTCGCGTTTGCAGGCGGATGCCAGTTGAACGTTCTCTCGGCGGACGACGGCAGCGAACTTTGGAGATCGGATTGCGCCCCGTCCAACTACTCGGTTCCCGTCGATCTGTTCGGCTTCGAGGGGTATCTCTGGGGACCGGACACGAAGATGAACCTGTGGCGACCGCTTGACGACAATCTGGACTTCAATGCCTATGATCCGCTGACCGGGGCTATCAAGAAGAGCGTCAAGGGCAAGTACAACTACCGCTTTCAGCATCACCGTTGCCATCAGATGAAGGTAGTCGGCAACACGGTGATCGCCGGCAGGGCCGGTATCGAGTTTCTCGATTGCGAAACCGGCAAAGTGGCTGCCCACCATTGGACGCGCGGGAGTTGCTATTTCGGCGTCCTGCCTGCCAACGGACGGTTATACGTCCCTCCGCACGATTGCGCCTGTTACGTGCGAGCCAAGCTCTCCGGCTTCCTGGCGATGAACTCCGAACCGCCGTCGCGTTCTACCGAGATACCGGACGATCGCAGACTTGAACGTGGCCCCGCCTACGGCCAAGTTTCAGCTTCTGACCTCCAGCCTCCAGCCTCCAGTCTCCAGTCCAACCAAGACTGGCCAACCTATCGGCATGACATGGCGCGTTCTGGGCGCGCGAGTACCAGCGTGGGCACAGAGCTGCTTCTCGGTTGGCAGAAGGAGTTGGGCGGAACGCTTACCAGCCCTGTGATTGCGGACAACCGGGTCTATCTGGCCTCGACCGACACCCACACGCTACATGCACTGGACGCCACTGCCGGGGAGCCTCTTTGGCACTCTACCTTCGACGCCCGCATCGATTCCCCGCCTACGATTCACGAGGGATTGGTCTTGTGCGGGTGTCGGGACGGTTCGGTCCATGCACTTCGAGCCGCGGACGGAATGCTGGTATGGCGTTTCTTTGCCAGCCTGGAACAGCGACTGATTGTCTCGCGCGGGCAGTTGGAATCCGTCTGGCCGGTGAGCGGCAGCGTACTGGTCGTCAACAACACCGTCTACTTCGCAGCCGGAAGATCGTCCTACCTGGACGCGGGCATCCGTCTTTACGGACTGGAGCCTCATACTGGCCGGAAGGTCGTCGATACAATCCTCTCGACGCGCAACCCCGATGGTTCCGAGATCCTGGACGAGCAAAGTGTCGACGGCTGCCTGAGTGATGTGTTGTCGAGCGACGGCGATAGGATCTTCATGCGGCATCAGGTGCTCGATATGAAAGGCAACCGGAAGCCGGACCGGGTCACCCACCTGCACAGTCCCGACGGGTATCTCAGCTCGGACACCACCAACCGCTGGCTGTGGACGTACGCGCCGATGTACACCTCGCCTCACCAGGGCGCGTTCTACGACCTGCGTCTCAGCCGCACGCTTTTCCCCTCCGGTCGCATTCTGGTCGAGGGCGACGATACGATCTACGGTTTTGGGCAGAACCGCTATGATCGCCCGATTGCCGAAACGGGAGGGCAGTGGGCGCTGTTTGCCGCGGCCAAGGAAAGCGACGTACCGCTGGATCTGACGGCGAGAGAGTATCGCAAGTTGGGTCTAAGCGGCAAGCACTCCGTTCAGTTCCGTTGGTGGAAGCGGATACCGATCCAAGTTCGGGCGATGGTGCAAACCAAGGACGCCTTGCTCGTTGCCGGTCCCAACGGTAGCCCGTTGACCTCGCAAGCGGCACTCGATGGCAAGGCCGCCGCCTCCCTGTTGGCGGTTTCGCCTGCCGATGGCCGTGTGCTGGCCGAGATGGCTCTGCCGGCCACGCCGGTCTGGGATGGCATGGCGGCTGCCAACGGTAATCTCTATGTTGCTTTGGCCAACGGTCAGATCATGTGCCTGTGGTCTGCGGACTCGCGTCGGCCGGGCACCCCGTTGTCGCCGGCCGCTTGGCGCGCGGTGCTGCCGCCGGTCAAGATCGCCGCAGAGCCGGGTCTGGTCGGGCGTTGGCGTTTCGACGAAGGTATCGGGCTGTTGGCTCGAGACTGCTCGGGCCGCGGGCATGACGCCGAGGTATCCGGCCGCTGGGGCAAGGGTGATTTTGGGACTTGCCTTGTGGCTGACGGGGCCTCTCGTGCCGCTGTGATCCCAGACGCATCGCATCTGCATTTCGGCAACGACGATTTTTCCCTGGCCTTATGGGTGAAAGTCGATGGCTACGGAGCCCGTCTGCTGGGCAAGGAAGCCTTTCCGGAAAACTGGTGGGTCATCAACCTGCTGGACAATGGCCGGGCCGAGCTGGTGCTTGGCGAAGGCCGCGGCGCGGGCCGGAGCGTACGCCCGACAACCTCCACATCGCTTGCGACCAACGCCTGGAGCCATCTGGTTGCGGTGGTTGACCGCAAGTCCCGAGAAGTGCGTTGGTACCTGAACGGCAAACTGGACGGTCGCCACGCGATCCCGGAAACGATGACCGCGGGGCTGCATGCCAAAGGACGCGACATCGCCATTCCCTCGGCCCACAAACCATTCCGGGGCCTCGTCGGCGACTTCCGCATCTATCGTCAGGCAATCACCGCCGAACGAGTGCAGGAACTGTACCAAGAGGAAGCCCCGCGTCGCACCAGCACGGAGTACCACACCCAGGACTGACATGTTACTTCAGGCCTGATTGACTACACACCGCTGAGGAGCCGAACGATACCGCGTACGATAATGAAGTGGAAAATAGGCCAATCCCCGGCATCGCATGCACGTGCACACTTTGCGCAACCGCTATCCTTTCCAGAATTCTTAAAGTCGTCCCAATCCCTATAGCGATAATCAACCCTGGAGGAACCAAGTGGAACCTGCGCACTTCCTGACTCGATTGCCGCGCCTCCGTTCGGGTCATTGGAATCTCATCAATGCGAGTTGCCCTGCATACTCGACCGGTGTGGCTGGTGCTTGTTCTGCTAGCATCAGCCGTTATCGTTGCTGGCGGATGTTCGCGCACAAGATACCGACTTCAAGCCGACCGCGAGGCGTACGAAGCGATCGCCGAGAAGAATGTCGATCCGCGATGGTGCGTGGCTGACTACGGCATCGAAATGGACCCGCGTAGCCGGTACTTTGACCCCTACGATCCAGATCGTCCTCCCATGCCCGCGGACGATCCAGTCTCGCACCAGCACATGCATTTCGTGGACGGGAAAAGGGGCTGGAAGCATTGGCACAAAAACGGCGATCGGATCGAGTTGGAAAACCCCGGGTGGCGCGAGGCGCTGGGCGACTATGTCGAACTCGGCGAGGATGGCTCTGTCAAACTCGACGTAGACTCCGCGCTCCAGCTCGCCTACATGCACGCACCGACCCACCAAGACCAACTGGAGACTCTTTACCTCTCCGCATTGGACGTCAGCAGGGAACGATTTCGGCTGGATACGCAATTCTTCGGTGGCCACAGCGACACGTATGATCACCGCGGCCGTCTTTTGGGCGAGAGCAACACCCTGGCGGTCGACACGGACGCCCAGCTTAATCGCCGTTTTGCCACAGCAGGCGAACTACTAGTTGGTTTCGCCAATTCGTTTGTATTCGAGTTCACCGGATCCAATACGAACTTCACCTCCTCGATCATCAATTTCAGCCTGGTTCAACCGTTGCTTCGTGGCGCCGGTCGCGGCATTGCGTTAGAGCAATTGACAAGCGCGGAACGTGATTTGCTTGCAGACCTGCGTGCCTACTATCAATACCGCCAGGGCTTCTATACACGAGTCGCAATTGGCGATCTGGGGGTCGCCGGACCGCGGCGGGGCGGTGGTGGCACGTTTATCAATGTCGCCGGTGGGGGTGGCGTCGGCGGCTATATCGGTCTATTACGAACGCTCCAACAGAAGCGCAACGCCGAGGACAACATCAGTCTTCAAGAGCAGTCTCTGGCGCGGCTGGTAGCCTACTTAAGTATGGGCGCGATCAACCTGGAGCAAGTTGATCAGCTTCGGCAGAGAATTCAATTCGATCGAGCCGCCTTGCTGGTCCTCGACAATGTGTTCCAAGACTCGCTGGACGGCTACAAGATGGGCACGCTCGGTTTGCCGCCGGATCTGCCCATTGAACTGGACGATAGTCTGATTCGTCAGTTTCAACTGGTCTCCCGCGAGGCAACCGCAATCGAGGACTCGATTATCGAACTGCAACTTCGTCTTGGCGAGCTTCCAGTCGATGTGGGCGTCGAACCGATTCGTCAGATCCTGACAGAGGCTTCCGAGCTTGTCGAGCCGGTTCGGCGTCAACTGACTGATGTGCAGCCGGACCTAATTCGCTTGGAGGAGGCAGTGCCGGCTCGCGAACGAATGATGACCGACGAGGAAAGGACTCTGTTCCAACAGGACAGAGAACAACTTCTTGAAGGATTGGTGGACCTGAACCAGCGGTTCGCGAAAGCCGAGGCCTATCTGAATACGCTTCGGGATAGACTCTCTGAGCAAGCCAAGGACGACATGGCGCGCGACCTCGTCACTTGGCTCGGGGGCTTCTGCCATCTCGCCGCAGAAGACGGGGGGCCATTCCGCGAAGGATTGGCAGACTCGGCACAGCAGTTCGAGCTTTCGGACGGCGACCTGACAACGCTGACTGACGAACTCACTGAGCAAATCAAGAAGGTCACTCGGCAGGAGAGCGTCGTGTGGCTCAGTAACCTCCAGCGCATTGTTCAGGGCTCCGTCCTCGTTCAGGCGCGCGCACGCCTGGAAGCCGTGAGCGTCGAGAGAATCGAAATGGACTCCCATGAGGCATTCAGAACCGCCCTTGCGAATCGTATGGACTTCATGAATGGGCGGGCGGCACTTGTGGATAGTTGGCGGTTGATCCAAATCAACGCCGACGCTCTGCAGTCGGTATTGAATGTCACCGCGAGTGGTGATATTCGAACGGCGCGAAATAATCCAGTGAGTTTTCGCGCCCCAGCCGGGACCATGCGTCTGGGAATGGAATTCGACGCGCCCTTCACTCGACTATTGGAGCGGAACAACTATCGTCAGTCGCTGATCGACTACCAACGAAATCGTCGCGCCTTCATCCAGTCATGTGACTCGCTCCATGGTGGACTCCGCGGGCTGCTTCGACAGATCGAGCAGCTTCGTATGGACCTGGAGATTCAGCGGCGCTCGGTCGTGATCGCGATTCGACGCGTCAATCTGAACCGATTACAGCTTGATGAGCCTGTGGTGCCCCCGCAACCGGGACGACCGCCGGCTCAGTTTGGACGAACCGCAGCGAGGGATCTGCTGGACGCGCTGGCTGACTTGCGCAGGGCACAGAACGCCTTCTTGAGCGCTTGGCTCAACTACTATGCGGCCAAGATGCGATTGTCTCGCGAACTGGGCGTCATGGTGCTGGATTACGAAGGCAGGTGGCTTGAGGACCCACCGCCGAGTTCCGGCCTGGACGAGGCATGGGATAGTGAAGATCCCGATCTGGAGGTGCTACCCTCGCCACCACCACTTCCAACCGAGTGGGTCGAGCTGGTGCGATTCCTTCCGCAGGATTCGGATGTTCCACACGCCGCCGTGAACGTCTCGGATACAAACTGATACATTCCGATACCGAATCGCAACGGGACAAGCCGCACCGTTGCTGGTACAATGGTCTATCGGGCAAGTTTCGGGGGCCTTCTTTGCGCCCGGTCCTGGAGTGTTCAGTTTGCCGCCAGTGATTTGGAACGGATTGCTTTGTGCCCTTTCTTGCTCCAGTCCCGAAGGGACGACCCTAAGCCAGCCCAGGGTGGAGCGACATGAGGGAAACGAACGTCGCGCAACCCTGGGTGGTGGGGTTCATTACCCCAAAAACCCCAA